>CAVVLT010000027.1:0-198251 GCA_963749105.1 Bryobacterales bacterium | reverse complement strand
CGGCCGCCGGGAAAGCCTCGAATGTATTGCGGTAAGTCTGCTGATCGCCGCGCACTGCCACTTCCCGCACAAGTATTCGGTGTTGAGCTTGTTGTTGTAGTGGCCGGTGAGGGGCAAATTTCGCCCCGGTGTCAGAGTTTCTGCAAGTGTGCAGTCGATGCAGCGAATTCATGGGGGTATTTCGAGCGCGGCTAGCGGATATTAGCGATGCTTTCGCCGTCGCTCTGTTTGGTATATAGCCCTGCATATTGATAAATGGAGCGGCTGGTATCGGTGCTGCTAGCGGTGGCAAGCAAGTCGCTGTCGGGAGTGAGAGAGTTGAAGTCGTCGGTTTTGACAACTTGGCCCGGCGTCACGTTACCGCTGCGAAGAACATTCGGTAACGAGGTCGTCTTCGCGATAGCTGTCGGCGCGGTCCGAGAGCGCGCCGATCGTCAGCAGCGTCACAGGCGAGCCACGCGCTTGAATCATCCCGCCAGAACCACGGGGCCCGCCTCTTGGTGTGCTGGAAGAAGTAGAAGATGCCTTCTTCCTCCATAAGCCTTGAAACAAATGTAAAGGCGGACTCGCGGTATTCAACACAAAACTCGCGTGGCGCATAAGTGCGCGTCAAGTTCCCCGGAAAAGCCGAGATCGCGGCAAACCCTGCTTGATAATGTCAGGCGTCGACATATTCTGGAAAATCTGGCAGTCCACATTGAGGTCAATAGCCACAATGATGGATAAATATCCGCTTTGTAATGCACGTTCGCTGATCCTGTCCTAACCGTGCACGAAGTTGCGCATGCATGCCGTTGGACGTAGTGCATGTCGCCGAGACTCTGGCCGATTTTGCAGGTGACGGGCTTGCCGAGCATTCCAGTTGACCGACACAGCCGCACATTTTTAGAAATAAAGCATAAACTGACAGAGTCAAACAAGGCAGAATCGTTGTTTCCCTGAGAAGCCGTGATGAGATCGATCAGTATTTTTTACAGCGGCGTTGCGCATTGAATTAATTGTTCAATGTGTGGGTCCGATATCTTCATTTAGGAAAACGCACCGCGCCGCAGCGGGAGGGGTCGCTTAAATTCGTGCCCTACCATGACGTGTAGCGAAGCCGCACGCCGCCGAGTGACGCTGCCTAGATTTCAGAAACATGCAGACGCAATTGCACCTGAATGCGGAAGTGGGAACCAACGTAGAAGCGCGCCAGTTTGTTAAGTTGCAGATGCGCGAGTTTCGCCCGCAGGAAGCGATAGAACTGGACCGAACGCAGTGGTCCGATTTCGAGTAGCACGCCGCCGCCTTGATCAGCAGACCCGCTTTCCCAAGACCGCGCCCGCGCCCAAGGTTCTCGTATTACCAACCTCGCGACCCAATTCTTGACCACTGGGATGGAGCTAAGACGCGCCAGCAGCCGATGAACTGACTAACGCGAACGCTGGTGCCAAAAGACTCGGTCAGCAGGTTTCTAGGCCTCCGGCTGTGTACATTTCGCGCCAGCAAGCCGCTGTAATGGTTGCCTATCGGGAACACCGACGCGGTCGCGAAGGGTGGTATGGCCGAGCCCACTCAGCGAAAACAGATATTGAGCCGTGTCACCGCGAACCGGCGGTTCCACGGTGAGCGTGACGTTGTGCGCTTTGTGCGCGCGATAAAGCAGCCAGACCAAGCGGTGATTGAAGATGTTCAGAAAAATCCACGGCCGCCATGTCGCGCCGCGCCCGCCGCTTCCAGAATCATTTCGGCATATCCCTGAGGTAACGGCCCAAGGGCGCCGGCCAAGCCCAGGAAGTTAACCGTCATCTCCGCGGAGGCGGCCTCAGAAGCCGGCGCAATTTTGATGGGGCGTCCACCTCACTCGCGGGAAAAGCAAAACTCACTGATAAAAGTGGAAGCGGATGCCAGCGGCACGGCTCACGGCGCGCGCTGCTGGATCTTTTCCACAATTTGCACCGCCTGCAAAAACTCAAATTGAAACGGCTCCTGCCGCAGGCTTTTCTCAACAGGCACTCGACCCGTGCGACCACCTCCATCAGGGGGCCAGCGCTTTCTTGCTTTTCCAAGTGCGTCCCTAACCTTTTCGTCGATGTGCAGTTGCAGGAGGGGGAAGGCAAGACTGCTGATATAAAGCCCTTTGGCTTCAAGTTTCCTGATGCGGGCGGCGATCTCCAGCGGGTCGTACGATCAGCATTGCAGTTCGTTGCGGAGTAGTGCTAGGGAGTTTGACACACTTGGACGCCAGCGAACGTCGACATGGCCGCTGGAGCGAGCAGAGTACCCAGAATGTGACTAGTGAGCCAGCGCCGTGTAAACCTGGATGGTCCAGGTAGAGCGCGCCCAGTTCCGTGCCGCTTGTCTGCGGCATTTCCCCCCCTCACTCTCTCATTTGTCGCTGGCAGCAAGTCTGGATTTGCTCACAACCTCAAAACAGGCGGCGAAGTGTCTCCCCGCGAGCCAGGGCAGCCGGTTCAAATGATTCGGCTTCGAAGGCCGCAAATACTGGGATCTCGAAGGCAAGCTGCATGGCGGCGGGCAGGTAGCAATAACTACGCTTTAATTCGCGGCTTAAACGCGCCAGGGCGTCCAGGAGGGTTGAGCGGCGGACTGTGTCGCGCCGCGGCTGATGCGAATCCTCATAAAGCTGGCGCAAGTCCTGGATCAGTTGCTTGAAAGCGAGGGGTGTCGGAGGCGCGCTTCTGCACGGATGTTCAATAGGCGTAACCCAAACAACGGCGCCGCTTCGTTTGATCTGGGAATTTGCTCCACAAAAGGAATTTGTGAATGCACTGGATCGCGGTTCAACTAGTCTCAGCACCGCCGGTTCGTCATCGCCCGCAGCCAGGATGGCATCCAGGACGGCGATTTTTCACTTCAAACGGCTTCTGTCGATTCGCGGACCCGCCATGACAGCCGCTCGAAAGCCGCTGAAATCGGAAACCTCCAGACCCACCAGAGAACTGATTTCCGCCAGGATGGATTCAGAGCGTGGCCGCAGGGTTCGTATGTATCCCAGATCCAAATACAACGCCGCTACACGTGCCTCATCGAAAATCATGCTAAAGCAGAGGCTGCAGACCGGCCAACGGCGGCCAGCGGATCCCACTCCTCCTCCCGGTTCAATCTTTTTGCCACTAACTGAGTGAACGAATTGTCTGAAGCGTAGAGACCTAAAAAGTGCCGCAGGACAGTGGCGAACAGAAAGGCTCCGCCGCGGCCCGCGTACAAGCCTTCGTCCAGGCTCAAGAGCTCACCTCGGTTCCAGAACAGAAGCCGCGCCATGCGTCTTTGCCTAAGCGGAGGGTGGTTTGCCTGGAAGAAAAATCCCTGATGCCGCGAATCTGTTGCAAGAGCGCGGTCTCATCGCCGAAACAATAGAGGCGCAAAATTTCGCAGAACGCATCGCGCCCTTCTTCGCCTTTTTACAGTGTTCAAAGAAAGATTCGAAATCAGGTTCCAGGAAGTACGCCCGCCGATGGGCGGGTAGGCCGGATGCGTAGGACGGGCTGAGACAAGTCACCGTCACAGGCCCAACGTCTTCCATATGCATTTGGCCTCCGGCCGGGCTCTCCGTTGCCTATATCGTGGTTCATGCACAGAGGTCTGCGCAAACACCACAATCCCGCTGCCGGAACCGCCGGGTTGAAATTCAGATCCAGGAACGCAAGCCACCTGTTGTTCCGGACATCTCTTCACGCTGGGTTAAAACAGGCAGGCTTGCTGTGCCAGAAAGCATTGGACAGGCTGCCCGCTGGTGGCATGGCGGAAGAGTAAAACGGCTCGAAATTGCGGGTATCGTCGGCCGGATTCATAATACTGAAAACAGCTTGTATAGAGTGAATCTCGGTGGTATGTTCGCGGCGCAAAAATCCGCAACCAGGCGGTACGCAGGTGCCGGTGATCGATGCGAATCGGCTCGGAAGAGTGCGGCTGAACAGATTCGCCATCGGGGCGCAGCCTAGGACAAACATCTCTCGCGGCTGACCGTAAGGTTCTCCTTCGGCAAATCGAGTGAACGGTAGCAGCACATTGTACCGTTTCGAAGTGCGGCGCCGGCTGAGGTGCTTCAGATCAACGAACAAGAACTTTTCCGGAAATTGGAAATACTCCTTAGTTGGCCATAAGCGGGATGGGTCTGTTTGGTAGGGGAGCAGGTCTTCACAGCTGTGCCTATCTCGGGACGTGCAGCAGGCAGCGTCACCGCGGCCCCACCGTGTCGTCAGGCAGGATCATTTGGATGCGTCAAGGCTGAAAACAGCAATTCATAAAATCCGGTAAGCTGGGGCCACTGGTGTGGTGTACTTTTGAGATAGAGGCGAAGGGTGTCCAGCGAAAGCTCATCGAGCTAGAGCTGCCAGCGACTGCACCAACGCGGGCATCGGAGCTTAGGAAGTCATAGCGGGCGGGTGGCTCCATAGCCTGTTCGCTGATTTCGACGGCCCACATGGTCACCTGATAAGCGGTGCGAAAACTGGAGGTTGCGTCGCGCGATCGATAGGCGAAAAGCGCGGTGCCTTTGGGAGATCAAAACCGCGGTGGTGAATTTCCGCGTTTGGTGGTGATCTGGAAATGGGCGATGGCCAGCGACGGCACAGGTTGTTGCAACTGAGGATAGAGACGAGGTAATTTCGGGAAACTGGGCATCCATTTCATGCCCCATGCGTCCGGTGAGCAGGGCAAACGATTCCCCCCGCTCGACGTGAGGATCGGCCGGGTAACCATCCTTTCCAAGCACGTTTTGGATATTTGCGCGCGTATTCGCGCCCACGGGCCAGGTAGGTGAGTTCCTCAGTGTAATAGCGTAGAAGCTCTTCCTTGATCTGCGCATGCGCTATCGCTCCGCCGCTTCCGCAATGGTGGTGACGCCGTTGCACCCGAGTTGAAGCGGAAAACAAACTGCTTCCGAGACCATTCTGATGCGTAGACTGGCGTAAAGATAACCCAAGGCGCCGCTGGAGTTTTCGGGTCGGCGAGCAGTTCCACCCGACATCGCGCCTTCGAACCGCGCCTGAGCAATGTCCGGGTGGAACTGCTCGCCGACCCGAAAAACCCCAGCGGCGCCTTGGGTTATCTTTACGCCAGTCTACGCATCAGAATGGTCTCGGAAGCAGTTTGTTTTCCGCTTCAACTCGGGTGCAACGGCGTCACCACCATTGCGGAAGCGGCGGAGCGATAGCGCATGCGCCTCGAGGAAGAGCTTCTACGCTATTACACTGAGGAACTCACCTACCTGCGCTCCATGGGGCGCGAATACGCGCGCAAATATCCAAAAATTGCCGACCGTCTTGAATTGCAGGATGGTTACCCGGCCGATCCTCACGTCGAGCGACTGATTGAATCGTTTGCCCTGCTCACCGGACGCGTGCGGCATGAAATGGATGCCCAGTTTCCCGAAATTACCTCGTCTCTCTTGGGTGTTCTCTATCCTCAGTTGCAACAACCTGTGCCGTCGCTGGCCATCGCCCATTTCCAGATCGATCCCAAACGCGGGAAATTCACCACCGGGCATTTGATTCCCAAAGGCACCGCGCTTTTCGCCTATGGATCGCGCGACGCAACCTGCCGCTTTCGCACCGCTTATCCGGTGACCATGTGGCCCGTCGAAATCAGCGAAGCGGCTATGGAGCCACCCGCCCGCTATGACTTCCTAAGCTCCGATGCCCGCATTTGCAGCGTGCTGAGGCTTCGCGTGCAGTCGCTGGCGGGCTCACTCGATGAGCTTTCGCTGGACACCCTTCGCCTCTATCTCGACCACCGCACTGGCCCAGCTTACCGGATTTATGAATTGCTGTTTTCAGCCTTGACGCGTCCGATGATCCTGCCTGACGACGGTGGGGCCGCGGTGACGCTGCCTCCTGCGTCCATCGCGCCCGTGGGATTTGCCCCAGATGAAGACCTGCTCCCCTACCCGCCGCATGCCCATCCCGCTTATGGCCAACTCCAGGAGTATTTCCAATTTCCGGAAAAGTTCTTGTTCGTTGATCTGAAGCACCTCGGCCGGCACCGCTCAAAACGGTACTTCGATGTGCTGCTACCGTTCACTCAATTGCCGAAGGAGAACCTTACGGTCAGCCGCGAGATGTTTGTCCTAGGCTGCGCCCCGATGGCGAATCTGTTCAGCCGCACTACCGAGCCGATTCGCATCGATCACCGGCACCTGCATTACCGCCTGGTTCCAGATTTGCGCCGCGAACATACCACCGAGATTCACTCTATACAAGCTGTTTCCAGTTCTATGAATCCGGCCGACGATACCCGCAATTTCGAGCCGTTTTACTCCTTCCGCCATGCCGCCAGCGGCAGCCGGTCCAATGCTTTCTGGCACAGCAAGCGTGTCTTAACCCAGCGTGAAGAGATGTCCGGAACAGACATGTATCTTTCGTTCCTGGATCTGAATTTCAACCCGGCGGTTCCGGCAGCGGATGTGGTGTTTGCGCAGACGCTGTGCATGAACCGCGATCTGGCGACGGAGATCCCCGCCGGAGGCCAAATGCATATGGAAGACGTTGGGCCTGTGACGGTGACTTGTCTCAGCCGTCCTACGCATCCGGCCTACCCGCCCATCGGCGGGCGTACTTCCTGGAACCTGATTTCGAATCTTTCTTTGAACCATTTGTCGTTGGGCGGCGAAGAAGGGCGCGATGCGTTCTGCGAAATTTTGCGCCTCTATTGTTTCGGCGATCAGCCCGCGCTCTTGCAACAGATTCGCGGCATCAGGAATATTTCTTCCAGGCAAACCACCCTCCGCTTAGGCAAAGACGCATGGCGCGGCTTCTGTTCTGGAACCGAGGTGACCTTGACCCTGGACGAAGGCTTGTACGCGGGCGGCGGAGCCTTTCTGTTCGCCACTGTCCTGCGGCACTTTTTAGGTCTCTACGCTTCGCTGAATTCGTTCACTCAGTTAGTGGCAAAAAGATTGAACCGGGAGGAGGAGTGGATGCGCTGGCCGCCGTTGGCCGGTCTGCAGCCTCTGCTTTAGCATGATTTTCGATGAGGCACGTGTAGCGGCGTTGTATTTGGATCTGGGATACGATTCAACCCTGCGGCCACGCTCTGAATCCATCCTGGCGGAGATGCGTTCTCTGGTGTGTGTCGAGGTTTCCGATTTCAGCGGCTTTCGAGCGGCTGTCATGGCAGCCGCGAATCAGCAGAAGCCGTTTGAAGTGAAAAATCGGCCATTGCTGGATGCCATCCTGGCTGCGGGCGATGACGAACCGGCGGTGCTGAGACTATTGAACCGCGATCCAGTGCATTCACAAATTCCTTTTGTGGAGCAAATTCCGGTCGAACGAAGCGGCGCCATTGTTTGGGTTACGCCTATTGAACATCCGCACGTGCAGAAGCGCGCCTCCGACACCCCTCGCTTCGAGCAACTGATCCAGGACTTGCGCCAGCTTTATGAGGATTCGCATCCGGCGCGCCGCGAACATCCGCGGCTCAACCTGCTGGACGCCCTGGCGCGTTTAAGCCGCGAATTAAAGCGTAGTTATTGCTACCTGCCCGCCGCCATGCAGCTTGTCGAGATCCGTGTTGCGGCCTTCGAAGCCGAATCGATTGAACCGGCTGCCCTGGCTAGCGGGGAGACGCTTCGCCGCCTGCTTTCAGGTTGTGAGCAAATCCAGACTTGCTGCCAGCGACGATGGATGAGAAAAGGTCAGGCCGCGGAATTGCGCAGACAAGCGGCGGAACTGGGCGCGCTCTACCTGGACCATCCAGGTTTACACAGGCGCTGGCTCACTAGTCACATTCTGGGTACTCTGCTCGCTCCGGCGCATGTAGATGTTCGCTGGCGTCCAAGTGTGTCAAACTCCCTAGCACTACTCCGCAACGAACTGCAAACCGGATCGTACGACCCGCTGGAGATCGCCGCCCGCATCAGGAAACTTGAAGCCAAAGGGCTTTATATCAGCAGTCTTGCCTTCCCCCTCCTGCAACTGCACATCGACGGAGAGGACGGACGCACTTGGAAAAGCAAGAAAGCGCTGGCCCCCTGATGGAGGTGGTCGCACATCGCTGGCAGGGCGAGATGCCTGTTGAGAAAAGCCTGCGGCAGGAGCCGTTTCGATTTGAGTTTTTGCAGGCGGTGCGAATTCTGGAAAAGATCCAGCAGCGCGCGCATGAGCATGCCGCTGGCATCCGCTTCCGCTCTCGAGTGAGTTTTGCTTTTCCCGCGAGTGAGGTGGACGCCATCAAAATTGCGCCGGCTTCTGAGGCCGCCTCCGCGGAGATGACGGTTAACTTCCTGGGCTTGGCGGGCGCACTTGGGCCGTTACCTCAGGCATATACCGAAATGATTCTGGAAGCGGCGGCGCGGCGCGACATGGCGGCCGTCGATTTTCTCGACATCTTCAATCACCGCTTGGTCTGGCTGCTTTATCGCGCGCACAAAGCGCACAACGTCACGCTCACCGTGGAACCGCCGTTTCGCGGTGACACGGCTCAATATCTGTTTTCGCTGATCGGGCTCGGCCATACCACCCTTCGCGACCGCGTCGGTGTTCCCGATAGCGCATTGCTGCATTACAGCGGCTTGCTGGCGCGAAATGTGCGCACAGCCGGAGGCCTGGAACGCTTGCTGGCCGATTACTTTGGCGCCAGCGTTCGCGTTCATCAGTTCATCGGCTGCTGGCGCGTCTTAGCTCCATCCCAGTGGTCAAGAATTGGGTCGCAAGGTATAAATCAGACCTTGGGCGCGGGCGCGGTCTTGGGAAAGCGTGTCTGGGATCAAGGCGGCGGCGTGCTACTCGAAATCGGACCACTGCATTTGGCTCAGTTCTATCGCTTCCTGCCGGGCGAACCCGCGCATCTGCAACTTAACAAACTGGCGCGCTTCTACGTTGGTTCCCACTTCCGCATTCAGGTGCGATTGCGTCTGCATGCCTCTGAAATCTCAGCAGCGTCACTCGGCGGCGTGCGGCTTGGCTACACGTCATGGTTGAGCAAATTGAAGCGACCCTCCGCTGACGGCGCGGTCAATTTCTTCCTGGAGGATGAATGTCAACCACATTCCAGCAAACCAATCTAGCGGTTCAAATCACCACGCCTATGGGTGCGAATCAGTTGCTGGTTCGCAGCTATTCAGGGAGCGAAACAATCTCCGGCTTGTTTCACTATCAGGTCTCTCTTATTTCGGAAAACGCGCAGCTATCGTTCAACTCGATTGTCGGCAAGCCAGTCACCCTGCAAATCGGCCAGAGTTCCGGCGACATGCACTACGTCAACGGCATCGTCGGCAACTTCGAGCAGTTAGGACAGGATCAGCGCTTCGTGCATTACAAAGCGGATATTTATCCGTGGTTGTGGCTATTAACCATGAATGTGGACTGCCAGATTTTCCAGAATATGTCGACGCCTGACATTATCAAGCAGGTTTTCAGCGATCTCGGCTTTTCCGATTTCAAAGAAAGCTTGACGCGCACTTATGCGCCACGCGAGTTTTGTGTTCAATACCGCGAGTCCGCCTTTACATTTGTTTCAAGGCTTATGGAGGAAGAAGGCATCTTCTACTTCTTCCAGCACACCAGTGCATCGCACACCATGGTTCTGGCGGATGATTCAAGCGCGTGGCTCGCCTGTGACGGTCTGACATCGGCGCGCTATTCGGACCGCACCGACAGCTATGGCGAAGACGACCTCGTTACCGAATGTTCTTGGCGGCAGTGCGTGACGCCGGGCCAGTTCAAAACCGACGACTTCAACTCTCTCACTCCCGACAGCGACTTGCTTGCCACCGCTAGCAGCGCCGATACCAGCCGCTCCATTTATCAATATCCAGGGCTATATACCAAACAGAGCGACGGCGAAAGCATCGCTAATATCCGGCTAGCCGCGCTGGAACTGCCCATGAATTCGCTGCATGGTACCAGCACTTGCCGGAGCTTCTACGCCGGGGCGAAATTTGCCCTCACCGGCCACTACAACAACAACTGCAACACCGAATACATTGTGCGGGAAGTGGCAGTGCGCGGCGATCAGCAGACTTACCGCAATACGTTCGAGGCTTTCCCGGCGGCCGCTACCTTCCGGCCGCCGCAAGTTACCCCGCGGCCCATCATTTCCGGCTGCCAGACCGCTTTGGTTGTGGGCAAGAGCGGTGAGGAGATATGGACCGACGTCAATGGCTGCGTGGTGCTCAAGTTTTACTGGGATCAAAGCGCGCCGAAAGATGAAACGTCTTCCTGCTTTGTGCGAGTCGCGTCGCCCTGGGCAGGAAAACAATGGGGAGGTATGTTTCTTCCCAGAATTGGCCAAGAAGTGGTCGTAACTTTTTTGGAAGGCAATCCCGACAGGCCGCTGATTACCGGATCGGTCTACAACGCCAGCCAGACTGTTCCCTATCCGCTGCCGGCCAGCCAGACAAAGAGCACCATTAAATCGAACTCCTCAAAGGGCGGTAACGGCTTCAACGAGTTGCGCTTTGAAGACAAGGCGGGCTCTGAGGAATTATTCATCCAGGCCCAAAAAGATATGAACGTGACCGTGCTTAACGATCACTCCATGACGGTCACAAAAGACGAGTCACTCGCCATCAAAGGCAAACGCACAATGACCGTTACCGGCGATGAGTCGCACACCAACAAAGCCGACTATACCTCTAAAACCAGCGGCAACTATACCTTGACCGTAAGCGGCAACCTCAGTATCAAAGCCTCCGGGTCGGTTTCCATTGAGGCGGGCACTTCCTTGAGCATCAAATCCGGCACCAGCATGAGCAGCGAAGCCGGTACTGCCTTGACCGACAAAGCCGGCACCACCCTGACAAACCAGGCGGGCACGAACCTCACCAACAAAGCCGGCGAAAACCTGGCAAATCAGGCGGGAACCGACCTGACGAACAAAGCTGGCGCGAACATGACGAACGAGGCCGGTGCGGAGCTCAGCAACAAGGGCGGCGCCTCTCAGACAGTCGACGGCGGAGGCATGCTGACCATGAAGGGCGGCTTGATCAAGCTCAACTAAGAAAGGAATTCTATGGCTTTACAAGTATGTATGGGCGCCTTGATCAAGTGCAGTTATGGCGCCGCGCCGGGCACACTCATTGTCCTGCCCGCTAACAAAGTGATGACGGGCACTCCTGCGGCGACAGTCAAAGACAACATTCCGCTGCTGAACATTCTTCCGTTCGGCACCTGCAGTTCCATGATGAACCCCATGGTGTTGGCAGCCACTGTCGCAGCGATGGGCGCGCTGACACCCATGCCTTGTATTCCTATGACCATCTCACCGTGGAGTCCTGGTGCGGCCACCGTGAAAATTGGCGGTGCTGCCGCGCTGGATTCAGGTTCAAAGTTGAAATGCATGTGGGGCGGTGAGATTCAAATCGACATGGCCGGGCAGTTCACCGTCATGGTGCCATGAGCGAGCCCATCCAGTTTTCGCTGTCGAAAAGGTGGTTGATATTTCTGGCGGTGTCGCTCGGCGTTAGCGTGTTGTTGTTCTTCTCAGCCGGCTTAGTGGCTGGGCTGTTACTGCAGCCTACTCAGGCAGCTCGGGGAGTTTTAAGCGCCGAACTGTATAAGCAAAAAAAGCCGCAATTCGCCGCGGTTAATCCAGTCGCCATTGTTCGCAATCCATCCCTTTCCGCGGACGGACCGCAAGTGGGACCCAGATATCCGCAACTCACTCTGCAGGTGGCGAGTTTTGAAGATCCGGCACGAGCCCAGAGTTTTGCAGATTCTTTAAAGCGCGCACGCTTTCCGGTACTCCCGCTAGCAACCATGCAATTGGGCGACAAGACATGGCAAACCGTGCTGGTGGGTCCTTATCCTAACTGGGATCAGGCCGCCCGCGTGGCTGCGGATCTTCAGCGTTCTTACAACGTGGACGTGTATGTTCGGTTGCGTTGATCAAAAGACCGCTGCCGAAAAAGATTTCTTTCTGAATTGTGGATTTGTTGTGGGAATCCCCAGAAAAAATTGTGGATCGGCGCAAATCTTTTCCACACCCTGTGGAAGCAATGTGGAAATAAACTTCCAATCCAGTGGACTAAACGTCGCTACTTCTGCAACAACTTCTGCAGGTCTTCCAATTCTTTTCCCGCTTCGGACCATTTCCCTTGCGAACTCAACTCTCGATACTTCTGCAAATGCTCCCGCGCTTGCTTCAAAGTTTCAACCGCTTGATTCGACGTGCTTCCCGACGGCGTTACATTCGGCTGAGCCGCCGCTGCGGTCGACGATCCAGTTGGTGGCGGTTGAGCCTGCGATCCGCCTTTCCCACCCACCTGTTCAATCAACTGAGCGAGCGCCTGCTCGTAGGTATCGGCATAGGCCAACTTGTCGCCCATCGCCAACGCCACTTTTTTCAACTGCGGCATGCTCGTCTGCGACGTAATATAAATCGGCTCTACATAGAGGAAACTATTGTCGATCGGCAAGACCAATGTTTGCCCGCGTAGTACCGACGATCCATGCTGATCCCACAATGATAAATCTTTGGAAATGTTCTGGTCCTGGCTAATGCGCGCCGCCACCTGCATCGGCCCGTAAATAATGTTCTGTTTCGCAAGCTGACCAAACACCAACTCACCCAAATGCTCACCATCGCAGCGCGCGTACATCACACCGATCAAATTGTCCTTGTTGGAAGGAGTAAACGTGGTGAGCAACATGAATTCAGCGGTCGAACTCCCCGGTAAAGCGGCAACCACGTAGGTTGGCGAAACCGCTGTCGTGCCTTCGGCTTGCTGGCTCGCCGTCTTAGCGAAATCCCAGGCGTCGGAGCGATTGTAAAACGCCTCCGGATCCTTCATATGAAACGTCCGATAAATTTCGGCTTGCACCCGAAACAACGTCTCCGGGTAGCGGGTGTGCGCGCGTAAATCCGCGGGCATCGCCGAACTGGGCTTAAATAACCCTGGGAAGAGCCGCGCGTACGCCTGAATCAGAACATCGTTCTCATCGAAGATGTACAGATTTGTTTCACCGCTATAGGCGTCTACCGTCGCCTTTACCGAGTTCCGCATGTAATTCAAATTGCGTTCGTCAAGCGAAACCTCCCGTGAGTAGGGATGCGAATCCGCTGACATGTAGCCATCCACCATCCACACCAAACGTCCCGCACTGGTCACAATCAAATAAGGATCGGAGTCCCAGGTTAGAAAGCCAGCCACTGTTTCCAGCCGCTCTGCAATTGAACGGTGAATCATCATCCGGCTCTTATTGTTCAAGTATTCAGTGAGCAGAATGTTGCCATCGGCGTAGTGCAAAGCCGCCGCCAGGCGCATTAAGGGCGATGAGATCAGGAACCCGCCGTCACCGTGATAAGTCGTCTGGACATTTTCCGAGCCCGAGGGATAATTGAATTCCGGCTGACTCGTTTTTACGAACACCGGTTCGTGCGCCACTTCGCTGTAGTAAATCTCCGGCTCCGTGAGTTGCAAGCTCTTGGTAGCTACCACCGGCGGTGCATCCTTAATAAACAACACCGGCAACCCGTCAGCCGTGATACGGTTTGCTTCGGCCATCACCACTCCATAGCCATGCGTGTAGATCAGGTTCGGATTGATCCAGCGTGTACCCGCCTCGCCGATCTGACTCAGTTGCAGTTCACGCGCCGCCATCAGCACCTGCCTCAATTGGCCATCGATCATGTAGCGATCGACATCCGTGTTTTGGTAAACGTAAGGCCGCAATGGTTGAATCTGAGAAATCGTGTCATGAAACGCCCGCCAATCCCAGAGACGCACATTGTCGAGTACCGCATGATGCCTGGAATAGTCGATCGGCACTTCCGACGCCGTGTTCAAAACCGTTTCAGTGACGCGCGTCTTCAACCCAAAGCCAGAGCGAGTGGCATCGATGTGGTACTGAATGTAAGGCCTTTCGAGCGCCAGTTCATTCGGCCGGACGTACAGGCTAGCCACCAGCGAAGGCAACAACCAGCGCACTGGCAGAATGAGCAACACAAATAGCGCCCAGCGTGGTTTCTTAACGGCCACAAGCACCGCGCCCGCCGCACATCCGACGATCAGCAGCCATTGCAGCGGCAACACCACGTGATCGGCCACCCAATCCACACCTACTAAATACTGCCCATGATCTTCCGTCAGCAATCCATAGCGTGCGAAAAACAACTTGGCCGCAAAACAAGCCAAAAGAATTGCCGCAGCCAGACGCACAAAACCCGATTCAAAAAATCGTTGATCGACGAGGGCGCCAAGCGAAATTCCATCTCCGCCGGGAAGCGGCCTGGAAATTGGCCGACGATCCGCTCAGCATGCGCCGCCACCCAATAGATTAAAAGCGATAAAAGGCTGGCCGCCAACAACACCGACACCAACATATTGAGGAACGGCAAATTGAAAAGATAGAAGTGCAGCTCCTTGCCGAAGATCGGGTCGACATATTCATTGGGACCCGCCACCAGTTGCTGCCCGCCAAAGAAGCGAACCACCGTCCAACTGTCCACTGTTGAACTCGCTGCAATGAAACTTAACAGCGCCACCACCGCGGCACCCAGCTTCATAACCAGCGAACGGCTCAGCAAACCAAAACTGAGTCGATCCCTGGAACCCCGCATTCCCAATACAAAAGCTCCCTCAAAGACGGCGAAAAATAACACGAACGCAAGCACGACGGGAACTGTGCCGTAAAGCAGTAACTTCCACCAGGTGCTCACCTGATGAATTTCGTTCCACCAGTCGTAATCAATGAAAGTACTGGCGATGTAGCGGGAGCCTGCTAGCAAAACGAGAACGACGATCGCAAGAAACAGCCATCCCGGGCGTCGCCGCCGTGAGCCTATGAATCTATCTGGCAAACTGCGAGTATATCCCTCTTGCCGTGAGGAAGTCGTAAAGCCGTCGAAACTATCGCAGTTTGCGCAATAGTTCCGCCCCGGTTATACTCAAAGGGTCAAACCAAGCCGCGTAGGCTTCCTTCCTTCCAAGTTCAGACTTTCCACCCAAGTTCGCCTGCTTCAAACTCTGTCGTTGCACTGAGAGAGATCCAGACATCACAAAGGGAAAATCAATTGCGAAATTTTGTTCCATTTCTTATATTTTTCTGCGTTTGCTTAAAAGCGCAGTCGCCGAACCAATCCGTGCCCGGTGGGGCTAGTCCGCTGACGCTGGTCAACCGGCAGTTCGAAATTCTCAGTCGAACTGTTCAAGAAAGCAAGGAGGACCAAGCACGGCATGTCACTGCCGCTCGCGAAGAAAATTTAGCTCGCTTGCTGTTTTGGCAAAAGGCAAATCATTTTGTAGCGCTTTGGACAGATTTTGCCGCGCGACTCAATGGGCAACAAACGTTTGACGCCAAACTGGCTAAGAAACTATCCAAGGCGTTCCATGACTTGGAAGAGTCGGAAGGTTGGCCTGTTCGCGGAGAAGGCAAAACCAAGTGACTGTATTGCCATAGAAGCGGTGCTCGTTGGGAGCGCCACTTCTGTGGCCATCATCGCGTTGCGCCCGCAGTTAACGACTCTATTTTTTATGCTGCTGTAGTCTTATCATGTTCGCGAAGCATGTCCAGCAAACCGCTGGACACTTCGTTGAACACCTTGCGCCGCCGGTGCACGATCCGCACAGGCCGGTACAGTTCCGCCGGCTCCAAGCGTAAAGCCACCAGTTTGCCTTGCAGCACGTCTTCGTGCATCACACGCTCCGGCATAATACTGATCCCCGCCCCATGCGCCACGGCTTGCTTGATCATTTCAACATTGTCAAAGCGCAAGCTGATGTTTACCGTCACCTTATGGTCGCGCAAATATCTATCAATTTGATCTTGGATTGGCAAGTCGTCGTCAAACCCGACGAACGCTTCCCCCTCTACCGCCGAAACTGGGATGGCATTCTCGCCGGCAAGCCAATGATCCGGCGCAACTGCGATCACCATTTCTTCATCGCGCCAGGGGATCGCTACCACTTCGCGCGACGATTCCGCATAGCTCATCAGGCCCAGATCCGCTTGCTCCTGCAGAATCGCTTCCCAAACGCGTTCGGGACGCAAGTACTGCACCTGTAACTCGCCATTAGGAAAACGCTCTTCAAAGCGCGCTTCGATTTGCGCCATTTCCGACAGACCTACCGAGTAGATGGCTGCCACCCGCACCGTACCCTGCTCATTTTTCTTGAGTTGCGCCAGCGATGCTTTCATTTCTTCGTTTCTGCGAATCACTTCACGGCAATACTCCAAATACAACTTGCCGGCTGGAGTGATGTCCAAAGGGCGTCGCCGCCGATCGAACAACTCGATCCCTAAATCGCGCTCCAGTTCCGATAATGCCTGACTCGCAGCCGACTGACTCAAGCCATGCGTGCGCGCAGCTTTGCTGATGCTGTGGTAGTGTGCAATATCTCTAACGAGTCGCAGCGTTTGCAATGTCACCAAACGAAGACTTTATCATAAGCAAAATCGATATTGCAACACCGTAAATTCGATTTGACGGATAATAGACAAATCGGTATACTAGGGGTCTATCTCCATCAAAGTCGAGGAGAATCCTAGTGTATTCAGTGCCAAACCCATCAGAATTGCCCTCATCCCAGGGCCTCTACAACCCCGCCAACGAGCACGATGCTTGCGGCATTGGCTTCGTCGTGAACATAAGAGGTGAAGCCTCGCACGACATCGTCCTCAAAGGTTTGCAAATTCTCCAAAATCTGGCGCACCGCGGGGCCTGCGGCTGCGACTCGGAAACCGGCGACGGTGCCGGCGTTCTGATCCAAATTCCGCACAGGTTTTTTGCTAAACAGACCTCGACGCTCGGTTTTACACTGCCCGCGCCTGGTGAGTACGGCGTCGCGATGTGCTTCTTGCCGGTTGAACGTCAACAGCGTTTGGTGTGCGAGGGCCTGATAGAGCGCATCAGCCGCGAAGAAGGTCTGGCCGTTTTGGGTTGGCGTGACACGCCAGTAGAAGGCGATGCCATCGGGCGCGTGGCCCGCGCTTCGCAGCCTTATATTCAGCAGTTGTTTGTCGGCCGCCCCGCAGGTATGAGTGCCGACGAGTTCGAACGCAAACTGTACACCGTTCGCAAGCGCACTGAATCGCAAGTTGCGCAGTCCGACATGCGCGATAAAAGCTTTTTTTACGTGCCGTCGTTTTCCTCCCGCACGATTGTTTACAAGGGCTTGTTGCTGGCGCACCAGATTGGCGAATTCTACGCCGAACTACTCGACCCCGACACTGTCAGCGCCATGTGTCTGGTGCATCAGCGGTTTTCTACCAATACCTTTCCCACCTGGCAACTCGCTCATCCGTTTCGTTATCTCTGCCACAACGGTGAAATCAATACCGTGCGTGGCAATGCCAATTGGATGAATGCCCGGCAAGGTGTTATGACATCGCCTCTTTTTGAGGATTTCAAGAAGCTGCTGCCGGTCGTCCAGCCTGGGGTCAGCGATTCAGCCACTCTCGATAATGCCGTGGAACTGCTCACTATGACTGGCCGTTCCCTGCCCCACGTCATGGCTATGCTTATGCCAGAAGCGTGGGACGGACATTCCACCATGTCCGACGAAAAGAAAGCGTTCTATGAGTACCACGCATCGCTTATGGAACCGTGGGACGGCCCAGCCGCTGTAGCTTTTACCGATGGCAAAATGATTGGCGCAACGTTAGATCGCAATGGCCTGCGCCCGGCCCGCTATCTCATTACTAAAGATGGATTGCTGGTGATGGCGTCGGAGACCGGCGTGCTGCCTTTCAAGCCGGAAGAAATTCAAAGGAAAGGCCGCTTACAGCCCGGCAAAATGCTGCTCGTCGATTTGGAACAGGGCCGCATTGTTCCCGATAAAGAAATAAAGCAGCAGCTCTCTTCGCGTCAGCCGTTTGGCGAGTGGCTGGCAGAAAATCAGATCACGCTGGACTCTCTTCCCGAGCCCACGCGCATGCAAGTGGCCGATCACGGCACGGTGGTCAGCCGTCAGCGTTGCTTCGGTTACACGGATGAAGACAAACGGCTGCTCATTACTCCGATGGCAAGCGAAGGTCAGGAGGCGATTGGCTCCATGGGCATCGATGCGCCGCTCGCCTGTCTTTCGGACCGGCCGCAATCGCTCTTTCATTACTTCAAGCAGTTATTCGCCCAAGTGACTAACCCGCCCATCGATCCGATCCGCGAAGAGTTGGTCATGTCGCTGACGAGTTACATTGGGGTCGAAGGCAACATTCTCAGCGAAGTGCCGGAAAACTGTCACACGCTTAAGATGCCGCACCCGATTCTGACAAATCGCGAATTGGAAAAATTGCGGCGTGTCTCACGCGGCGATTTGCTGGCGCATACCCTTCCCACAACGTTCAGCGTTATGGAAGGAGAAAAAGGACTGAAGCGTGCGCTTGACGGGTTGTGCCGCCGCGCGTCGTTAGCCATCAAATCCGGTTACACACTGCTGATTTTGTCCGATCGCGGCATTGACGAAGAATTTGCGCCCATTCCTTCCCTGCTGGCCCTTACCGCCGTTCATAATCACTTGGTAAGGGAAGGCACGCGTACCGGCGTCGCTCTTATCATTGAATCCGGAGAGCCGCGCGAAGTCATGCACTTCTGCCTGCTGATTGGCTACGGCGCCAGTGCGATCAACCCCTATCTGGCGATCGAAACCATTGAAGACCTCGCAGCTACTAAAGAACTGCCTGGCGGAGTAACGCCCGAACTAGCCGTCAAAAACTACATCAAAGCGGTGGGCAAGGGCCTGTTGAAAGTCTTCTCGAAGATGGGCATCTCCACCCTGCAAAGCTACCGCGGTGCACAGGTTTTCGAAGCCATCGGCTTGAACAAAGAGGTAGTCGACGAGTACTTCACCGGAACGTCTTCCCGGATTGAGGGCGTGGGCCTGCCGGTGCTGGCGCTCGAAGCGATGACGAAGCACGCGTTTGCCTACCGCACTCTTTCCGACGCCGAACCAGAACTGGCCGTCGGTGGCTATTATCAATACCGTATCAACGGCGAACGCCATTCTATCAATCCGGACACGGTGAGTAAGTTGCAGCAAGCAGTACGCCGCTCTAGTTACTCGACATTCCAGGAATACACTAAGCTAATCGACGAGCAGAATGAGCAATACTATACGCTGCGCGGATTGATGAAGCTGAAGACGATTCCGCGGGCCATACCCATTGAAGAGGTTGAACCGGCAGCGGAAATCGTAAAACGCTTTGCCACCGGCGCCATGTCTTTCGGTTCTATTAGCGCGGAAGCACACGAGACGCTGGCGATTGCTATGAACCGTATTGGCGGCAAATCGAATACCGGCGAAGGTGGCGAAGACGAAGCGCGTTTTGTACCGCTGCCGAACGGCGATTCGCGGCGCAGCGCCATCAAGCAGGTGGCATCGGGACGCTTTGGCGTTACCGCCAACTATCTGGTCAACGCCGACGAACTGCAAATCAAGATTGCGCAAGGGGCTAAACCCGGCGAAGGCGGTCAGTTACCCGGGCACAAAGTGGATGCCGAGATTGCGCGTGTTCGCCACTCGATTCCAGGCGTGGGCCTGATCTCGCCGCCGCCCCACCATGACATCTACTCGATTGAAGATCTCGCGCAGCTTATTTACGATCTGAAGAATGTCAATCCGCGCGCGCGCATTTCGGTGAAACTTGTGGCCGAGGTTGGAGTCGGCACTGTTGCAGCCGGCGTTTCTAAAGCGCATGCCGATCTGGTGCTGATTAGCGGTTACGACGGCGGCACTGGGGCTTCCCCTCTCTCGTCGCTCAAACACGCTGGCATTCCGTGGGAACTGGGTCTCGCTGAAACACAGCAGGTCTTGGTCATGAACGATCTGCGCAGCCGCATCCGCGTGCAGGTAGATGGCAAGTTGCAAACCGGCCGTGACGTGGCCATCGCAGCCTTGCTCGGTGCCGAAGAATTTGGTTTCTCCACCGCGCCGCTGGTCGCCATGGGTTGCATTATGATGCGCAAATGCCATCTGAATACCTGTCCCGTTGGCATTGCCACGCAAAACCCGCTGCTGCGTAAGAAATTTGCCGGCACGCCTGAAAACGTAATCAATTTCTTTTTCTACATC
This sequence comes from Bryobacterales bacterium, assembly GCA_963749105.1. Lineage (GTDB taxonomy): Bacteria > Acidobacteriota > Terriglobia > Bryobacterales > Bryobacteraceae > Bog-105. The sequence goes on along the minus strand of CAVVLT010000027.1, from coordinate 178,300 downwards.
GCTGAAGAAGTGCGCGAGTGGATGGCGAAGATGGGCTTCCGCAAAATGGACGAGATGGTCGGCCGGGTGGACATGCTTGAAATGGACAGCGCCATTTCTCACTGGAAGGCCCGTGGTCTGGATTTCTCTTCCATTCTTTACAATCCGCAAGTTCCTGGCCGTGTGGGCCGGCGCTGCAGCATTGCGCAGGATCATGGCTTACAGGAAGCATTGGACAACGTACTCATCGATCAAACCACGAACGCGATTGAAACCGGCGCCCGAGTCGATTTGGCCATGCCCATTCGCAATGTGCATCGCACGGTAGGCGCTATGTTGAGCGGTGAGATTGCGCGTAAACGCGGGGCGAAGGGCTTGCCCGCCGATACCATCAACATCCACTTCACAGGTTCAGCAGGCCAAAGTTTCGGCGCTTTCTTAGCTCCTGGCGTCAGTTTGACTTTGGAAGGCGATGCCAATGATTACGTCGGCAAAGGCCTTTCCGGCGGCCGTATTGTCGTCTACCCTCCCAAGAATTCTACCTTTGCTCCGGAAGACAACATTCTGGTTGGCAACACGGTCCTTTACGGCGCCACTAGCGGAGCCGCCTTCTTCAATGGCGTGGCAGGCGAACGTTTTGCGGTGCGCAATTCGGGCGCAACCACTGTTGTGGAAGGCGTGGGCGATCATGCCTGCGAGTACATGACAAACGGAACTGTTGTGGTCTTGGGGAAAACGGGGCGCAATTTCGCTGCTGGTATGAGCGGGGGATTTGCTTTTGTTTACGACCTGCAAGGCGAATTCGTGCGCGTCCGCTGCAATAAATCGGCAGTAGATTTGGAGCCGATCTTCGAACCGGCGGATGTGAAACTGCTGGAGTCCTTGATTCGCAAGCACCACGAATTCACCAATAGTCCCTTAGCGGCACAGATTCTGGAAAACTGGCCAGAGAACTTGAAGCACTTTGTGAAAGTTTTCCCGCACGAATACAAACGCATTTTGGCGAAGAAAGAAAAGATATCCGTTAAGTTAGAACCGCTGCTGGTTGGTACCTCTTCGCACGCTGCAGCCATTGGCGAAAGGACCAGGTAACCAATGGGTAACGTCACGGGGTTTTTGGAGTACACGCGTGAGACGCCCGAGCGCCGCCCTGTTTTCGAACGGGTGAACGATTGGTTTGAAGTCTACCAGGACATCTCAAAAGATAAGCTCAAGCATCAGGCGGGCCGCTGCATGGATTGCGGCGTACCCTTCTGTCATACCGGCTGCCCGGTCAACAACGTCATTCCGGATTGGAACGACTTGGTATACAAAGGACGCTGGCGAGAGGCGATACGCTCGTTGCATGCCACCAACAATTTTCCGGAGTTCACAGGACGCATTTGTCCGGCCCCTTGCGAGGCGTCGTGCGTGCTGGGAATCAATGACAAGCCCGTCACGATCAAAGTGGTCGAGCAGCACATCGTCGATCATGCATTTGGCCAAGGTTGGGTGGAGGCAGAACCGCCGCGCCGCCGCACTGGCAGAAAGGTGGCGGTGGTCGGATCGGGGCCGGCAGGATTGGCGGCTGCGCAGCAACTGAATCGCGCGGGTCATCAAGTCACCGTATTTGAAAAACAGGATCGCATCGGCGGATTGTTGCGTTACGGTATCCCGGATTTCAAGCTTGAAAAAGCGGTGGTGGACCGCCGCTTAGAGCAATTAACAGCCGAAGGCATCGAACTGAAAACAAATGTCCAGGTTGGCGTCAATCCGACCGCTGAAGAGCTGATCAAAGCGTTCGACGCGGTGATGTTGGCGGTGGGAGCTGAGAAGCATCGCAATGTAGACATTCCCGGCCGCGAGTTGAAAGGCATTCACTTTGCGATGGACTACTTGACGCAGCAGAACAAACGCGGAGCTGGCGATCGTTTCGCTCATTCGGAAGAAATCGAAGCCATGGGTAAGCGCGTCGTCATTATTGGCGGCGGCGACACGGGCGCCGATTGTCTCGGCACCGCCCATCGTCAAAAGGCACTTTCGGTGCATCAGTTGCAAATTCATCCGATGCCGCCCGAGGGCCGTCATGAATCGACGCCTTGGCCGCAGTGGCCTCTGCAGTTGCGCGTAGAAGCGGCGCATGAAGAGGGCGGCTTTCGCGAATGGAGCGTGCTCACGACGCACTTTAGCGGCGACGCCGAGGGTAATGTAAAGAAGCTGCATTGCGTGCGAGTTGGCCCAAAACCCGCGCTGGAACGTATGGCCGACAGCGAATTTTATCTAGACGCCGACTTAGTACTCATCGCGATCGGCTTTTCGGGCCCGACCAAACAAGGACTCCTGGAACAGCTTCCCTTTGAATTCGACCGGCGCGGCAATCTGAAGACCGACGACACTTTCGCAACGTCGGTGCCCGGCATCTTTTCCGCCGGTGATGCGCGTCGCGGCCAGTCGCTGGTGGTTTGGGCAATCGCCGAAGGGCGCAAAGCGGCGCACCATATCGATAAATTCTTGATGGGATCGAGTCAGTTGCCCGTTTAGCGCACCTCGCTAGAATTGGAATGATCCGAGTTCTTCTTCTCACTTTAATATTTTCTTCGAGCGCCCTCTTTGCTTCAGACTGGAGCAGCCTTTACGCTGCTTCCAGTCTGGAAAATCAACGGCAACGCTTGCGTAGTGACGTCGATCTCGTGATTGCACAAGAGATTGAACCGTTCCTAACCGCTGAACAATTGCACGCGTTTTCGAAGATTCAAATCGAGATGCCCGCCTCCGTCGAGCCTGCCGCAAATCCCTTCGATTTTTTTTCGACCGACAATGAACATATTGTCTTACCGCTATTGACTGTTGCTTTTGTAGAGGACATGTCCGAGGCATATGCTTGGCTCTGGGCGAACCATTACAGCTCACTTACGGTCGACGAGTATTTAGGAATGCTGCGCAACCGCGAGCCCGAAGATTTCTCCGCCAAGCATTACCCCAACCCTCTTGTTGCGCTGCATATTCCGAGCGATGCCATGGAGAATCCCGCGGTTGCAAAGATGACAGAGCGCGTTCGTGGCACCACTCTTTCGTTCATATTGCTGCATCAATTCGGCCATATCAGCCACCGAACCGCAGCTGAAGAAAACGCCATGAAACACGATCCGGTGGAGGCTCGTGAAGAACACGCCGATGCGTTTGCGTTGGAGGTTATGAAGAAGAATTCGGAGACGCCGTCTGGTCTCCTGATGCTACTACACGGCATGCTTTATCTGCCTGCCACGCCGCCAAAGGATCACCCACTCACCCACGCAAGGTTAAAGGCGATGGCCGATTACCTCGACCTGCACGTTGCGCAATTTGCCGAGGGCCGTCCCGACCGTCGGCTGGCCATTGCAGCAATTCAGTCTCTAGCCAGTCATATCCGACAAACGGCTACTTTTCTCGCGGACACGACTGGCCAAAGATTGTGGGCAGAAGAAAGCAGCAAAACAACGATTGCCGATCTGGTGCCCCGACGCGTAGGAACACCGCGTTAGGACACTTGCTGGCGCGGTCGCTTGCGCACAATCAACAGGGCGAAGAAAGCAGAAACTCCGGCTAGCATCCAAGTGGCCGGTTCCGGCGCCAGTGTTGGACTGACGGTCGCGACTCCGATCGTGAATCCCGAAAGATTCACGATGCCGTAAGTGGAGACGAGCGCAGATGCCAGGGTCGGATCGAGAGTTAAAACGTCGCCAGCGCCGATATCGAAAAAGGGCGTTGTGCTGCCGGTGGCTGAGTTCACGTTTCCGGTAATCGTGTCGGTCAGCAGATTGATGGTGAAGTCCGAAATGTCGGTGGTAATGCCGCCTTTGGTGAACGCCAACCCGCCCGAATGGAAGATTTGCGAAGTTGTATTGCCGCCTGTGATCGGGAAAACGGCGTCGAGTCCAGTGAGAGTGGACGGTGCAATGGGAGCGATGCTGAAGCCAAGACCGACCAAAGCAGTGACAGTTCCGCTATTCAGGGCAACCGTGGTAGTGCCCCCGGTGACAGCGGTTGCCGTCAAATTGCCGCACATTGTCAAAAGGCCGCCCGCAAGCAACAGGGCGGCTGAAACAGCTTTCCGTGGTTTCATAAATTTCCTTTTCTGAGGGCCTGAAGCCCTGAAAACTGGGATGCTACCGAAATCAATCCGGATTACGAAAGTCCCCTTGCCGACTGAACTCATTTTGATTCGGATAAAAAGTCAGGGCGTTGCTTTATTCTTGATGAAAATTCAAGAGAGATACGAAATGTTGCTCTCCGGTGACTTTAACGCGTGTGTGACGCTGGCACGAAAGGCTTGCCGAGACTCACCTTATTCAAGCTCAGGAGCGCGAAACGGACCCCGGGCAGCGTCGGTTCCACAACCTCGATTTCAAATAACGGGATCAGTGTCGAAGGATGACGACACAGCCATTGAAGGAATATTCTTTGTTCTCGTCGTTCGAAAGAATATTGAAAATCATGCAGCACCTTCGCTGGAACCGCTGCTTTTTTTGAGAAGGAAGGCGAGCGGAGCACAAATGGCGAGTGCGATGGCGAGGTAACGGAAAACGTCTACGTAGGCCCAGAGCTGGGCTTGTTTGTTGAGCCCCTCGTTGGTGATGGCGTAGGCGCGCAGGGTGGCGCGATAAGGGCCAGAGTGAATTTGCAGGACGTGGGTCAGGTTGAAGAGTACGCGCTGCAATACCGGATTGGCGCCGGAAAGGGAGTGGACGATTTCATTCCGATGCGATTGTTGGTGGCGCTGAGCGATGGTGTTAGCGGCGGAGATGCCGATGCTGCCGCCGATGTTGCGCAATAAGTTGAAAATGCCGCTGGCATTGCCGACTTGTTCTTTGGGCAGAGTGCCGAACGCGGCGTTCGACAGAGGAACGAACGTCAGGCTGATCGCTGCGCCGCTGATCAGGATGGGCCATAGGAGCGAGTAAGGAGCGATGTCTAAGGTGAGAGTGGCGGTCCACAAGCTGACCCCTGAGAAGACGCTGAAACCGATGAAGATGAGTTTGCGGGCGTCGACTTTGGCAGAGATGAGACCGACGGTGATAGCGGCGACGATGGAGCCGAGACCACGCGGACTGACGGAGAGGCCGGCGTGAGTGGCGTCGTAGCCGAGGAGGGTTTGGAAGAACTGCGGAAGTATGGTGGTGATGGAGTAGATGCCGGCGCCGAGGACGAAGATCAACAGCGAGCCCACCGCGAGGTTGCGATCTGTGAGGGCGCGGATATCGACGAGGGGCCGGTCGTGGAGCAACTCGCGGAGGATGAAGAGCGCGAAACCGATCAGAAAGAACGCGAAAGCCCACTGGATTTTGGTACTTCCGAACCAGTCATCTTCCTGGCCTTTGTCACAGACGAACTGGAGACAAGCGGACCAGATAGCGAGGAAGCCGAGACCGACGCCGTCGAGACGGGCGGGTTTGGCGTTTTTGATATAAGGCGGATCTTCGAGAAAACGGCTTTGCAGTAGCAGCGCCAGGAGACCGATGGGAATGTTGATGTAGAAAGCCCAGCGCCAGGAGGCAGTGTCGGTGAGCCAGCCGCCGAGGGTTGGTCCGATGACGGGCGCGACAACGACGCCGAGTGCGTAAAGACCGAGGGCTTGCCCGCGTTTTTCGGGCGGAAAGCTTTCAATCAAGATGGCTTGGGAGATGGGTTGCAAGGCGCCACCGCCCGCACCTTGCACGGCGCGCGTGACGAGGATGAAGGTGAGGCTATGGGCGATGCCACAGGCGAAGGAGGCACTGGTGAAGACGACAATAGACGCCATCAGAAAGCGTTTGCGGCCGAATTTTTCGGAGAACCAATTGCTAGAGGGAAGAAAGACGGCGTTGGCGATTAAGTAGACCGTGAGCACCCATTCGGCTTGATTGTTAGTGGCGGAGACGCTACCGGCGATGTAGGGGACGGCGACGCTTGCGATGCTGGTATCGATGACCTCCATGAAGGTGGCGAGCATGACGGCGATGGCGATGAGCCAAGGGCTGTGACTGGGTTGCCACTGCAAGTCTTTGCCTGAGGCGGGCATTATTAATTGATCCAGACTTTAGGCTCGACGGACATGCCGGGGTGTAAGCGCTCGGCGCGAGGCTGGTTGGGTTTGAAGCGGAGTCGGACTTGCAGACGCTGGACCACTTTGACGTAATTGCCCGTGGCGTTTTCGGGAGGAAGAAGACTGTAAGTGGCGCCAGTGGCGCCGGGCAGCGCCTCGACGTAACCATTGAAATCTTGGGAGAGGGCGTCGACGTGGATGGTGACGGGCTGACCCGGATGCATGTTGCGAATTTGGGTTTCTTTGAAATTAGCGGTGACCCAGATGTCCTTGGTTTCGGTGACGGCGAACATTTCCTGGCCGGGCGCGAGATGCTGACCAACTTCGACGGTTTTATCGCCGACAATGCCATCGGCCGGGGCGAGAATTTTGCAGTACTGAAGATTGAGGGCGGCTTGTTCAACTTGCGTTTTGGCGGCTTCGACGTTGGCAATGCGGGTAGCTACGGTGGCGTTTTGAATGGCAACGTTACGGGGCAGGTTGCTGCGGGCTTCCAGGAAGCGCTGGCGGGCTTGGCTGAGAGCGGCGATACGCTCCTCGACCGCTTTGCCGGCGGCGTCGGCACTGGCGCGGCGGGAGGCAACGAGAGATTGTTCGGCGCGGGCGGCGGTGGCCTTTTGGTCGTACTGTTCGCGCGAAACTTCCTGCTTGCCGACGAGTTCGCCGTAGCGTTCTTCTTCGCGGGCGGCGTTGGCGGCGTTCGTCTCGGCTTGCGCGAGATCGGCAGCGGCCGAGGCGGCGGTTTGTTGCGCTTGTACTAAGGCAGCTTCGGCGCTCGCGACGTCGAGGTTGGCGGTGGTGACTTGGGTTTGTTGAACAGTGGTGGTGATAGGGACGTTGGGAGATTGGGCGCGTAAGGCGGCCTCGGCTTGAGAGAGATTAGCGTTGGCTTGGTTGAGGGCGACTTTGTAATCGCGGGGATCCAGATCGACGAGGACTTGACCTTTTTGGACGCGCTGAGTGTTTTCGACGTAAACGCCGATGACGTCGCCAGAGATGCGGGCGCTGATGGGGTCGGTATGACCGTCAACTTCGGCGTCGTCGGTGTTCTCGTAACTGTTGATATATCGGAAGAGGAAGTAACCGGCGATGAGAAGCAGGATGATGCCGATGATTATGAGAATCGTGGCCAAGGGATGGGTGTGGACCCAGCTGCGGACGCGAGTCAGGAAAGATTGTTTTGGCTTCTCTTCTTTCTCGTCTTGGTTGTCTTTGTCGTCTTTCTTTTCATCTTTGTCGGGAGCTGCCTTTTGAGCAAGTTGGCGTTGTAACTCCTCTTGCTGGCGGCGGAGGTACTCTACCTCGGTGCGAAGGCGGATTTGTTCGTCATGTAGAGACTGAGTATCTGCTGGAGCGGATTCGGCCATAGTTACTTTCGTAGAAACTGTTTAATACTGGATTCGGCGCCCCCAACAGCACGAGCGAGGGAGACTTTGGCAAGATTGTGGGCAAAAACGGCGCTGATGTAATCGTTTTCGGCTTGTACAACGGACTGCTGGGCTTGCACGACTTCGATGGTGTCGGCAATGCCGGAGGTGAATCGGTCACGCGCTTGCTGGAGGGTGTCGTGAGAGAGATCGATGTTGCGGCGGGCGAGATCGACTTGGTCCGAGGCCTCGGAGAGATCTATGTAGGCTTCGCGAACTTCCTGCTCGATGCGGCCACGGACGTCTGCGAATTCGGCGCGGCGAGCTTCGAGTGACGCGTTGGCTTGTTCGATATCGCCGCGCACGCGGCCGCCTTCGTAGAGTGGGACAGTGAGGGTCCCCGAGACTGTGAAGACACCATGAGCTTCAGCAGTCGGGCGCAGACCGGCGACACCGTAATCGGCGTCGACGGTGAGATTCGGGAGACGCTCGGCTCGCGCAGCTTTGACTGATTCCTCGGCGGCAGCAACGCCTATGGAGGACGCTTGCAGATCGAAGCGCCGGCGTTCGGCCATGGTGAGGGCTTGCTCGATGGTGAAGTCGGATAGTGGGGTAAAGGGGAAGTCGTCAGTGATAACGAAGTTTTGGCCAGGCGGTAATCCGATGATGCGGGCCAAGGCGAGTTTTTGACGTTCGACGTCGGCTTGGAGCGACCGCAAACGTTGGCGATCGGTATCGAGTTGGACTTCGGAACGAGTGGCGTCGATACGGGCGTTGAGACCAGAGTTGAGACGATCGGTGGCCTGCTGAAAGATGACACGCGAGGTGTCCACCTGCGCGGCGGCGGCAGCGGTGCGGGCAATGGACGCTACGATTTGGAGGTAAGAGGCGGCGACGGCAAGAGCGACGAGATCGCGACTATCGCGGACGGAGAGAGAGGCGCTTCGGGCGAGTTCGCTAGCGCTGCGATAGTTGTGAAGTCGAACAAGATCAAAAAGACTCTGCTTGAGGCGGGCGAGGCGCACGTCGAAGAAGTTAAACGGACCCACGGCGAGGGGAAAAGCGGATTCGAGGACACCGGCAGTACGGAGGTTGAGTTGCTCGACGGTTTCGCTGGCAGAGCTATCGAGATAGGGGAGAAGTTGACTGCGGGCGACGCGCACTTGGCCTTGCGCTTGATTGAAGGCCTGAGACTGCGTGATGGCGCCCAGGTTGAAGCGGAGCCCGAGATCGAGGGCTTTTTCTAGAGTGAGGGTTAACGTGCCAGGATTGCTGGTGTTAGAAGTGGCGCTGCCCGCGTACGACCCTTGAACGTTGATGGAGGTGCGGATGATGTCGACGCTGTTACTGCCACTGCCGGCGTTGCCTGTAGATTGATTGACAGTGACGGTGCCAGGCTGTGCGCTGCCGCCGGACAAGGGAATCTGAGAGGCGGTCGAGGCGCCGGGGCTTTGTTGCGACGGAGACTGCGCGAAGACGAAAGTGACGGTGGCTAGGGTAGCGGGTAACCACTTATAGTTTGAGATTCGCGAGCGCTCCGACACTGTGGTTGATGCCGGGAGGCTAGCCAATCGAGACTTGGGAATAGTTCATACAAACCACGGCAGACCCGGCGAGACCGATCAACTCTCCAAAGCAATTCTCGGATACACAGCTTTTGGTCGGCCTGCGTGCGCTTTGCCAAGGCGAGCGACACCACTCGATAGTCAGTCCTTAACTCAGCCCGCATCAAGTAGAAGCCGCACGTAACTCCTAACAGGTAGCCAGTGCGCGACTCGACAAGGGGCTTCGGTCAAAATCGCAAGTCCGGAGATTGGCATACCCACTTGAGCATGGCTTGTGTGCTAGATGATAACTGAATGCATTCTTATCTTCGTGTTCGCCGCCGCTCCGCCGTAATTGCGTTGATTCCGCGGCTTGGAGTTGACCGATGAAGATCGCCTCGTTTAACATCAACAACATCAATAAGCGATTGGCGAATTTGCTGACTTGGCTCGAGAAGGCCACGCCAGACGTGATTTGCTTACAGGAGTTGAAAGCCGAACAGGGAGCATTCCCGGCGCAGGCTCTTCGAATCCTCGGCTATGAAGCAGTGTGGCAGGGCGAAAGGTCCTGGAATGGCGTGGCTGTTCTGGCGAAGAACTGCGAGCCAGTGGTGACGCGCACATGCCTGCCTGGCGATGCGGACGATTGCCAGGCGCGCTACATCGAAGCTGCCGTTAAAGGAGTCTTGATCGCATCCATATACCTGCCCAACGGTAACCCGCAGCCTGGTCCAAAGTTTAGTTACAAGCTGACATGGTTTGAACGACTGATCACGCATTCCGCCGAACTGATGGCGGCTGGGGTGCCCGTCGTTTTAGCCGGAGATTACAATGTTGTGCCGACAGAGCAAGACATCTACCCAACGCGATCCTTAGACAACAACGCATTGATCCAACCGGCCAGCCGTCAGGCCTTTGCACGCTTGCTCTCACAAGGCTGGACGGATGCATTGAGAAAGCTGCGGCCCCACGGGCCATTGTGGACGTTTTGGGATTACAAGCGTGGTCGGTGGCAAGCGGACAAAGGCATGCGGCTCGATCACTTTCTTCTTTCGCCGAAGCTCTCGGACACACTGATTGATGCAGGCGTTGATCGGTGGGTACGCGGTGAGGAAAATGCAAGCGATCATGCTCCAGCTTGGATCGTGCTCGATCTTTGAGTGCCTCCTCAGTGATGTGGACTACTCACGGCGATCCGACGCCGCAAGCGGCGATTGACTTTGTCATTGACGGCCTGGACGAGATCTTGTTAGGAGCGAGGTAGCGTTCACCTCGCTGTTGGGGAGTGATCGCGCTACACTATCGGCTATCTACTGCAACTAGTCCGTTAGACGAGACCATACAATCGCTGTGGATATCAGAGCACAAGACGCAGGACACCGGCTTTACCTGGGAATCATCCTCATAACTTTGGCATTCTTCTGCGCCGCTGTGATGAGTGCCTTGAGCAAGGGCGCCGCTGGAGTACCACCCCTAGTGACGCTGTCCCTCCAATATGGCATCAGCTTTCTTGTATTCGTTCCTTCAGCGGCCAGAGGGGGAAGAACGAACCTCAAAACGGAGCACTTTGCAATACAGCTATTCCGCAGCTTGGCAGGTTCGGCTTGCCAGCTTCTGTTTTTCATAGCTGTGCGATCAACACCGTTGTTGGATGCAGTGCTCCTATCAAATGCCGCGCCGCTCTTCATTCCTCTTGTCGTCTACTTCTGGTTTCGCAAGACCGTGCGTCCGTTGGTGTGGCTAAGTTTGCTGATAGGGTTGGCCGGAATCGTGCTGATCATCAAGCCTGGACCACAGATGTTTCAGAACCCCGCTTCGTTGCTCGCCCTGACTGCGGGCCTTTTTTCGGCCGTGGCGCTCGTGGCCACAAATAAGCTGACGGAAACGGAGCCGCCTACGCGAATTCTCTTCTACAATTTTGGGCTTTCGACGCTTGCGCTGATTCCGCTGTGCATTTGGGCCTGGAAACCGCTGACGATTCGACAATGCTTTCTTTTGTTGGGAGTCGGTGTTTCTTATGCATTGACGCAGTATCTCATCATCCTGGCCTATCGATACGCAAGTGCCACAGAACTCTCGCCGTTCAATTACACGGTGGTGATTTTCTCGGGGCTGCTCGGCTGGTGGTTTTTTGGCAATGTGCCGGATTCCTTGGCGATCACGGGAACTATCCTCATTTGTGCGGGAGGTATTCTCAGCATTACGGCTGGACATTCAGAGGGACTTGGCCACGCCTTCGGCAGCGGGCACTGGCGGTTGCGTTGGAAGCTAGTTCCTTGAGCTTAAAAGCTTAGCTCACAGGTTTCCCACATGCTCACACGTTCCACATGAATAGGAAAGCAGCCCATGCCAAAGTGCCTAGCACAATAACTGCCCACGCTATTACATTCCAGTACCTGCTCTGCACGACCGGTAGAAATAGTCTTGAACCCGCGCCCTGGCGCACGAACAGCGAATCAAATAGCAATTTCATGCAAATCTTATCGGCACGGCAGCGAGTATTCGTAAGAGTGTAAGTCGACGTAGTGCTAAAGTTCTCGATCTGGAAGAAAAAGAATGAATATCCTTGCAATTCGGGCGCGCCATGATGCCGCAAATAGTCTTGATAAGAAGATCCCATCGCTGACTCGCGCGCTACTAAAGGTCGTTCTATGCGCGTGCCCTGCCTCGGCGGTCACCCCAAAAGCGGCCAATGATGGTCACCCCAAAACCGGCCAATAGAAAGTAGGTCAGGACAAGGGTAGTTATAGCGCGTGAGAGGGCTGCTGGCAAGTATTTTTTGTGCGGAGCTTTGGATTTGGGTAAGAGTGTGGCAAACTGGCGCTACCTGAGCGGAGGATACGGCAACGCTGGGAAGCGACCAGAGCGCCGACTTAGGGGCTGACAGAACCGGGTGGCGACTGCACCACCCGGTTTGAGCTTCTGTTAGCGGGAACGCGGAAAATCCCAGGGGCTTGGGGACGGAGTTCCCATGGTATGTGAGCGCGTTTCCATGTTTAAGGTTGGTGGTTCCGTTAGTCTTGCGGCGGTAGCGCTGTTTTAGTGCGCCAGCTACGTGGCCCACATTTCAGCAGATGACCGTGATGCAACAAGCGGTCAAGCATGGAGCTCACGGCGGCGGTATCGCCAAGCACTTTGCCCCAATCTTCGACGGGGCGATTAGAAGTCAACAATGTACTCGCTCGTTCATAACGGCGCATGACGATTTCGAGCAGATCTTCGGCGGCAGTGAGTGGAAGTTTGCGCATGCCGAAGTCGTCGATGATGAGCAACGGAACAGTCGCGAGCGCTGTCATGAACTGCTTACGCGTGCCTGCCGCCGCGGCATCGGCGAGATCGTCGAGCAGCACATGCGCTTCGCGATAATGCACGCGGTAGCCCTGCAAAATTACGGCTTGGCCGATGGCTTGGGCCAGATGACTTTTGCCGGTGCCGCCCGGCCCGAGGAACAAGGCGTCTTCATGTTTGGCAACGAAGCCACCCGTGGCCAGATCGAAGATGAGACTGCGATTCATCTTCGGATTGAAGGCGAAGTCAAAGTTGTCAAGTGAGCGATGTGGATCGCGAAAGTCGGCTTGTTTACGACGTCTTTCCAGCAAGCGGTCGCTGCGTTTTGTGAGTTCATCGGAGATTAGGCACGAGAGCAGATCGATGGGTGCCATTGGTTCGGCTTGTGCCTGGCGCAAACGTGTTTCGAGTGTGTGCGCCATGCCGCTTAAACGGAGTTGGCACAAAGCGTTTTGCAGTTCAGTGATATTCATGATTGTTTTTCTTCCTTGGGCTTGTCCTTTGTTCTTTCTTCAATAAGGTCGCGATAAAGATTGAGTTGACGGATCAATGGATCGACTTGTTTGAGGCTGAGGGGCAGTTGGCTATTGCGTTCCAGATAACGGCGTACGAAACGGTAGTCGATGGCTTCCATTTCGAGCGCTGCGCCGCACGCGTCTTCGACGCGAGCGATGCCATACTTTTTGGTAAACGACAAGATGCCTTGTATGCGCCGCACCGCTGGTTCACCTTGCTGCGCATGCATGAGCTTGGAAAGTTTGCCGATGCTCTCACCCGCCGTGGCCATGCGGGCCAGCAGTTGTACAACACCAATGGGCGTGCGCTGTGGACGATCTTCTTCCTTGATGCGATGGCGGCCACGCTCACCGCGCAAGTGCTCACGCAGCAGTTGACCACTACGCGGATCGAGCAGCCGTACATGTCTGCCGTCCCACTGCACTTGCACCTTTCTGCTAATCCAGCCGGGCGGCGCGCTGTAGTAAGCGGCTTCTACTTCGACACAGCCATCCAGGTGAACTGTTCGTTCGCCGTATTGGTAATAGCGAAACGGTTCGAGAGGCAAAGGCAACAATGAAGGTTTTTCTTCGGCGAACATGGCCGCCACTTGGCGCTTCGTTGTGCCGTGAATGCGAGTGTCGGCCCAACGCTCCTCCCATTGATCCAAGTAAGCTTGCGCTTCTTCCATGCTTTCGAAGCGTTGTCCTTTCAGTGGAGTTTTCTGCGCGTGACCGACACCGCTTTCCACTTTGCCTTTGCGATCCGGATCGCCAACACGACAGGGCATCGCGACCGCGCCGTAGTGTGCCAGCACATCGCGGTACAGAGGGTTCAGCGTGGCATCGTAGATATCGGGCTTAAGAACGCCTTCCCCTAAGTTGTCCGGCACAACGATCTTCACGGCGCCGCCGAGTTTGCAGAAGGCGCGTTCATGCAGTTCAGCCCAGATACGGGTGCTCGATTGAAAGGTGAGTAAGCGAACGCACTTGCGGCTGTAACCGAGTGTCAATACAAACAAGCGCGAGCGGCGATACTTGCCGCTGTTGGGATCGCGGATCGTAGGGCCGGTGCCATAATCGACCTGCGCCTCTTGCCCTGGCTCTGTGATGATCACCGCGCGAGGGTCGGGAGAAGCAGGGCCGCGTAGTTTGCGGACGAAGCGTTTGACACTCTCATACGCGCCGGGGAAACCGTGCCGGTCCACCATCTCTTGGAAGATCGACATGGCGTTGCGGCCACGCGCCAGCCCGTTCAGAATGAGTTCGCGGTACGGTTCACTCACACTGGCGGCAGTGTCAGGGACCATTGGAAGAGTTGCTGCTTCCGCGGCAAAAACTGCTGCAGAGTCGGTGGTCACCCCATTGGCCGCTTTTGGTTCCGGCGGGTCGGTGGTCACCTCGTTGGCCGGTTTTGCCGGCGCCTTCTTGCCCCAACTGCCCGGCGGTCGTATGCCTACGCCAGCGGCTTTCAAATACTCGCCCGCCGTCTCGCGACGCACGCCCGTATGCTTCTGAATCTGCCGCAGCGACCAGCCTAACTGGCCCAGGACGATGACTTGTTTCTTCTTTTCTTCGCTCAAGACATTGCTCACATCGATGGAGGGTATTCCTCCGTCGATTTCAATGTCCTGACTTACTTTCTATTGGCCGGTTTTGGGGTGACCATTATTGGCCGCTTTTGGGTGACCGCTGAGGTGCCCTGCGGTCTACTCCGCTTATGCGCAGGGCGACGACAGACTCACTGGCCAATTGATCCTCAACACCCGCCAGACACTCACTCCCACGGCACCCATGGAGAGCTGGCTTGAGCCTTCAATCCGAATGTCACCAACTATTCCGGCTTTTTTGCTGGACAAGCCGTGACCACCATGGGGAGCCCCGACGGCAAGACATTGCTGATTCTGACATCCGGCTATAAGCGCTTTAATTTAAGGTCCGGATCGAAGGTCGGTGAGACGGATCATTGAAAGCAATGAAGCCGATGCACGATGCCCCTTATTGGCCGAATGCCACGAAGGGAATGGATTTCAGCGCGGAAGACAGGACCGACCTCGGGCGACGAAGCACGCATTGCGGATTTCACTAACTTCGACAAGACTGGACGTTACTATCTTCAGGTTGAGGGCATTGGAAGGAGTTGGACTTGACCCGCAAGTGTACAAGCGCGCCTACTACCCTTCGATCCGTTACTATTACGCAGCGATGCGAAACGGCGGTGGACTTAGGGCCGGAGTTTTCAGCATTCCACCATCCTGCCGGTCACTTCGAGGGTGCCACTAATGTCTCCGCACCCATATGCAGGTCGTGAATGCCCAAATTCTTCTCCACCTGGCCGGTGAGATGATAAACATCGCAGCCATAAATGGGACCAGAGTAAGGCTGGATGGAGGCAAGTTCCTGACGGAAAAAATACCACTGCGATCGGTGCGCGCGCTGTACTTGAAGCCCTTCGAGGTATCGGTCACGGTTACCGTGACATCGGGAACCACGGAATCCAGATGGATCTTCCACGGTTCAGGACGCAAAATAAGTGACTTACGACGAACTCTATCGGTCCGTTGTGTCCTCAGTCAGTTTGCGCTTCGCCTGTCCGCATCTTCCGTGAGGTCGATTGCCAGCACAACTGCGAGGATCAAGATGTCATCTTCCCCCTGCGCCGTCTCCACTCCGTAAGTGTCCGTTAGCGCAACCCAGCGCTTCGATATCGTAGCAACCACGTTCCCTTCGCGCTCTATCGTAAAGTTGTGCTCAAAGATGCTTCCTGTAACATGCAGATCGTCCGGTCCCGGAATGTCAACCGTAAAACGATCCACAAATGGGCTGATCAACTTCTTGCGCACTGTCGCCGCCTCCTCGCCATGGCGAGTGATGTGGAATTTCGCAGTGATTGAGAGGATCTGCTTTTCTACCGTCGCGAGTTCATTACCGGCGAGATCCCTCAAAACAAGGGTATGATGCAACGAAAAGATTCTTCCTTTCACTTGGTAAAGCGGTGCCCCATCCTGACCCTGAATGATGGAATCTTCTGCGATGCGAAAGAACTTTTCGCGTATTATGTAACGCATAGTAAATTTGAGCGGTGTAGCCGATCAACGTTTAGGGTACCGCAAACGTGCTCGTCCCGAGATTTGAGAAATAATATATTGGAGGAATATATGAACGCTTCATCCTTATCCTTGTTTACCGGCGTCCTAGCCATTGTTTTTGCCGCAGTTCCTGTGTCTGCTACGCAAGGTGAGAATTCGTCGAACAACCCATTCCACGTGAGCAGCAAGACTTTCACAAACGATGCTACTCTCCCTCTCAGCGCGATCAACAACATCGTTGTGAACGGAACAAATTCTTGCTCCATTAACGGAGCGGTCGGTGGGAATCAATCCCCAGAGCTGTTTTGGACAGGGACACCGCAGGGAACCAAGACGTTCGTCGTCACCGCATTCGATGTTACAGCTTCATTTACTCACTGGGGCATATACAACATCCCTGGAAATTTGACTGGGCTCCCCGAGAATGCCGGCGTCCTGGGAAGCAAGTTCGGCATGCAAATCCTAAACGACTTTGGTGCCGCCAATGAATATGATGGACCTTGTCCCCCTGCTAACGTGGCACCCTACGTTCACGACTACGTCTTTACGGTGTACGCGCTCGATATCGCCCTCGCTCTACCGAGTTCGGCCAACTTCCCAGCTAACTCTGAAACGCTGTACCAAGCACTAATCGGGGCAGGGAAACATAATCATATTTTGGCGAGCACCAACATTACTGGTTTCTACTCAACTACTCAAGCTAAGTAGCATTACCGAACCGTGGGCGAAGCTGCTACAGCGTCTATCGGCGTTTGCGTTCTGCTTTTCCGCTCGACGGCTTTCGCCCCGATATTCAGGCCGCACAATTACCGACCTATGCAATGGTGTGTGCCGCTTAGGTTTCGCAGGGGCTACGATTTTTTTTCAACCGTGCTCCGCCGCTTCCTCATCAGTGTTTCATAGACAATCCCATTTGCAAATAGGTCAGGATTTTTGTTACGGAACTCGTCCGTACGAGCGATTTTCCTCCTTGGGGGCACCCAGACGAATTGCCGCTGGGGCAGCAACGAAAGCACCCGCATCCTACATTGTGCTGATCTTTATATATCGCCTAATATCAGGCAGCATCGTAAAAATGCCATACGCCAACAAGCTGATTGCCACGAGATTAATTACCTTTTTTGTCATACATCCTCTCAGTCGTTTAGTAGACACTCAACCTTAATAAACACAGACGTGATTTGTTCCTGGGCCATTTACCGACAGGGCGCTGCTTGAGATCGTGCGCAATTCTTTAGACTTTTTCCCCTTGAATCTCGCCTGCCAATAGTCTAGCGCCCAGCGAGTTTTTCGTCCTGCTGTCACGTACGTTGGCCTTGACAGAGGCAAGGAGCCGTAACCATTCATTCATGCCGTCACCATTCTTTGAAGAAACCTTCAGCAGGCGAATACCGGGCCGGACACACTGAACATTCCGTTCTGCGGCAACCAAATCAAATTCGACAGCCTCGGCCAAGTCCATCTTTGTCAGCACCGCCAAGTCCGCAGTGTTGAAGATCGTTGGATATTTCAGCGGCTTATCTTCGCCCTCGGTTACCGACAACAAAACGACCCTCAGATCCTCGCCAACATCGTACGACGCCGGACACACTAAATTCCCCACGTTCTCTATGAAAAGTAAATCCAGCTGACTCAGTTCCCAACCCTCTATAGCGCTTCGGACCATCGCAGCTTCCAGATGGCAAAGAGTTCCGGTTGTAATTTGCTTAACGGGCACTTGCGCGCGAGCAAGGCGGATTGCGTCGTTTTCCGTGGCCAAGTCTCCGACAAGCGCGGCAACTCGGTAATCGTTCCGCAAGAGACTGAGCGTCTTCTCGAGGAACGCAGTTTTCCCTGAACCCGGGCTCGACACCAGGCTCACCACGTACACTCCCGCATCCTGGAAACGTTGGCGAAGATCGCGGGCAGCAACGTCGTTCTGCTTGAGGACGTTCTGTCTTACTTCGACCAGGCGGGGTTGAGAACTCATTGTAGCTCCAGTGCGACGACCAATAGTTCGCGTCCATGAATAACCTCGGACACGGGGCTTTCGCATTCAGGGCACGAAAACCGTTGGATCGACGTCAATGTGCGGGGAGTCTGACATTTAGCGCAATACACTTCGACGGGAATTTCTTCTATGATCAAGCGGGACCCCTGCAAGCCCGTGCCTTCACAAGCCAGTTCGTAGGATGAAAGCAACGCATCCTTGACCACACCAGCCAGTAACCCCAGTTTGAGATGGACGGCATGCACCCGTTCGAAGCCTCTGCGGTCTACCACATCCTCCGCCATTTCAACGATACTCATTGCGATCGATAGTTCATGCATGATATTAGTGCGCTTTGTTCGAGTACGCAAAAGCTGTCATGGCGGCTTGTCCCAGGCTGATGCCGCCGTCGTTTGCCGGTACCTGGCGATTTGTCCAAACGTTGAGATGACCAGTAGCTGTGAGTGATTTGAGATCCTGCAGCAAAAGCTCATTCTGAAAAACACCGCCGGAGAGCACGACGATATCCGTCGCGTATGTTTCACACAAAACCATGAGCGCGTCGACGAGGCCCGTGGCGATTCCGCCCTGAAACGCTCGCGCACAGAGTACAGGATCTTTGCCGCGACGCCGGTCCATCGCCAAGGCGTAAAGCAAAGGACCATAATCCAGTCTGCCCTCCCTTAGCGGAAACGGATACGGCTCGGTGAGAGCGGCCTTTCTGGCGAGATACTCCACCCACATGGCGGCCTGCCCTTCAAATGTTACTTCGCGCGTGAAGCCTAGTAAGGCGGCTGCCGCATCGAAGAGACGCCCGACTGACGTAGTTCTGAATGTTCGCAAGCCTTTGCGAACTAGCTCCAACGACTTCTCGAAGCGTTCGGGAAAGTGGAATGGCTCGCCACTGAGATCGGGCAAGCCATCAATCTGGAACAGAAATCCGGCGGCGGCTTGGACCGGATGGTGGGCGGCGGCGTCACCTCCAGGAAGCGCAGCCGGCCGTAAGTGCGCCACGCGTCTAAAACCTTCAGCAACGCTTCCAAGGAATAACTCGCCTCCCCAAAAATTCCCATCATCGCCGAAACCGGTTCCATCAAAACTCACACCTAATACTCTCTTGTCCCAGGCAGCTCGCTCTGCCAGAACGGAGGCCACGTGGGCCCGGTGATGTTGAATGGCGTGCGATTCGAGGTTTGGTAATTCGAGCGCGTGGAGGGAAGAGACATACTCTGGATGAGCGTCGCGAGCGACGACCAGTTCTTGCAGCGGGACTGCGTACATTGAGGTCAGATCACTGATGGTCTCGCGGAATGCTTGAAACGAATCGTATTGATCAAGATCTCCGATGTGCTGACTCACAATAGCTTGGCCGTTCACAACCAGCGTGACGGCATTTTTCAGATCGGCGCCGACAGCGAGAATCGGCTTTTCGGTTGGGATCGTGGTCACCCCGTCTGGTGTATAACCGCGCGCGCGCCGCAAGATCATCGGTCCGAACGAACCGGCCCGGACAACCGAATCGTCCATGCGCCGTGCAATGGGACGCTCACCGATGAGGTACGCGTCGGCTATCTCGGCGAGACTCTCCGTGGCTTCTTCGTCGCGGTACACAATCGGCTCACTGGAACGGTTCGCACTGGTCAATACGAGTACGTCTGGAGCACCGGCGGCAAAGAGCAAGTGATGCAGAGGAGTGTACGGTAGCATTAGTCCGAGATCGTCGTTCTCCGGAGACACGTAAGCGAGTTGGGCCTTTCCGCGAATAAGAACTATTGGCCGCGCGGATGAAGTCATCAGCGACTCAGCTTCGGCGGGGACTTCAGCCACCTGCCGCGCAATATCGATATGGTTCACCATTAACGCGAACGGCTTTTCCTTGCGAAATTTGCGCTCGCGCAAAGCCCTTACCGCGGCGGGGTTTCGAGCATCGCAAGCCAGATGGTAACCGCCAATCCCTTTGACCGCTACAATCCGGCCTTCGTTTAACAAAGCGACCGTCCTGTCGATGCTCGCATCGCCGTCAACGCTGTCGTTGCCGATGAGCAGAAAGTAGTGCGGACCGCAAGTGGGACACGCAACAGGCTCCGCGTGGAAACGTCTGTCGGCGGCATCGTTATATTGCCCGCTGCAAAATTCGTCTAGGGGCCACTCTCGCATTGTCGTGTGGCAACGGTCGTAAGGCAGGCTCATTATCACGGAGTAGCGCGGACCACAGTTAGTGCAGTTGATGTATGGATAGTGGTAACGAGGATTCTTGGGGTCGAAAAGCTCTTCGAGGCAAGCGCTGCACACAGGCAAGTCGGGCGACATTGCGACACTGGGCCGTGCCCGCAAACGACTGTCCCGAATCGTGAATTCCTTGAATCCTATGGCCTGAGTGGCGTTGACAGCGATTGCTTGGATCTTTGCAGCGGGAGGACTATCCGCAGCGAGAGAACTGACAAAGTTGTGGAGCGCGGAGCCACATCCTTCTAAGTGAATCTGCACGCCCTCTTCGTCGTTCAGCACCCAACCGTTGAGTCCGTTTGCGTGCGCTAATCGGAACACGAATGGGCGAAAGCCGACTCCTTGCACTACGCCGCGAACTCGAATATCGCACGCAGTCGTCATCATATGATTCTCAAGAACTTCACTCCGCAATCATGCAGCCACGACCATGCCAGCCAATTTGGATAACGGCTCCGTCCTCAACAAGGATCGGAACAGTACGCTGGCCGCCTGAAATTGCGATCATGCGAGCACGCGCATCGTGGTTCAATTCAACATCGTGTTCGACATATGCATGCCCTTTCCATTCCAGCCACTCCCGCATCTCATGCGTGTACGGGCAGCCTTTGGTTCCGAAAAGCTCGAATTTACTCACGATCAAGCGCCCCCAGCATTTCGCAAATCAGGTGATATGTGGAGGTTTGAACTTCCTGTATACGAGGGATATAATCCGATCGGACCACTAGCGGAAAGTCAGCTAGTCCGCGTCGCTGTACCTCGCCACCGTCATATCCCAGCAGCGCCACGGTGAGCAACCCGCGCTTGCGTGCCTCTTCGAGCGCCACCACTATATTGCGAGAGCCCCCACTGGTGGAGATTCCAATGGCGACGTCCTCCTTTCGAGCGTGCGCGACGATTTGACGGAGAAAAATGAGTTCATTTCCGACGTCGTTGGCAACGGCTGTCAAGATGGCAGGCTCCATGGACAAAGAGATAGCAGGGACCGAACGATACCCAACTGGTGGGCACACGCAGTCGATCGCCCAGTCGTTGGCATCGGTGGCCGATCCGCCATTGCCAAAGATGATCAGCTTGCCGCCCTGACTTAAACGCCTAGCGATGGCCCGCGTTGCTTGGAAGATCTGTTCGGCCTCCTCTTGCGCCAAACGCTCGCGCAATTTTGCGTCCTCTTGCACCTTTGCCCGGATAGACGAGGCCACTTCATCGATGATACCGGCGGTGTGCTGAGTCTCTTCGCCTAGAAAGGGATAAAGGAATCCAGAATCGCCCACGTCATGCCCTAACTCGCGATGCTCAAAAAAGACGTGCACCGTCTCCCATAACGTGTGATAAAGAATCTCCATCAACTCCTGGTGAACGAAGGGATTCTGAGAGGGAGGTTTAAGCGAGTAAGAACCGAGGCCCGGTAATCCGAAAGTCATGCATCCTCGTTTGTGAGCGGCGGCGAGCGAGTCGGCAACTTCCGGATCGCCTGTGGGAGGTCCAAATCCCATGACAATGTCCTCCGGCTGGAGAATCGCGCTGAGCCACGGACGGAAGAGGAGTGAGAGATCCAGGGCTGCCAACGCTCGCTTGCCAACGATAATTGGATGGACAAACTCAACAGAGACGTGCTGCGCGTCAGTAGCGTAGGGGCCTCGTCCAAAGGCAAGCAGGCGGCCACCTTTGAGAAAACGGCCCGACATCTCCTGGCAAGCAATGGCAAGAGGACGAGACTCCTCCGCGAAGAAGCTCTCAAAAATCCGGTTTCGTTCCAGCAGCCGGTCTCGCACGTCGGTCGTTAGATCGTATGCTTTAAGCAATTGGGCTCCTAGCAAATTCTGGGCAATGGATCGCCCACCAGCATGTCGACAATGCGACTGCCTCCGTATCGAGTCGTGACCAGTACGGCACCCGCGGGTTGTTCGCCGATTTCGCCGATCAGGGAAGCCTCCTGGCCGCCTGGCATTTTGCGCAACGCATCCAGGGCAGCCTCAGCCTGTTCTGCGGCTACCACCGCGAGGAATTGCCCTTCGTTAGCGATGTGAAGTGGATCCAAACCTAATAACTCACACGCACCTCGTACTTCGTCTCGCACGGGAACTGAGTCTTCCAATAGTAGTATCGAAAGACCGCAGTCGTGCGCAAGTTCGTTTAACGAAGTCGCAACCCCTCCCCGAGTGGGATCTCGCATCCAATGAACGCCCGGGCCTATGGTCTCAGCCAGCGCCTCCACGAGCGGCAGCACGGAACGAGTATCGGACTGAAGTTCCGCGTCGAGGTCAAGTTCACCACGCGCTAGCAGAATAGTGATGCCGTGGTCGCCAATGGGCCCCGAAAGCAATATCCTGTCGCCGCATCGGACTGCGGCCGGCGATATGCTCATCCCGGGAATCAAATGACCGATGCCGGAAGTCGTGATATACATTTGATCCGCCTTGCCATGCTCGACGACTTTGGTGTCGCCACCCGCAATGACAACACCGGCGGCGCTTGCTGCTGCTGCCATGGCCCGCACTTCCGCCTCAAGTATTTCGGTCGCTAACCCTGCTTCCAGCACGTAACTTACAACCAACGCCTGGGCTCTTGCTCCCGACACTGCTAAGTCATTGATCGTTCCATTCACAGCGAGTTCGCCAATGGAACCTCCCGGAAAACGTAGTGGCCTGACCACGAAGCTATCGGTAGTGATGGCGACACACGTGCCGTCAATGTTCACGTGACCTGCGTCTCCAAGGGGCGTTGGAGTTGACGATCCAAACAGAATAGGCGCGAACAAACCGTCGATGAGCCGCCGGCTTGCCTTTCCACCGGCTCCGTGAGCCATCTCGACTTGCGGATCCTTGAATCGGGTTTTCGAAAGAACGCTTGTCATGGTTATCAAATTTCCACCGCACGCCTAAGGAGTTGACATGGCAACCAACCTCGTCAGCTCAGGAGTTTTGCGGTGCTCGTAATTGTAATAGGCAGCGCAAGAACCCTCGGAGGAAACCATAAGCGCGCCGACCGGGTGCTCTGGAGTGCATTCCTTTCCGAACAACTTGCATTGAGCTGGCTTCAGCACGCCCTTCAGAACTTCACCGCACTGAGCCGCTTTAGGATCGGTGACCCGTACACCAGGAACGGAAAATCTACGTTCGGCATCCCACCCGGCGTATGACTCGCGAATCCTCAAAGCGGACTGGGAGATAAAGCCCAACCCACGCCACTCAAAATAGGGGCGCAACTCAAACACCTCAGCCATGGCCTTGAGGGCTGCCCGATTTCCCTCCCAGGGAACAGCACGTTTGTACTGGTTCTCCACTGTCGTTTGATTTTGGTTCAACTGATGCAGCAGCATTACAATGGACTGCAGAATATCAAGCGGCTCAAACCCAGTTACGACTATCGGTTTACCTTCACCATTCGCTATCCATGCATAGGGCCGACAGCCGATCACCGTAGATACATGGCCTGGACCTACGAAAGCATCAATGCGCATATCCGGAGAATCCAGAATGGCCCGGATAGCTGGAATGATCGTGACGTGGTTGCAGAATACCGAGAAGTTATGGATCTCATGTGCTTTGGCTCGCATCATGGTGAGCGCTGTCGAGGGGGCGGTAGTCTCGAAACCGATTGCGAAGAACATTACGTGCTTATCTGGGTTATTGCGCGCCAGCTTCAGTGCATCCGAAGGTGAATAAATGATTCGCACATCCATTCCCCGCGCTTTGTGCTCAAGAGGGCTCCCATTAGTGCCCGGAACGCGCATCATATCACCGAAGGCAGTAAAGATAACGTTGGGCTGTTTGGCGATGGCAAGCCCATCGTCGATCCTCCCCATAGGAAGTACGCAGACCGGGCAACCCGGTCCATGAACCAGCTCTATATTAGATGGCAAAAGGTCTTTTAGGCCAAACCGATAGATCGAGTGAGTGTGTCCACCGCATACCTCCATGAACCGGTAATGGCGGGTGGGATCGGCCAGCCGTCGGATCTCCTCGGCAGTCTTAGTGATCAGTTCTGGTTCGCGAAACTCGTCGACAAATCGCATATTTCTTGCTCCCTCGCATTAAGTGGCTCTACGAATCGTCAAGGCCATATCCCTGAACCTCCTGGATGGCGGCTGCACTCTCTCCTAGGTCGGTTAGCATGCGCAGCTGGTCGAGGGCATCCGCCTCGCTAATTTTACTCATGGCAAAACCGACGTGGATGAGAACCCAATCGCCTTGGGAGGGAGGCTCCTCCTGCAAAAGCCCTAGATCTACTGTGCGCCGAACTCCCAAAACATCTATCACGGCCAAGCCACGGTCCTCAGCCAGAAGATTGACAATTTTTCCAGGTATGGCAAGGCACATCCTCTTCTACTCCTGCTTCCTCGCTACGACGTCGAAAGAGAATTTCAGTTCATCCTTAATAGTCAGGCCGCCGCCGACCGCAGTAAAAGGCGGTATACCGTAGTTGCTTTGTAGAATTGAGAATTCTCCGGACGCACGCAATGTGTCAGCAAGCAAAGCAACTTGCGCCGTCACGGGAATCGGACGAATGGCTCCGTGCAGGGAAAGATTTCCGTTGATCGAGACGCGGTACCGCCCCTCTGCCATTTGATCCGCCGAAACTTGTGTGGATTCAAAGACGATAGTCGGGTATTTAGAGCTTTCAAGTACGTTCTCATTCATATTGCTCTCGATTTCCCTTCGGTCCTTGCTTTTGATGTCATCCGTCACTTCGAGCGAATCCGCGCGAACCTGAAGTCGCAACGATACTTGATCAGGAAAGGCCGGGTCGAAACTGCCCTCTCCTGTGAAGTCTCGGATGGCAATAGTGGGGTTGTGTCCCATCGCCGCCAGCATTCCGCCGGCAAACACGCGAACTGAAAACCGGCTCGCGTTCTTATCAAGAATATAAGTGGCCACTGCAGCTCCGGTTGGTGGTGCAGTCACATTGCCCTGATTTTCGTGTACCGCTCGAAGTCCTTAGGGATGGCGGCTCCCACCAAATTTCCGATGTTGATGCCGCCGAGCATTTGGCGCGCGATAGGCGTCGACAAAATGAGCCCAGTGCCGAGAACAACTAGCGCGGCACCCCCCAGCAGGAACAGGGTATCCTTAGACTCGGATTCCTGACCGTTAGCGTGTTGGGTAAGTTCCATTGATCTACTTCTCCTTTTCCTCACTGCAATTGCAGTACTTTTTGTGTCGACACATCGTTGACAATCGTCGAGACGAGCCTTTCAATCATTACCGCGGCTTCGTCGACGGCAGCTTCGACCGAATCACTTAAACCGAGCTTGCCCCCTTCATCCGAATCCGATCCAAACTCAGCGGGTTCACAGCCCACAAGGAGAACACGATCAGGCCCACCGCCCATCGATTTGACGATACGAAGTACGTTCATTGGATTCATGGAATGCGTCTCCAATAGAGTGGGAGGGCCGTCCACCGCGTTCACCTCAACTGAGTCCGGTTCAATAAGATAAACGGTACCCGGTGCGCCGCCGCGCGGGCAAGCGTCCACCAGGATAATTGCCTCATACGGCTCAAGAAGCGCGTAGGTGAGATCTAGTCCACGAATTCCAAAGTCTTTCAGTAATACTTCAGCTGGCAGCGAACGTTCGGCAAGTCGGCGGGCAACTTCCACGCCAAACCCGTCATCCCCCAGAAAAATATTCCCGACGCATGCAATTAAAATCCGTGGACGTGTCATACCGATTCGATCTCCTCGGCGCGGAAGAAAAAGCGGTGGCCGGGTTGTCGGAGCATCCCGAAATCCTTTCCTGGGTCGTCAGCAATCACGATCGCTAGCTGAACCTCACCCTCATAATCTTGCTCAATGCTCTCAATAATTCCGATCTTTCCAGACAACGCCACGTCCATGATGTCGCCGCCTTTTCGTGGATGCAAACGAACCCGGTCGCCGAGTTTCAACTCAAGGCCTCCCACGATAATTTTGTCGATCGCCGGTTTGTCCTCCAACAGTTGCCATTCCCATTCGTTCATTGCGGTACCTCCGGCGCATTAGTCCCGATGCTCCTAAAGGCCCCGTGGAGCTTCTGGAAATGTTCCGCTGGCATCGTCTCGGTTCGTTCGAGAATTCGCCGGGCGCGATCATCGCCGTTCCGCACTTCTAACTTCTCCTCCTCGGTCATGGTCAAGATTCTCAACGCAAGAATTTCATCGATTTCCGTGCCATCGAAGAGATCGCCTGCGCTCTCGGCCGCGATTTGCGGGTATTCATAGAGGATGATGGGCGCGGATAAAATAAGATCCCGCTGACCCTCTACCCCCGCCAATACCGGCCAGGCGCCCGAGTTTTGGCATTGCTCTACGGCGGCTCTCAGGTGTTCTGGGGGATTGATCGACGAAACAAATTCGCCGCCTGAGGCATGAAGTATGCTGTGAACTGAAACTAGGGATCGCAACAGCGCCACGTCTCGGCTTGAATCACGATCAAGTTCCAGGTTCGCGAGATTACGAATGGCAAGGGACACCTTAAATAGGCTCTCCTCTAGTTCACTGGCTCCAAGTTCAAATTCTCCAAGTAGTGTTTCAGACGTTCGGCCATCGGACCCTTCGGAAGACTCGAACGTAAATTCCTGCCGCAAAGACTGGGTCGCCAGGGAGTCTAAGGTGCACGGTGGCACGCCGATTGCCCGATCAATGCCTTCTTGCCACCCTCGAACTGACGCCAGTTGCAGAAACCTTAACTTGCCTTCTATTGCTGTAGCCGCATCGCCCTGCACCAGGCATTCGGTCCTCATTTCCCAAGCCTCCGTCCCCAGTTGGAGTTCGCAATACTCGGGCGGATAGAGCACTCCAAAGTTAAAGCGTTGCCGATTTTTCACAGCCGAAGGCCGGTATGGGTATAGAATATAGCCTTCATACAATATCGCGTCAGCGATCTTTTCAACCGCGCTTAGGTTCATGACCGCACCGCTTCTTCTGTGGCAAGAGCAAGCATCGTCTCAAACGCCTGCTCCCAGGTCGGAATTCCCCGCTCAATCTTGAACCCGTGCAGCGCATCAAAGACGTCCCTTCGGAGGCACAACCACGCGCTGTTGGGATAATGACTGTCCATCATGTCTTTCCAAACACGCAGCGGCAAGCGGAATTTGGTTTCTTTGTCCCAGGAGATGGGTGCCACCTGCAACGCTCCTGTGGGGTCCGAATAGAAGACTGTGCCGCTAAACATGAGGCAAACCGGAACTTCTCCGTCCTCCAAGCCACTGAAGTATTTGGTCGTAGCGATGCTGAAATCAAAGCTACAGGGAACTTGCAAGTCAACAGATGTAACACCCGTGAATTGCGGGATGACTACGCTACAATTTGTCCACAACAGATTGCGGAGGGTTTGGCCCCACCGTCCTGGCTCGCCGAAGAGATCACGAAGCCGCCCCTGTTCCAGCGCCGTGTATCGCCTTCTCGTTACCTCGATCTGAACCTGGCACCGCAGGACCACAGTGTAGATAAGCTCGGTCTGGTTAGCATTCGCCACGTTCAGCTTTATGGCGATCGTCGGCGCCACCGCGAACGGAAGAACCTCAGCCTGATCGACTGTGATCTTTAAATCAGGCATGAGCCGTCTCCATACTCCGAGGCGACTTGGCCTTAAGGCAGTCAAAGAACTCAGCGATGTCCCGCCAAACCTCTGTGCCACCGGATAGCCCTTGCCAACGGCTTCGAATGAGGCCTACCAGCTTAAAACATTCGTCGATTGGCACCATGTAGTATTGAGGATTGGCAAATCCACGGGCATGACCAACACGATTGACCAGCAGTGCTTCAACGTCCGCCTCCATATCAACGAGCACCGGGTTCGCCCTTTCTATCTCGTCCCAGGAATCGAAAGTCAACAACGACTCGGTGGCGCCCGCTGGACTCGGGTATAAAGCGATCACACGTTCTTGAGGCGTACTCTTGAAAAAGAACGCCATGTTGATAGGCATCATCAGCCCGTCCCACTGGCTTTCAGTCATTTGAAAAGCGGCCAGGAAGCGCGTACGCTGGGGAACGCGCTTGTACTTTGTTTGGCCTTGACTACTAAACAGGATCGAGCAAGCTTCACATGTGCAGATCAGCTTGCGGTTGACAGGTTCCAACAGGTGCTGATGGCTAACGGACAACTCATTGCTGCACATTTCGCATTTCTCGCTGATCGAGGGTCGGCGCACAAACTGACGCAAAACACCGAAAGAGTTACCGCCTTGGGAGGTTGGGCTCACAGGCTTCGTCCTTTGACATGGGTCGGAGAGTGACCATTCAATCCGTGTAAGCCTAGTGACGTTGCTTGCAGCATCTCGAGCGGCACGAAGCCCTGCTTTTCAGCCGCACCTTCAATTACTAGAGAACCGACGTCCGGAGCTCCATAGTAGACGGCGCTTTCGACTAGCTCCTTAAGGGTCTCCAAGGTCGAGCCGCATCCATGGACGTTCGCCTGAAGCCGCAGCCTTACTTCACCTCCCTCAATAGAAAGCAACTGCACCTCGCAGTCATGCGACCTCAGACGGGGACGCACTTTATCGAGTGCCCCCTCGACGCGCGTTTCGAAGTCGAGGGGGTGAAGACCATGCAGGACTAATAGGCTCGAAACGAGCTCGTCGCGACCCAGTTTTTCGAGGACGGTCTCGCCACCATCGCCGGCGTTTCGAATCCGCTCAACAATCCGCTCGAGCCCGGTGCCATGCAAATCCATGACCAGCTGCAGCAAATGCCGCACGTTAGTGCGCAGGTTAGGGTCGGCGACCGATTCTATCTCACCAAGCAAAACTTCGATCGATTTAACCCTCTCTTGGAACTCCGGTTGGGCGGGCATGATTTGTCCGAGATAAGGCCTACTCAGCCGTTCGAGCCAAACATCGGTGAGTGCAAGGTTTCTAGCACCTTGCCGCCGCCGTCGTACATGTGCACGCCGCAGGGAAGACAAGGATCAAAGCTGCGGACTGCCCGCATGATGTCGATACCCTTGAACTTATCGCGCCCATTTTCCTCGAAGATCGGCGTGTTCTGCACGGCGTCTTCATAGGGACCTGGCGTACCATAGCTGTCGCGAGGGTTAGCGTTCCACGGTGTAGGTGGATAGGGATGATAGTTTGCAATCTTCCCCTTACGGATCACAACATGGTGCGAAAGAACGCCGCGAACAGCCTCGTGGAAGCCGCACCCTATAGCTTCATCTGGCACAGTGAACTCCGACCAGGTACGAGTCCTCCCGCCATGCAACTCCTTAAGGGCTTGCTCAGCGAAGTATAAAGCGCATCCTGCGGCGTACGCCTGGAAGTAAGTGCGTGCGCGATCCCGCTCAATTGCATTACTCCACTTCGGGATCTTCCATTCAAACTCAACTTCTGGGAGCGAAGCAGTCTTTGGCAAGTAAATCTTCACGCTCTTGCCGGTAGCCTTCACGTATCCGATGTCAACTAAGCCGGCCAAGGCCGTCGCCCAGAACCTGGCAATCGGTCCACCGCCGGTATCTAGCGCTAAATGATCCCCAGTCCGCTTGTCAAACCAGCGTGGCGACATAACCCAGGTATACTTGTCTTTAAAGTCACGTTTCTGCGGCCTCGGCGTGGTGGTTTGGTTCCAAGGATGCCGTTGATCAACCGGATTACCCAAAGGATCATGTGTGACGAACGTCTGGCCGCTTTGCCAATCGTCGTAGTAGGAACTGCCCAGGAGGATACGAATGTTGAGGTTAATGTCCACCAAGTCGGTAGTAACAAGCTCGCCGTCGACGACGACGCCAGGGGTTACAAACATTTTGCGGCCCCAGTTGGTCATGTTCTTATATGTGTAATCGCAATACTCCGGATCGTTGAACGATCCCCAGCAGCCCAAAAGTATGCGCCGCCGTCCCACTTCCTCGTAGCCAGGTAGCGCATCGTAAAAGAAATCAAAAAGATCGTCGTGCAGCGGCACTACTTTCTTCATGAACTCCACGTACTTCATCAAACGTACGATGTAGTCGGTGAACAATTGGACTGTCGGCACCGTTCCCACTCCTCCTGGGTAGAGCGTTGATGGATGGACGTGCCGTCCTTCCATGAGACAGAACATTTCCCGCGTCATGCGGCTCATCTGCAACGCTTCTAAATAGAACGGTCCAGTGAAGGGGTTTAGCGCGCGCATGATATCAGCTATCGTGCGGTAACCATGAAGGTTGGCATGCGGCGAAGCCGTCTTTTCCGCCTTTGCGAACACGCCTGGGTTAGTTTCCTTGATCATCTGCTCGCAAAAATCCACTCCAACGAGGTTGTCCTGGAAGATGTTGTGATCGAACATGTACTCGGCAGCCTCGCCTAGGTTAACGATCCACTCACCGAGCGCGGGAGGGCGAACGCCGAAGGCCATGTTCTGCGCATAGGTGGCGCAAGTGGCATGGTTGTCGCCGCAAATTCCACAAATGCGACTAGTGATGAAATGGGCATCGCGTGGATCTTTGCCCTTCATGAATATGCTGTAGCCGCGAAAGATCGACGAAGTGCTGTGGCACTCGGCAACGCGGCGATTCTCAAAATCGATCTTGGTGAATATGCCGAGGCTGCCGACGATCCTAGTAATGGGATCCCAGTTCATCTCCACGAGATTACCCGATTTACCGGACGTCTTAATTTCAGGTGCTGTGATTGTGCTCATGGTGGATTCTCCTCTCTCCTTAATACGATCGCGAACTATAACCCGTTGTCAGTTCGGCCCGCGAGTGTCTCCACTTAGGTTCCTTGTTGACGGTGTCGTTCGTGAAAGCGCGCAGCGCTTTAACCGCTTTTCCATAGACGCCGATCGTACCGGCAGAAAGCTTCGCTCCAGGGGGTTCGTCCATGAAGGGCATGAATTTGTCAGGGAACCCGGGCATTGTGCAACCGATACAGATGCCGCCTACGTTGGGACAGCCGCCCATGCCATTCATCCATCCGCGCTTGGGCACATTGCAATTTACGACTGGACCCCAGCAGCCTACCTTCACTATGCACTTCGCTGAGTTATAATCCTCCGCGAAATCTCCTTGCTCGTAATAGCCTGCACGATCACAACCCTCGTGAACTGTTTTGCCGAACAACCACTTTGGACGCAGTTGATCGTCCAACGGAATCATCGGCGCAATACCCGCTACCTGGTAAAGCAGATAGAGCAAAGTCTCCATGAAGTTATCGGGTTGAACCGGGCACCCAGGCACATTTACGATTGGGAGACCGGCCTTAGATCGCCAATCCCAGCCCAGGTAGTCGGCAAGCCCCATGCAGCCGGTAGGATTTCCTTCCATCGCATGAATGCCACCATAGGTCGCGCAAGTACCACAGCCAACGATGGCTAGAGCCTTAGGTGCGAGACGGTCAATCCATTCATTAGTGGTAATCGGCTGACCGGTGTTGGGGTCAGTCCCGAGCGCCGCCCAGTAGCCTTCCTTTTTGATCTTTTCGTTCGGGATAGATCCTTCGACTACCAGAACAAAAGGCTCGAGCTGGCCCTTATCCGCCAAATACCAATACTTGAGAAAGTCGCCGCCGTTTTCGTACGCCAGCACTGGATTGTGCAAGTGAACCTTGGGAAGGCCAGGGATGGCGCCCAGAATGACGTCTTCAATGCTGGGTTGGGTTGCGGCTGTAATGGAGACTGAGTCCCCATCGCAGCCCAACCCGGCAGTTATCCATAAAATATGCACCTCGGCGACGGGTGACGGCTTTTGGGTCTTCCGGCCGTAAGGAACGGTTTCGGTGGGCATTCCTGGCTCCTTTGACTTCGCGGTCTGTACTTGTGCTGGTGTTGCTGCTGCTCGCCACACTAAGCTACAGCACCTATTAAAGGCTTTGAGAGCCATGATTTGCAAGCGGGAGACGCCCTGATTTGACAGTCATGGAAAACCCTATTGAGCCA
The DNA here is from genome assembly GCA_963749105.1 of Bryobacterales bacterium. Lineage (GTDB taxonomy): Bacteria > Acidobacteriota > Terriglobia > Bryobacterales > Bryobacteraceae > Bog-105. The sequence goes on along the minus strand of CAVVLT010000027.1, from coordinate 146,473 downwards.
TCGGGGATTCCCCTATGTAGTAAATGGAAGCCTCGCTTTAACTCGGGCTGACCGAAACCGACGATTGAATAGCAAGTTGCACCAACTCGCGGCCGCTTTTCAGCGACAACTTATCTTTGATATGGCTCTGGTAAGACTCAACGGTTTTCACGCTCACGTGGAGTTCTTCAGCGATTTGACGAGTTCCGTGCCCTTGACCGATTAGCCGAAAAACTTCAAGTTCGCGGTCCGATAAGTCAGCAATGGAGGACTTTCCGGCGTGACCTCCGCCGATGAATCGATGGAGCATACGGTTGGCGATCACCTCGCTGACGTAGATCTCACCGCCCAGAATCCGTCGAATGGCCGTAAGCACTTGCTCGCTGGCCTCGTGTTTCATGATATATCCGGTGGCGCCCGCCCGCAGGGCGCGCTCGGCATAAACCAATTCGTCGAGCATGGATAAAATGAGGACCGGTAAGTGCGGATCACGCGATCGAATATCCTTTAGCAGATCGAGGCCGTCAGGCCCATTGAGAGAAATGTCCACGATGATGAGGTTCGGTTTCATCTCTTCGATTCGTCGCAAGGCCAAACTAGCTTCGTCAGCGTTCCCGCAAACAGTTAAGTCGGGTTCACGATCGATCAGCAGGGTCAATCCTTCTCGGACGATGGCATGATCGTCGACGATGAACACCTTGCTTCTCACTAATGCAGGCGCTGTCTGAGATTCAGCAGGCATTATCTTCTCCCGCGCCTTGATGCGCAATGGGGAACCAACAAGTTATGCCAGTTCCCCCGTTCATTGAGGATTGCACCGTGAGCGATCCGTTAATCATTTTGGCTCGATAATTCATGATCCGCAGTCCCGCGCCGGGTCCACTTTTATGCGCCGTATCGAAGCCGCAACCATCGTCTCGAATCGTCAACACGCCCCCTCCCTTAACAACTGCGAGGCGAATGACAATGTTTTTTGCACGACCATGCCTAATGGCATTCGTCACGGCTTCCTGCGCCAGGCGATAAAGATGATCGGCTACTACTTCTTGAACAAAGAGGGAATCGGAACACTCAAAGCGGCAGTCGACGTGAAACAACTCTCTTACTTCACTCGCCCAGTGTTCGAGCGCGGTCGTCACGCTATTTGCTTCGGAAACCACCGGCAACAACCCCCGCGCCAGATCGCGCGTCATTCTTATGGACTCGTTCAACAGCTTTACTATGTTCGCCGCCTCCGCCGCCTCGGCAGCCGATGATTGCGCCAACCGCTCTTGCAGAACTTTCCCCATAAACGCGAGCCCAGTCAGATGCTGACCGAGACCGTCGTGTAGATCTTGGCCGATTCTGCGCCGTTCGGCTTCACCAATTTCGAGGATGGTTTTTTCCAGACGTTTGCGTTCGCTAATATCGCGGATCGCGCTGGAGACCAGTACTCCCTCTTCGGTCTCCAACGGGCTCAGGCTGATCTCAACCGGGAATTCGTGCCCGTCCTTGTGCAAGGCATACAACTCTACCGCCGCACCCATGGGTCTCGTCCGGGGCTCAGCAATGAAGTTCCTGCGATGGCTGGGGTGTCTGCCGCGCAAGCGCTCCGGTACCAGCTTTTCGATCTCTTCTCCCAGAAGCTCCTGCCGCCCATAACCGAACAGCTTCTCAACTTGCGCATTTACCAAGACAATTTTTCCGTTTTGGTTGACCACCACAACGGCATCGGGTGCCGCTTCCAGCAGTCCTCGGAATTTTGCTTGCGCGCGCCTCTGTTCCGTAACGTCGGTTGCAGAAGCAATGATATACGTCGGTGTTTGCATCGTGCCGGGCAAGACCGCCGCAGACCAGGCAATGTTTCTTTTCTCCTTCGCGCCGCGGGGTATCCAACAGCTTTCGTATTCTGTGCGTGTTAGGTTATCGCGAACCCGGAGAAATAGGTTTCTGAACTCGGCGGCTTCCTCGGGGGCAACAAATAGATCCCAAACGCAAGTTCCCATGGCATCTTGTACCGAGTAGCCCATCATCTGCTCGCAGGCTCGATTGAAGCGCACGATTCGTCCTTCCCGATCCAGCACAATGACCAGCGCACCTACGGTATCAAATATCGCCGAGACGACATTGCGCTCCTCCTGCAATGCTTCTTGCACCTGTTTAAGTTCAGTAATGTCGAATCCCACGCCGTGGATAAACCAGGGCTGACCATCATCCCGCCGAACGAGCCGAGCTTCACAATGAAACCAGACCACCCTCTCGTCGCGCGCGATAACGCGATAGGACGACCGCAGAGGTTCGCCGGAAAGGAACATGTTCGCAGCTTCCTCATTCCAACGAGTTTTGTCGTCAGGATGAATTTGCCTATACCAGCGCACGGGATCTTCGAGCCATTCTTTTTGCGAAAAACCGAGAGTTGCTTCAATCTGGGGGCTTACATAGGCTTCGCCGATACCTTGATCGAGATACGCCATAAACACCACTGCGGGAATCTGATCGAGCAAGACCCGGTAGCGAGCTTCCAATGTCGGCCCGACTTCATAACTCTGAATGGACTTGGAATCCCCATGCTCATTCTGCGAAAATACCTGTGCGAGGCTTGCCAGAACAGCTTCTGCGTTGTCGATAGCGTTTAGAGCTTCGAACCCCAAGTCTTTCAATCTTCCCCCCTTTCGTGCCGGTTCTCTCGCCAACTCGGTAATTTGTTCAGTGAGGCTTGCGTAAAACGCCGCAGCGCATGAATGGCGCGCCCATAAGTCATTACCGCCTTAGAAGAAAGCAACGATCCGGGCGGTTGATTCATGAAGGGCATGAATTTGTCCGGAAAGCCAGGCATCGTGCACCCAATGCAAATCCCGCCGACGTTCGGGCATCCACCGATTCCCGCCATCCAACCCCTCTTACCGACGTTGCATTGGACGACTGGTCCCCAACACCCGAGTTTCACGATACAGGTGCGCGAGCCATACTCCTCGGCAAACTCGGCTTGCTCGTAGTAGCCGCCGCGGTCGCAGCCTTCATGTACCGTTTGTCCAAACAACCAAGTTGGCCGAAGTGCTTCGTCAAGGGGTATCATGGGGGCTCGCCCGGCTGCCATGTGGAGCAGGTACAACAGAGTTTCCATGAAATTGTCTGGCTGCACTGGACATCCCGGGACGCAAATGAGCGGGATGCCGACTTGCGATTTCCACTTCCATCCGAGGTAGTCCGCTAACCCTGTGCAGCCCGTCGGATTGCCTTCCATGGCGTGAATCCCACCGTATGTCGCACACGTTCCGGCGGCCATAACTGCCCAGGCTTTGGGTGCTAGCCGATCAATCCATTCGCAGGTTGTGATTGGTTGACCGGTCTCTCGGTCTGTTCCGAACGAAGCCCAGTAGCCGGCTGGTTTATTTGTCTCATCGGGGATCGATCCCTCCACGACAAGAATAAACGGTTCAATCGCTCCCTTCGCAGCCAAATGGAAACGCTCTATAAAGTGGTCTCCATTTTCGTAGGCAAGGAACAGGTTGTGAAAGCGGACTTTTGGAACCCACGGAAGACCGCCAAAGACAAGGTCCTCGAGACTCGGCTGCGTCGCCGCGGTTATTGCGATTGTGTCGCCGTCGCAGCTCAAACCGGCGTTGATCCAGAGGACGTCAATGTCGTGGATCGGCCCAGCCAACGCGTTCGCTAGCTTTGTGTCGACGACCTCGCTGGGCATTCAATCTTCCTTAGCGTCACACCCGAACCGCCTTTGGCATTCAGAAACGGCGCGAGCCTTTGAAGAAGGCCGACTATCAAATCTCCGCCTTCTGACAGGATTCTACCCCAATACGATCACGCAGACTAGCCGCAGCAGATGCTTAAATTCAGTGGATCTCTTGTTGGCGAGATAATCGGACTCACTCTCAGAACTTCTACTGATTGCTAAGGGTAAAGTCAGTTTAAGGAGTACCGCAACTTGGTGCACTTAGTTCAAAGATTCGAAGCCAATCCTCTCATTAGGCCCGCCGACCTCACACCAAGCACTCATGGCCTCAAGATCGAGTGTCTGCTAAATCCTGGGGCATTCCGATTTCAGGGCAAGACGTGGCTGCTCTTGAGGGTTGCTGAGCGTCCAGAGCAGAGCGACGGTAGAACATCAATTCCGATACTGGACGAAAAGTCAGGCATTCGCATTCGAGAATTCGAAAACTCGGATCCGCTTCTCCATCGTGTCGATCCGCGGGTCATTACCTATGCGAACGAAGGGTTTCTTACAACGATGTCCCACCTGCGCCTAATGGCCAGCGATGACGGCATTCACTTTTCTCCACAGCCGGACTACTCGCCGATCTTCGGTCACGGGGATCTTGAGACCTACGGAATTGAAGACTGCCGCGTGGCGTTGATCGATTCGGTCTACTACCTCACATTCACACAAGTGTCGCGGCACGGTGTCGGCGTGGGATTGAAGAGTACTGAGGACTGGAAGACGTTCCAAAACCTCGGAATGATCCTTCCACCTCACAACAAAGATTGCGCGTTATTTGAGCAACGTATCAACGGGAAATATTATGCGCTTCATCGCCCCAGCAGCCCCGAACTGGGCGGTCACTATATGTGGATCGCGGAGTCGGAGGATCTCCAACACTGGGGTAACCACCGCTGTTTGGCGCACTCGCGAGCGGGGTCTTGGGACTCTAAGCGCATTGGGGCCGGCGCTTCCCCCATTCGCACCAACGAAGGGTGGCTGGAGATTTATCACGGTGCCGACGCCACTAACCGCTATTGCCTTGGCGCACTGCTGCTGGATCTCGATGAACCCTGGAAAGTCATCGGCCGCTCCCATGTTCCCTTCATGGAACCGGCAGCTGAATATGAACGGAGCGGATTCTTTGGAAATGTAATTTTCACCAACGGCCACGTTGTGGACGGCGACACAATCACGATGTATTACGGCGCTTCCGACAGCGTTATATGCGGGGCTCAACTCTCGGTGGCAAACATTCTCGATTCGCTGATAGAAGGAAGAGACACATATGCGTAAACCGCTTCGAACGTGACTAACGGGCAACTTTAATAATGCCGGTCTCGCGCAGCTTTGAGGTCATCCATGTCTCGCATGAGAGCGTCACGACTGCTGGCCTGAAGCACATTGTGATCCAGAATTCCTTTGACCTCACCAATTGCTTTGTCCAGTTCGGATTTGTCAAAATGGCCCTTAACTAAATGACGATCGAAGCTCGAAAGATACCCCTGTGCATTTCGGTATCGCTCCCGCTGCTTATCGTTCTCGTGCTCTAAATCGGCCGCGGCGCGAAGATCGGTCTGTGCCCGGTCCACCAGTCCCCGCAAGTCCGAGTAGGGAGCGGGATAGGGTTCACCTACTGGATAGCTCTGACCTCCTCCTCGCACCGGTTGAGCACTTCCCAGAGCCAAGCCGCCCGCAAGTATCAATATCGGGAATTGAAGAGACAACTTCATTTGTTATCGCCTTTCACGTTTTAAGACGAAATCGACTTGCCTTAATTACGCCGGGAAAATTACAGGGACTTTGCAGGTATCTCAGGCCAGTTGCAGAACGCGCATTGGTTTCTTGTATCTGACGCCGCGCCGCCGCGCCAATGCTAGGTACGCGAGAATCTTTTATTTGATAACATCAACTCTGCCAGCTGTTGGGAGTTCCCTTCCGTGCGACTTCGCATAGCCAATCCCCTCCGAATGTTTGCAGCGATCGTTTTGCTCGTGGGCGGATCGCATTTCAGCCAGGCATACCTCGCCCATTCGCCCAGTAGCGGTCAAAGCGAGCAACAGTCTACACGCTTCAATGCCGGCACAACCTTGGTGCTGATTCCAGCAACCATCACCGATCCATTAAACCGCTTCGTTCTCGGGCTTCGCAAAGAAGATTTTCGCGTATTCGAGGATGGTACCGAACAAACGATCGCACACTTTTCCGGGGAGGACGCGCCCTTGTCGCTTGGGCTGGTTTTCGACTGTAGCGGCAGTATGGACGACAAATTGCGATTTTCGCGCCTGGCCGCCGCGCAATTTCTCAAAACAATGAATGTACAAGATGAAGCGTTTCTGGTTGAATTCAATGATTCGGCACAACTCGAGGTGGAGTTTACTAGCCATTTTGAGCAGCTTCAAGATAAGTTGGCGGCGATGCAACCAGGCGGCCTCACCGCCATGCTGGACGCTGCCGAGATGGCACTGCGTGAGATGAAGAAAGCAAAGAATCCGCGAAAAGCTATTTTGATTATCTCCGACGGAGGCGACAACCACAGCAAGTACACGGCGCACGAGCTTGAGTCATTGGTACGCGCGGCTGACGTCCAAATTTACGCCATGGGGGTTTTTGAACCATCCATTCGCTTTGGCATGAGCAACGAGGAAGTATCGGGTCCCCGGCTTCTTGCGGAACTAGCGGAGCAGACGGGCGGCCGTGCCTTCGGCGCATCGAATTCGAACGACCTGCCAAGCGTAGCTACCAGAATTAGCATCGAGCTCAGGAACCAGTATGTGCTGGCTTATTCGCCCTCGAATAAAAGTAAGGACGGGAAATACCGGCAGGTGGAAGTAAAAGTTGCTGCACAGCCCGGCATGCCGAGTCTCAAAGCGCGCTGGCGGCTGGGTTACTATGCTCCTTCACAATGACGCGCTGATTCTCCGCGATTACTCAACGATGCGGCACGCTGTGGATTATCACTGGCGGAGCTATTGGACGCGAATAAACTGGCGGCGGGGCTGAGTAAGTTCTCCCAGGCACCAGAACGCCGATCGGGTGCGGTCTCATACCAACTCCGGTAGGGAACCCAATCGGTCTTGGATAAACCGGATTAAAACGAGTGGGACTTGGCCAGCGTTGATAGAGCAGCCCAAACATGTACGGCGGGAAATAAAGCGAGTTCAGCGCGGATTGATTTGGGCTCCAAAAGCTAAGTCCGTAAGGATTGGTCATGCCGAGCGCCGGAATGCCCCCTGAGGGAAAATTGCTTATGGTTCCGCCAGCTATTCCGGACGCATCGATTTCCGTGGGACCGTCGGTGATCTGAGCCGCCACTGCGTTGTCTGCTGCCACAGCTTGACTGCGGGTCATAGCCCAATTCTTAAAGTCGTCGCTCCCCGCTTCGGGCGATTTCTCGGGAACAAGCACAGCTGCGAGCGGCACGGACTCACCTTCCCTTACACTGATCGCGCCCCCTTTGTCCTGCAGCGACACTCCCACTTCCCCGGTGTAAGCCTGAACCTGCGGCGGTTCGCAATCGATTCGATACACGCCCTTTTTGGGAACTCGCAGTTGCCAGCTCTGGTAGATCAGCGTAACCTTCGTATCCACCGCCTCCGGATTCGCCTCGAAGATAGCAGACCCGCGGAGCAGTTCGATGCGCGTATCGGAGAGCTTGTTCGAAAGCATGCGGACGGCAGTGTTTTCTCCTATGCGAAGAAAGACGCCCGGTGTCAGCAACAACTCCGCACGACCTTTTTCTGTCCGCAATACGCGGCCTTCTTCGACATCGGGGAATTTGCCGAAACTTTGTTGCGCTTGTTGATCTCCGACGAAAACGGCGCCGTCGAAGAAGTAAAGAACGCCAGAGTGAGTGGACACAACCGACTGCGCGAAAACCGGAGCCCAAGCAACGAAGGCGAGGCCGAACAGCGGGAGTAGAGCTATGCGAAGGCGAATCATACCGCACCCCTTCATTGAGAGTATCTGACGATTGGTCAGCCCCGTCAAGCCCTGCCGACCAGTCAGGTGTGGAAGTTTTCGCAACGTCGATTGCGTTCTTGGCTTTGATGTGTGGCGCGGTAGCCGCTGATTTGCCCGCTGTCTCGATGCTCGCCTAACGTCCTAACCTTTCACAACTCCCTACGCATTTATGCCCCGATCGGCAGCTCGACCTGACGCGGTCTCCCCTAAAAGTACCGGTGGCCGTACGGGTACGGCACTTGGATTGATCGATTGAAGAAATCACGACTTTATTCAAAGATAGGTAAGGACGTAATCTCAGCTATTGGAGCAGCTCTCTAAGAAATGTTGAAACGCGCGATTTTGATCGTCTCTCTTGGTTGCCTTTTTTCATTGATCTGCGTTGCTCAGGTTCCGGGTGTCAGCACGAATATGGTGTCCGGGACTCAATGGCCAGGCGGCGATCCTTTCCTGCAACGTCAGAATGAGCCCTCCATGGCGGTCTCGTCGCGCAATCCGCTGCATGTTGTTGCCGGAGACAATGATTACCGTACGGTAGACTTGCCGTTCGTTCAGGGCGCAGACGAGAACGGTGACGCATGGTTGGGGCTCTTCACATCCAACGATGGAGGTGCCACTTGGTCCAGTACTTTAGTTCCCGGTTATCCTCAGGACACTTCCGCGCAAGGCACTGCTTCGCCAATCCACGGCTTCCAGGCCGCGGCTGATCCGGGAGTCCGATCTGGACCCAACGGAATGTTTCTTTACGGCGGCCTGGCATTTAATCGCGACCAACAAAGGAGTGCCGTCTTCCTGGCGCGCTATACCGATGACAACAACATCGAAGGCGGCAATGGCATACGCTACCTCGACACGCGGATCATCGCACAAGGTTGCGGGGATTGTGAGACATTTTTGGACAAGCCGGCAATTGCGGTCGACATGCCGCGCGGCAATGGTACCTGCACCATACCTAACGCGGATGGCACTAACCAAACGATCCCGGCCTTCGCCGTTTATCTTGCCTGGACACAGTTCAGCTTGCCCGAATCGAGCAATAACGGGCAGATCATGTTCGCCCAATCGCAGGATTGTGGCGTCACCTGGCAATTCGCTAATTCGATTTCGTCGTACATCGCCAATACGCAGGGCTCTTACGTACAGCCCTTCACCAACCAAGGAGCGCAGATTGCGATCGATCCTAATAACGGCAATGTGTTCGTTGCGTGGCGCGTCTTTGCCAACACCTCCACTGGCGATGCAGACACCGTCGGCGTGCTTTTTTTTCCCTGGGGCAGTGACGGCTTCGTGCATCCCGAAATCCCCAGTACCGTTCTTTACCAACAAATTAAGGCGTTTGACCAAGGCACAACCTCTGCATCGTTCCGCACAAACGATTACCCTGCCGTGGCTATGGACAATCACAGCAACCTTTACGTTGCCTGGGCTCAGCGGGAACCCGATTCGTACCAGGACGCACGTATTTACCTGCAAACCATCAACATGAACTACGTCCCTTGTACGGGTTGCTTGGAGAGTAGTGTTTTTCTCCCGCAAACACTACAGTTTGCTGACAATTTCTCGCCTTATCTGATCGATAACTATGGACAGTATGGACATCAGATCATGCCGGCGATGGCTTTCTCGGCGGGCAAACTCACCGTTGCCTGGTATGACTTCCGCGACGACGATGAGGAGTTGCTCTACACGTCGACTAATAACCCGGCAAATGAGTATACATTCACCCTGCAGCCCGACGGTAGCTTTGCTTTCGGGTCGCAATTCGCTGCGCAGATTTCCGATCCCTCAGGCGCAGGTTTGCGGCACTCTGTCGAGGTGCGGGCGGCGCAGGGCGTGACATCGTCTTCTGGTGTCGCATTTCCCTACCAGCCCAATACAACATCATCGGTCTTGGTTTCGCAATATGCCTACGGAACGCCTAAACCTGCCGCTGGTTCAACACCCTCGCCTCTCATTCAACAACTTGAATTCGACGCGCCGAACCTTCCCCTTTTCGAACAGGGAAATGCTCCATTCATGGGTGACTACATCGATGTGGCCGGGCCCACTTTTATCAACGATCCGGTCTCTGGTTGGCGTTACAACAATCTGCCCACCGATCCCGACTATACTCACGTCGTCTGGGCCGATAACCGCAACGTTGTGCCCCCTGCCGACGGCAATTGGGGAAACTATACGCCCGTCAATCTATCTGCCGGTACTATCAGCACATTCGACCCCACGCAAACCATCACCAACTCCTGTGCACCCGGCCAGACCGGCATGCGCAACCAAGATATCTACACGACTACTCTCAGCCCCGGCCTGATCATGGGAGCGCTGGGAAATACCAAACCTCTGAACACCAGCTTTGCACGTCAATTCGCAATATCCATTCAAAATCCCACTGCGCAAGCCGCGAGTTACCGGCTCAGCATCGGGTCGCAGCCGGTTGGTGGCAGCGCGTCTTTCGTGGAAGCGTTCCCCGCGGGTCAGCCGCTCACCCTGCTGGACATCACCATTCCTGCTCTGTCGAGCGCCTCCCGGCCGGTGTTCTTGATGTCGTCGAACGCCTCCGCCTCGATCCCGGTCAGCGCGCAGCAGATCAGTGCGCCCGGAGCATCCACCGTCATTTCCGGCGGCTTGAGCAGCAGCATTACCCTCAATCCCGATGCCACCGCACCCGCAATTCAAAATCCGAATATCCTCAATCCCAACATTTTGAATCCCAACATTCTGAACGCGGAGGTTTACAATCCCAACATTCTGAATCCCACCATCGCGAATCCGAACATACTGAATCCCAATATCCTGAACCCCAACATATTGAATCCGAATATTTCGAATATTACCGTCGCAAACCCCAATATTCTAAACCCGAACATCCTCAACCCAAATATTCTTAATCCCAACATATTGAATCCGAATATTCTCAATCCTAATATCCTCAATCCAAACATACTCAACCCCAATATTTTGAACACGTCTATTACCGACGCCAGTTACACAGTTACTAACACGGGCAACACCACTTCTTCTTACAGCCTGCAGTTATTGCAAAATCAACCTACCCCTTCAGGAGTGACGCTGCAAGTAATTGTTTCGGGTGTTTATACAACGCCGGTAGCGAATGGCTGCAGTTTGACCGTGGAAGCTCATTACCTGCCGCTCGTGAACGACACGTCGCCCGCGCCCGTAAACACGCCGGGCGCCCTCAATACCGCCGCCCTCTCGAATCCAGCGGCAGATTCCTTTACGCTCGCCCCGGGCGAACAAGCTATCGTTACTATCCGCGATTATGATTCAACCACAAACAATAACGCTGCCGCTTTAGCCCACTACGATCCACTAACCGCACTGACTCCGGTGCTCATCAGCGCCGCACCAAACACTGGCTCGCCGAGTGGCTCGCCTGCCGTTTCGCTCACCGTTTCCACTGCCGTTCTATCTAATGGCAACGTGGGTGTTGCGTATTCCCAAACCTTACAAGCGTTCGGCGGCACCGCTGCCGGTTACACTTGGACGCTTCCGCCCGGTACCTCGACTGCTCCGAACACGCTCCCTGGCGGTCTCGTTTTGAGTTCGAGCGGCCTCATTACAGGAAGTCCGACTGCGCCTTTTAGCGGCACGGTGCAAATTCAGGTGACTGATAGCGGACACTATACAGCTAGCAAGGTTTTCAGCCTAAATATCGCCCAACAACAAACACAAACCGTGTCGCTGCAGGCTCAATCGTCCGCTGCCTACGGGAGCAGTTTCAACGTTACTACTTCCTCAAACGCCGCGACTACGCCATCCATTCAAGCCACCGGACCGTGCACATTCGTTAGCAGCAATGGCAACACTTTCACTTATAAGATGACCGCAGGTTCCGGCACTTGCTCCCTTGTCGCGAGTTGGGCAGCGACGGCCAATTATTTATCGGCCACGGCAAGTCTCAAAGTCATCGCTGCTTTGGCCACTCCTGCAGTATCGTTTACTGGCGCACCGGCAAGCGCCGCGTACGGCTCTACTTTTACCGTCACTGCATCCACAAACGCCGGAATCGCCGCCACTATCGCGGCAAATAGTGCCTGTAGCATCAAGAGCGCTAGTAACGCCGTTACCCTGAAGGTCAGCTCTGGAACTTGTTCTCTGTCCGCGACTTGGTTGCCCACAGCAAATTACTCAGGGGCGACACTCTCGCAAACCACCTCCGCGCAGCGCGCGCCGTTGACCGTCACCGCCAACAACGTATCCATTATCTTTGCCCAAACCTTGCCGGCACTAACGGCCAGTTATAGCGGCTTTGTAAATGGCGATGCCGCGAGCGTACTGACCGGGAGTCCGAGCGTCACAACAACCGCCACATCCTATACTCTTCCGGGGACCTACGCGATCACCGCCGCCACCGCAACATTATCGGCTGCCAATTACACGTTCATTTTTGTAAATGGCACGCTCACCGTCAAAGCGACCGGAACCGCGCCTTCTTCTCCTACTGCGTGCAACGGCGCTTACACTGGAACCTTCGCCGGCAGTATTCTTGTCGCGCCGAATCAACTCTGCGTAATCGCTGGTGGGGTGGTCAATGGAGGCATTGTCTCCCTCGGCGGCATCGTTGTTTTGAATAACGCTACCGTAAACGGCCCTGTTGGAATCGGCGGCAGCGCTACAGGCCCAGGAGCGGGCCAACAGAATGCAATTTGCGGCTCCGGCATTGGAGGCAGCTTGATAGTGGCGGCCGATAGCAACCGGATCAACATTGGCGGAGCGGCCGGTACGACTTGCACGACAAACACCGTCAAGGGTGACATTCAAGTGTTGAGCAGTTCAGGCGCCGCCAGCATAAGTTACAACACAATCAAGGGTAATCTATTACTCGAGTCCAACTCAGGTGCGGTCCAGGTGCTAAACAATAAAATCACCAACACCCTCGGCTGTAGCGGTGATAAGACCATTAGCGGCAGCGGCAACACAGCCGCTTCTAAACAGGGCCAATGCGCAAAGTTCTGACGTTTCTTGCCAACAATATTTTCAATCGGATACGATCAAGCCATGGCGGAAAAGATGCTTAACCCGATTCGTCCGACGCCCACCCGCACGGCTGGCGCTTTACTCATAGAGGTGAACGGTGTCAAGTCGGAGCAGCGTCTGGAATCGGCCAGCTATAGCATTGGCCGCGCTCCGTCCAATCAACTCTCTTACCCCAATGCCATAGGATTATCGCGCGAACATCTGATCATTGAGAGCAAGGGAAGCCAGTGGTTTGCTCGTGACCTGGGTAGCACGAACGGAAGTTTGGTTAACGGAGAGCGCATCAAAGAAGCGCGCGTTCTGCGTTCTGGTGACCAGATCAAGGCTGGGCCAGTGAGCATCGTCTATCGCGAAAACGAGAAACCGTCCGCTCAAACCATCGTGTTCAGCGGCGAAATGCCGGATACCGCCGGTGTTACTACCATCGCGGAAAGCCTCCGGGGACTGGTTGCCGAGGAAAGTGAAGAAGGCGGCCGTCACATGCGCGCACTGATCACCGCCGGGCGCGAATTGGCAACCCATCTTCCGCTCGACAAGCTGTTCGATTTGATCCTCGATCTTTCCAGCGAGGCAGCCGGCGCCCCGCGCGGCATGCTGATGACGCTCGAAAATGGAGAATTGCAGGTGCGCTCCACCAAGGGTCCGGCACTCCGTATTAGCTCCCACGTCTGCGATATGGTCGTTCAGGAAAGGCGCTCGCTGCTGGTGCGCGATGCGATGGCCGATTCCGCACTGGCTGCTCACGCCAGCATCGTTATAAATCAAATACACAGCATGATTGCCGTCCCCCTGCAAACCGAGGATCGCGTCATTGGTTTGATCTACCTGGATTCGTCAGACTCTATCAATAAGTTCACCAAGCAGGATTTGAGTTTGCTCACGGTGATGGCTAATATGGCGGCCGTACGCATTGAAAATGCGCGGCTCGCTGAGGTAGAGCAGGCCGAACGCTTGCGGGCGCGCGAGTTGGAACACGCCGCCACCATCCAGCGTTCCATGCTTCCCAGCAAGTTTCCGCCGTTTCCAGACCGTAGCGATTTCGATCTGCACGCCGCCATGGTTCCGGCAAAAGAGGTGGGCGGAGATTTGTTCGATTTCTTTTTGCTCGATGGCGAGCATCTAGGCTTCGTGCTGGGCGACGTCAGCGGCAAGGGCGTGCCGGCCGCATTGTTCATGGCCATTGTGCGGACACTGTTGCGGGCGGCCGCCCACCACGAAGCATCCCCGGGTGCGTGTCTCACTTACATGAATCGGTCCCTTGTGGAGCAAAACTCCTCCGAGATGTTTGTCACGCTGTTTTACGGAATTCTCAATACCGCTACCGGCGTTCTGGAGTACTGTAACGCCGGACATAATCCGCCTTACGCAATTTCGCCAGCGGGACAGGTGCGTGAACTGAATGAACGTTGCGGCCCTATGCTGGGCGTATTCGAGGGCTTTGATTATAAAAGCAAGAAAACAGAATTACAGCCAGGTGAGGCGGTGCTGGTGTTTACCGACGGTGTGACCGAGGCTTGCAACAAGGGCGGCGAATTCTACGGCGAAGCGCGTCTCGAAAGCTACCTCGCCGCACATGCCTCTCAGCCGGTTGAACAACTCGTGCGCGGCGTGCACTCGGAAATTGAACGCTTTGAAGCGGGAGCCCGGCGCGCCGATGACATTACTGTCCTCGCGTTGCGGCGTAGTAATTAATTCAGCACGCCAGGACCTTGTCGACGCGCAAATGTTTAAATTGCATGACAGCTAGTCCATAATCAGACAAGGCAAGACTCATGCTATGTTCCGCTTGTCAGACCCCCGTTCCTATCGATGCGGCCGAATGTCCCAACTGCGGCGTCGTTGCGCATGTCGATCCGGGTCATACGGAAATCCTCGACCAGGAAGCTCCCGACAGTAAGACGGCTGTCGTCGATGCGCAAGCGTGGTCGAAGCCGTTCACCGTCTCCGACGCCAAAGCTTACGATAGTGCGGCTCTGAACGCAGGTTCCGTTCTTGGCGGTCGCTACGAAATTTTGAAGACTTTAGGTGAAGGTGGCATGGGCTCGGTTTACAAGGCGCACGATGCCGAGGTGGACCGCATCGTCGCCTTGAAGGTGATACGCCGCGAACTGGCGGGCAACGCGGATATCCTCCGGCGTTTCCGTCAGGAGATCGTATTGGCGCGGCAGATTACAAACCGCAATGTTGTGCGCATCTACGATCTCGGCGTTGCCGATGGAGTTCGCTTCATCAGCATGGAATACATTGAGGGGCAAGAGTTAGGCGAGATGCTGCGCCAGCGCGGCAAACTGCCGGCGAAAGAAGCCGCCGAGATCATGCTGCAAGTCTGCCGCGGCCTGTCCGCGGCACACGCCGAAGGTGTTGTTCATCGAGACTTGAAACCTGAAAACGTGATGATCGGCAAGCAAGGGCGCGCCGCCGTCATGGATTTCGGGATCGCAGCCTCCATTGACGCGGCTGCCATCGCCACTGTCAAAGGTGATGCGCCTGCCGAGACCGCCGCCCACCTAACGCGCGTGGGAGCCCTCATTGGAACCCCTCGCTACATGTCTCCCGAACAGGCGCGCGGCGAAGGTGTCGACCGGCGTTCTGATTTGTTTGCGGTGGGGCTAATGCTCTACGAATTGACGATGGGCGATTTGCCGGCAGGGCCGACCACGCTGCGGGAAATTCTACAGGATCGCAGCACCAGCCAGATCCGCCCGCCCATCGCCATCGATCCGCAGATGCCACGCGCGCTCAGCGATATCATTTTTCGCTGCTTACAGCTGAATCCGGCAGAGCGCTTTCAATCGGCAGATGAAATTGTACGCGCGCTCGAGATCTGGCTCGGTCTTCGCCAGCGGCACGCGCTCAACTGGAAGCCGCTGGCGGGAATGGCCGCGCTGATCTTACTTTTGGTGGGAGCGCTGATCTACAATTTGCGTCCCAAGACGAAGGTCGCGCCAGGCCCGGTGAAGATTCTCATCGCCGATTTCGCCAACCATTCAGGCAATCCGGTCCTCACCGGTACGCTTGAACCTGCGTTGACCACCGCGCTGGAGAATGCGTCATTTATTACTGCCTACAACCGGGGCCAAGCGCGCAGCACACTGGCAAAACTTTCTGGGTCGACTAAGCTCGATCGGGATTCAGCGGAACTGATTGCCCAACGTGAAGGCTTGGGAGTGGTGGTGTCGGGCTCCATTCAAAAAGATGGCGACAAGTACGCATTGTCGGCACAAGCGATCGACGCTCAGAACAAGAAAGGTCCTTGACAATATCACAGCCACTGCCTCCACGGCCGGCGAGTTGAACAACGCGGTCGGCGAAGTCGCTGGCAGCCTTCGCAAAGCTCTGGGCGACTCGACCCTACGGTCCGACAAGATGTCCGCGGCCGAGACTTTTTCATCACAATCGCTTGAAGCTTCACAGCAATATGCCAGGGCCCAGGAACTGCAGTGGCAAGGCAAATGGGATGAGGCGCTGAAGGCTTATGCCCGCAGCACCCAGTTGGATTCTGGCCTTGGACGCGCTTATGCAGGCATGGCCGTGATCCTCGCAAACATGGGCCGCAAAGCAGAGGCTGAAAGCTATTTCAAGCAGGCCCTGGCAAAAATCGATCGCATGAGCGATCGTGAGAAATATCGCACCCGCGGCGCCTACTATTTACTGGAGCGGGATTACGGCAAAGCCATCGAGCAGTTTAAGGCTTTAGAAAAACAATTTCCGGCGGACTCGGCAGGTATTGCGAATCTGGCTCTTGCTTACTTCTATGAGCGGAACATGCCGGCGGCGCTCGAAGGGGGACAGCGCGCCCTGGCGATTTATCCAAACAACCTAGTCGAACTGAACAATATCGGTTTGTTTGCGTTGTATGCAGGAAAATTCGATGTCGCGATCCATGAGTCGCAGCGGCTCTTGCAGTTGAATCCATCGTTTGAAAAGGCGTATGTCTGCTTAGGCTTAGCGCAACTGGCGCAAGGGGACGAAGCGGGCGCTGCGGCGACTTATGCCAAGTTAGAAACGCTGAGTAAATGGGGTGCGTCCGCTGGCAAGATCGCTCAGGCTGATATGTCCCTGTATAAAGGGCAGTTCGGTCAGGCGATTCGGCAGTTAGAAGCGAGCATTCAGACGGACTTGACTGCTAAAGACAATTCGCAATCAGCGCTCAAGCGCGTAATGCTCGCCGAGGCATGGCTCAATAAGAGCGAGAAAGGCAAAGCTGTGGCGGCTGCCGAACTCGCGGCGAATGGCAACAGCGATGCAAGTCTGCTTTATCCCGCGGCGATCATCTTCGTCAAGGCAGGTAAGAGCGACAAAGCCCTTCTGTTGGCACGAAAACTGCAGGAACAGTTCGAACCCGATCCGCAAGCGTACGGCAAGTTGATCGAAGGCGAAACTCAGTTGAAAGCGGGAAAGATACGCGAGGCTATCAATTCCTTCCAGGAAGCGCAGAAAGTAGCCAATACGTGGCTCGGCCGTTATTCGCTCGGGCGCGCTTATCTCGCCGCTGGGTTATATCCCGAAGCCGATAGTGAGTTCGATGTTTGCTTGCAGCGCCGTGGTGAGGCAACGGCGGTCTTTCTCGACGATGACCCGTCCCTTCGCTACCTGCCGCCGGTGTTCTACTACCAGGGCCGCGCTCGCCAGGGGCTCAACAGCAGTGGCGCTACCGAATCCTTCCGAACGTTCCTCGCCATCAAACACGACGGAGAAAACGATCCGCTGGTTGCAGACGCTATGCATCGCTTGAAATGAAAGAAGGATCGGTCCGGAAACCGGAGTTCGGGTGAACTACCGTTCCGCAGGGTGCGGCATGCCCGTTAAGGGATGAAGGGTTGCCAGCCGCAATGGCCAGATCGTCCTCCAGATGGCAATCCGAGGCCCAACCAATCACCTTGCGTGAGTAGCGTTCGGCACCACGGCCAGATACACAAACTCCGTCTCCAGCCGAATAGGAGTGATGTCGGCGCGCCAGAGCTGTTCCATACCGGCGACGTTCATGTCCTCGGCCAGATGGGGATAAATCCGCAGGTTGTGATTCAAATCCGTCGTCACCACGAACTTCCGCCATCGTAAACGGAGCAGGTTATCGCAATGTGCGCCCAAAAAAACCTTAGGCCAACAGTTCTTCCTGGCGAGCCTAGTGGACGAGAATCAAGTAAATTGCCATTCCAATACCGACACCAGCAAGGACAATCCCAAGGATCACCGCCTCTCTCGACACCCGTCCCGCACGCCACGTCCCGGAGCTTAACTCGTGTACAAGTCGGAAGTGTCGCAAAACCGCAGTGACATTAACCACCACGCCCAATCCGACCAACATCACTCCTGACCAAATGGAAAGACCAGTGGCCGGAGCGGAAAGATGAGATTGCATAGCGCTGATCTGGCGCAGAAATAAGCCGAAACGGCTGACGGCAAAGCCGACACCGATCAAGCCAAGCCCCGTTCGCAACCAGGCGAGGAACGTTCTCTCCACAGCAAGATAGATACGCGGATCTTGTTCCGCCGATTGTTCCATAGGCGAATTGTAGCGAGAGTTGTTGACAACGGGCTTAGCTCAAGCTAGCTCCAAGAACGAACTGGCGTAGGTCGATTGTTAGCTGTCACGCAAATCGATTTCCTGCATCCTAATGGTTATGGAAACCACTGTCCACTATGTAGGCGGCGTCCGTTTTGAGGCTGAGGCCCGCGGACACAAGATCTTATGTGACCAACCGGCCGACAACGGCGGTTCCGATGCCGGGATGACTCCGCCAGAGTTCCTGCTGGCGTCGCTCGGCGCCTGTGCCGGCTATTATGCCGTTCAATACCTCACAGCGCGTAAATTGTCGACGACCGGCCTCACCGTGAAAGTAGAAGCCGGGAAAGCGGCTCAGCCCGCGCGCATGGACAATTTCCGCCTTGTCATCGAAGTTCCTGGATTAGAAGATCCCCGTCATCGCGATGGTGTCATTCGTGCAGCGAAAAACTGCCTCATTCACAACACAATGCTACACTCTCCCTCGATTGAAATCGTCATGTCTGCCGTCGAGATCTTAAAGGCATCGTAGGACTCTTTACAATGGTGGTGATTGAAACAAGACGAAGATCTGCAATTGGCGAGCGACCTGATGGCCCAAAAAACCGGCGCGTTCGACCGTTTTGTCGATACGTATCACGTCAGACTCTTTCAATACACCTACTTAATGTGCGGTCAACGCGAAGACGCCGAGGAAGTTTCCCAAGAAGCTTTATTTCAAGTATTCAAGAGTTTGGACCAATTGCGCGATCCAGCCAGCTTGAAATCGTGGGTGTTCCGCATCGCAAAAAACGCTTGCCTCACGAAACGGCGAAAGAGCGTGTTTGCTCCCAAGCGCGAGTTGTCGCTCAGCGATTATCTCCCGGCCCGAAGAAATGGCCAAGAGGCGGCCATTGAAATCGCCGATTGGTCTCATTTGCCGGAGGACGAATTTTTACAAGCTGAGCTTAAGGCGACTCTCAAACTGGCTATCGCTGAATTGCCGGACACCTATCGGTCAGTCCTCCTCCTTCGCGATGTGGAGGGCCTTAGATCCGACGAAACGGCCGAAATATTGGAGTTGAGCGTCGATACGGTGAAGCAGCGACTGCATCGTGCCCGACTGGCCGTGAGAGCCACCATTGATGAGTATCTAAGGGGAGTGGAGCGTTGCCGATCATGGAACAAAACTCAGAGCTTGATGGACTATCGTGTCAGGAAATCTTTGCCCTGTTGTCTCAATACCTCGACGCTGAACTTCCCCCAGAACTCTGCGAGAAGTTGTCGGGACACATTGAAGGATGCGCCCCATGCGTAGAGTTTGTGGATTCGTTGCGCCGATCCATCGCGATGTGTAGAGATCTCAGACTGGAGCAAATGCCCGGGCCACTGGCCGAGGAAGTGCGAAACAAGCTGAGACAAGCGTACGAACGTACGGAAACTTGAAGTTCTCCTCAATCTTTTCTTCAATCACGCCGTCACGGTTTTCAACAGCTTGCATCTTGGATCGTGAATGCAAACAAAATTCAGGTCAATGCTGGTATTGCTGTGTCTGAGTTGGCCACTAGCCGCCCAGAACAACCTCTCGCTGCCGCAAGCGGTTCAACTGGCTTTACGCAAAAACAAAGCCATGGAGGCGTCGAAATCTATAGCGCAAGGTTCGGAAGCACACACGCGCGGTGCCCGGTCTGGCTATTATCCAACTCTGAATTACAATGAATCGGCCACTCGCAGCAACAACCCAGTGTTTGTTTTCAGTTCCTTGCTGACCCAACACCAGTTTGGGAGCGAAAACTTTCAAATTGAACCCTTAAACCGACCAAATGCGCTAGATAATTTCCGTTCTTCATTGCTAGCCCAACAAACCCTGTTCGACGGCGGTCAGACGAAACATACAATCCAGGCCAGCCGAATCTTAGAACAAGCCGCTTTCGCGGACGTGCAGCGTACCGAGACGGAAGTGACGTACGCCGCAGTCCGCGCGTACTGGGACGCGGTCCTAAGCGAAGCCGAATGGAAGGCCGCGGAAGAGGCCGTTAAGTCTGCCGAGGCCGACCTCCAACGCGCTGAAAATATCCATCAGGCCGGTATGTCAACCGACGCCGACGTGCTTTCTATCCGCGTCCACCTGGCACGAGTAAAGGAACAACAAATTCGTCGAACCGCCGACTTGGCGATCGCCCGCGCCGCGCTCAATGACGCCCTCGGCCAACCGTTAGATAAACAGTGTGACCTTACGACGCCACTGACTCGGTCCGCTGCACAGCCCGACGCACTCCAGGCGCTTGAGAAACAAGCGCGAGACAAACGCCCCGAGCAACTGCGAATGAAATACGCGAGTGATCTCGCCTCGGCCCAGCTCGCGCGCGAGCGCTCATCCCTATTTCCGGTCATCTCCGTTCAGGCCGCACTCGAAGCGGATCGTCAGACCTTTGTCACCCGGGGAGGCGCCAACTGGACTGTAGCGGCTTCGCTGAACTGGAATTTATTTAATGGCTTCCGAGACAAAGAACAAATTGAAGAAGCCCACCAAAATCTTCTCAGTGCCAAAGCTGCACAAGAACGCATGAGTTCAGCGGTGAACTTGGAAGTAAGGCGAGCTTGGGAAGAAATGCTCGCGGCCAATGAGCGGATTGCCGTGAGCGAGGCGACAGTGGCGCAGGCGCAAGAGAGTCTGCGAATCACTCAGAACCGCTATCAAGCTGGCTTGAGCACGGTTACCGATTTGCTTAGAACCGAAGCGGCACTCCTCGACAGCCGTACTGAATATTTGTCCGCGTTGCATGACCAACGAATTGCGGCCGTACAACTGGATGTGGCAGCGGGGCTCCTAACCGCAGACTCTGCGTCACTCAAGGATTAATGAACGACATGAACAAAGACACCTTCTTGCGGACCCTGGTTTTGCTGCCGGCAATTTTACTCATTCACGCCTGTAGTGAGCAGCCCCGCACCGCAAGCGCCGGCTCAGGCAAGGCACCCCTGCCCATTCACGAATTCACCGTCCAAATGCAACAGATCCCCTTGTTGTATTCAGCCACCGGCACCGTTCATGCAACCGTCGAATCTCAGTTGGCAAGCCAGTTGATGGCCCGTGTAGTGAGCGTGAGAGTGCACGAAGGCGACCGCGTGCGTGCAGGCCAAACCCTGATCACTCTCGATTCACAAGAGACGGAGGCAGGCTACCGAAAGGCAGAGGCTGGACGAGCCGAAACACAGAACGGCATTCCCGAAACCGAAAATAGCATTGCGGCTGCCAAGGCAAATTTGGATTTGGCAAACGTCACGGCGCAACGAATGAAAGACTTGTATGATGAGCGGTCCATTTCGCAGCAAGAGTTTGATGAAACAAACGCCAAGCTACAAACCGCGCAGGCAAACTTCGAAATGGCCAAGGCGCGGCGAGCGGAATTGACCGACCGTATCGCGCAGAGCAATGCTTCTCTTCAGGAAGCGCAAGTATCCCGCGACTATACGGTGATCAAAGCGCCTTTCAGTGGCGTCATCACTGCCCGCAATGTTGAACCGGGCGCGTTGGCAGTGCCGGGCACCTCGCTCTTGACGATAGAAGCGGGAAACGGATATCGTCTTCATGCTGATGTAGAAGAAGCGCGTTTATCACTCGTGCATTTGAAAGACAAAGTCAACGTGTCGGTGGATGCACAGCCCGCAGTTATCCAAGGCCTGGTTGGCGAGATTTCGCCGAGTTCCGATAGCAATTCTCATAGCTATACCGTCAAGATTAATCTTCCATCGACATCGGCCCTACACGCCGGTCAATTCGGGTACGTATCTTTTTCGGCAGGCAATAAACAGGCTATCGCTGTACCTCTCGCCGCAATCATTGAAAACGGTCAGTTGACTTCCGTATTCGTAAATGAAGGAAGCGTCGCACGCACCCGGCTTGTCACGCTAGCAGAGAAGCACGAAGGACAAGTCGAAGTTCTCTCCGGATTGCAAGCAGGGGAGCATGTAATTTCTCCCATTCCTGTTGGCTTGGCCGATGGTGACAAAGTGGAGGCTCAACAGTGAGCACTCCCCGAACCTTAGGAATGGCGGGCCGATTCGCCGGTCTTTGGATCAACTCAAAGCTCACTCCGCTGCTCATTGTAGTGTCTCTGCTGGCCGGCGTCTTCGCAGTTATTAAGCTACCTCGCGAAGAGGAGCCGCAAATCATCGTTCCGATGGTTGACGTTTCAGTCGCGATGCCCGGCACATCCGCGCGCGAAGTGGAAGAACGCGTCACCAAGCCAATGGAAAAGCTGCTCTGGGAGGTACCGGGCGTGGAATACGTATACTCTACGTCAAGCCCCGGCAACTCGTTGGTCATCGTTCGCTTTCTGGTGGGTCAGGACGAAGAAAAAAGCATTGTTCGTCTGAACCAGAAGCTCATGGCGAATTACGATCTGATACCGCCAGGTGCATCGCAACCCTTTGTGAAACCTCGTTCGATTGACGATGTTCCCATCCTAGCGGTCACTCTTTGGAGCAAGCGCTACGGCGACTACGAATTGAGGCAAATCGCGGCGCAAATGAACGACACGATTAAACAAGTGCCGGACGTTTCGGCGGTAACACTGATTGGTGGTCAAAGGCGGCAACTGCGGGTGACGCTCGATATAGCGCGGTTAAATGCCTACCACCTGACCTCTGCGGAGGTTGTGAAAACCCTCGGTGCATCGAACCAGCGCGTCTCTTCGGGGAACCTGGATGACTGTAACCGCGAAGTTCTTTTGAAGACAGGAGAATTTCTGCGCAGCTCGGATGACGCCCAGCGCGTCGTCGTTAGCGTTTCTAATGGCAAACCCGTGTTCTTGCGCGATATCGCCATCGTGGCCGACGAAGGAGAGGAGCCGGTTCAGTACGTCAGATATAGAGACCGTAGGGGCTTCACCGCTCCAGCGGTGACGATCTCTGTTGCGAAGAGAAAGGGCACGAACGCCGTCGTTGTAGCCGGCAATGTTTTGAAGCGAGTCCAGGCAATGAAGGAAGCACAATTGCCGCGAGACGTTGAGATGACCATAACCCGCGATTACGGAGAAACAGCAGCGGAAAAATCGACTGAACTATTGCTCCACATGCTCCTCGCCGTTGTCTTCGTGAGCGTACTCATTGCCTTCACTCTCGGTTTGCGCGAATCGGCAATCGTGTTTATCGCCATCCCCGTCACTCTGGCGCTCACGCTCACCGTCTTCTATCTTTATGGCTACACGCTGAATCGCATCACTCTGTTCGCGTTGATATTTTCTATCGGCATCCTGGTAGACGACGCCATCGTGGTGGTTGAGAACATCGTCCGTCACTGGCGCAAACCGGAGAACCACGGACGGCCCGCCACTCAGGTGGCCATTGAAGCGGTAGATGAGGTCGGCAATCCTACGATTCTGGCGACGCTCGCGGTGATTGCTGCGATTCTCCCCATGGCGTTTGTGGGCGGTCTAATGGGCCCCTACATGCGGCCTATCCCGATTGGTGCCAGTGCAGCAATGGCTTTCTCGGTTGTCGTGGCATTCATGGTCACCCCTTGGGCTGCGATTAGAATTCTGAAACAACACGGGAGTGAGCACTCAGCTGGGCGCGAAGACTGGTTTACGCGGCAATATCGCGTTCTCATGAATGCGCTCTTGCACCAAACAAAAGTTCGCTGGGTTTTTCTCGCTGGCGTGACCTTATTGTTGCTGGCGTCCCTCTCACTGTTCTACTTTGGCGCAGTAAAGGTCAAGATGCTGCCCTTCGACAACAAAAGCGAATTTCAAGTGCTTGTGGATATGCCGAACGGCACCACTTTGGAGCAGACTCAGCACGTAGCCGAGGCGTTGGCCAGTGAGGCGGTAAAGCAACCGGAAGTCGTCAATATCGAAACGTATGCTGGTATCGCCTCACCCTATAATTTCAACGGCCTCGTTCGCCATTACTATTTGCGGCAAGGCGCTAACCTTGCGGACCTGCAAGTCAATCTAACAGGCAAATCAGAACGCTCCCTGCAAAGTCACGAAATTGCCAAGCAGGTTCGCCAACGCTTACTGCCTATGGCCCGGCAATTTGGCGCGCGGATTAAAGTTGCTGAGGTACCCCCAGGTCCGCCGGTTCTCGAAACAATGGTGGCAGAGGTGTATGGCCCAACCCAGCAAGGCCAGATTACCTTGGCTGCTCAGATTCGTGACATCTTCAAGCGAACGGATGGCGTCGTCGACGTCGACTGGTATGTAGAGGACGATCAAACTGAATATCGGTTGCTTGTCGACAAGGAAAAGGCTGCCATCGGCGGAGTGTCTAACGACCAAATTGCGCGAACGATTCAGTCCGCGTCGGAAGGTTATTCTGCCGGACTCATGCACGTAGATTCGTCCAAAGAAGATGTGCCTATCGTTGTTCGCCTGAACCGGGCCGACCGTTCGTCCATCTCTCAACTCCTGACGCTTCGCGTTCCAGGTAGCGATGGTAAACAGATTCCTCTTTCAGACCTCGTCCACGTCGAGAAAACGCTGATTGACAAAAGCATCTATCATAAAAACCTCATGCCTGTCACCTACGTTACCGCCGATCTGGCAGGCACAATTGAGAGTCCGGTGTATGCCGTTTTGCAAATCGGTCCAGCGATCGACAAGCTGAAAGCGCCGGGCGGGTACTCAATAGAGCAGCATATGGCCGCTTTGCCCGAGTCGCCGGCCAAGTACTCGATGAAATGGGATGGCGAATGGCACATAACGTATGAAGTGTTCCGCGATTTGGGAATCGCCTTTGCCGCCGTGCTAATCCTGATTTACGGGTTGCTCGTAGGTTGGTTTGAATCGCTTCTAACGCCCTTGGTAATTATGGTGGCCATTCCGTTCTCGTTAGTCGGAATTGTGCCAGCCCACGGCGCTCTCCACGCATTCTTTACGGCGACATCAATGATTGGCTTCATCGCCGGCGCTGGCATCGTAGTCCGCAATTCAATCATTCTGGTTGATTTTATTGAATTGCGGCTACGCGACGGTATGGCATTGGATCAAGCCGTCATCGCAGCGGGAGCTGTTCGCTTCCGGCCAATGATGTTGACCGCGGCAGCCGTTGTGGCGGGATCGGCAGTGATTCTGTTCGATCCAATTTTCCAAGGATTGGCAATCGCCCTTATGGCGGGCGAAATTGCGTCGCTCGCTTTTTCGCGAATGACAGTCCCCATCGTTTATTTCCTGATAAATCGGCGAAGAACGGCTCCAGCCTCATAAAATATGTCGAACTGGAAGGTTCGGTCCGACCTGCCGCGGTTCATGCCGAGGAGCGCTCCGCCGATTCCAGTCGACAAACCCACATCTGGTGACGAGAACGCCCCAATTCTTCTGCCGACCTGAGCGCTTCACGGTTTCACCCTCCACCGCGCCGCAGAAGAAAGTGCACATTGCCTGGAGCGGCGCCGCAGGCGGCGCAAAGGGCGTGAGTGCCCGGTGTCGAATTAGCTGCAGAGTGGGGTTAGGACATAGCCGAGGCGCTGGTGGCATAATAAGTGGAGGCAATGCGGCTGGACGAGCCGCTGGCAGTTTGCGAGGCGCGCGGGTCGGCAGTGGGGGAAGCCGACGTCCAGGCACTCTAGCCTGTCAAGCTCAGCGTTGTATAACCCGGAGCGTTGCTGGCGTCATTCGCAATAATATACCGATCGACACCGTAATTTGACGTCCAAGTGCCTTACGTAGTAGTGTCGTCCTCTATAGGTCGCGAAGGCACTGGCAGCGCCAGCCTGATAAGCGACTGCCCCAATATCGGTGCCGTCGCTGCCTGCCTTATGGAGGCTGGCATTTTGCGGAGCGAAGCCGCCTTTGATCCAGGCGTTCCGCTCACGCGGAATCCGCTCAGTCATCTCTCGCGGAAAATGTGTTTGAGTGTGTATTGCCAACGATTACCCACGAGGGCGCACCTATCTCTTCATTCGGGATTCTCGCATTAAAACGGGCTCTTTCCAAAAACTTGTCAAGAGGGAATACCCTCTTTTTGTATGCTTCTTGACTGTTTTATACCGTCCATGAGAGTCTACACTGAGTGTATATGCTAAATAAAGGTTCTCCGCAAACCCCCGGCTTTACCTTTACAATCCCTCCCGCAGTCATTAGCCTGGCCAAGGCGCTCAGCGTTACCACCGATGAACTGCTTGGACTGAAGCCGCCCAAAGTCGCACTCTGGTCGAAGAAGATTCCGAGACGCGCCGATATCGCAAGCGATTCCAGATGATCGCGACGTTACCCGAACGCGATCAGAAAGCCGTCGTCCGTCTGATTGATTCTTTAGTCGCCGCCAGTTCTCTCCGAAGAAACGGCAGCGCGCCAGGAGGAGAACGCAATGGCCGTTAATACGCTCGAAGCCAAAGCTCATGAACTGCTCGGCCAACTGAACCCCGGCAAACTTGCCGCCGTGGTTCATCTGCTCGAAGTCATGGTTCACGATGAGGAAGACGAAGAGGAACTGAGCGAAGAAGACCGCCGCGCCCTGCGCGCTTCCGACGAGTATTTCCGCAAAGGCGGCCAAGGGATCCCGTTTGAGCAAGTCGTTGCTGAGTGCGGCTTCACCATGGATCAGATCCAGAGCGGCGCTTCTGGTAAAGAGTAGCCTGGCTCCTACGAAAAACATCCCGTGAAGAAGATTTACTTCGAGCCCGAGGTCCCGACCCAGATCCGCGCCATCCCGCAGCCTATCGCCATGACGATTCTCCAGGCCATCCACCGCTACGCCGAGACCGGCGCCGGTCGTGTTAAGCCGCTGTCCGGCGAGTTCGAGGGCTTTCTCCGCCTCCGTGTCGGCGACCACCGCGTATTCTTCAACGAGACTGCCGACTCCATCACCGTCCATCGCGTCGCCGACCGCCGTGACGCTTACCGTTGAGCAAGGCGGCTCAAGGAAACACCATGGGCTACGAAGCTAAGAAGACCGAACACTATGGTCCCAAACGCGGCAATGGGGCGTATTGGGATTATAAATGGGAAGCCAAAAAAGAAAGCAACCGCATCCGCCGCGAAAACTGGAAACGCGAAATCCGCGCCGCCCTCGCCGATTCCGTCACTGAGGTGACGTGTCACCTTCAAGCCGGTGCGCAGCACCGTTTTTCATCACCATTTCCATGAAGCAAAGAAGCAAGAAAACGACTACGGTTTTCCTTGGATAAGTGCCTTCTATCGTTCGAACATGGATTGCGGAACTAATATGCGGCCGTTCTTGAGGCAAACCTCGTAGGTTCCGGTGCTGGGACGGTCGCTAATTAACAATTGGTCGCTAGCCGGTTGTGCCCCACCATCGAGCGGCAAGTAGCGTTCATCCATCAAAACTGTTCCTCTCTCATTCCAGACCGTGCAGTAAACCTTAGCGCCTTCCCTGGTAGAACAGATCTGCCAATAACCTGTTTTTGCAGATGGTACCCATATGGCAGCAGGAGCAACTGCGGCTGGACGTGTCGGTTGTGAGCAACTCAGGCAGCATGTAATGGCGGCCATTAAGATCGTCGCCCAAGGCAGCTTTGGGTTACTTACAACCGGGGTCCGAACTCCCATCCGTGCATGGTTTAAATGTGCTGTGGACATCCGGCTTGCTACCTTTCTTTTTCGTTTCCTCCCCGGTCTCACCCGAGTAGGTGACATTCGCAAAGGCTGAGTAATACCAGATCATGGTCCGAGGAATGTCGAAGGCTTCGGACCCCCTTCCGATCCCAATCTTGTTCAAGAGATGCGCAGCCGTTTGCAGCGGTTGGGGATTTTGCGCGAGTCGGGGCATGAGCACTTCAACGGCTCGGTGGTGTTCCCCATCTTCGATCTCGAAGGAAACGTACTGGGCATGTATGGCCGCAAGATCACGCCGAATCTGCGGGAAGGGACGCCGCTGCATCTGTATCTTCCCGGCCCGCATCGGGGCGTGTGGAATGAGCATGCGTTGCAGGCTTCGAAGGAAATCATTCTGTGCGAATCGATCATCGATGCGCTGACGTTCTGGTGCGCGGGGTTTCGCAATGTAACGGCGAGTTATTCTCCGGCTTTGCGGTTCTTATCCGGCAACGTTAGGCCCAGTTTGCGATTGGCGAAGCCGATTTGAAAGTGCTCGATCATCTGCTGATGATTTAGGCCGCGGCCTTCGAGATAGCGCAGCGCTTCCGGCGATTCCTTCAACGTCTGGTGATAAAACGCGACCACATCGCGCAACGTCTGCTGGTCGTCGGCATCCGCCGCCACCGGCGACGCCAGTTTCACAGTCGTCCCTTTGCGGACCACGCGGCCAGTGCCGGCGGCTGTCGTTGCAATGAATAGAGCCGGATGATCGTTACGCAGCAGTTCGACCGCATGCCGGAAGCTCACCCCGCGCGTCTTCATCACCCACGCGATCACGTCGCCGCCGCTGTTGCACGCTCCGAGGCAGTGCCACAGATTCGTTTCCGGCGACACGCTCAAGCTCGGCGTCTTGTCGTCGTGAAACGGGCAGCGCCCAAACAGATCCTTCCCCTGCCGCTTCAGCTCCACCCCGAAGCCCGTCACCAGGCGCTCAATCGCGATTTCCTTCTTTAGCCGCTCGATCTCTTCGTTCGGGATTCTTGCCATAAAAACGGCCTCCTTCCAAAAACTTGTCAAGAGGCAATACACTCTTTTTGTATGCTTCTTGACCGTTTTATACCGTCCATGAGAGTATACACTGAGTGTATATGCTAAATGAAGGTCTCCCGCAACCCCCCGATTTCGCCTTTACAATCCCTTCTGGGATGCCACGCAGGAAAAAGGAAGACACCAGCTTCGGTCCGCGCCTCACGGCCATTCGCCAAGCGCGCGGCATGACGCAAGTGCAACTGGCCGAAGCCACCGGCAGCACGCAGCGCTCGATTTCCTATTACGAGAATGATGACGGCATTCCGCCGGCTTCGATTGTCATCTCTCTTGCCAAAGCCTTGAAAGTATCCACTGACGAATTGCTTGGCATCAAGCCGCCCCGCGTCGAACCCGACGAAGACGCCGAAAGCAAGCGGCTATGGAAAAGATTCCAAATGGTCACGGTGCTACCCGAAAAAGATCAGCGCGCCGTCATCCGGCTGATTAATTCTTTAGCCGCTATCGCCGCACCGCGCAAAAACGGAACCCAGGGAGAACGCCATGGCCGTTGACACGCTCGAAGCCAAAGCTCATGAACTGCTCGGTCAACTCAACCCCGGTAAACTCGCCGCCGTCGTTCATTTGCTCGAAGTCATGGTTCACGATGAGGACATCGAAGATAGCGACACACTCAGCCCTGCCGAAGCTAAGGCCATCGCCGAAGCCGATGAGTGGAGTAAACACAACCAACCCATCCCGCACGAAAAAGTTCTCGGCGAGTTTGGCCTTTCGATGGCCGACTGGGAGAAGATGAGCCGCGAGCCGTAGATTCGCGGATCTAATCAATGGCCAAACGTATCGTCTGGACCGACCAAGCCAAGACCGACATTCGCAGCATCGAGCAGACCGTCGCCATCCAGATTCTCAAGACCCTGGGCCGCTACGTTCTTACCGGCGAAGGCGCAACCAAACAACTCAAGGGCGTCACTCCTCCCATGATTCGACTGCGCGCTCAGGACCATCGGGTCTTTTTCCGGGAGCATGACGACCATTTCCAGATCGAGCGTGTGCTCGACCGCAAAGAGGCGTACCGCTAAATGGGCTACGAAGCTAAGAAAACCGAACACTGTGGCCCCAAACGCGGCAACGGGGCGTATTGGGGTTATAAATGGGAAGCCAAAAAAGAAAGCAACCGCATCCGCCGCGAAAACGTGTCTGAGCAGACTGCCGACGATTTCCCGACCCAATCCTACTCTGCGGCAAGTGCAGATGCAATCTGAAAACTTATATCCTGTACCCGCCCTTCGAAGCTCGCATCCCATAAG
Organism: Bryobacterales bacterium; assembly: GCA_963749105.1. Lineage (GTDB taxonomy): Bacteria > Acidobacteriota > Terriglobia > Bryobacterales > Bryobacteraceae > Bog-105. The sequence goes on along the minus strand of CAVVLT010000027.1, from coordinate 116,500 downwards.
GCACTCAACAACTCATCTCCGTCAGGCCATGACTCCAACTGCGTGAGATCAATAATCTCTGAGGCACATAAAACAAACGTTCCCCACTCCCGCAGCTTTCCAGGCTGATCTTTGTATTCAAGCAAACCAAGGGCAATATCAATTGGACGCAATTCGACATTTATGGGTGTCCTCAGCCGCACCGTGATTCTGCGACCTCCGCTAGGCTCATCCTGAACATCAAGCCTTATTCCCGCTTCCGCTAGTGCCGAGAGGGGAAGCTTGCCTTGGACTACTGTCCGTACAATTTCGCCAAGGACCAGGCTCTCGTTCTGACTACTTGGGATCATAGTGGACAAGCGACCCATATTTGTCAATGCCCATCTGCACAACAAACTTGTTCCCGGCTGAATCAATAACTGTATTAATTTCTTGGTATCCGTCCCCGCCGGCCCGGAATGTTTTGATGATTAGGTCTGTCCCTTGTCTCAGAACCTGAACTGACGATGACGAGGTTGCACGAGCAATCGCCTTCGCGGCTGCTGCTGCCTGCGCTGCATTAACCGCCAGTCTACTCGCGAGGGCTCTGGCTGCGGCCTTGCTCAAATATTGCGCGGTTTGTGAAACGATTCCCTCCGCAATGCCCGATCCGGCGACCGCCAGTCCGTTGGCAACAGAAACGCCGCCTAGCACTGATGCGCCTGCAAACGCGCCCATCAGTTTGCAGGATGCGTCTGTTCTCGCTCCCACGGACCGCACAACACCTTTACCGAAATCCTCGTTACTGGCAGCAGGCGAAACAAAATTGATTGCTCCGCCGCCACCAGCAGTGTTGTCAGAAAAAGAGAGGCTGCTTCCGTTGTAGGAATAGGAGCTTGTGTCAACCGTTCCGTTTATATAGGTTCCGCTGCAAGTGTCCGCCGAGCCTCCCCGCTCCGTCGTCACAGTTACTCCCGATGAGGATTGATTACTTGTTGTAATGCAGTCCAGACCGAAGGGATCTACATTCTTCAGTGGGTTATTTCGAACGTAACCGTACAGGTTCCAGCTTTGTGGATCCCCAGCTTCTTGGTCGATCAGTGGTTCATCGGCACTCGTAAACCGTCCCAGCGCCGAGCCGTAATACCGGGCTCCGAAGTAATCCAGCCCTGATTCAGAGTCTCTTTCTTTGCCGGTAAACTTGGAGTGGATCAAGGGTGAGTTTTGAAAAGGTTCTTCCTCATTGCCTTATAAATACCCATAAGTACTACCCAAAAGGCCGCCGAGTAGAGCGCAATCGAAAAGAATATCGGAAACGCTAACTGCATAAAACCGTGCCCGCTTGGATAGAACTCAGTCCAGAGTTTGGCTGGCCAAGAAAACACAGCGTCGAAGCGGTCGGCGCTTCTTGACGAAAGACCTGAAGAGCCCTCAATAAGAGGAACTAAGATATGGAGGAGAATCGAAAGCGCAATCGCTCCAATTGTTCGCCTAATATGATCCTTCGTCATGAAAAGCACCTCCTCAATGGCATGCTGCCGGATTACCCGAAGCACATTGTCGGGCCGCGTCTTCCGCGATGGGGTCATCTAGGCCCGAGAAAAATCTTCCGATGTAGTCCGCTGTTCTCCGGTTTGCCTCCCTTTCGAAATTCTCCGGTGTGATTCCCCGCTTGGCGGCGGCAACCGGATTAGCCTCGACCCATGCAGCCAGGGTAACTCTAATCGCTTGCCCAAAGCGAGCCCAACTGTCGGCGGGCGTGTTCTCGCCGATAAAGTGCAGCATACCGTTTGTTCCGCCTTTGCCAAACGCGCCGTACCACACCAAGGGCCAACGGTCGTCGCTGGTGTGCATCGGTGATGTCATATCTTCAGCCGTATGGATAGCATCGCCCAGAAAATCTAGCCCGGCGCTAGACATGACGCCATTGGCGTCGGTAAAGTCCTTCGCCGCTGCAATATTGTCGGCTATTAGCTGATCAGCCTTCTGCTGGGCTGCCAAAGGATTTTGGCCGGGGACAGCCATGTAGTGCCCGCTTTGGTCATTCATGTCGCTAGCGTGCGAATCCATCACGTCCTGGCGATGCTGCAACTGGGATATTTCTCCCGCGGACAACAGGCCTCCGAGCGCAATCTGAACCATCTCGCGATGAATGGGCGTGTACCATTTTCCGTTCGAATCAACGCCGGCCGTTGGTCTATTTCTGGCGTATGAATAGAGGTTCCAGGATTGGGGATCGCCGAGAGCAATGCCAAACGGGGTTGGATCTGGACTCGTAAACCTGCCCAGCGCCGATCCGTAATACCGGGCTCCGAAGTAATCCAGCCCTGATTCAGAGTCTCTTTCTTTGCCGGTAAACTGCATCGACATCTTCACGGGTTCATGACACGTCCGATGCTGTAATATATAGACACGCCGCGCCATTTGCGACGTTGGACAAAGACCTGCGAAACCCCGGAAACGGAAATTAAAACTTTGTCTTTCGCAGGAGACTCTATTACTGGAGGGCGGTTGTCGCGGCCCGGATCGTAGCTAAAAACGAGGGTTCGCCCGCGCAGCCATTTCGTCAACCAGAGATCTTCCTTGGTTTCGGTTGCCGAAACGTACACGTTCACGGTTTCGTCTTTTATTAGGGTGTCGCAGTTGGTGTAGATAACTTCAACCTTCGCGCCGGATAGACTGGGCACGGTTTTCATTCCCTCCGAAATACATGCGTCTGGAGTGAGTATTCCAACCAATCGCAGAAAAGAGTACCCTGCGCCGAGCACGACGGCGATGCCCGCAGCGGCGACAAGGCTCACCTTCATCAGCTTTTTATTGCCCATACGCCCCGCTCACCCCAGTCTGGAACCCCAGTACCGTTAAATCTTTGGTCTGCTTGTCGAGGCCATATGGTTGGTCGGGGTGGTAATTTGAAGAGTTCAGTCGAGCGTAGGTTCCGGCGATGGTCAGCACCTCGTCGAGGGACAAGCCGGCTTGTTGCGCCAGCAGTCCGACGTTGAAGTTTGACACGTCCCAAAACTGCCGGAGTTGCTGTAGGTCACCTGCGACAAAGGTGGCTCGCTGATAATCGAAATCCCCATTTTGACGAAGGTCCTTCTTAAGCCCAAAGTATAGGAGTGAGAGGGCCGTCCCACCCGTTTCGTCCCACCCACTAAGCGTTTGGGTCACATCGGCCTTTAACGACTTCCCGGCGGCCGCCACGCCGCTCAGGTCGGAAGTGGGCGACATCAGCGGACCTTTGGTGTACGGGTCGTATACGGTTTTGCCGTTCGGCAACTTGACGGGAACCCCCGGAGCATCGCTCCTCTTCGCTGAGGGATCAATGCCGTGTTCCTTATTCCAGTTTGCAAGGTACTGGCGTCCAATTTTCTGAGCGTTCGCACCCGTGCAATTAATGTGTCCGTTAGGATCGACTCGTGATAGCGGGTTGTTCAATACGTAACCGTAGAGATTCAAACTCTGCGGGTTCGTCAAATCCGCATATGGTACCGGTTGCGGCTTGCCGCTCCAGTCCGGCGAGGTGAATCGTCCTAGCGCAGATCCAAAATACCTAGCCCCAAAATAATCCAACCCCGATTCCTGATCCCGTTCTTTGGCGGTAAACTCGCGCAAGTTCGATGTTTTTCCGGCAGCAATATCAAGGCTCAGTGGGATCAGCCATTTTGCAGACGGATCGTAGCCAAAAATCGGTGTGCCCGTGGGTTGGAACGACGCATAAATGCTGTCGTAACCATGGCCCCGACTCATTCTTGGCTGGTTTGTATTCATTGGCGTGGCGTCATGAATTTAATCAGTGTGTGTGTCCCGAAAAGCGCGCGTTTTGGTGACGTTGCCGAAAGCGCTCGATCAACGAAATCACCATGCTCCATTGAAGAAAGGAGAGAGCAGTCACTACTATCAGGCGTGCGCCGTCCGCGTTTGTTCCCAGGAGATCCAGATCCAGCTTGGTCAGGGGCCATGTGAGCAGCCAACATGCTGGGTTGAGCCAGAAGCTAGATATGAACCAGGGCATCTGCGCAACTGCTGCTAGGTTGGCTCCAACGCCCAAATGAAAGATGCGGAATATAGGACCAATGGCTTCATACCCACGCTCGACCGGCGTGGGGACAGCATGCCTGAAAAAAGACAACCAAAATCCCACCCAATAAATGGCTAGCATGACCATCGCTGTCTGTCGTGCGGAGACCCGGCCGCTAATCATGGTGGTGCTCTGTCTTCTGGCCGCGACTCGGGTCTGTCCTTCTCACTTCGTTCTCTGAATTGACAGCGTCCCGACCATTGGCGCCCGGATTACGTACCGCCGAGTGGCCGCCAAACGCCTCTCCCCATACATGCCCCAGTAGCTCGTGGGCAAATTTCTCCCCCATATTAGGGGGAGGAATGCCATCCCTGATCGAGTCGGTGTCAACCTTATCGTTCTTCCAATTAGGATCAATGAAAACGGACGGCACATAGCCCTCGTCCGATGTAAATGCTTGTGATCCACCCTGCAGCGGAAAATTTCCGCCGCCAAGAATCGAGTACCAAGCGTTTTTGCCTGATGCATCTGCGCGGTCCTGGATGCTGACCTCAAAATTTGTCTTGGAATCAACTAGATCGGCGAGTTTAGAGGCGTTCCCGCTTGCAGCTCTGAAATCGGACTCTTTCCCCGTAATTTGTAGCGTTGTGGTGCTAGAGCCAAAAAGTTTCTGCAGCCAACTCTGTGTTGTCTTCGTTGTTAGCTGTCCGGCTGCCTTTTTGCCGACAGCCTCTTGAGCTGCGGCGAGGCAAGCGGCAGCAGACGTCTTGCACTCCACCGTGTGGCCATCTGGGTCGATGTAGCGTAGGGGGTTGTTCAAAGTATAGGCGTAAAGATTCCAAGATTGAGGATTGGTCAGGCCCGAATACCCAGTCGAGTCCGCACTCGTAAACCTCCCCAACGCACTACCGTAATACCGCGCCCCGAAGTAATCCAGCCCTGATTCGGCATCTCTTTCTTTGCCGGTAAACTTCTCACTAACCGCATCATTCCCCACCCCCCAGTGACTATCTCGCCCCGCTTGCCCTGCACCAATCTCTTCCCCAAATGGCAAATAGTCATGACGCGCAATCACCGTCGCCACTCCGTCGCCATTCGTCACCAGCCGCGTCGTCCCCAAATGGTCCGCACTCAAATAGCAATTCGTACAAGGCGAACCACTCGCTGCCCCCGTATATTCCGCCACCAACTGCCCCGTCGCGTCGTATATAAACACCGTGTTCGGTGCACTGCCTGTTACACCTTTCGCTACACGCCTGCCATCGCCGTCATACACATAAGTTTCATTCACTCCCAGCCCTGCCACCATCGCCTGCCGGTTTTCAACGTCGTAAGTGCTCGTGTTGGCATTCACGACGGTCGATTTTCTCGCCCGATTCCCTCACGACGGTTTCTCATGATTTTCCTTTAGGGATTCTGCCGCTCGTCGAGCCACTCCCCGATTAAGATGGAGCCATAGTATAGGGTTGGCGTAAAAAAACATGCAAACGAAACAGCCAATGGTATGCCTGCGGCTGAAGCAAAGGCATGCGCCGGCATCCCCTTAAGTATCAAGGCAATCGCGGCGACATTCCCGAGCGTTAAGAGCCCATAACGCTTAAACTTCCGTTTTGTAAATGAAACCGTTTCGGCTCTTGCCCAAGCAACCGGGTCACCATCCGGGTGATCATGTGAGTCTTTGGCCACGAAATTTACATTTCCTTTCTAATAAGAAGACTGGGACTAGCGGTCACATGTTGTCTGCCCAGCAGCGGTTACACACGCCTTTGGCTCTTGCTCCTTTTTCCGCGAGACGTAGGACGTCAAGTCGGACCATAAGTCGCTGATAAAGTTTGCGACAGAGGTGCCTGCGACTGAACCTGCGGTGTTATTCCGGATTGTCTGTTGGTCTGCGTATCGATTAAAATCGGCAACTCGCTGAGGTCTCAGCGATCGTCGGTTCGACTGCGCAATGATAGCGAGTTCCTTCTTAACATTCGGGAGTGGATACCTCGCGTACGCAATCTTGGTCCCAACCGCTCCTCCAACGGCTCCGGCTGCGAAGTCAGTCACCGCAGAACCAGAAGCACTCGGATCTATAGACCTCTGGACTTCACCACCAGCAACATTGGCTGCGCCGTTTACAACCGCGCTAGTGACTAAATAGCCCGTTGTTAAGGTTGCAGGGGCGGGAAGAAGTCCCAAGGTGAGCCCCGCCAATCCGCCTGACACAAGTCCCCCAACCGTAGCGCCGGCGACTTCTCGGCCGTTAATTGCGGAGAAATCCCATCCGTTCTGGATTAACTGGTTAGTGATGTCAAACCCCGCACCGCCAACTGCACCAACTCCGGCACCAATGGCTGCTGTAACGAGCAAGACAGGCACTTCGCCATCGCGGTCTACAAATTTGTACGGATTGTTGACAGCATACGAGTATCCATTCCAGCGTTGAGGGTCAAACAGAGAGGCGCTCGCACCTTCCGGGTCAACAGAGGTGAACCTCCCCAACGCTGAGCCGTAGTATCTGGCCCCAAAGTAATCCAGCCCCGATTCGGAATCCCGTTCCTTGCCCGTAAACTTCTGATTAACCGTATCATTTCCTGGTCCCCATTGGCTGGTTCGTCCCGCTTGCCCAGCGGCAATCTCTTCTCCAAACGGCAGATAATCATGCCGCGCAACCACATTCCCTTGCCCATCCATCACCAGTCGCGCAGTCCCTAAGTGATCGTCACTCAAGTAACACGTCCGACACGGCGATGAGTTCGTTGTCGTCGAATACTCCGCCGCCAACTGCCCCATCGCGTCGTACACAAACACCGTATTCGGTGAGTTGCCTGTGACGCCCTTAGCCACCCGCCTGCCGTCGCCGTCGTACAGGTAAGTTTCGTTGATACCCAGACCCGCGACCACCGCCTCGCGGTTCTCGGCGTCGTAGGTAATCGTGTTGCCATTCACGACGGTCTGGTTGCCCGCCGCATCGTAGGCACCCCCAATGAACTGATTGTACCCGTTATATAGATTCGCAACCTTCGGCGCGTTGCCTTGCGGCGTGATGACGGAACTGCCGCTGATATACATATTGCCGAAGGCGTCATATTGGAAATTGCGCGTGTAGCCAGTATCGCTCACACCGGTCAGCCGATTCACGGTATCGTACGTGTAACCCTGCGCGAACGGCAGCGGCGTTGCAAAACCCGGCCCGCTGTTCACATAACTCGCGCCCTGTAAGTTGCCGTTGTTGTTGGCCGTTCCCCAGTTCAAAGTCGCCGTAAGCAGCGAGGTTCCGCCTGTGATTGGCGCGCTCGAACACGACGCGCCATTCCATGTCTGCCCTCCGCCGAGCACATCCTGAATTCCGCAAACCTGCAGCCGCAGGTTGTAGCTGGACGCGTGCCACACGCCGTTCCCCATGGCATAAAGCCAAGGCGAGCCGTGCGGCGCGTATTGAATATTGGGGCTGCCGGTGGACGTACCACCTGCGTAGGTGGGCGACGCCACTCTTGGACTCGTGCAGGTGCCCGTTCCCGACGAGACTTGCGCAATCCGGTTCGTCAAATCGTAGGACGTCAGCGCCATCCTACCCGAAGGATACTGCTCGCAGAGCAAACTGCCGGCTAAGTTATAAGTGTAAGTGAAGTTGTAAGTAAAGCTCCCGGTCGTTTGACTCTGATTCAGAATGCGCCCCAGCAGGCGGCGGAATCTGAATAGCAGGTGGACGTTACCGCTCCATCGGCCGTCTTTACGCTAGTAGGCCGTCCCAGAGCATCATAGGCGTAGGTGGTTTGGAAGCCCAGGTTTTGGTCGCGAGGGGTTCGTGGCGAAGGAAACCCTGCCCAGCGGATCATAGTCTCTGCTCGTGGTGATTGTCGAGGAGGTGTCGGGTTCGTAGGTAATCTGCGACGTTTCGCGGCCAAAGCCGTCGTAGTCGGTTTCCGAGTGGAGTGTTTCGTCTGCGGACCTCGATTGGTCGTTGTAAGCGGTAACTGTTGTTGGGGTGTAAGTTACGTTTGTCTGGCCGCCGTCGCCGTGAACGATTTGCGTCAGGCGATCCAACGGCTCGTTGTAGCTGTAAGTTGTCGCTATCTGATTGGCATCGGTGAAATTTGTTGGCTTGCCGGTATTGTAGTCGTACTGCCAGGTTTCAGATTGGCCCAGCGCGTTGGTCAGTTGGGTGACGTGGGCGTAGGTGCTGCTGGGGTTTCCCGTTCCACTGTAATTGTCGGTGTAGCGCAGGCTCGTTTTTCGCGGGGGAACATGCGGATCCGAAATGTAAACCACGTTGCCGACATTATCATAATTTACGATTACTTCGAACTCGCCAAAACTAATCCCGATTGGGCGTCCTTCCAATTCACCACCGAAGAAGGTGGCCTGGTCGAAAAGGCCGAACTCGAAAGTGCCGGCCTTGAAATGGATTCCAACGTCTTCCGCCAGGAGTTCGACGCCCAGTTCACCACCATCGGCCGGCATCGCGCCTATCTCTCCTTTGATCGCGCCTCGAATGTCTGCGAAGTTCGTTTCGTAGGAACCGAGCCCCTCGTCTGGTCCCTCGATTTCAACGTCGACCCCATGTGCATGCTTCTCATGCAGCGAGTCCAGGACGATATTTACGTCTTGGAAGAAATCGTCATCCGCCCGGACGCCACCACCGAGAAAGCCTGTCGTGCTCTAATCGAGCGCGTCGATCCTTATACAAAGTTGGTTCATTGGATGCACGCCCCTCTCGCCCTGCGCATCTACGGCGATGCCAGCGGCCACCAGCGTCGTACCGCCGGTTCCGCCACCGATTGGAACCAAATTAGAGAATTCTTCCACATGCACAAGGGCTTCGTCGAACCCTCTTTCTACTTTGCCTCGGCGAATCCGTTAGTCCGCGACCGCGTCAATTGCGTCAACGCCCGCCTCCGCAACTCCGACGCCCTCGGCTACTTCGTCTCCCAAGCCTTCCCCCTTCGCGGTACTTTCGGAACCCTGAGCGCCTAGCGAGGGGCCGGTCTTTCGAACACCGCCATCGGTTCGCCCTGCTCCCGCACCACATACTCGACCGCCGCCCTCACGTCGTCCTCAGTCCAGAGGTAACGCGTGCTGCCATGGCGAGCCCACCGTCGCCGCCCTGGATCGTCCAGCGCACAAACATTCAAAGCATGACTGCTATAGGCTTTCATGGCGATCATGACCTGTTCCGGTTTGCAGTTCGCCGTAACCACAGCGTGTACATGATTAGTGCGCACGTGAGCAGCCAACAAGATCCAGCCTCGTCCGGAGCAGACGTTTTGCAAGCTTGCCAGAACGAGCTGTCTTCGCACCTCATCCAGCAAGTAACAATCTTGAGTCATTCGGCTTCTAGCTCGGACCTCTATCCGCGCGTCTGCCTCTGGCAAAGGCGCGCCATAGTGATTCTGCGTCCTTAGCACCGCGCCAGCACCACCAGGCACCCAAGCTCCGTAGCATACCCACGTAAGAAAGTACCCAACCACAACGACCAGCCTACTCTTTCGGGAGGGGCCGGCGAGCTTTCGGAACCCTGAGCGCCCAGCGAGGGGCTGGTGAGCTTTCGGAACCCTGAGCGCCCAGCGAGGGGCCGGCGAGCTTTCGGAACCCTGAGCGCCCAGCGAGGGGCTGGTGAGCTTTCGGAACCCTGAGCGTCTAGCGAGGGGTCGGCTTTTAGAATTTGACACCCCATCCCCCCTCTCTGTTACACTTAAGTGTTCGAGTCCTTCGAAGAGAGAGAATAAGTCTGTCCATGCGTACCGAAATTCCGTCCAAGCACGCGATCGTGCGTTCTTGGCACGTGATTGACGCCAATGATGCGGTCCTGGGTAGGATCGCCAGCAAGGCTGCCATGCTGTTGATGGGTAAACACAAACCCACCTACGCGCCTATGCTCGACACCGGCGATCACGTCGTTATTATCAATGCCGCCAAAGTCAAAATGACCGGCAAAAAAGAAGATCAGAAACTCTATCGTCGGCACACCGGATACCCGGGTGGGCTGATCGAAACCGGCGCTCGCCGCATGCGCGCAACCCGTCCTGAAAGAATGTTAGAGCTCGCCGTCTCCGGCATGCTCCCTAAAAATAAACTCGGTAAACAAATGTACCGGAAGCTCAAGGTCTACGCGGGTGAGCACCATCCCCACCAAGCCCAAAAGCCCGCCGCGCTCGCTGTCGAAGCATAAAATCAGCGTGAGCGCCCAACCAATGAAAGGATTTTAGTGCCAGCGAAGTTAGTTCAGCAGTTAGCCACCGGCCGCCGCAAGACCGCTACCGCCCGCGTTTTTCTACGTCCGGGCAAGGGCCAAATCACCGTCAATGATCGGCCCTTCGAACATTATTTTGTCAATGAATCCGCCCGTGCCTATGTCAAGCAGCCCTTGCTCGCCGTCGAACTGGCCGATCGTTTCGATATCTTGATCCTCGCCAAAGGTGGCGGGGTGAGCGGGCAAGCTGGGGCGGCTCGCCACGGCATTGCTCGCGCTTTACTAGAGTTCAATATCGAACTGCGAGGTAAGCTCAAGCAGCTCGGTTTTCTCACGCGCGATGCGCGCGCTCATGAGCGAAAGAAGTACGGTCAAAAGGGAGCCCGCAAGCGCTTCCAGTTCTCCAAACGCTAACCCGCGCCTTGGTACCTTCTTCTCGGCTTTACTTTCCAACCCCGCAATACGGGCGGCTTCTCTGCCCCGCATCGCATAACCATGCCGGGTCCGCATGAGCGCAAATACCGCTTTGGGCCGCGCAAAGCTCCCCTGGCATGCCTAAACTAAACAGGAGGCATATTGCCATCGATTTCGATGAAAGAATTGCTCGAAGCTGGCGTTCACTTCGGGCACCAGACCAAGCGCTGGAATCCCAAGATGAAAGAGTACATCTTCGGCGAACGTAACGGGATCTACATTATCGATCTCCAGAAGACTCTCAAACTGTTCAAAGACGCCATGCGCTACGTCGGCGAAATGGCCGCGTCTGGCAAAACGGTTCTCTTCGTCGGCACCAAACGCCAGGCACAAGAGGCCATCGCCGAAGAAGCCACTCGCTGCAATCAGTTCTACGTCAACCAGCGTTGGCTCGGCGGATTGCTTACCAATATCACCACCGTGCAGCGCTCCATCAAGCGTCTCAAAGAACTCGACGCCATGGCCACTGAAAACGCTTACGAAGGCCGCGCCAAGAAAGAAGTCGGCCGCCTCGAACGCGAACGCAAGCACCTCCAGCAGAATCTCGCCGGCATCAAAGACATGAACGGTTTGCCGGATCTGCTGTTCGTCATCGATTCCAATAAAGAAGCCATCGCGGTCAAGGAAGCTCGCAAGTTAGGCATCCCCGTCGTCGCCGTGGTCGATACCAATTGCGATCCCGACGAAGTCGATTATGTGATCCCCGGCAATGATGACGCCCTGCGCGCTATTCGCCTCTTCACCACCAAAATTGCCGATTCCGTCGTTGAAGCACGCTCGCTGGCTACCGAAACGGATTTCGCCGTCGACAAGATTGTACGCGACGACGAAACCACTGTTGAGACACCCGAAGAGTACACTCAGTATCTCGATCCCAAATATGCTGAACAGTTGATGTCGGAAAGCCTGGCTACCAGCGGCATTGTCGAACCCGAAGCGCCCCCGCGCAAAGGTCCTGGCGTTGAAGCTCCCGAAGAAGTTGCCACTGTCGTCGAACATTAAAACCGTTACACGGCCGTGAATTTTCAGGGCGACCAGCTCCTCTAGGCTTGGTCGCCCCTTGTGTGTAAAAAGGAAATAAAAACAATGGCTGAGATCAGCGCACAACTCGTTAAACAACTCCGCGAACGTACCGGCGCGGGCATGATGGATTGCAAAAAGGCACTGGTGGAGACAAACGGCAACATCGACGAAGCCGAAGTCGTACTGCGTAAGAAAGGTATTGCCAGCGCAGGCAACAAGGAATCGCGCAGCGCCAAACAAGGCCTCATCAATTCTTCGATTAGCGCCGATGGAAAACTCGGCGTGTTGGTCGAAGTGAATTGCGAATCCGATTTCGTCGCGCGTACCGACGAATTCCAAACCCTCGCTGCCGACATTGCCGCGCACATCGCCGCCACCAAACCCAAGAACGTCCGCCTCGACGATGTCACCGAATCCGAACGCGCCAACATCAAAGCGCACGAAACCCTCTACGAGCAGAAGTTCGGCAAAGACGGCGGCACTGTCGGCGAGATGGTAAAAACCAAAATAGCCAAGCTCGGCGAAAACATCGTAGTCTCGCGCTTCACCATTTACGAAGTCACCGGCAACGGTTTCGTTGGCCATTACATTCACACCGGCTCGCAAATTGGCGTGCTGCTCGAAGTCGCCACAGGCAAGCCGGATACCAGCGCCAAAGACGAGTTCAAAACACTCGTGCGCGACCTCGCGATGCAAGTCGCCGCCGCTCACCCGCAAGTAGTGAGCCGTGAGCAACTGCCCGCCGCTCTCGTCGCCAAAGAAATGGATATTCAACGCGACCGTGTCCGTGCCGAAGGCAAACCCGAGAAGATGCTCGACAAGATCGCCGAAGGCCGCATGAGTAAGTTCTACGAAGAAGTCTGCTTGCTCGAACAGCCGTTCATTCGCGAGAACACCGTCTCCATTACCGATCTCATCAAGAACGCCAGCGGCAAACTCGCCGACTCCGTCACGGTCTCCCGCTTCGTTCGCTACAAAGTCGGCGATTCAGGCGACGCTCCCGGTGTTGAAGCGAGCCCTCTTCCCGTTACCGCATAAGTAAGGCCAAGCACAAACATGGTACGGTTCAAACGCATCCTCCTCAAAATCAGCGGCGAGGCGTTAGCCGGCCCGCTCTCTTTCGGCTTAGACCCTGAACGCGTCAAAGCTCTCGCCAATGAAGTCGCCGAAGTCGCGCGCACTGGCGTTCAGGTCGGACTTGTCTTGGGGGGCGGCAACATCTTTCGCGGCGTGGCCCTGGCCGCCAATAAAATGGACCGTGTCACCGGCGATCACATGGGCATGCTCGCCACCGTCATCAATGCCCTTGCTTTCCAGGACGCCCTCGAACACCTCGGCATTCCCACGCGCGTTATGACAGCCATCGAAATGCACCAGGTCGCCGAACCCTACATCCGCCGGCGCGCCATTCGGCATCTCGAAAAAGGCCGCGCCGTCATCTTCGCCGCCGGTACATCCAACCCCTATTTTTCGACCGACACCGCCGCCACCTTACGCGGTCTCGAAATCCACGCCGAGATCATCGCCAAAGCTACGAGCGTAGACGGCGTTTACGACAAAGATCCTAAAAAGCACCCGACCGCCATTCGTTACTCGGAAGTCAGCTATACCGAGGTGCTCTCCAAAGCTCTCGGTGTCATGGATGCATCCGCCGTAGCGATGTGCCGTGACAATCGTATGCCTATCATGGTGTTTGATCTCAACGTCTCTGGCAATATAATGCGAATGGCTATGGGCGAATCGATCGGTACTATGATTCGCTGAGATGCCGAGCAGGAACGACCTATGAAAACCGAACCAACCGCACCCGCCGCTGCGAGTGGCAGCGCCTTTAAGAACGTCAAAGAAGTAGAAGCTCATGCCCGCGCCAAAATGGACAAGGTGCTGGCCGACTTTCAAACGGAAGTGACCCACTTCCGTACTGGCCGAGCCTCCATTGGCCTTCTCGACAGCGTGCGCGTCGATTATTTCGGCACGCCCACGCCCCTCAATCAAGTCGCTCAGTTGCATGTCCCCGAACCCGCGCTCATCACCGTTCAGCCCTGGGACAACACCATCATCGGCGCCATCGAAAAAGGCATTCGCATCGCCGATCTCGGCCTCAATCCTTCCAACGACGGCAAGATCATCCGCATCCCTGTTCCGCCGCTCACCGAAGACCGCCGCCGCGAACTCGCCAAGAAACTCAGCCACGTAGCCGAAGAACGCCGCGTCACCTTGCGCAACATTCGCCGCGACGCCAACGAACACCTCAAGAAGCTCTTCAAAGACAAGGTCATCAGCGAAGATGAAGAACGCCAAGCGCTCGACGTAACGCAGAAACTCACCGACGGACAAATCGCCAAAGTGGATCAGGTAGCAAAAGCGAAAGAAAAAGAAATTCTCGAGCTCAAGTAAGTGCTCAGCGCCGAGGAACTCGCCGCTATCTGGACGCTGGACGATTTCGAACGTCTGGCGCCCACCAAGATGTCTCTGCCCGCGCTTGAATATGTGGCCGGCGGAGCGGGCGCAGGCTTCACCGCCGCCGAAAATCGCAACGCCTTTAACCGCATCAAGATTAACCAACGAGTCATGGTTGATGTCAGCCGCATCGACACTCGGCTGCGCCTGCTTCGCCGGGAACACGCCTTCCCCATTCTCCTCGCCCCCGCCGCCTACCACAAACTCGTCCATCCCGAGGGCGAACTCGAAACCGTCCGCGGCGCCGATCTCAGCGAAGCCACTTTTGTCGCTGCCTCGTTCTCTACGGTCACTTATGAAGAGATCCGCCACCTGGCACGCCAACCTCTGTGGTTCCAGCTCTACGTACAAACTGATCGCGGCTTCACCAAAGAGTTAGTGCAACGTATCTTAGCCGCCGGTTGCGAAGCCATCTGCGTATGTGTTGACGTCCCCGTCAACGGCCCGCGTGATCGCGAACTCCGTGCCGGCTTCCAACTTCCTGTCGGCATCGAGCGCGCGAACCTCGCCAAACTCGGCTCCAAGATCGCCGGCGGCTCGCATCGTCCTTCGGGCCGCAACATCTACGCCGCCACCCGTGCGTCCGATGTCACCTGGAAAGACATCGAGTGGCTCCGTTCGTTCATTAACGTGCCGCTGCTGCTTAAAGGCGTCCTAAACGCGGCCGACGCTAGTGCCGCCGCCGATCTCGGCTGCGAAGGCATCATCGTGTCCAACCACGGCGGCCGCAGCCTCGACACTGTCCCTGCCACGATCGACGTTCTCCCTGCTATCGCCAAACGTGTCGGCAAACGCGTCCCTGTCATCTTGGATGGAGGTGTGCGCCGCGGCATCGATGTCTTCAAAGCCCTCGCCCTCGGCGCTTCCGCCGTCATGATCGGCCGCCCCTATCTCTATGGTCTCGCCGCCGGTGGCGCACTCGGCGTTGCCCGTGTCGTCGAAATCCTCCGTACCGAACTCGAAATGACCATGGGTCTCGCCGGCTGCACCAGTCTCTCTAAGATCACCCCCGACTTCCTGCTCTAGATTCTCGTTACGCGGGGCTTATGTAGTTGTTCTAAATTGGCATACAAAATTTGCGAAGCCTGCTGTGCGTCGAGGCCGAGCTCATACAGCGTTTTCGCTTGCTGCTCGAGAATGGCCGCATTCCAACCACGTGGGAAGAAGCTCGAGTCGCTGCCGAAGAGCAGGCGCTCGATACCCAGAACATCGATCGCCCGTCGAAAAACGGCCGCCAGATCGATGCCCTCGTAAAGCATCCATCGATTGGAACTGGACGTATCGAAGTAAACGTTAGGGCAAAGATCAGCCAGCATGAGCGCTTCCCGAAACATGCCTGCGCCAAAGTGCGGAACCACGAACCGGATGAAAGGGAAATGCAAGGCCACCGGATGCAGATCGAGTGGGTTTGAATAGCGCATGTTGAACTGGCTGGCGAGACCGAGTTTCTTACGAATGCCAAGGCTTATGGCTCCGCAATGGACAAAGACCGCGAGTTGGTGATCGCTGGCAACCTCAAGGATGGGGACAAGCCGGGGATCGGTAATCGAATACGTGTGCATGGCCGGAAACAGGCAGAGGCAGTGGAGATGTGGATTGGCAGCCGCGCGTTTTACACGAGCCAATGCATCCAGCTGAGTCGGGTCAAGCATGAAGTAGCCATAGAAGCGATCTGGGTGAGCGGCGACGGACGCGTCTACGCTATCTTCATCGCCGGGCATACTGGCAATCAGCGCCGCACGTTGCACGTTAAAGCGGGTAAGTTCCGCCGCCCAGCGGTCGGCCAAAGCAACGGGGTCCGGCCCCGGAATTTCGAAATTCAAGACGGGTGCGAGCGCTTCGGCGTTGGCGGCCTTTTTCTGCTGCGCCAGCGCCGCATAGAGTTTGTGCGAGAAGAAATGAATATGGGCATCTTGGATCGGGAGATCGCCCCAGGGAGTTTGCGCCATCTCCTGCGATTGTAGCTTTTAAAAAAAGCTTCACGTGAATTCACCCTTCTTCGGCCAGACTTCGGGCATGTGCGAAGAGTCTGATGAGCAAGAAAGCAGTTCAGACAAGCGGCTTTCGAGGAACCTAAAAGGAGGTTCATCATGTTTAAACGATTTGGGGCTTTGGCTTTGATTTTGGCGGGCGGCATGGCGGTGTTCACGCCCGCAGTGGCTCAGGCAAGAGACCGGGACGATTATCAACGCGTGGAGCGGCGTGACGACCGGCCCGACCATGAACGCCGGGAGCAAAGAGAATATCGGTCCTATCATTACGACCGCACCGGGCGTTATTGCCCGCGCTAGTTGACTGCGATGAAAAGGCGGCTCAGTCCAGGGCCGCCTCTCGATGCGCGACTGCTGGGAAGCGGCATGCCAGACAAGCCTCCGGCAGCTAGGCAATTTCAGAGCGCTTTACGAAACGTAAGATTGATGCGACATGCCCCCGTTAGCTCGTGCACTCCTTCTTTGAGTGGCGCCACGCCATGAAACGCCATCCGTGCGGGACCACCCCAAACGACAACGTCGCCGCTCTCGAGCCTGTATCGGCGTGGACGTTCTTTGCGCGTGTCGCCGCCAAATAAGAAGGTTGCCGGTAAGCCGAGCGAAAGCGAAACAATCGGTTGGCTGAAATCCAATTCGTTTTTGTCTTGGTGCAACGTTAGCCGCGCGCCCGGCTCATAGCGGTTAATCAAACAGGCGTCAGATTGGAAACCCGCGAATCCGCCGGCGGCTGCAGCACGTTCCGCCAGTTTGGCAAACTGAGGCGGCATCACAGGCCATGCTTTATCCGTCTCCGGATCGATCTCCACATAACGGTATCCCTTCCGATCCGAAATCCAACCAACCTTGCCGCAGTTTGTAATGGCGATCGACATCCGAAAACCTCCGGGCGTGATCATGTGACGAAAAGGCGACAGTGTTGCAATCTTCGAAACTTGCGAAAATATTTGCGCTACTTCGGCCAATGCGAATCCGTGCAACAGCACGCCGCCCTCACAAAGAGGCTCAGCGGCAGGAGAAGGGTCAGCCGAAAAAAGACTGTGCTGCGTCTACGCCTCCATCGCCAGTCGGCGCTCGGGCCCATCCGGATCGTTCTTCACTTCGCATTTATTATCAAAGATCATTGTCGGCGCTTTGCCCTTGTCGAACGCAGGCCATTTAGGCAGTCCATCGTGATTTGGATTGCCGTGTCTGGCGAAGTCGATCCACGCCTGGCTCACTTTGGCTCCTAGGGCGCGGGCTTCGGGACCACCACCGGTCATCGCCGCGCAACGATCCGTATTGTCGAAAACGAACGGCAATTCCGAGCAGTGAAACGCCATCGGCCTTCCATCCAAAATAGGAGTTTGCCAGGTAAACCAGTAAACATAGGCGGCCCCGCCGCCGAGCGCTGTCTTCCTCTCAGCCTGTGTCACCGCATTCTGTCGAACCGATGCCGCCGAAATGCGTGAGAGCAACTCAAACGGGCGCGCCTGCGGATTCGCTTTGCGGTAAGCGGCGATGACCGCTTCGGCCTTATCGCCACCCAACAGCACCTTCACTCGTTCCTTCATCGTCTCTTCCGGCATCGCAAATGCGTCCGGGTTTCCGATACCGGTCACAAACTCATTCAGAACTGAACCGATCAGCATGGGTACATCTGAGGAGACCGCCGGCGCCGTCGGATCGAAAGGATGATGTGGAAGAATTTTTCCATCCACCACCGGACCCCAGTTGATGCGGCGCGGTCTGGCAGTGGGAGGCAAACCCGTAGCAGGTGCGAGCTTTCGCAATGCGGCCGCCGCCGCGCCCTGCAATCGGTCCATCGAAACGTTGTGCAACTCACTCATTTGCGAGTTCGAGAGGTTCAGCTCCGCCAACAGCGCAACGGTCAACTTGCTCGCATCTTCTGGTTGGATGGCACGCAGCTGGGAACCGCTCTGCACCGCCGCGCGATGGAACAAGCCTTTGGCGGCGGGCATAGCCATCAAGGTTCCCACCTTGCCCCCACCGCCGGACTGCCCAAAAATCAGCACGGTATTCGGATCGCCGCCAAAACTCGCAATGTTTTCTCGCACCCACTGGAGCGCGGCCACTAAATCGAGATTGCCAACGTTGGCCGACTCCGCATACTTATCCCCCCCTAGGTCTGCGAGGTTCAAATAGCCAAGCACGTTGAGACGATGATTCAGACTCACAACCACAACGTCGCCGCGCCGGGCCAAATTCTCCCCCTCGTAAGACTTTAATTCCTGCCCCGAACCCGCCGAAAAACCACCCCCATGTAACCAGACCATCACTGGCCGTTTGCGGTTATCGTTCACGCCGGGTGTCCAAACGTTCACGCGCAGGCAATCCTCACCCGGCTGCCCGTCATCCCACTCGAACATGAATGCGTTCTCGTCGTTATCCCAACCGGGACGTGGCCCCTGGGGACAGACTTTCCCGTAATAAAGGCTGCTGCGCACACCAGTCCATGGCGTTGGCTTGGAAGGCGGCATAAAGCGTGCCGCGCCCGCAGTCGCTCCCCCGTACGGAATGCCCTTAAAGATCTGAATACCGTTGTGCGAATAGCCTCTCACTTTACCGCCAGTGGTTTCTACAACCCCCACATTTGTTTTCGCCACGATGCTTTCGCTCGCACCGCTCAAATTTTTCGCTTTAGCGGTTTCAGCGCCTACCGCTGCTGCTCCCAACATTGTGGCGGCGCCGGCAATCCAGGTGCGGCGGTCGACATGGACATTTTCTTTTTCGCTCAATTTTGTTCCTTCTCTCTGGTTTGAAAGTGTATCGCAAATTAAATGGTCCTCCAATTGCCCATACAAAGGCATGAACATCAACTCCCTCAATGGTCTCCCCGCCAGTTTCTTGCAGTCGACCCTGGCAAACCAATTAACCACCAACAGCCTGACAAAGTCTTCTGCGCAATCTTCAAACAGCGGCACATCCTCGCCGTTTGCTCAATTGCTGAATGATGCTAGCGCGGCCTACCTGCCCGGCAGCAAAAGTTCAACAAGCGCCAGCCAATCCTTCAATCAACTGGTGAAGAACTTTCAAATGAGCGGCATTCAGAGCCAGGGACAGTCTCTCGACCCGATGTCGATCGGCGGATAGTTGCGCAGCGTGTCAGAAATTTGCCGTCGCTATGCTTTTCGTCAGCCGAACGAAGTGCGGTAGATTTCGCAGGTAACTCTACGCTGTCATGAGTCGTCCAAAACGCATACATGGCAACACCAAGAGCAACCGCCACCCAGCACCTAAGTAATTCTCGAACGGTGATGAGTGCCGTTTGCGAGACTCGCACGAACTTGTTAGATCGGTTAGCGACGGCGATCGAGCGTCTCGGACGGGCCAAACTTACGCTCGAATGCCCGTCGCAGGATAGCGCTTCAGACGAAACTCCTTCCGTCCAACGCTCAATTGAAGGTCTGCGCCTCGAATGTGGCAGTATCAGGCGAGAGCTTGAGTTCCATCGTTTAAGCCATGGCTGCTAGAAGATTGGGGTAGGCGTGGCTTGTCTTCACGGTGATCTGTGGCACGCTCCGCTGGCTTAGCCTTTTCCATCAATTATCGCAAAGCACCCTGGTACCCGCGCCCCTCGCAGGTGAATTCCCTTAGTGTCAGTCTGATAGTTTCTTTCTAGTGCTTAGCGTCGAGACTTATGAGGAGCCCTAGCTTCATGCAAGGCATTCCTCACAGAACTGCAGCGCAAATTGGTGTGAGGCCGTTTAATTGACCTATGGCGCTGCCCACTCGAAGATCAGTTCTCTCGTCAGCCGGCGCAGCCGCGCTGGTAAACGTTGCTGAACCCACCGTCCACCCAAACATCGTTATCATTATCGCCGACCAGGTTCGCTACGACGCAATCGGTGCATATGGCCAAACGCCGATGGATCTAACGCCAAACATCGATGCTATGGCCCGTAGCGGAATTCTTTATCGTCATGCGTTTGTCGCTCAGCCCGTCTGTAGTCCGTCGCGAGCGAGCTTGTTCACGGGCCAATATCCGGCGCGCCACGGGGTCTGGCGCAATACCCACGATGGCGTCGCACTGAATCCGGCCACGCCGACTATTGCCACAGAACTCAGCAACGCCGGCTACTCAGCGAACTATATTGGCAAGTGGCACCTGAATGACGGCCCGAGAGGTCCGGTCCCGGCGTCCGCACGAGGCGGGTTTCTCGGCCTTTGGGAAGCGTCCAACGTTTTGGAATTTACCTCGCATCCGTTCGAAGGCGAACTTTACGATGGCGACGGCCGCCCCATCCCGTTCAAAGATGAATACCGGGTCGATTTCATGACGGGCCGCGCGAAACGTTTCCTTAACAACGCGCCCACGAATTCGCCCTTCCTGCTCATTGTTTCGTTTCTTGAACCGCATCAACAAAACGATATGGGCCGAATGGTGGCACCCAAAGGGTTTGCGGAGAGATATAAAAATCCCTTCATACCGCCAGACCTCCGGCCATTCCCGGGCGATTATCAACAACAGTTACCTGACTATTACGGCTGCATCAACAGTATCGACAACGCGGTCGGCGAGATCAACCAGACCCTAAGAGATCGCAATCTGGCAGATAACACCATCGTTGCGTTCCTGAGCGATCACGGCTGCCACTTTATGACCCGCAACGACGAGTACAAACGCAGTGGTCACGATTCAGCTATTCGCATTCCATTAATCATTAAGGGTCCCAGCTTTTTCGGCGGCCAGGAAGTGCAAAGCTTTACTTCAACTGTCGATCTGATGCCGATGCTGCTGAAAGCTGCTGGACAACCTGTTCCATCGTCATGTCAAATCAGCCACACCGCAAACGAGATTTTTGTTCAAATGTCCGAATTCTGGACGGCACGTGCCCTGCGTACGCCCGATTACACCTATGTTGTGGCTGCTCCGCTCGGCGTTCACAAGGCGAATGCGCCGCGCTATAACGCCTTTCAGCTCTACGACAACCGAGCCGATCCTTATCAATTGATTAATCTTTGTGGGCGGAAGGAAACGGCAGCGGTAGAACTCAAACTCCGCGAGCGTCTCCTCGTCCGAATGTCAGAAGCCGGCGATCCACCAGCCGAAATTCTCCCTTGTGAGTTTCCCTATGCCTAAGAAAGTAACTCCCGTCTTGTACGCTGCCGAAATCGAGCCATGCGTTGCTTTGTGGACTGAACATCTCGGTTTTCAGAAAATTATGGAAGTGCCGGAAGGAGATAAACTTGGCTTCGCGATACTGCAAAAGGGCAGCTTGGAGCTGATGTATCAAAGCTTTTCCGCCGCCTTGAAAGACGCGCCGGAATTAGCCTTTTTCTATCAAAAAGGGCCCAGTTTTCTATTCGTTGAGGTGGCAAACCTGGAAGAAACAATCACTGCGGTGAAAGGCTATAAGACCGCGGTTGAGCGTCGCACCACTCCTTATGGGGCAAAGGAGTACGGAGTGTTTGATCCGGCGGGGCACATCATTTTGTTTGCCGAGTTTGGTTAAACCCAGATCTGCCCCTTCAAATAGAGGGCGGCATGCCCAGCCATTTCCACCCGGTCGCCGGCGAATTTGCAGAATAACTCGCCGCGCCGCGCAGAAACCTGCCAGGCGTGCAGCAAGTCCTTTCCGAGTTTAGCGGCCCAATAGGGGATTAGCGTGCAGTGTGCGGAACCTGTGACGGGATCTTCTGGAACGCCCAGTGTCGGGGCGAAGAAGCGCGAAACGAAGTCGCAGTT
Organism: Bryobacterales bacterium; assembly: GCA_963749105.1. Taxonomy (GTDB): domain Bacteria; phylum Acidobacteriota; class Terriglobia; order Bryobacterales; family Bryobacteraceae; genus Bog-105. Next base: position 94,709 of record CAVVLT010000027.1, on the reverse strand, counting down.
TTTGCCGCGAGCGGTCGCGATGAAGGTGGGCTTATCGAGCCGGGAAAGAGCGGCCATATCCGGCTGTAATGCGAGCACTTCCTCTTCGGTGTCGTAAACCAGAAAGTAATCGCGCGAAGCCAAAATTTCTTTTGGGTTACCGCCCATCGCAGCGGCTAGTCTAGCATCGGCATTCACCGGTTTAGGCGGTCGAGAAGGGAAATCCATGACCAATAAATCGCCTTCGCGCTTCACGACTAATTCGCCTGACTTCGTATCAAAATAAACCGACTCGTTGGAATATTGCAGCTCATGAAAGAGGACATACGCCGAGGCGAGCGTGGCATGTCCGCACAAATCCATTTCAGCGGCGGGCGTAAACCAGCGCAGATGATAGCGGTCTCCTGTGGGTACAAAATACGCGGTTTCGGAGAGGTTATTTTCTGATGCTACAGATTGGAGCGTGGCGTCGGGAAGCCATTTTTCAAGAGGACAGATGGCAGCGGGATTGCCTCCGAAAACTTTGCTTGAAAACGCATCAACTTGGAAGATGGATAGTTCCATCCACTTAGTCTAATTCATTGAATGCGGTATTTCTCCTTAAGCACAAGCTCATCAAAAATTGCTAACACTTTTTTCCGGTAAGTGTACATCTGGCGCAATGAATTGCGGAAATTGTCCTCATAGCGCCGTGGCTGCAGCCATTTATGAAGCAGGGGGCGCGGAACATCGATATCGCGACGCAAGTCGTCTGCCGAATGTCCTCTGAGGAACAAGCCGTAGAAGATCGCTGCCTCGCGTTGGGGGGCTAAAGGGTCGAATTCGTCGCGGCCTATCATAGCTTGCCAGGTTGCTAAAACCGTATCGTACTACCGAAAGAGGAACTTTAGATACGAAAATCATCTTCCTCAAGTCCTCAGTCTAACAACGCTGTCAAGTGGGGCGCTAGTGCTTTGTCAATTTGAGCTGAGAGACCGGTAAGGTCGTCGGAATTACCTTCAAAACGGGCTGCCCAAAGCTGACTGCCGTCACGGGCGCTAATCATCTGTATGTTTACGCGGACGTGCTTTCCGAGCCGTTCCACCATTCCTATCACCATCAGTCTGACGCCCATTTCACGACCTACTTTGACGGGGTCCACGTCTTCTTGCGGCGGCAGCGCTTCCACGCGTGAAATTAAAGCCAGCCCGCCGATCAAGGAGTTCGTCAGCGCGCGGTCGGACCGAATGTCGCCAGGCGCAGCGCTCATGGAATGGAACGGTAGTACCGCCACTCGTGGAAATGGTTTGCTGACGCCCACATAGCCGTTGCTTATGTGAATGAAATGCAACGCCCAAACGAGAAGAGTTGTACCCACCACGGCAGACAGTGCTATGCCAAGCATAGAACCCAGGTTCAGTTCATTCCGCGACTCATTAATCGACTCGCTAACCAAATTCTTCATCGCAAATTAGTTAGCAGCTTAATAAAATGTTCTCTCTTGGTATACGCTTTTCTCTTAAGGCTGGTCCTGGCTGGGCACGCCTTTACCGATCTTGGCGGAAATCTTGGTGGTTAGCCCCGCGATATCGCTTGAATCGCCCTCGAATCCTTTCGACCAAATTTGGCTGCCGTCCTCCGTGCTGATCAATTGAACCTTAACGACAATGCGCCCGGCCAGCCGTTGCGCCATCCCTCGGACGATCAGCTGCGCGCCCAGTTCGCGCCCAGCCGTCATTGGATCGGTGGCACCGGATTCCATGTAATGTTGCACGGCCGCTTCCGGCACTACGTGCAATTTGTTTTTGCCCAGACTGCTGATCAGCGATTCCGTCAAACTCTTGTTGAAGCGATCGTCCATACTGGCGCCTGTTAGCGATTGGAAGGGTAAAACCGCCACTTGGGAAGTACCGTTGGCTGGAGGGTCGTAGTTAACGGTGTCCGTGCGCGTAGTTTCGGCGCGGGGGGCTTCGCTGCTGGCGGCTTCAGGGCTGATAGTGTCGGTGCTCGAACTGTTAGGGCTAGTGGGATCATGTCTGCTGTTAGACATGAAGTGCCAAACGCCCACGCCGATCGCAATAAGAGCAACTGCGCCAACGGCACCGAACAGCGCGTTTCGCCCCGATGAACTCTTTACGGGTTGCTGGGATTCAACTTCCGTGGGATTGTGACCGAATGTTCTGTCAGAACCCGAATCACCCAGATACTCAGTGACTTCAGTTTCGAACCGGTAACCAGTCCCCGGTACAGTCCTAATCATCGGCGTCTGCGTCGACGTGTCATCCAACAGGCGCTTCAGAGCGAGAATCTCACCGACCAACTCTTCTTCCGGAACAAGCGATTTTGCGAACAGCGAGTTGACCAGCTTTTCGGTGGAGAGGCCGTTTTCGCGATTCTCGAGGAGCGCGACCAGCAAAGGCAGAGTTCTTCCCGGGGTGACAACCAACATCCCGTCCCGAGTGAGCCGCTGTTTAGACCGGACTAACCGGAACCGGTCGAATTCATAGATTACGGAAAAAGGTGACGACATAATAACAGTCCGATAGTAAATGTTTCGGCTGTAGTTGTCGTTTTCTCTAGAGAGCAGGAAGAAAAAGGAACTGCGTAAGACCCGGTTTCTTCTGGGATTAGCGAGTGTATAGCATTGGCGCTCAGAAAACAAAAGGCGACTTCCAAAAGGAGAGCCGCCTTTGTTTGACGCCAGTAAGCGTTTAGAACGTGACCTTAGCCGCCAGTTGAAGCGCCCGGCCACCGCCGGTGCCGTTCACACCTGTACCACTACCCAACGTTCCAGTGACATAGCCATAGGTAGAACTTGTCAAACTGGTGGACGGGTTGGAGAACTGCGGTGTGTTTGTGAGGTTAAACGTCTCTGCCCGGATCTCCGCTCTAAAGCGTTCCGTGAGCCGGAAGCTCTTCGCCAATGAAGCATTAAGCGCGAAGAGACCCGGGCCGCTCAGAATGTTACGTCCGCTCGAGCCGAACCGGACACCGGTGGGCTGCGTGAAGCTGCCGGTGCTGAACCACGGATTGCCCACGTTGATGCCTTTGGGAAGCGCTACTGGACCGGCTTGATCGGCCGTCTGTGTTTCGCCAGGAGTATTGATGCTCGAGCCGCTAGCCGTGAACGTCATCGGCGTGCCGGAAGAGACACTGATAATGCCGGACAACTGCCAACCACCCAGTACCCAAGCGGCAGGTCCAGAACTTAGGAAGTGCTGACCCTGGCCAAACGGCAGCCGGTAGTTGAAGCTTTGTGAATAAACAAATTCACGGTCAAAGTCGGCGCGCGCGTAGTTACGCTGCTGATTGATGTAGAAGTCCAGACCGCCATCGTCGCTGGATTGATACCCCATTGCCTTGCCCCAGGTAAACGCAGTGGTCAAGAACAGGCCGCTGCCCAATTTACGGTCCAGTTTCATTTGCAAAGATTCATAAGACGAAGAGAAGCCCGCGAAATAGAGGGTCACTCCCGCGGTCTTCTTAAACTGCTGATAAAGCGGCTGTCCGGCCGAACCTCCACCGAGGGTGGAAAGGTTCGTATTCAAGTTGTAAGTTGCCACGTTATCGACACCGTGGCTGGCCACATAAGCGGTATCAAGGGTAAATCCGAACGGAAGCGCCCGTTGAATAGCGAAGTTCCAACTCTCCACGTAGGGATTTTTGAAATTCTTGTTAACGGTAACCATGCTCTGGCTCAAGAGTTGCGCGGTGTTAGCAGGGATAATGCCGTTTGAAGGAATCGTTACGGGTACCGGTAGCGGGAAGCCATTCTGGAAACTGGCGGGTTGCCCACTGGGCAGGAATGTATCGGCAAAACCGTTGCCGACGTTATTGTATTGGTTATTCGAGCGAACCGGGTAATTGTAAGCGTAAGTGTTATCGGGGAAGGGTGTATAGCTTGTTCCGAAACCGGCGCGAATCACCGTCTTTTCGTCCATGCGATAGGCCAATCCTACGCGCGGCGCCCAATAATCGTATCGCGTTTTTATACCTAAATTGGAGGGATTGCTACCTACTCCTGCCAGGACTAGGGTGTTGTTAGAAGCGTCATAATTAGAGAACCCTCCGTTGAACTGCGGAACGGCCGGCGGATAGAACTCCCAGCGCACTCCGAGGTCCACGGTAAGCTTTGGACTCACCTGCCACTTGTCGCCACCATAACCGAAAACCTCCCATTGCCGGTAAGCAGGGAAATATGTATTGACGTCGCGACCGATCTCGTAAGGAGTGTCCAACAGGAAAGAAGCGAAGTCGTTACCAATACCGGTTTTCGAAGTTGCATACACTCCCGGTGCGGTCAACGTGGCTAAGGCCGTTTGTGAAGCGCCAAAATAATACACGCCACGCGGGCTAAAAGTCTGGTCCTGCAGTAAATCGTCGCGCACGCGCTTCAAATCGCCGCCCCACTTAATCGTGTGGTTGCCAATCGTCTTCGTCCAGGTATTGACGATGTCGACGTTCGCTTCAGCGCGGATCCAGGGCAAACTGGCCGAATAGCCGATGAGTGGATTTGAGAACCCGTCATTAATCTGAATGCCGACCGTGCCCGTCGTGAACGGATTGATGTTCACGCCTGGAATGCCAAGAGCCGAGGTATCATTCTTGCCGTAATCTGTGGGTTGCGCCTCGTTGTGATAATGCGAGACAGCGATGCGCACTTCAGATACCAGAGTTGGCGAAAAGATGCGGTCATAGTTCAGGCCGGCGCTATAGGTCTTTTGCGTACCCGTTCCGGCAAAGGCGCCGTTAGCCGGGCCGCCAAAGTTTCCAAAAGCGGGTGCTTGGAAAACGACTGGGCGGGCGAAGCTAAACCGTCCAGAGAGCCGGTCTTTGTCGCTCAGATTGTCATCGATCTTGCTGTTGAGTGAGTCAGTCGTCTTCTGAAACGGCAACAGAGCAAAAAAGTTGTTAGCGGTGCTGGTGGCACCCCCTTGATTCGTTCCAGGCAGCGCATTCAAGATCGCGGTGGAAATCGGGTTGATCCGGTTGGTGGGAATCAGGTTACCGGCAAACGCTATCCGGCCGGTGCCGTCTACGGGATTGCCGGTGGCAGGATCGTACACAGTCGTGGACGCCGAGCCTATATTGCCGCTCCGCCAGGCATTTGGTGGAATCGTCATGAGGTTGGTATTCGCCTCGTGATCCATAACTCGCAGATAATCGCCAAAGAAGAACAGTTTGTTCTTCTTTATGGGACCGCCAATGTTGCCGCCCACGTAGTTGTAAGCAAGATGTCCCACCGACGGATTGAAGAACGACCGCGAATTAAAATCGCTATTCTGCAGGAATTCGTACGCCGAGCCATGGAAATCATTGGTGCCCGATTTCAGCAGCACGTTCACGATCGCGCCCGACGCGCGGCCCATTTCCGGATCTTGATTGCTCACTCCCACGTCGACGGTCTGAATCGCTTCAATCGGCGGAATCAAAATTTGCAGCAGGCCGGTACGTTCGTTGTCGTCCGTGCCCTCGATCATATAATTGTTGCCCATGCGCAATTGGCCGTTGACCTCGGTTTGCAGGGAACTGGCGGCGTTGAAAAACTGTGAATGTTGGAAAGTGGCAGGTGTCGTGCCAGGAACGAGGTTCAAGAGACTCTGGAAATTTCGGTTGGTGCCGAGCGGAGCAGATTCCACAGTGGTGGATTGGATCTGGACGCCGACGCTGGCTGTATCGGCCTGAATGGGAGGCGCCGCCGCGCTGACTTCGATCGATTCCGAAATGGCGCCGGGCTGTAGAGTGATGTCAACACGAGGGTTGGTGTCTACCAACACTTGTACGTTGGCTCGCGACTCACGTCGGAAGCCGGCCAGCTCGACAACGACGGTATAGGTCCCAGGCGGCAGGTTCGGAAAAATGTAGTTGCCGCTTTCATTGGTTTGCGTGCTGCGGCTGACATTCGTGTTTGTTTCGGTAATGGTCACCTTGGCATTCGCAATCGTGCCGCCGCTGGAATCTGTAACGGAGCCGACTAAAGTAGCGGTGAGCGTTTGAGCCAGGCCACAAACACTGAAAATGAGAAGTAGCGCACTAATAGCGCACATCTGACGGAGATGCTTCATAAAACCCCTTAAATTTGGATTACGTGACCTGATTATATAGGAAGCGAAACGGGATAGGGTTGGATCGGCGATCTATCTAGGTAATGGGTATTAGAGAATATAGATGCTCAAGCGACAATACAAACTGCATGCCTGACCTTTTCAACCTTTCCAATCAGTCCGCTCTTATTACGGGCGCATCCTCCGGTATAGGCGCTGCCACTGCACGCTTGTTCGCACAACTCGGGGCGCGCGTGGCCATCGGCTACAACCGCAACGCGCAAGGTGCTGCCGATGTGCAGAAAGCCATCCAACAAGCGGGAGGAACGGCGATTACTTTGCAAGTCGAAATGTTGAAAGGAACGGAAATCACCCTGATTGTGCAAGAAGCTGTGGCGAAACTCGGCTCTATAGACATTTTGGTCAATAACGCGGGCTCACTGGTGGAGCGAGTGAGTTTCGAAAAGATGACTGAAGCGCGCTGGGATGAAGTGATCGATTTGAATTTGAAGAGCGCTATGCTAGCCGCGCAGGCGGTTGTGCCGGCCATGATCGCGCGCCAACGCGGCAGCATTATAAATATCGTTTCAATCGCCGGGCGGAATGGCGGCGGGCCCGGCGCTGGGGCGTACGCCACGGCGAAAGGCGGATTGATCACGCTGACGAAGGCATTGGCGAAAGAGTTCGCGACCAATGGGATTCGGGTGAATGCGGTTTCCCCAGGGGTGATTGATACGCCCTTTCATGAAGTGTTTTCGACGCCGGAGATGATGACGAATTTCGTCAAGGGCATTCCGCTGGGACGCGTCGGGACGTCGGAAGAAGTGGCGAATGTGATCGCGTTTTTGGCGTCGGATGCGGCGAGTTACGTGACGGGAGAAACCATCGAAGTGAATGGCGGGCAGTTGATGTTGTAAGTTGAACACTCTGCCTTAAGGAAGCCATCTCGCTTGATCGCGCAATCGTCAGCAGTCCAGGTCAACCGCACGACGAACAGACTGTCAACTACGGAGCCGATGGATCGGCGAGAATGGATCAAAATCAATCCGGGAGACGATCGCCGGGATACCAATTCCGCGAAGTGTTTCGGCATAGTGTTGATGTCCCTAGAAACGAGCACCCGAACGTCGTCGGCTGCAATCCGTAGAACTTCGCCGTCAGTTGTGCCGTCGGTGATTACACCTGCGACGCCACGAAAATCGATCATCGGCTCCCGCCTTTTCAATCCTCGCCCTATCTCCGGGTTCAGATCTTCATCGGTTTGAAATCGCAAGCTCAAGCTTGCTTTAATGCCCTGTCCTTTTTGGTGCGTTCAAATCGATCAATCATTTCCGACGTCAAAGGATGTGTTGAGCTGAACTCTTGGTAGCGGCGATTCTGTTCTTGAAGGTACGATTCAATTTCGCTTGGATGTTCGCGGATAAACCCTATCAGTCCGTAAACCTTCTCCAGCGAGCCAATCGAGGGATACGCCTCGAAGATCGCATCTGCCGAATGTCCATCGCGGAACTCGTATGCAACGACATCCAAGCCGATGCGTGTGCCGAACAGATAGTAACCGCCATTGCGGACTTCTACAAATTCGTTCGTTGGCATCATAGGCTTGATCGTTACGCTTTTAGTCTACGCTCTTCCACGCGTCTAATTTAATTTAGAAAGAAGGGGAACCCAAATGAATATCGCTTTTCTTGGTCTAGGAAACATGGGAACGGGCATAGCTCAAAATCTTCTCAAAGTGGGGCATCAACTACGCATCTGGAATCGTAGCCCAGAAAAGCTCACTCCCTTAACCACTGTCGGCGCCACGGCGTATGCCACACCTGCGCTGGCAGTGCACGGCGTCCCGGTGGTGATCAGCAGCTTAATGGACGACGCCGCCGTTCATGCGGTGTTCGACGGTCCCGATGGAGTCATCGCGAAAATGGCGCCTAACGCTATTCATCTCTGCGCCGCGACGATCTCCCCAACTTGTGCAGACTGGCTGGACGAACAACATCGCGCGCGTGGAACCCGCTATGTTTCTGGACCCGTCGTCGGTCGGCCCGACGCTGCCGCGGCCGGCACGCTGGTTCAGTTCCTTTCCGGCGACGCGAGCGCGATCGCAGAAATCCAACCGATCTGCAACGCCTTCGCCAACACCTTGATTCCAATGACTGGGCCGGCCCGCTTAGCCAACCAGCAGAAACTCTGCGTCAATTTTTTCATCATCTCAATCATCGAAGCGATGGCCGAGTGTTTGACGTTTGCCGAGAAGACTGGCGCGTCACCGGAAATCATGGCACAGTTTTTCGACCGCTCGTTTGCTCTGCCTGGCCTCAAAGGCTACGCGCGCAAATTGCTTGAACACGATGTTGACGGCACTGGCGGTTTTTCAATGCGTGGTGGCTTTAAGGATGTCAACCTTATGTTGGAGGCAGCACAGGCCGCTGAGTGCCCGCTGGATCTGGCAACACTGATCCGGGACAAAATGCAGGAGTGCGTGGATCGCGGTTTAAACGATGCCGACTGGAGCGCGATTCAGGTAGTCACTCGCGCTCGCGCCGGCCTGGGCGACCGGCACAAAGCGAGCAGCTAAAAGTCAAGCCCAAGTCGCACCGAGTTGGCTAGAAAAGGGCTATCGGAAGCGCGCCACGTCAATGATTGAGTTCCACGAAGGCCCGTGGCTTGCTGATCTGCGTACTGGAACCGCGCTTTCAGGATCTACTCTGCCGCATCGGTTCTGGTTCTCGAGCACTGCTAATGTTTAGCTATATGAGACGGCTTTCCCTATTAAGCGCGGCATGGTTTAGTGCAGTCGCTTTTTGTCAGCAACCGTATAGCGTTTTGAAAACGGCCAAGGTAGGCGGTGAAGGCGGCTTCGATTACGTCTACGCCGATGCCAGTGGACGCCGCCTGTATGTCGCGCGAACGGGACCAACCAAGCGCATCTCGGTGTTCGATCTCGACACGTTGCAACCTGCCGGAGAGATTCCCGATTTCAGCGCGCACGGTGTAGCAGTCGATCCTAAATCGCATCACGGTTTCGCCACCAGCAAACCCGTTCTCATGTTCGATAGCAAAACGTTGAAGACATTAAAGACCATCGAGGTGCAGGGTAATCCTGACGGCATGTTGTTCGATCCCTTTAATCGCCGCATTTATATTCTGAGTCACGCCGCACCGAATGCCACTGTGATCGACGCCAAAACAGGTTCGGTCCTCGGCACTATCGATCTAGGCGGCGCTCCTGAACAAGCAGCAACCGACGGCAAAGGCCACATCTATGTCGATATCGAAGACAAGGACAAGGTCGCTGTAGTCGATGCCAAGACGATGAAAGTAACAGCTCAATACGATCTTGGTGAAAACAAAACACCCGCCGGATTGGCGTTTGACGCCAAAAATCATTTGCTCTTTGTCGAATGCCGCAATCCGGCCGTTAGCGTCATTATGAATGCGCTCGACGGTAAGATCATCAAAAATTTGCCTATCGGGACCGGAGTCGATGGTGCCGGTTTCATGCCTGAAACCAAAGAAGCGTTCAGTTCGCAGGGCGATGGCACACTGACGGTCATCAAAGAAACCAGCCCTACAGAGTTTTCCGTTGAACAGACGGTCAAGACAATGGTTTCGGCCAAAACTATGACGATCGATAGCAAGACAAAACATATCTTGCTCATCGCCGCTGAGTTTGGGCCAACGCCCGCTCCCGAGCCCGGGCAACAGCGTCCGCGCCGCGGCCCGATGACACCCGGATCGTTCACAATTATCGAAGTCGGAAGATAAGAATCTAAGCGCTTCCAGCAACTGGGGCACGCCAGCGAAACAAAAAGAAATGGTGCCCACACAGCGTGCACCGATAAGGCGAAAGCAGCCAGTGGAGAGCCCTCTCGAGCGCATTCCGCGTACCTACGCCTCTAAAATCGACGGATCTGCAATGAGGACACTGAACAAGTGACACAGCTTACTTTAGCCCGTTTCGCCGCTTTCCGCAATGCGAAAAACCTAAGTCATTAGTAATTCACAGCCTTACTGCTACACTTAGCGTGGCTCCTCCACCCTAGAACAATTACATGAAGGTTCACCTTGTTAATCCAAGTGATACCGCGTTTGGAACTGCGGTTATCACTCCTCGTTGGCTCTTTGTTTTGGCCGCGGCTACGGGAGACGCTTTCGGCGACCCTGAGATATGCGACGAAACACTGGAGCATTTGAATCTGGAGCGGATTCAGAAGGGCGATGTCGTCGGGATTGGCATTCACACCGGCAACGCCTTAAGAGGATACGAACTTGGCCGGGCCGCGCGCGAGCGGGGCGCCTGGGTCGTCTTCGGCGGTATTCATCCCACACTTTATGAGGAAGAACCCTTTGAGCATGGCGGCGCGCATGTTGTGGTGAAGGGTGATGGCGACGTGATCTGGAGTCAGGTGTTGCGCGATTGCCATGCCGGTAATCCGGAGCGCATTTATAACGGCGGCAAAGTGGAAGCAGCAGACTTCAAGCAAGCCCGCTGGGATTTGCTGCCAGCCCGCAGTTACATGTGGGCTTCGGTACAAACGGTCCGTGGCTGTGCTAAACACTGTTCGTTCTGTTCCGTTTGGCGTACCGATGGGCAAAAGCCCAGGCAACGCGGCACCGAGAGCGTTATTGAAGAAATCGTCGAACTGCGGCGGCTCGGTTTTCGCTTTATCGCCCTCGCCGACGACAACTTTTATCCGGTGACCTTCACCGACATCGAACTCGCCAAGAAGCAAAAAAACCAGGCCCGCGTCGATCAGCTTGAGGCAATGCGCGCTGAACGCTTTGAACTGATGGAGCGTTTGTCTGAAATGCCGCAGGACATGACGTTCTTCACACAGATCACTATGGAAGCCGCCGAAGACACCGACTTCCTCGACGCCATGAAGAAAGCGCACATCCGCGGCGCCTTGGTCGGCGTAGAAGCAGTCACCCCCGAAGGCTTGAAAGCTGTATTTAAAGACTTCAATCTGTCGGGCGACAATCTGATTCAGCGGCTCAAAACATTTTCCGACCACGGCGTGCACATACTGGGCTCGTTCATCTTTGGACTGCCGAGCGACCGCGCAGACACCTTCCAAGCAACTCAAGATCTCGCTCAGAAAGCCGGTGTTACCTTCGCTCAGTTCGTGATGCTCACTCCTTTCCCCGGCACTGTCGACTTTGAAAAGTGGGAGAAGACACAGGATCTAGCCGCCGGCGCAGTAGACGGCATTCCGTTAACGCGCTACTGGCTTATCCCGGCGAACAAACGTCCCAAGATGTTCATGCCTCATCCAACCATGACCTCGACCGAAATGCGCGAACGGACGCAAGGCGTGTGGGACCGCTTCTATAGCTTTAGTTCGGTCTGGAAGAGGTCGCGTTGTACGCCCAATTTGCGGGCGCGTCTCGCTTTCGTGTTCGTTTCAAAGCTCTACCGCCAAATGTACGCCAGCACCGGCATCTCAACCGATAGCGCCCGCGTACACCGCGCCAGCGCTTGGGCCAGATGGCTGGCCGTTCCTTGCCGCAAACTCTTTCAAGCCAAGCCGATGCCGGAACTGCAAATGCCCACTCCGAAAATCGTCGCGCAGAATCCTTTGCACGTTTTGAACTAATTCAGTTTCATTCTTCTCGAGTAGACCAGCGAGATTCGCCGAGGTCCAACTCCCGCTCTATCCGGCGAAGTAAGCCATCGCTGATCTGCCCGCTATCGCGCAACCGGATCGCTGTCTGACGCTCGATTCTGAGCGCCTTAAGAGAGAGCTCGATATGGCGATTGCGGTTCTCTTTGGCCGGTTGATTTTCTGCACCGGGCTGCAAACTTGCTAAGCGCTCGCGGTAGTGTCCAACCAAGTCTTCATACAGCTCGGCGGATTCTTCATTGTCGTTCTTCTTGGCATTTTGCAAATAAGTAACTGCGGCATTCAAAACTAAGCGCCGCGCTTCCCGCTCCTCCGCATCATGCCCAGGCGCTCCAACCAGGCCGAGAGCGCGTATCAGGGGAGGGAGTGTTAGGCCCTGAAATATCAACGTCACAACAATCACACAGAACGTGAGGAAGACAATCAGGTCACGTTGCGGAAAAGGTGCTTTGTCAGACATAGCGGGGAGCGCAATAGCCGCGGCCAGGGATACGACGCCCCGCATCCCCGTCCAGCCAACCACGAAGATCTGCCGCGCCTGAGGACGCTTCTCCTTCTGATGCGCGAGACGCGTTCTGAAGAAGTAGGCTAAACCCGCTCCCGGAAAAACCCAAATTATTCGTAATAAGATCAGCAGAACGCTGAAGACTAGCCCGTCACGCAACAGTGCTGGAAGACTGTACTCTCTAATGGAAAGACGAATACCGGGAAGTTGCAACCCTATCAACACGAACACCACGCCATTCAGAATGAAGGTTAACGCCTGCCAGACCGACCATGTCTGCAGGCGTACCGCTGGCGAGAAGAAGCTGGCGCTACGCCGGCTCAGGAATAATCCACAGGCGACAACCGCCAGCACGCCGGAAGCGTGAAGAGCATCGGCGGCAAGGTAAACCGCGTATGGGGCCAAAATACTCAGCACGATTTCGATAGGACCATCGTCAATCCTCTTTTCGATCTGGTGGATGATCCAAGCAATGAGTAAGCCAAGTCCGATACCGCCCGCTACCAACCAGAGAAATGTCAGCGCTCCTTCAGCTGCCGTGGGTATGCGCCTTTCAACCACAATGGCGGTCGCAAACTGAAGAGCAAGCAGGCCGCTCGCGTCGTTGATCAGGCTCTCTCCTTCCAGAACATCGACGATGCGCTCAGGAAGCCCGACGCGTCGCGCAATTGAAGTGGCGGCAATGGCATCGGTGGGAGCCACTACAGCCCCAAGCGCCAAGCCTAGACGCCAGTCGAATCCAGTCAGCACTTTGGGCGCTAGCAAGGCCACTCCAAGTACTGTAAAAACCACTAAGCCAAAAGCCAAGAACAAAATACTGATGATGTTATAGCGAAATTCCCGCCATGATGTGGTCCAGGCGGATGAGTACAGTAGCGGCGGCAGAACCACCAGGAAGATCACGTCGGGATTCAACGAAATCGCCGGAATGCCGGGAACGAATCCTAAGATAAGGCCGCCGATCACCATCACAATCGGGTAAGGCGTTTTCAGCTTTCCGGCAAGAAGCCCGAAAACGACAACGAACACGAGAAGCAGTAGGAAGACGAGTTCAATCGCTCCTATCTGGCTCATACAGCCATCAACTCTACCATCGGTTGCGGGTATGGGTGTACTGTCACTTTCGCGCAGTTCGCGAACTCACGCCCTTCCATTTTGAAAACCGATTGCCGATTGCTATGCACCAGTCTGCACGGCGTACTCAAAGTTTCCAAACTGCTTGCGTCCTCGCCCCCCGTGAATTAAGTTGCAGCCGCCTTAACCTCGCTGTATTCTTATAGTCATTGGCTCAGGTGGATTGACAAGGCATAGTGCGCCTTTTAAAAGAAATATAGGTTAGTATAAAACGATCACAACAGAGTAGAACTACTAGTTTTGCTCCTCAAGATGTTCGCCGCGCTCCGTGATGCACGGCCAAATCCCCCTTTTCGGGGTAGATCATTTTGGATTCTCGCTGCTCTCGTTCTTTTGCCCGAACGCAGCATAAACAAAGAAAAAGGAGTTGCTCGTGATTGGAAAGATTATCCCCATTTCAGTATTCGTGGCAGTGGTAACGTCCGCGTCGCTCGTGGCCCAGACCTTCCGTGGAGGTGTTAGCGGCACCGTGACTGACGCTACGGGCGCATCCGTTGTTAATGCTCCCGTGAAATTGATGAGTCCCGATACCGGTCTCACGCGCCAAGGTGTGACCTCTTCCTCCGGTGAGTTCGTGTTTCAGGACCTTCCGCTTGGCAAGTACGACATCACCGTAACGCAGCCTGGTTTTGATACGATTCGTGTCGCGGGAGTAACGGTCGACGCCGGTCGAATCGCCACTGTTGCCTTGAAACTTGAGGTCGCAAAGCAGGCGACTACGATTGAGGTTGAAGCCAGTACCGTGGCGGTGGAAACCGCCTCTTCGGCCGAAACCAGCTTAATCAATACCAAACAGATCCTCGACATTCCTTTGGAAGGTCGCGATTTCACGCAATTGCTGAAGTTTAATCCCGGTGCCAACGCCAATGGCTCTTTGAATGGCTCGCGATTTAACGGCATCGACTGGAAGATTGACGGCGCCGATAACAACGATTTGTGGCACAACATCAATTCCGTCAACCAAGGCGGTGTTTCAGGAATCGCCGGTGTGGTTCTGCCGATTGATGCTATTGACGAGTTCTCTTTACAAAGCAGCAGCAACGCTGAAGAGGGCCGCAACTCGGGCGGTGTTTTGAACGTGGTCGTCAAGTCGGGAACGAACAACCTCCACGGCACTGTGTATTACTTTAACCGGAATGAAGCCCTCGCTGCGAGCGACTGGTTCACCCCCCCTGGTTCGCCCACGTCGAAACTCCGCAATAACCAGGAGGGTTTCTCGCTCGGTGGCCCCATCGTAAAAAATCACACGTTTTTCTTCATGAATTATGAACAGCAGAATTACCGGCAGGCTCTGACCGCTCCAGGAACCACGCCATCTGCCGCGTGGGTTACGCAAGCCTCGGCGATTATGGCCCGTGATGGAGTTCAGGTGAACCCACTCGCGTTGACCTTGCTGAATAATCTTTGGCCGGCCAACAGTTTGACGGGACCCGCCACCACTTATAACTACGCCGGCGCCGGCATCAACCTCTCGAACAGTTACAACGCGGTCATCAAGCTGGATCATCAGTTCAACGAAAAGAACAATCTGGCCGTCCGCTACTTCGGCGGCACGGGCAATCAGACTGAATATGTAGGATCGGCAATGCCCTACTACTTTCAGGAATGCCCCAGCCGCATGCACAACTTTTCGGTCGTGTATAACGCGGTCATTACCCCGCGCTTAGTGGCGCAAACAACCCTTGGCGTGAACTATTTCCTGCAGATTTTCGGCGACGCCAACCACGGTTTCAACATGCCAGCGCTCGGCTTCAATGACGGCGTCACGAATCCGACGGACTACGGCTCCCCAAGCCTCAGTATCTCGGGATTCGATTCCACCGGTTTAACGCCACCGCTCGGACGCATCGACACCACCGGTCACATCGACCAAACCTTCACCTACACCGTGGGTTCGCACCAGTACCGCTTCGGTGGCGACTACCGCTATTCCCGCCTTGATGTGTTTTACGATTCGGACGCTCCCGGCACCTTTACTTTTAACGGTTCGCAGGGCCCGTTCGCCGCCACTAATTCGAGCGACACCTGGGGCGTGGGCAGCTCGCCCATCGCTAGTTCGCTCAACGCGCTGGCCGACTTCCTCTCTATGCGTATTGCTCCCGGCAACGCCAGAGTGACGGCTGGTAACCAGCAGCGGATTTACGACCTCCACGGGTTGTCCTTTTTTGGTCAGGATACTTGGAAGGTTACTTCGAAGTTGACTCTGAACTATGGCCTGAACTGGACTTATCAAAGCCCGATTTACAATCCGAAAGACCTCATTTCGACCTTCATCCCTGCTGACGGCGGCATCACTTATGTCGGTACGCATGGCCTCAACACCCTTTGGCCGCGAGATTTCCATGATTTTGCGCCGCGCCTTGGCTTTGCATATCAACCGAAAACCGGCGGCAAGCTCGTCATTCGCGGCGGCTGGGGCATGTTCTACCAGGTTCCCAATGTCTCTTACTTCGGCGATAGCGGCGCTTCGAACAGCGCCGGCACGGGAATTAACGGAAACATTGGCGGCCCCGCGCCAGTTTCAACCGTAGCGAATACCAGCCCGCTTGTCATTCAAGCTGGAGTTCCCATCTTCGCTGGAAGTTCAGCCCAGGGTCCCTTCGGCGGGTTCTCAGTGAGCCAGCACTTCACGACTGGGTACAGCTTCAATACCAACCTGAACTTCCAATATCAGATGGCGAAAGATGCTGTCGTCGAGATTGGCTACTCGGGTAGCTTGAGCCGCCACCTGCCGGATATGATCGATATTAATCAGGCCACGCTAGGCAGCTCATTTGTGAACACCACAAATGCCGCTGGCTATTCCTACCAGCAAACGACCCGTCCCTACTTCAGTCAGTTTCCCGACCTTGGCGCGATCAATGAAGTGCAATCTATTGCCAATGCCCATTTCAACGGACTGTTGGCTTCCATGCGAACCAACAATTTTCACGGCTTCACCACCAAGTTAAGCTACACCTTAGGCCATTCGCTGGACGATCTTTCCTACGCGCGCCATATCATTCCGCAGAACAGCCTCTGCCTGCAATGCGACTATGGCAATTCGGATTTCGACATTCGTAATTCGTTTTCCATGTTCCTGGCATACAATCCGCCGACACCCACCAAATTCAAGCCAGTGCTGGGCGGCTGGCAGTTGAACGGCATGTTCTCTTTCTTCACCGGCTCACCATTCACAGTGTACGCAGGCACTGACATTAGCGGTACCGCCGAATATAACGACCGCGCCCAAGTGGTCGGTAATCCGTTTGTGGGCGTGCCCGCCTCGGACCGAGCAACCGGCACTTACTACTGGTTCAACCCCAACGCATTCACCACTGCCGCACAAGGCACCTACTCCAATCAGGGTCGGAACGAGTTCTACGGACCGCCCACTCACCAGATCGATTTCTCGGCCTTCAAGAATGTGCAGATCCGCGAAAACATTAAGCTGCAAATACGCGCCGAGATTTTCAATATCTTCAATTTCGTCAACTACGCCGGGCCTGCAAACAATGTTCAAGGCAGCAACTTAGGGCAAGTTGGCGCAACCTATGACGTGGCGTTCGGCGCTCCGGGCATCGGTCCTGGCGCTCCACGCAACGTGCAGTTAGCGGCAAAGCTAATCTTCTAAACAATCGAATATGAGCTGAGTTCTCTAAAGTAGAGAGCTCAGCTCTATTTTCAATTTAGTGCGCTACCGGAACGTAGGCAAAGTCCCACACCAGCAAATCGATTTCGGATGGATCGTCATTAGTGCCAAATTGCACGATGGCATATTCGCCCGGCTCGATGGCTTTCTCCGGCCATACCTTAAATAGTCCGCCGCCCATATCTTGCTGGAAAACTGCAATCTCTTTCCGAGTCTCAGTAGCTTGGTTCACCACCGGCGCGATTGAAAGGCTTTCCACGATGCGCGTGTCTTTCTTGGTGGGAGAGACTTTGACGATCGTAAAACGCTCCTCTTTGTCGCGCCGGAAATAGAATTCCGGGCGTTCATCGCCCACTGTGAATTTTGAACGGTCGCCTTTGATCACCACCACGGCTTTGCCCGGCACAAGGGGAACGGGCGATAAGATTTTCAGCGCTTGCCGTTTCTTATTCGTGATGACCTGATAATCGGCCAGCAGCAACTTTTCCACCGTCTTGCCGCGCATGAAATAAGCGCCGGGCTCCATGGGAATGGAAGCCAGTTCTTTGCGCAGAGCACGTTCAGCCTTTTCTTCCTCATCCACTGCACGCGTCTCTTGCGCCTCGGCCTCGGTCTTCGCTTTGCGTTCGGCCTCGGTCTTTTCAAGATCGACGAGTTCAAAAGGAATCTCCTCCCACTCGCCGCGCTCGGTACTGAAATAGCTGATGCGGTCGCCGTTGCGCTTATACTCACGCGTCATGTGGAAGCCGCCGTCTTTAAGATAGAGCTTGAACGTTTCGCCACAAAGCAGGAAGGCGGACAGCAAAAGTAAAGTAAAAACTCGCACTATTCGCCATTTTAGCGGGTTTTTAGCACTAGCGCCCGCAAGCAACCCGCTAGTCAATCGTGAGTTGCAATGCTGTTTGGGTAGTGGTGCCTCCCGCCGCTGTACGTACATTGATCGTATAGCTGCCGGGCTTGGTACTGGGACCTGCAGCGAGCGTGAGCGCCGTAGAGCCCGATCCCGCTAGCGAATTCGGTGCGAAGGAGTAGCTTATGCCTGGCGGCAACCCCGAAATCGAGAAGCTCGCCGATCCCGTGAAGTTCGTGGCCGTGTCCGTGATGGCCGTGGAAACCGAGGCGCCGCGTGCCACCGTTAAGGCAGCCGTGCTTAACGAGGTTTGCACGGAACCGATTGTGAGTTGCATAGCCGCCGTCTGACTTGGCAGGGCTACCGGTATCAGGGGCGAAGTACCCGCAATGGAAATCGGATAGCTGCCCACTGTCAATACCGGAATGGCCGCACTGCTTTGGATCGTCAGAGTGGCAGTGCCATTGGCGCCATTGATGGTGGTTGAGGAAAAAGCGGCGGTGACCCCGGCCGGCAGAGTGCCGATTGTCAGGGCTACCGGCGAGTTAAAGCTGTTCGTCGCGACGATGCTGACCGTTGTGCTGAACGTGGCGCCAGCCGTGATTGCCAGCGTTGTAACATCCGTCTTGAGCGTGAAGCCGGGTACTCCCAGGATAGTCAAAAGCAAGCTGGCCGATTGGGTAACGGTTCCGCCCACCGCATTGATGGTGAGCTTGTATTGACCAGGTAGCGCACTGCTGGGGGCCGAGAGAGTGAGGGTACTGGTGCCCAACCCGGGCGCAGCTAGTGTGGGTGAACTGAATGCGGCAGTGACACCGTTCACGTTTGTCAAGCCAGCGACACTGAATGCCACCGGCGAGCTAAAGTTACCTGTCAAACTCTTCACCGTGAGTGCCACAACACCGCCTGTCTGGCCCGCCTGTATTGCTAATGCAGCCAGATTCGAGGTAAACGTAAAGCTTGGTGCTGCGGTAACAATTACGGTCATAGGAATGGATTTCACCAAACCGCCGCCCGAGACGACAACTTGAAAGCTGAAAGTACCAGTGGGCGTAGTCATACCGGCAGACAAAGTCAAAGTACTAATGCCGGCGCCCGGCGCAATCAGTGTGGCGGGCGAAAAGGCACCCGTCATGGCGCCTGGCAACCCGCTAACTGCAAGCGTGATGGCATTGTTGAAGGTGCCAATGTCGCTGACGGTTGTGGCAACTGTTGCGGACGCCGCCTGCGGCACCGACACAGAATTGCTGGCAAGGGTAACGGCAAAGCTTGGATTCACGGCGAGCGTGACCACGAGATTGACAGTCTGACTAAATACCCCTCCGCTGGCCTTGACCGCTAACGTATAGCTTCCGGCCGTGGCTGCGCTCGAAGTGATTATGGTTAAAGTGCTCACTGCAGTTCCCGGGATCAGCGTTGCCGGAGAAAAAGTCGTCGTCACCCCAACAGGTGCGCCCGTGACGGCGAGGGCGAGACTGGAAGGCAAACCACCTTGCGGCGCAGTGCATGTCAAGCGCACATTCGTCGCCTGGCCGACAACCATCGTTAAAGTCGCCGGGGTGGCCGTTAGAGAACACTTAGGCACGATCGCGGTCACAGTTATGGACACGGTGGCCGTTTGTGAAATCCCGCCACCAGTTGCGGTGACGGTCACAGTGTATGTGCCGCTCGGTGCGCTGCTGCTGGACTGAAATTGCAGCGCGGTTGTTCCAGATCCTGGAGCCGGAATTGTGCTTTGGCCCAAGAAAGCGCTAACGCCCGTTGGCAATCCGCTTACGCTCAGCGCAACGGGCCAATTGAAGCCATTGCTCACAGTAATGGACGTAGTCACCGAGATGTACTGTCCGGCTTGCAAACTTACAGTTGCTGGTGCGGCAGTCAGCGAAAACGTTCCGTTAAACGATACATCGTGAAAGTGGTTCACCAACTGATATGCATCGACTGATCCGAGACCCGACGCCATGTCGTATCCGACGCCCGCCGCATAACCTGACACTCCAGGTACTGTGTTGTTGCCTGAGGTAATATCATGAAACACCGCCGCTCCACCCTGCGCCTGCTTGATGGCTAGCGGATACAACGCGGGGTTAATGTTGCCCTGCGTGCCATTGTATTTCTGATTCACAATGGCAAACAAACTCGCGAAAGAAGGTGTTGACGCGGAAGTTCCTCCAACCGAAGACAACGCTCCGTTGTAGAAAACCATGTAGGCATCGTGTCCAGCCGCCGTGAGAGCCACATCGGGCACATCGCGATGTCCATCGGCGGGCACTCCTGGACCCGTTTGCCAGCTTGGTTTCGGCCATTGAATGCTGGGGCCGCCACCACCACCCGCCAAATCGGAACCACCGTTCGATCCACTTTCGTTCCACACAACTTCCGGAATGTAGCCCTGCGCTGTACCAAGTACCGAGTTACTTCCAGGCAGCCAGTACAGACTTGGATTGGTACCCTCCTTGAACTCTGTGCCGCCGACACAAGTGGCATAAGGAGAGCTGCAAATCCCGTTGATCCCCTTCTGTGTTCCCGAGGGAGCGCCGGAACTGTCGCAACCCGCTGCACCACTATCTCCAGAAGACACGAATACCGAAATACCTTGCGCTGCGGCTTGCTGCCACAGGGAATTGTAAAATGCCAGTTGCGACCCCATTTGGGCCTCGCACGAGCCAAAACTCACGCTCAGAATAGGCGCGACATTGTGGTTGACCGCATAGCTTGCCGCCAGATCGACACCATCCGCGGTAGCGGTACTCGATGAGATAACGAATTTCACCTGCGCTAGCGGCGCGACGGCGCCCGCCCACTCGACATCGAGCGTCGCCTCTTCGGCATCGCCGTTACCGGTGAAACCCGGGTCGCTGCCTTGCGCCACAATCACCGTGGGATTGTTGACAGGCAAGCCAAATTGCGAACGGAATGACTGTATATCGCTCATCTTTACGTTAGACCGGCCGACGACCGCGATGCTTTGGCCGGAGCCTTTAAGGTTGCCCGTGTAAAGGGGACGAACGTTATAGATCATCGCCCAGTCGGCCGGTGCCACGTAATGCGTTGTTGGACTTGCGTTATACAGCGGCTGCGCTGCGTTGCCGATGACCCGCAAATCCTGCGAAAAAGACCGCGTGTGAAAATCGTGCAGTTTGACCAAACCTTTCACAACGCTGGAGAGCGCCGCCGGTATCTGCGGATCGCTCGAATTAGCATGATGGATCTTACCGTTTACGCTATATTGTTTTACCTCCGTTTTGAATGCACTCTGCACTGCATAAGCGTCACCGCTAAAAACGATGGATAGATGATTAGCTGTTACCTCCTCCACCCGGAAGCCCTGTTGCGTCAGCCACCCGGTGATCTGGTCGATGTCATTTTGCGAAACGCCAAAGCGCCCCGCATACTGCTCGGGAGTCAGGAATTTATGAAATTGAGAAGACTGCGGATCATGCTGCTGCACCACCAGTTGATCCAACGCCGCCTGCTGCGACGCCTCCGGCTGCAACAGAAGGATCATATGCTCCATCGGAAAGTTCGCATCCACCGACAACTCACTCATGGCTTGGGCCAGCGCAGGGTGAACATTACCTGACAACGTAACCATGCTGCTTTCGGTGATAACTTCCCGTAATCGATCCCGCGGTTGGATTGTGCTTTGTGACCACCCTAGGTTTATGGCCAGTAGCACCGCAATCGCTACACTCCGCGAAATCATCCGCACTCTTGTTCTCATTCGTCTTCTCAAAGAACGGATCTCTGTTCTGTGTTGTCTCATCGGCGCGGTTCGTCAGAGTAAGAGAAACGATACGCCCTTTTGCGTTGCATGCCTCAAATTCGTTAGAACTAAGTAAAATTCGGCTATAACCTATGCCTCGTATCCAGTGCAGTTAACTTCGCCGTAAGCTTTGTGCTATCTAGAAGGAACGTAGTGGGCTCGGGAAAAGGAATTGAGCCGAATGGGTTTGGGCGCGAAGATTATGGTGGTGGAAGACGAAGTCATAATTGCGGCTTCCATTTCGCAGGAGCTTCAAAAGTCGGGCTATCAGGTGGTTGCCGTCGCCGCTTCCGCAGAGCAGGCCCTGGCCGCCATTGAGAAGAACCGGCCGGAGCTGGTCCTCATGGACATCAGAATCAGAGGGCCAATCGACGGCATTCAAACGGCGCAACAGATTCCGAAGAGTATGCGAATACCCGTCATCTTTATGAGCGCCCACGGAGATAGCAATACGCTCGACCGTGCCAAAGCCGCCGGTGCCGCCGGGTATCTCGTCAAGCCGATCGCGCACCCACTTCTCGTTTCGACAATTGAAGCAGCACTCGCCCACTCTCGAGTCGAGTAGCAAATCGGAGGAATCTTGTATTTCGCGGCAAACGTCGTTGGCTCAGAGTTTTTTCCGCATGGCTATTGCATGCGCTGGCAGCCCGGCCTGATCGGACTGCATGTTATCTCGGACTCGCTTATCGCGCTAGCTTACTTTTGCATACCCCTCGCGCTGTTTTACTTCGTGCGAAAGCGCAGCGACATTCCCTTCCACTGGATGTTTATCGCGTTCGCGGCCTTCATCTTCAGCTGCGGGGCAACGCATGTCATGGCGATCGTCACGCTATGGCGGCCCGTCTACCGATTGGACGGGCTGATCAAAGCGGCCACTGCGATTGCGTCTCTCACCACTGCCATTTACCTGTTTCGCCTAATGCCAAGTCTCCTACAGATTCCCTCCCGCCGGGAGCTAGCCGAGGCACAGGAGAAGACCGCCGAATCCAACCGCTTAAACTTCCGCCTGGAGGAGCAACTCGCACGCGAACGCAACTTGGTTGACCGCATGCGCGAGCAGGAAACTCGACTGCAGGACACTGTGGGGAAGCTCGAGAAAGCAGACGAGGGTTTGCGGCATTCTCTAGTCGAACGGGAAACGCTGCTGAAAGAGATGCACCACCGGGTAAAAAACAATCTCTTCGTGATGTCGTCGTTGCTCAGAATGCAGGCCAATTCGCTGGCAGACGACCAGGCTGTGCACGCTTTGCAGGATAGCGAACGGCGTGTACTCTCCATGGCTTTGATTCATGAGCGTCTTTACAGCGGCAACGGCGCCATGAGCGCCATCGATTTCGATGAATATTGCCAAAAGCTGGGCGACGATTTGCTGGCCTCTTACATGCAAGTGCCCTCTCGCATCAGCCTTCGTTATGACCTCGCTCCCATCCGTCTTTCCGTAGAGCAAGCCATCCCTTGTGGACTCATCGTCAACGAGCTACTGACGAACGCTTTCAAATACGCCTATCCGGCAGATGTTAAAGGGGAGATCTCGATTTCACTCCGGCTGGCGGAAAACGACGTAGTTCGGTTGCGAATCGCCGACCACGGCGTGGGTTTGCCCCCAGAATTCGACTGGGAAAAATCAAAATCCCTGGGCCTCCAGATCGTGCAGTTATTGGCAACGCAACTGGACGGAACCCTTTCGCGGCAGGGTCCGCCCGGCACCACGGTTGAGTTGGCTTTTCCGCTTTACCAGTCGGTAGGCTGATAGTCTTTCAAGAATTGCCCCCAAACGTGCTTGCCCGTGTTGATGCCAGTAATGAGGGGATCGAGAATGCGGGCAGCGCCATCCACGATGTCGAGCGGCGGGTGAAAGCGTTGCTCCACCGTCTTACGCGCGGCCACGGCAGCCGGATCTTCATCGGTAACCCATCCCGTGTCCACACTGTTCATGTGGATGCCGTCGATGTGATAGTCGGTTGCCGCAGTGCGCGTCATCATGTTGAGCGCCGCTTTGGCCATGTTGGTGTGTGGATGGCGCGTCGTCTTGCAGAGGCGGTAGAACTGGCCTTCCACCGCCGATACGTTGACGATGTGTTTATCCCGGTTGGGCGTGCGCAGCATCAGCGGCTTGAGCCGTGCATTGAGAATGAACGGCGCCACAGCGTTGATCAGATGGACTTCGAGCAATTCAACGGATGAGACTTCCGCCATCAGCAGACGCCACGAGTTGCGTCCGCGCAAGTCAACCTGCTGTAAATCTTGATCCAGTTGACCCGTCGGAAAGAGGCCATTTTGAGTAATGATATCTTCCGCGAGTAACGGCACTTGCGATAGTTCAGCAGCGTGCGTCAATCCGGCCCATTCGGCTGGCCGCCGATTCTTCGCGGCAACCACCTCGCGCGATCCTTCATACGTACCCAGGAGGCGACGCACCTTGTCGGGCGCATCGCTCAGAGCAACCCGTTCGCACTCCATCATATGCTTGTAAAATTCCGGCGGCCGGCGTACCGTTTGACAGGCGTTGTTGATGATGAAATCAAGCCGCGAACGGGTGGTTAGCAATTGGTGGCACAGTGCTTCCACACTGGGCGTGTGGCGCATGTCCAGCCCGAAGATTTCCAGGCGCTCACCCCATTCGGCAAAATCCGGCTCCTGCGCATAGCGCTTGGCCGAATCCCGCGGAAATCGCGTCGTCACAATCAACTGAGCTCCCGCGCGCAGCAGTTTCAGACCAGCCTGGTAACCGATCTTCACACGACCCCCGGTGAGAAGGGCAACGCGGCCGCTCAAGTCTGCCAGTTCCGTCCGTTTTCCGTAATTGAATTCGGCGCACTCCGGGCAGAGCTGATCATAGAAATGGTGGATCAAGGAGTATTTCCGCTTGCAGACGTAGCAATGTTGCAACTCGGTCGATTCTTCCGCTTCGGGCGTCGCGCAATCGCCATTGAGATGCCGATCCTGAGCGGTGAAGTTTTCGGGCGGAAACACGTTGGGTGTTGTGAAGACCGGTTTGCGGCGAAGGGCGCGAATGCCAGTTTCATGCAGCACCTCTTCCGCCCGTTGAATTTGCGCTTCGCTGCGGGCGCGTTCGGCCGCCTTCTGCTTTTGCCGGCGCGCCACCGGGTCCGGATTGTGAAGCTGTGCCACCGCACGGTGCAACCGCTGCCGGTCCTCAGCGGGCAATTCGCTTAGCAGCCCTCTTTCAGCGTCGATCCATTCCAGGAACGCGGTCGTCTGGCGCACCCGTTCCAGGAGCGAAAGGTCGCAGTGATCGGGGGGTGGTGTGGTCGACATTATCAGTAATAGGGAGAACTGTTCGGCAAACGCCGCACTTCATTATCGCGCCCCAAGGTCGTGCCAGATCTGTCTCTGCCTCCCGCTGGCAAAAGTTACGATGACAGTTCTTCCGTTGCTATTCTTACGGGACATCCGCCCGCCCGGAAATTGCGTATTACAGGATTGTGCCGCTAAAATGGTGACATCTTCAGGAGGATGCATAGCATGGCTTTTACCGCCGCAGCTCCGTCTCGCTTGATCGAAAAGGAACACGCCGAAAAAAGCAAAAGAACCGCCACGAAAGAGGATCGACCCTGCTCCCGCTGTGGCCATCTCCGCTCGGCCCACGCGCCTCCAAATTACACCCTTATGCATTGCGAGGCGGACGCTTGCAGCTGCGACAGTTATTTCCCGCCCAAGAGCTATGAAGCAGTCGTCAACGAGAATCTGGCGCTTCAAAAGCGTGTTGCGGAATTGGAAGCGACAATTGAGCAACTCCGAGCGCAAGTCCAGAAGGTCGCAACGTCCGCCTAATTCCGCGTTGGCGTCACTCTGGGCCAGTACCCAAAGTAAATAAGCGGATGTCGAATCGAAACTGGCGCGGATTGCTCCAAACAAGATGCCGATAATCTCGGTGTTTAGGGTTAAGTAGGACGTTAAACTCTTCGGGGATCACCGCCGACGGCGCGCGCGCAGCAAGTTCATTCGCCATCTCTGCCCACAGCCGCCCAGCAATTTGACAAGCCGTCAAGTCGCGAAAGTTTTCGGTTTCGAGTAGGGCAGGATTGTTCGGTATTTGGGCGTCCGACCAGACGTATTCTGGAGGCAATTGTGTTTTATCGAGATGAACGAGAATTTCCAAGCAAGCCAAAGATAGATGCTCTGCCGTGTAAAGTATAGCGGTACCAGGGCTATTCCAGCGGCCGCCTGCTAGAAACGCACCTGTGTAGTCTCCGGCTGCCCGCACAGAACGGTGCAATCGGTAGATGAGCATCCGGAATTTAAGAAAAAACTCCGTAATCGATCCGGATCAAAACCTCAAGAACGCGACGCAACTGCGCTGGGTCGGCTGAGGACACGAGTTCCGCAGGCGAATGACCGCCAAAGATTGCCCGGCTAGAAGTCAGCCAACTTCGCGCCTTCGTTTCGTCGCCAAACACTTCGACGGCACGAGCCCAAATTGCTTCCGCCGTGGGATTTTGCAACTGCTGTTCCAAGTGCTCCGGACTCGTGACGATTGGAGCGTGTAAGCTGCTCATGGCTTCAGTGTACTCCTCCCCCAAGCTTGTGTTATGTCCCAAGACTTCAACAGCCAGCGCTTCGCTCTCGGCGGCGTAGATGATGCGATGGCCCTGTTCGTGCCAACGACCGACACGGTAAAGACCGCCGTTTCCATCGAAGCCCGCATAATCGGAACGGGCGAGCCGTGATACGGCAATCAAGCAGGAAAGCCGTGCTCCAAGTCGAACAAAACGCCGAGAACCTGGGCTCGCCCTTCGTCGGTCTGAGCGGCCACGCGCGGTGTCTTTCCATTAAAGCCGGCATTCGCGGTGTCCAACCAACTCAGCGCCTTTTGTGCCTTACCGAAAACTTCGACCGCACGCAACAGCAAGGGATCGGGTAATGATATACAAGCCTGTTCTAACTTGGTCCGGTCTACCATTACCGTGACAGGAAGCTGGCGCCCGTCTGGCAACTGCAAGGTGCCATCCAATGGTGTA
The DNA here is from genome assembly GCA_963749105.1 of Bryobacterales bacterium. GTDB lineage: Bacteria > Acidobacteriota > Terriglobia > Bryobacterales > Bryobacteraceae > Bog-105. The sequence continues at coordinate 68,215 of CAVVLT010000027.1, read as the reverse complement.
TTCCGCTCGTGGCTTTCGGTTTCCATGACTTCACGCTAACACTTTTCGCGACCGATTTACCGATGCCGATCAAATCGACACCGCAGTTTGCCGCGCGCATAACTTCGATTATGCTCGAAGCGTGAAGACCACCGTTTCTTTACCGGACGAGCTTTTTCGAATGGCGGAAGCAGTTGCCCGTCGTCTTCGAGTTTCGAGAAGCGAGCTGTACGCGAAAGCGATCCGCGAATTTCTGAAAAACTAGCACGAAAATTCGATCACACAGCGTCTCAACGACTTGTACTCGCAACGTGCGGCAATGGTGGATCAGGGTTTGCACCGCGCCCAATTGAAATCTCTCGACAAGAACTCTTGGTGGAATCTATCGCGGAAATTCAGGCGATTGGGGTCTTGTTGGCAGATCTTCAAGAACCGCGTTGCTCCGATACCATCAAGCCTTTGCGCCCGGGCCAAGGAGGGGCTACGATAAATTTGTCGAAGGCATCTCTAAAGAGCCAAACTTTATCAAATAAAGAGAGCACACAATGCCACAAATCGAAGTTTTCGGAGTTCCCGGAAGCGAACCCTCTAATTCATTTCCGGCCCCACCGGAAGTTTATTTTGAGCTTTCAAATTTTAGTATCGCCGACGGCCACCTAATGCTCACGCCGGATATGCTTTCAGAGCGAGAGGTTGACACGTATGCAGACCAGCTAGTAAAGCAGATTGAAAAGGCGCGAGGAAAGGCTAAGCGATATCTTAAAACGAATCGGCCAGAACTCATCGGCTAGATTGGTCGGCGGCAAATCCGCGCGCAATCCATACAACAATTTTCCACACGCCAAACAGGATAAAGGGAGGCGCGATAACCCCAATAGTCTCAGGCCATTCATCAGCTGGCGGAAAGAATTGTCGGCAATCCTCTTTTGTGTGGGCAAACAAGTTTAGACCGGGACCATCAACTGCATCCAAACATATCTTCATTTGTCTACGTTGCTCGGCTATGCTGCGATCCCACTCCTCCCAGCCACCGGCCACCGACAATGCAATACAGAACCCCAAGTACAAGAAATAAACCTCTAAAGCCACGCCGAGCGTCCACTCTTTTTGCCCCAGGACTATTTTTGCTTTTTAGGATACTACCCGTCTAAAGTACATGTTGTTTCTGTAAAATGGGCTGGTGAAATTCGGCGCACCAACATCCTCGGTGTGCTGCATCCCGCAAGACGGGTGGAAAAAGGAGGGCCACGCCGCAGCAAAATGGCAACTTTGCCGGGGATTGGAAAATGAGAAATGGTTCCTTAGCAAAAGTGATGAATTTCAATCCGTCCTCGAGGCTTTGGGTAGGACAATTAGCTGGGACGTTCCGATTGCATGGGTGGGATGAGAATGGCCGTTCACGTGTAAATCCGGAATACGACCTTCTCGACCTCGGGACATCTAAAAGCTGAAAGAACGCAAACTGAAATTGGCTTCGTTTCGCAAAACGGTAATTTGACCGTAAGAAAAATAAAACGGCAAAAGCGCCAGGTTCGCGAAAAAAAGCCACGACCGACCATACCTTCGCCATACGCTTTGGATGCAATCGCAAAGCGGAAAACTTTGGCTTCGAAGCGTAATCTGGCGAGGAAACTCGAAACGTTAATCCCACCCATTGACCTCCCCCATTTTCGTGGTATAACTATATAGGATACTTTCGGTCTTAGATCCAGATCCCATGCTGCGGCTCACCAAAAAAGCGGACTACAGTCTCATCGCTCTCAAGCACTTCGCCGCTGTTCGCGCCGTCGCCGGTTCCGCCGCATCCCCCGCCCTCAGCGCCAAAGAACTCGCCGATAGCAGCGGCATCCCTCTGCCCCTTCTATCCAAACTCTTACAAAAACTCGGCAAAACCGGCTTTCTCGTCTCCGAATACGGCACCAACGGCGGTTACCGTCTCGCCCGCGATCCGCGCGACATCTCCGCGCTGCAAGTCATTCGCGCCATCGACGGCCCCATCGTTCTCGCCACCTGCTTCACCTCCGCCACTGCCTGCGGACACGCTGATCGCTGCACCATTAAGAAACCACTGCGCCGCATTCACGAAGGAATCTTGCGCCTGTTAGACAGCGTCAGCATCCAAGATATGTTGCGAGACTCCGAGGAAGATCCGCAGAATTCGCTTTCTGCTTCGCTGGTCGCGCTTCATCAGACGCCTGAAACAGCCGCCCGGGAATCAACAAGGAAATTGACTTTATGAAGCTGCCAATTTACATGGACAATCACGCCACCACACGCATGGACCCGCGCGTGTTCGAAGTGATGAAGCCATATTTTATGGATATTTTCGGCAACGCCGCCTCGCGCAATCACAGCTTTGGCTGGGAAGCCGAAGAAGCCGTCGAAAAAGCCCGCAAACAGATTGCGGATCTAATCGGCGCCACGCCCAAAGAGATTGTCTTCACCAGTGGAGCTACCGAATCCAACAATCTTGCCATCAAAGGCATTGCGGAAATGTACGCCGAACGGGGCAACCACATCATCACGCAGGCCACCGAGCATAAGGCTGTGCTGGATACCTGCAAGCGGCTGGAGAAAGAAGGCGTCCGCGTCACTTATCTGCCGGTAAAAACCGATGGCCTGATCGACCTCGATCAATTGCGCGACGCCATCACCGACAAAACCATTCTCATTTCCATCATGTACGCCAACAACGAAATTGGCGTGGTGCAGCCCATGGCGGAAATTGCCAAGATAGCGAAGGAAAAAGGCGTACTTGTTCATAGTGATGGTGTCCAGGCCATAGGCAAGATTCCAGTCAACGTTAATAAAGACGGCATCGACGTGCTTTCGTTGACAGCCCACAAACTTTACGGGCCGAAAGGCGTTGGCGCTCTGTACGTTCGTCGCCGCAATCCGCGCGTGCAAATCACTGCCCAGATGGATGGCGGTGGTCATGAACGCGGCATGCGCTCCGGTACGCTCAACGTTCCCGGCATTGCCGGCCTCGGCGCGGCTTGTGAAATCTGCAACAAGGAAATGGTGGAAGAAACCAAGCGTCTCCGTTTTCTGCGCGACAAACTCAAGGATCGCCTGATGAACGATCTTGACGAAACCTACATCAACGGCTCGTGGGAACATCGCTTGCCGCACAACTTGAACATCAGCTTTGCCTATGTCGAAGGCGAAAGCTTGCTCATGGGCATTAACGATATCGCCGTTTCCAGCGGCTCCGCTTGCACCTCCGCTACCCTCGAACCTTCTTATGTACTGAAAGCCTTGGGTGCTGGCGACGATCTGGCTCACTCCTCCATCCGCTTCGGCATCGGACGCTTTAACACCGAGGAAGAAATCGATTACGTCGGCAATAAAGTGGCTGAAGTCGTGAAGAAGCTGCGCGAACTTTCCCCGTTGTACGAAATGGCGAAAGAGGGCGTCGATCTTTCAAAGGTATCTTGGACGGCTCATTAAGGCATTTTGAAAAAAGGGACATAGAATATGGCTTACTCTGATAAAGTTCTCGATCATTACAACAACCCGCGCAACGTGGGTTCCATGGACAAAAACAGTCCCGACGTTGGGACCGGAATGGTGGGCGCGCCCGAATGCGGCGACGTCATGAAGCTGCAGGTCAAAGTGAATCCGCAAACCGGTGTCATTGAAGACGCTAAGTTCAAGACGTTCGGCTGTGGCAGCGCGATCGCTAGTTCGTCGCTCGCTACTGAATGGCTCAAGGGCAAGACCGTCGATCAGGCTCTCGAAATCAAGAACACCGACATTGTGAATGAACTCGCACTGCCGCCCGTGAAGATCCACTGCTCCGTGTTAGCCGAAGACGCTATCAAAGCGGCCATTGGCGACTACAAGAACAAAAAGGTCGGCGCACTAAAGAACGAAGCCGTCGCCGTTCACTAATCCGAGCCGTGACCGTAAGGGAGCGGTTTCTTCACAACAACTATGGCCGAACTGACTCAAAATCCAACTAAACAAGTCCACGTCACGCCGAAAGCGGTTGAAAAAATCCGCGCCGCTTTCGAGCGTGAAAAAGTGGCCGGGGGTCTACGTCTCGGCGTTCTCGGTGGCGGCTGCTCCGGCCTAAGCTACCAATTCAAGTTCGCACCCGAACCCCGCCCTCGCGATCACGTCTTTGAATTCGAGGACGTCAAAGTCTTCGTCGACCCCAAAAGCATGATCTTCCTCGACGGCATGACCCTCGATTGGAAAGATTCGCTCATCCATTCCGGCTTCGTCTTCGAGAATCCGCACGCCACCAAGAGCTGCGGCTGTGGCACTTCATTTTCGGCTTAGGATGTTGACGAGCAAACGTGGGGACAGGCACAGCGTGCAACCCAACTTCGATATGCTGCAAAAGTTAGTCGCATCGCGTGCTGCCTGTCCCCATGTTTGCGTTCTCCGAGCACAATAAATGCCCATCCTCTCCAAAAACTTCTTCCAGTTCTTCGGGCTGGAACCAAAACTCCGTGTCGACGCGGAATCCCTCCAAAAACGCTTCTACGAACTCAGCCGTCAATGGCACCCTGACCGCTTTAGCCGTAAATCCCCCGCCGAACAAGCCGAAGCTCTGGAAGCCACCTCCATCCTGAACGACGGCTATCGCACTCTCAAAGACCCCGTCAAACGCGCCGAATATCTGCTGAAAGAAGAAGGCTTCCCCATCGGCGAACAACGCTCCAAAGATGTCCCGCCTGAACTCTTAGAGGAAGTCTTCGAGCTCAACATGATGCTCGAAGAACTGAAAAGCGGCGACTCCGATGCTCGTTCGCAACTCGAATCCGCGCGCGCCAACTTCGCCAAACTGCAAAGCGACGTCGACCACCAACTCGAATCCCTCTTCTCGAAATACGACTCGGCCGCTCCTGAATCCGAGACCGCCAAGCAAGCCCTTACAGAAGTCCGCGGCCTGTTGAACCGCCGCCGCTACATCGATAACTTACTGCGCGACGTGGATCGTGCTCTCCATCCGGCCGTCACCACCCCAGTAGAAGAACGTTTATAAGCATGGGTACCTTTCAAATCGACTTCGGCGAAAGCCGGAAATCCAAAATCGTCGGCGTCGACCTCGGCACCACCAACAGCCTCATCGCCTATCTCGATCTCACCGGCCCCAAGATTATCGAAGACCACGCAGGCCACAAGATCGTTCCAAGCATCGTCTCACTCGCCGACAATAACCGCCTCATCGCCGGTGAAGCCGCGCAAGAATTGCTGCTGACGAAGCCCGACCGCTCCATCTACTCCGTCAAGCGACTCATGGGCCGTAGCGCCAGCGATGTACAGGACGAACTGAAACTCTTTCCCTTCCGCATCACCAGCGAAGGCGATTCCGCCATTCAACTCAAGCTCGGCGACCGCACTTTCACACCACCCGAAATTTCAGCCGCCATTCTCAAGCAACTTAAAGACAACGCTGAAGCCGCTCTGGGCGCGCCCGTTACCGAAGCCGTCATCACCGTCCCTGCTTACTTCAACGACGCCCAGCGACAAGCCACCAAAGACGCCGGCCGTCTCGCCGGACTCGATGTCCTTCGCCTTGTGAATGAGCCAACGGCCGCCTCTCTCGCCTACGGTCTCGATAAACGCAAAGACGGCATAATCGCTGTCTACGATTTTGGCGGCGGTACTTTTGACATCTCCATTCTTCGGCTGCACGAAGGTATCTTTGAAGTTCTAGCCACTAACGGCGACACTCACTTGGGCGGCGATGATATCGACAACCTTCTTCTCCGCATCGCCCTCGAGGAATCCGAAATCCCGCAAGATTCCGAAGGCATTCAGCGCCTCCGCCGCGCCGTAATCAAAGCCAAAGAAGAACTCTCCTTCGTCCCCGACACCAAGATTGAACTTACCTACGGCGGCAAAACCTACGCGCGTGCCGTCAGCCGCGAACTCCTTGAACGTCTGATCGCCCCCATCGTCGAGCGCACCCTCGAACCCTGCCGCGCTTGTCTCGCCGACGCCAAACTCACTCCCGAGCAGATCGACGAAGTCGTCATGGTCGGCGGCTCTACGCGCATTCCGTTGGTTCGCGCGGCAGTCGAACGTCTCTTCAAAGCCAAGCCGCATACCGAACTCAATCCTGACGAAGTGGTTGCCTTAGGCGCAGCCGTGCAAGCCGGCATTCTCGCAGGTGATGTTGAAGACAAACTCCTGCTCGACGTCACGCCACTTTCCCTAGGCATCGAAACCATGGGCGGCGTTGTCTCCAAACTCATTCACCGAAATTCAACGATTCCCGCCAGCGCTACCGAAACATTCACCACTGCTGTCGACGGTCAGCGCAACGTACTCATCCACGTACTGCAAGGCGAACGCGAATTGGTAAAAGATTGCCGCAGTCTCGCTCGCTTTGACCTGAAGGACATTCAACCTATGATGGCCGGCTTTGCCCGCATTGAAGTCCGCTTCCTGATCGATGCGAATGGCATTCTGAACGTTACCGCCCGCGATGCCCGTACGGGCAAAGAACAAACCGTCGAAGTGAAACCGTCGTATGGCCTGACCGAGGAGCAAGTCGAAGGCATGATTCGCGAAAGCCTGGATCACGCCGAAGCCGACATGAACGAACGGCAAGTACGCGAAGCCCGCGTTGAGGCGGACAACATTCTCTCCGCCACGGAAAAGGCCCAGCGCAACGATGCATGGAACGCCCTCACCGCCGACGAGCATGCGCAAATCGAATCCGCTAAGCGTGCCTTGCTCGCCGTCTACCACCTACCCGACCATCACGCCATCAACGCGCGCATTGACGACCTGAATCGCGTCACCAACAAGCTGGCCGAAAACATGATGAACACCGCCGTGCGCGGCGCTCTGAAAGGAACCAAGATCGACTAACATGCCCGGACTTACCTGGAACCACACCGAAGACATTGCGCTCAGCCTCTATGAGGCGCACCCCGAGATCGATCCCACCCACATCCGCTATACCGATCTGCACAAATGGATCACTGAGCTTGTCGATTTCAAAGACGACCCGCAGGCGTCCACCGAAGGTAAGCTCGAAGCGATTCAAATGGCGTGGCTCGAAGAATACCAAGACAACAAGTAAACTGGTCTGGTGAAAACCTGCCTTCACGTACTATTTTTAGCCGCCTCACTTTCCGCCCAATCCCCAACACTTTGGTATAAAACGCCCGCGGCCGATTGGAGCCAAGCCCTTCCCATCGGCAACGGCCGCCTCGCAGGCATGGTTTACGGCGGTCCTGCCGACGAACAAATCCAACTCAACGAAGAAAGCATTTACGCGGGCAAGCGCATGGACCGCAACAATCCTGCCGCCCTCCAAAACATTCCTGTTATTCGCCGCCTTCTCCTCGACGGCAAAGTCAAAGAAGCTGAAGAACTGGCGGACAAAGACATGCTCGCCATCCCGCGCCGCCAGCCGCCTTATGAACCGTTGGGCGATCTGAAACTTCACTTTGCTGGCATCGATGCGAAGTCAGTCGAAAACTACCGCCGCACTCTGGATCTTTATGACGGCATCGCCGCTGTATCTTTCGACTGCGGCGGCGTGCATTACACCCGAGAAGTCTTCGCCTCTTATCCAGACCACGCGATTGTCATGCACCTCGAAGCCAGCCGCCCTGGCGCGCTGAACTTCCTCGTATCTCTCACGCGTTCAGTTGACGCCACCAGTTCTCTCGACCCAAACATCGCCAACACGATTGTTCTCAACGGCACTGCCCTGCCCCCTAAAACTTACGCCGACGAACCAAAAGAAGGCGCGCAATTTGCCGGCGCCGTTCGCGTTTATGCCGACGGCAAAATTCTTCCCACGTCCGACACCTATCAAGTTCGCGACTCCAAAGAAGTGACGCTGATCCTCACCGCCGCGACAAATGTCTGGGGTCTTGATGCCGGACAACGCTGCCGCCAACTTTTGCGCGATGCCGCGGTTCATCCATATCAGGAACTCTTAACGCGACACAAAGCTGACTTCCGCAATTTAGCCGCCCGAGTCTCACTCACTCTCGGCCAGGAGTCGACGCTTCCTACGGACGAACTCCTTCGCCGAACAGCAGCAGGCGGCGACGACCGCGCACTCGTGGCCCTTTACTTCGCCTATGGCCGCTATCTCCTGCAATCGAGCAGCCGGGAAGACTCCATGCCCGCCAATCTGCAAGGCAAATGGAACGAAAAGATCGATCCGCCCTGGGGCAGCAAATACACCATCAACATCAATACCGAGATGAATTACTGGCCGGCCGAAGTTTGCAATCTCGGCGAAACTACCGATGCCCTTTATCACCTGCTCATGCGCATGCAGGCCAATGGCGAAGAAACGGCGCGCAAGATGTACGGCACGAATGGCTTCGTTGCGCACCACAATACCGATATCTGGGCCGACACACAACCGATTGACGGCGTGCCCTACGGCATTTGGCCGATGGGCGCGGCGTGGTTAAGTTTGAGCCTGTGGGATCACTACGAGTATTCTGGCGATCTGCTTTACTTGCGTGAACGTGCGTATCCCTTGATGCGCAACGCCGCTGAATTCATCCTGAATAACTTGTTCGACGACGGCAAAGGCCATCTCGTCAGCGGTCCATCATTGTCTCCGGAGAATCGCTATTTCACGCCCGATCATCAGAAGGCTTCTCTTGATCTTTCGCCGACGATGGATGTCGAAATCACCACAGCCTTGTTTAAGCACGTGATAGACGCTGCCAACAAACAGAAAGTGGACGAGCCGCTGGTCGCAGAATTGCAGAGCGCGCTGAAAAAACTAATATCGCTTCAGATCGGCCACTACGGCCAATTACAGGAGTGGCGCAGCGATTACGAGGAAGTCGAACCCGGTCACCGGCATCTTTCGCATTTATTTGCGGTTTATCCGAGCGACGAAATCAATCCCAGTACGCCGCAACTATTTAAAGCCGCGCGAGTTTCCCTAGAGCGACGATTAGCTAACGGCGGTGGCGGAACTGGTTGGAGCCGCGCCTGGGTGGTATGTCTGTGGGCCACGTTTGGCGAAGGCGATAAAGCCGATGACAGTTTGCGCGTGCTATTCAGCAAATCGACTTGGCCGAATCTCTTCGATCTGCATCCACCGGAAATTTTCCAAATCGATGGCAATCTAGGCGCAACGGCTGGCATCGCCCGTATGTTAATCGATCGCAGCGGCAACGGCCCGTTGCGTCTTTTACCCGCGCTGCCTTCGACTTGGAAAGATGGCCGCGCGACCGGTCTCCGTGCCCGAGGTGGCTTAACAGTCGATCTGGACTGGAAGAATGGCGCGCTTACTGAAGCTACGATTCACTCCAACCATTCCGGCGAAGTGCAGGTTAATTCACGCACAGTCAAGCTGCGAGCTGGAGTTCCAACGACGCTGCATTTTTAAGCGACTGCCGACTTGGCCAAGCCAGGAGCTTCAATGCGTTTGGGTTGCGATTTGTTGCGGCCGATCATAACAAATAATCCGTCGTTGAAAATACCCCGCAACATCATGCCGAGTTCGGTTTGCAGTTGCATGCTCCGGTCGCCCGGCCAACGTTCGTAACGAAGATCTTCGCCGCCGCTCAGTTGAACGGAACCGATGCGTGGTGAGCAGTAAAGGAATTCGAACTCATGCGCCGCGAACCAATCCTTCGCCACTTCGCCAAGAAAGTGCCCGCTCTCGAAGGGCTGCTTGTAGCGTTGAACGAATCGGTCGCGCGCTTTCTCAGTCCGCCAGCGCAAGAAAGCCAGCTTATCTTTTGAAAGGCGATGGAACAACCGGCGAAGATCATTGCCAACTCTGCCCAGCCGATTATAAAGGCTCACGATAAACAATCCGTCAGGTTTAAGCAGGGAGGCGAGCGCTTGGAACCCGCGCAACGGATCGCTAGTGTGATGCAGCACGCTGTTGGCAATGACCACATCAAACACAGCCTTCCGAAACGGCGGTCGGAATAGATTCATCTGCAAGAAACCGGTGTTCTGAATAACGCAACGATCTTTAAACGCTTTTGCCTGTTTCAAAGCACTTAAAGAAATGTCCGTTCCAATAACGCGCCGATTTTTTTGAATGCCAAGAAAATTCGCAAGACGACCGGTTCCACATCCTGCATCCAGAATCAACGCGTTAGAAGGAAGTTGATCGTTGAGCAAACGCGCCAGCGGCGATGCGAAGCATTGTTCACGCAAAGAATCGCTCGAATCGGTAGCGCCATATTTCGGAAAAGGATTCTCTTCATAAAAATCTTTTACTTTGTGCGTAACGTCACGCGGCCCGTACAGCACATCGTGTGGAAAAAAAAGGCGCGGAATTCCGAAATCGGATGCAAATTCGCTGCTGCACCATGTACATGCGAACAGATCTACACAAAATTCCAGGTCGCCTCCGCAACGCGGACAGGCTAAAATTGCGGTGTGCTGCAACACAGCGCGCTGAATTGAACCCGTCGGCCCGGGATAAGATTCAAATTCAAAATCGCGCAGATCAACCACCGGCGCTGGGAAGCGGTGAACAGCCGCCTTTGCATCACGATCTTGTACGCCAACCATCTCAAGAAAGGTGGATGGGCTCGCACAAAACTCTCAGGGTTCCCGCAGGCACTTATTTATCGATTAATTTTTGAAAATAGATCGCGTTGTTAGGTTGATCCTTGATCGTGTAATCCGCCGGAATTTGGAACAAAGTTGGGTCGGGTTCGGTACGTGAAATATTGGTTAACTTGTACGTTGTCTCGCCCATGCGCGGATCGGTGCTTTTGCTCATGACCATGACTTTCAGATCCGGCGAAAACCAGGTTTCCGTCGTGATCACGATTGGCAGATCATTCCCGATTTCGCCGGCAGGAATTGTATGCGTCACCTTTGTTCCTTTGGCGACAACACCTTCGATCGTCTGCGTTCCAAGGTCCGATTTTGTCGTATCGCCATCGGATTTTATGATGCTTGAGGTTACGATCCCAAAATCTGGGGCCGGCAATGAGAGCGTCTTTGCTTCAGCAACTCTCTTGGCATTCTGCATTGTCAATTTAGTGGCCGTCTTCGAATTTGGGTCAAGTGTTATGTGCTGCCCAGCCACCGGATCTTCGATCAGCACTGCGTGCTGCAGTTCTTCCCCATTCTTAGCCACCGTCGGTAACGATTGCTCGCGCCGAACACGCCCCTTGCCGTCTCGCGCCACATTGTTCGTGATAGTCTGCACGATACGGTTGCCATCTGCCAGCATTTGCACTCTTTGAGTGACCGCTTGCGCAGAATAGGGCGCGCCTGGAATTGTGGACATCGGGCCCGCTAAAGCAGCGGTAATTCCTATTGGACCGAACGCGTTCTCGGCGTTGAGTTTAATCTTGGCCTGCTGAAGCGTCGTTTGGGAGAGTGCCGAGGCAGCGCACAGCCCTAAAACAATAAACAGTTTGAACATAGTTTCTCCTTAGACTTACTGAACCAACCGAACAGCGCGCACGACGCCGTCTTGGCCGATCAAAACATCGGCGGTTATTTTGGCAGGCCACGCTGCAGCGGGCACTGCCACTCCCATGGCAATCAATTCGGCCGGACGCATTCGAACACGCATCACGACAACCGACTCAAGCGGGACGCCACTCTGCGCATAGGGCAACGCTAGGAATCCCTGGGCAAAGTAAACGGGCTCTCTTGGCGCCGGCGCCGGCAGAAAACTCAAGCTCAAAAGAAATATCGCCGCGGCGGCAATGGAAAACCACATTTGCTTCTGGCTGCGTTGACGCGCGCGAAAAGCGGCGCGCAGTTTTCGCTCAACTTGTGGCCCAGCTTCGCGCGGCAGCACTCCCGCCAAGCGTTGCATAGTTTCGTTCATGCGTTACACCCTATCCGTTTCTTCATCTTGGCCGCCAAAATCGCGCGGGCCCGATGCAGGCGCGATCGCACCGTCCCGACCGGACAATTCAAGTTGCTCGCGGCTTGAGAATAGTCCATGCCTTCCAAGTCGCACAATACAACAGCCTCGCGATAATTCGGCGGCAAGCTTAAGATCGCCGCTCGCAATTCTTGTAATTCCTGTTCCTTGCTCAAAGCGTCGACGATTTCACTACCGGCGGTCGACGGTTCGCCGTCGACAAATTTGCGCGTTTGGCGGAAGCGGTTGCGCAAAATGTTGCGGGCGGTGCCGATCAAATAACCCTCCACGTTGCCATTTTGCGAAACGAAGCCATTCGCAAGAAACGCGAGGAACACTTCCTGCACGATTTCTTCCGCCGTTTCCATTTGGCCCGACATGTGAAGAGCGAAGCGGAACACCGCCCCCTGGTGCTGGCGGTAGAATTCCAGAAACGCCGCTTCATTGTGCTTAGTCTCCAAATCAGCTCTCACCACGTAATTACGCAACGAACCCAAAGGTTCCAAATTATCGGCGCGATACCATCTTCAATTGTCACCATTAGGCGAACGCACCCGTCATCGCGTTACCGTCCGGCTCATGCCGTACCTGATGTTGGTTTATTTATTTGCGTACATCGACCGCGCCAACATCGGCATTGCCAAGCTGAAAATGCAAGGCGACCTTGGTTTCGACGACAGCCTGATCGGTTTCGGCGCTGGCATTTTTTTCGTCGGCTACTTCATATTGGAAGTGCCATCGACCCTGATCGTGGAACGCTGGAGCGCTCGCAAGCTGCTCTCGCTCATCATGGTGGTCTGGGGACTCGTTGCCACCGCTTCAGGTTTTATTCAGACGCGTGAGCAATTCGTTATCCTGCGATTTCTGCTGGGTGCAGCCGAGTCCGGTTTTTTTCCAGGCGTGATTGTTTATCTTTCTCACTGGTATCGGTTTGAAGATCGCGCCCGCGCCAAAACTTATTTCATGATGACGCAGCCGCTCGCCATTCTGACCGGTTTTGCTGTATCGCGCTTCATTCTCGAAACCATCCATTGGCAGGGCTTGGCAAGTTGGCGCTGGGTTTTCATTCTAGAAGGAATTCCGCCGATCGCGCTGGGGCTTTTCAGCTTTTTCTTTCTAACCGACAGGCCGGACGATGCCAAATGGCTGGCACAAGACGAAAAAGATTGGATCACCTCGGCGCTAAACGAGGAGGCACGCGAGCGTGAAGCCGCTGGACGTGTCAGCATCATGGCCGCGCTACGGCAACCGTATACACTACTGCTCATTCTTATTTATTTCTTCATCACCAGCGGCAATCAGGGCCTCATTTTCTTTCTGCCTTCAGTGGTGGACGAGATGAAGCAGCTATCTGTCACGAGCCGCACGGTGATGACAATGCTTCCTTTCGCGCTCGGGTTCTTTACGATTTTGTTGGTCGGCATGTCGGCACAGCGAACGGGCGAGCGGCGTTGGCATGTAGCGGGTCCGATTTTTTGCGGCGGGGTTATGCTGCTGGCCGCCATCGCGGCTGGACACAACATAGCATGGGCCCTAACGTTTTTCATTCTCACGGCCGGCACTTCACAGGCATTCCTGCCAGCCTTTTGGACCCTCCCGACAAGTTACCTGGGCAAGTCTGCGGCCGCGACCGCAGTAGGCTTAATCAATTCATTTGGTAGTCTGGGCGGCTTCCTTGGCCCGTATGCCTTCGGCTATCTCAGGACGGCGACGGGCAATTGGCAATCTGGCTTACTGGCATTGAGCGGGTTTTGCTTTGTATCGGGTTCGCTGGCACTCGGCATTCGCAATAGGAGTAAACTGCACTTTGAGCATGACAAAACGCAAGCCTGAAGATTTACGCAGCCAACGCTGGTTCGTCCCCGAAAACGCTCCTGGATTCAGCCACCGGTCCCGTTTCAAGCAAATCGGCTATCGCCGCGAAGACTTCACGGGACGACCGGTAATCGGCATTATTAACACGTGGAGCGAAATTAATCCCTGTCATTATCATCTGCGCGAACGCGCTGAGTTTGTGAAGCGCGGCGTGTGGCAAGCGGGCGGCTTTCCGGTGGAAATTCCGGCCATGCCGATCACGGAAGTCTACATGAAGCCGAGCCCGATGCTGTATCGAAACCTGCTGGCGATGGAGACGGAAGAACTGTTGCGCTGCATGCCGATTGATGGAGCAGTCTTGATGGGGGGCTGCGATAAGACTACGCCGGCGCTGCTGATGGGCGCGATCAGCATGAACATTCCAGCGATTTATTTGCCCGCCGGTCCGATGCTGCGCGGCAACTGGAATGGCAAAGTGCTGGGCAGCGGTACCGATGCTCGCAAGATTTACGTGGAGCGCTGCGCAGGGAACATTTCGGAAGAAGAATGGATCGGCGTGGAAGATGGCATTGCGCGCTCAGCTGGCTTTTGCATGACTATGGGCACGGCATCTACAATGACTGCGTTGGCGGAAGCTCTGGGCATGACGCTGCCGGGCGCATCCTCTATTCCCGCCGCGGATTCCAACCACCAGCGCATGTGCTTGGGCTGCGGCAATCGGATCGTCGATATGGTTTGGGAAGATTTGAAACCACAAGATATTCTGACGCGCGAAGCGTTCGAAAACGCGATTACGGTGGACATGGCGATTGCCGGATCGACCAACGCAATTATTCACCTGGTGGCGTTGGCTGGGCGCTGCGGTATCGCTTTAGATCTTGAATTGTTCGACAAGATTTCGCATCGGGTACCGGTATTGGCGAACATACGGCCTTCGGGCGCGTACCTAATGGAAGATTTTTTCTACGCAGGCGGCTTGCGAGCGCTGATGACGCAGATCAGCGACCTTCTTCATTTGGATTGCCGAACGGTTAACGGGCATACGATGGGTGAGAATCTGGCTGGCGCATCTATCATCAACAAAGACGTGATTCGTCCGCGCGATAATGCGATGGCAGACAGCGGTGGGACCGTTATTTTGCGCGGCAGTCTGGCACCCGATGGGGCGGTCATAAAAATTTCCGCCGCCACACCAAGATTGCTGCAACATACCGGCACTGCGGTTGTATTCAAGAACTACGACGACTTGGAAGCACGGGTGAACGATCCGGATCTTCCTGTAACCGAAGATTCCGTGATGGTTTTGCAAAGCGCAGGTCCGTTAGGGGGCCCGGGGATGCCGGAGTGGGGCATGTTTCCAATTCCAAAAAAGCTGCTGGATAAAGGCGTGCGCGATTTAGTGCGGATTTCCGACGCGCGCATGAGTGGGACGGCGTATGGCACTTGTGTGTTGCATGTTTCGCCCGAGAGTCACATAGGGGGTCCGCTGGCGTTAGTAAAGGATGGCGACAAAATCTGTCTCGACGCCGCCGGCCGCAAGCTGGATTTACTGGTAGCGGAATCCGAACTCGCGGCGCGACGCGCCCAGTGGCAAAGGCCACCTTCTTCTTATGGCCGAGGCTATGGCGCGCTCTATTTGGAGCGGGTAACACAAGCGCATCTCGGCTGCGATTTTGATTTTCTAGGTGAGCATCTGGCTACGGCTGAACCGGAAATTCATTAAGCTAAGAAGCGGCTGCCTTCTTCACAGCTGGCGCGGACTCCGCGATTTCTGCCTGCTGCTTCTCGCGCAA
Source organism: Bryobacterales bacterium (assembly GCA_963749105.1). Lineage (GTDB taxonomy): Bacteria > Acidobacteriota > Terriglobia > Bryobacterales > Bryobacteraceae > Bog-105. The sequence goes on along the minus strand of CAVVLT010000027.1, from coordinate 52,822 downwards.
CTCGAACGTTCTTAGAGCCAGTTCGTATTTTTTCTTGTCCAACTCAAGGCGACGGACACCCAAATCGAATAACGATTCGAAATGATAGTCCTCGATGCGTTGATAACTGAACGAGTCGACCTCTTTCTGTGCGTTGTACAAAGCGTGATCGGCGCGTGTGCGGTAGGCGTCAACCAAAGCGAGGTGTTTGAAATCGGCTTCTGTCCACTTGTTTTGATCGGGCTTAGCCGCGTAGACATGCGATTCAATGGTGTCGAAAACCTGTCGCCGCCGCTTGACAAACCACAAGGCACGGGCGAGCGAAAATACGGCAGTTCGCTCAACGGGGTTGCCGGGCATGTAGTGGTCCTCGAGGGCCTCATGGATCGCCTCGAAATCGCGTGCTGATTCGCCGAGAACGGTAGGTCGATCTTCGTGCGAAATCGCGGGTGGCGGGGTCTCTGCCGGCGGTCCTTCCGGGGGTTCCACGCTGGGTAGCGGCAGAACGGGGAGGGTCTCGGGTTCGCTCGGTAAGGGCACCGGCATGGCGGCCCCAACAATATTTTGATTCGGCTGATGAAGCGCGGCCTTCTTATTTGCTTTTCTTGTTTTGCGCTCGGCGGCGCGTCGTGCAGAACGGGGAGTCATTCTGGTCTCCTTTTTCTTAGAAACGGTTCGCTGAGAGTGCGGACCTGCTTGAAAATTAGCGCCTATGTAGCCAGCACAGAACGTCGCGACAGCAGACCAGTTGAACCTAACCCCCTGTTTTTGCAATAGGATATAAACCTGCAAAAATCTTTTCCCGAAGTGTGACTGCTTTCGGCAATTGAAAACGAGAGACAACGATACCATGTCGAAAGCTATGCCGAGACTCCTTACGTTTGCTTTATACGCGATGCCGTTCGCAGTCATAGGAGCGGCGCAATCGCGTTGGTCGCTCGATTCAGATGGCGGCATTAGTTGGAGCGTCCAGGCAGGAGAGGCGCACCAGGATCAAATTGAGATGAGCGGACGCAAGGTGTCGCTGATTGCCACTTATGGGGTTGACAAAGACGCGCATCTTTTTCTGCGCCGACAGATTATTTTCCCGCTGCTGCGCACCTTGCCGAACGATACGCATGCCAGTCTGAGTTACACCTTTGGTGAGGATGCTGAGCCGCGCATCCTGATCGATGGCCGAGTGGCAAGCACTGAAACAGTGCGCAGCATTTCGCATAAAGGGATCATGACTATTCGCAGTGTGCTCGGCCGCAAGCAAGATGTTACGCTGACGCGCACGATGTTTCCCGCGACGAGTAAGCAGGCAGTGATCGAGCGACTTACTTTCACTAACAACGGCTCTATAGCGGAACGTATGGAAGTAGAGCGCACGGAGAAAGTGGCGCATACTAATCCGCAGAATGGCGTGTACGGTGAGTATGTTTTGGCTGAACGCGTGGTTGATGCTGGCGAGAGGACAGTGAGTGCGGGAGAAAGCACGACGTTCGACATTGTTTTTAGTGGACGCAAAGCGGATGAAAAAGATTTGGCAGTGGACGGCGCGACGGAAGAATCTGCGCGCCGGGCGCTGGTGGCGGGTTATTTGTCGAAGTTAATTTTGGAGACGCCGGACCCTGTTTTGAACCGCGCGTTCGCGTTCGCCAAAATACGGACGGCCGAAAGTGTTTATGAGACGAGAGGCGGTTTAATGCATGGTCCAGGCGGCGGAAGTTACTATGCGGCGATATGGGCGAACGATCAGGCGGAATATGCGAATCCGTTCTTTCCGTTTTTGGGAGATGCTACGGCGAATGAGTCGGCCATAAACGCGTTCCGGCTGTTTGCGAAGTACAGGAACGCGGAGTACAAGCCGATTCCGAGTTCGATTATCGCGGAAGGCGCCAGTTTTTGGAACGGAGCGGGCGATCGGGGAGACATGGCAATGATCGCTTACGGTGCGGCGCGGTTTGCGCTGGCCTACGGAGACCGAAAGACGGCGGTGGAACTCTGGCCGTTGATCGAATGGTGCTTGGAATATTGCGATCGCAAGAAGAATAGTGCCGGCGTGATCGCGTCCGATAGCGACGAACTCGAAGGGCGTTTTCCGGCGGGCCAGGCCAACCTGAACACTTCATCACTTTATTACGACGCACTGCATTCGGCGGTGATGCTGGGTAAGAGCTTGGGGAATGTCGATGACAAGAAATTAGGCGAATATAATGCGCGAGCACAACAGATGGGCGCGGCGATTGAGCAATACTTCGGAGCAGACGTGGAAGGTTTTCACACTTACCGCTACTACGAGGGCAACACCGTTTTGCGAGCCTGGATTTGCACGCCGCTCACGGTGGGACTGTTGGACCGGGCGAGTGGCACAGTAGAGGCGTTGTTTTCGCCGAGACTTTGGACGCCTGATGGACTGGCGACGCAAGCCGGCGAGAAAACGTTTTGGGATCGCGCCAGTTTGTATGGACTGCGTGGTGCATTCGCGGCGGCAGAAACGCAGCGGGCGCTGTCGTTTCTGACTTACTATTCGACTCGTCGATTGTTGGGTGAGCACATTCCGTATCCGGTAGAAGCGTGGCCGGAAGGGAACCAGCGACACTTGGCGGCGGAGAGCGCGCTGTATTGCAGGATCTATACGGAAGGGTTGTTTGGCATTCGACCCACGGGGTTGAGATCGTTCGATCTAACGCCGCGTTTACCGGCAAGCTGGAACAAGATGAAGCTCATAAGCGTGCAGGCATCTGGCCACAGCTTCGATATCGAAGTTGTGCGTAGGGGCGATAGGGTTCAGGTGGAGGTGACGGCAGAAGGGAAGGCGATGGAGTCGAAAGAGATTAGGGCGGGGGAAACGATAAGGATTCAGTTTGGTTAGGAGAGACAGGGGGACAGAAACATAAGCACTAAGATAAGCCGTAGCGCGGCGGACGAGCCACCGGAGTGTGAAAACCGTTGTAAATCACGATAGGCGAAGGGCGAGTTGGTAAACCGCTTCACCGTTTTGGGCGCGAGTAATTTCACATGATGCGCTTCACGCTGGCTCGATGTCGGGCAGAAAAACTTCGCGGAATTGGACACAGGGTTATGACCGCGTCGCAGCGTGATTTCTGATGTGAACGATAGCGTCCTTTATCATTCACTAATGGGGTCGCAAGCTGCAACAACTTCCGCACTTGCCCGAAGTTAGCGCCATGCAGCGGAAGCATCATCTAGATCCGAGCTTTGTCCGAGTTGCGTCATACGCCCCGAAGGTAGAGGGCCGATAAACAAGGGCCGATTGCCGACTGGAAGATCCTGTAGCCGTTTTATTCGATGTCGATTTCCGATAACGGCGCCTATCCTCCCCATCAACTTGATCGGAAGCTGTTGCTTCAGAATCTAATGGCAAGGCTAACGACTTTTCGGTACTGGCCGCCATGAGCTGGCAGCCCGATAATTGTGGGCCAGAGGTCCAAGCGCTTGCAGGGATTAACCCGGCTAATAGATCGACCAAACGCCCGGTGTCACAATCTCGATCAGATTCCGGTCTGGATCGCCAATACGTCGCGTTTGTCAGCAATTGTCATGAATCCATTACAATCATCCAGATAAGCTGGTTGAATACCGGGTTAATCTATGCGCAGGCTTCGAATGGAACGAATACTGGTAATCGATGATGATGTCGCATTCACCGAGTTGCTGGTGGAAATTCTCCAGGCGGAAGGTTTTAGCGTTGACGTGGTGCACCGGGGCGAAGACGGTGTACAGAAGGTAACGGAAGGCGGATATGCCTTGTTGGTTTTAGACGTAATGCTGCCGCGCATGAGTGGGTTTGAGGCGCTCATGTGCATTCGCGAGCGATCGGAAGTGCCGGTACTGATGTTAACGGCGCGCGGTGATCCGGTGGACCGGGTCATGGGGCTGCATATCGGTGCGGATGATTATCTGCCGAAGCCATTTAACGAACGCGAGCTAATTGCCCGCATTGAAGCTATACTACGGCGGGCGCATGGCAAATCGTCACAACCCGGCCGATTGGAAAGCCGGGGCATTCAGCAAGGCGATCTTCAACTTGAGCCGAGTCTGCGGGAGGTCCGTGTGAATGGACGGAAAACAGATTTGACTACGGTGGAATTCGACGTGCTTAAAGTTTTGTTGCTGCACGCCGGCGACGTAGTGACGCGTGAACAATTGGTTCTGGAAGGTCTGGGCCGGCCGTTTTCGGCGTTCGACAGAAGCGTGGACAATCATGTGAGCAGCCTCCGCAAGAAACTCGGGCTGGCGCGCGATGGGGCCGAACGAATCAAGACAGTGAGGAGCGTTGGCTACATCTACGCGCCGGCCGCCGATGCTTCGTAGTCGTTTATTCCTGCGAATCTTCACCTGGTTCTGGGTGGCGCTGGCTGGCATGCTGGCCACGCTGCTGTTGATGTTCCTGGCATTGGATGCGGAGATGGTGACTACTAAATGGACTCCTGCCAGCGGCAATCACCTGCTGAAGCCTTATGCCGACGAAGCATTACGCAGGTATGTGAATGAGGGAAGTTCCGGCCTTCAGGATTACATTAACAGCCATCAAGCGGCATCGCCTGGGCGGATCTACGTGTTCGACTCATCTGGCAGGGAACTGACTGGCCAGTCTCCGTCAGCTAGAGTCCGCGCCATGGCTGCGGCATCGTCAGATCCAAAACAAATCGATCTGCGTCTGTCAATGCGCGAAGGCGTACTCAGTTCCGCCGCCATCGGGCCTGACTCCAAGAAATACTCCATTGTTGTGGAAATGGAAAGACGCCCGCATGTTGTGCCGGCGTTTGGACTTGGGGCAATCTGGGCGGCTGTTTTGGCGTTAGTGGTGGTTGCCTTGTTGTGTTTGGTCATCGCGAAACAACTGGCAGCGCCGCTTCTGCAGGTAACCTTAGCCACGCGGCGGCTCGCCGGTGGAGATTTATCCGCACGAGCGCTCGACGCCAAAATGGCCAAACGGCAGGACGAATTTGCCGCGTTAGCGCGCGATTTCGACAACATGGCCGCGCGTATCGAAACACTCGTCCACGTGCAGGAAAGACTCTTGTGGGATATCTCTCACGAACTGCGCTCACCTTTAACGCGGTTAAGTCTGGCTCTCGGCATGGCGCGAAGAAAAGCCGGGACTGAAGCCAAGTCCGCACTCGACCGCATTGAGCGCGAGACTGAACAATTGAATAGTATGATTCAGCAGTTACTCACGCTAGCCCGAATCAAAGGCGGTGCGGGACCTCCCATGAACGAAACCTTTGATCTCTCGAAAGTACTGTCTGAGATCGCGCTGGACGCCGACTTCGAAGCGCGTGCGCGAAACCGTGCGGTTTCGCTTGCGGCCGCGGACGGATGTGAAACAGTCGGCTCACGGGACCTTCTGAAGAGCGCTATTGAGAACGTGGTTCGCAATGGAATCCGCTACACCGCCGAAGCTAGCGAAGTCAGCATCAACCTTGCGGTGAAAGAGCAAGACCACTGCGCCGTGATCTCCATACGAGACCACGGTCCTGGCGTTCCCGATAGCGCTCTTCGTCATCTCTTCGACACGTTCTACCGCGTCCCCGAGACGGGAGAAAAAGAAGGTTCTGGCCTGGGATTGGCGATCACCCAGCAAGCCATTGCTGCTCACTCGGGTTGGGTCAAGGCGGAAAATGCCAGTGGGGGAGGACTATTAGTGCAACTGGGCTTACCGCTGCGTCCGGTGAGTTCGCCTGGGGCTACTTCTCCCGAGTCCAGTTAATGGTTTTGTGAACCATGCCCGCGTTGACCTTGATATCGAGGGTGTCGGGGCCGCTCAGCGTGAGCGTAGGCGAAACATTCTTGCCGCGCTCCGGTCCATACAATGTCCCGCCAGTCCACGAATCCGTGCCATCGTACTTGAAGCCGGATAAGATCTGTACACCAACCAGCGAGCGCTGACGCAGGCTGGCATCCGGGTTGTGCTCGTCTGTATGAGGAGTCTTCATTGACTTGATTGATCCACAGTAGGCTTCGCCGCACTTGACCACTTCGATTTTTGATTCGCCATTCGGCGTAAGCCAAGTGCCGAGAATCCGGTCGCCTGCGGTGGGCTGAGCGTAGGCTGCGCCGGCGGCAAGAATCAAGAACGCGATCTTCAGTTTCAATGCTTTTTTCATAGTGGAATCGTATCGCGGAATCGACTGTTGGGCAGCACAGGTTCTGTGGAGATTTGTCATGTCCGCGACTGACAAAAGGTTACCTTCCCGTACAGAGCGTTTGCCCGAAACAGCGCAATATAGGTAGGTAAACAATGGAACGACTTTATCGCTGGCTCATCGCCAACTGGGTAGCGAGCGCCTTGTCCATGGGCATCATGTTTTTCCTCCTAATTCCAGTATTGGCCACCGTCTGGCCCCTGGCCCTATTGTTGATTTACGCTCAACAGCCCGTCTATATGGTGCACCAGGTTGAGGAGCATACCGGTGACCGTTTCCGTCTCTTTGTGAACCGTGACATCTTTGGGGGCGTCGAAGCGCTCACTTCCGTTTCGGTTGTCTGGATCAATTTGCCCGGCGTGTGGGGCTTGAACCTTCTCTCGCTTTATGCGGCCGTCTTTTTCGGGCTCGGCTGGGGCCTCAGCGCAATCTACCTCACGTTAGTTAACGGCATCTCTCACGTAGGAGCCGCCATCGGTCTGCGTCGCTACAACCCCGGGCTTTGGACCAGCCTCGCTCTTTTCATACCTTGTAGCTTTCTTGCGCTTTTCGTGTTCGCCCGTCAGTCTGGCGTCACTCTCATACACCACGCGGTCGGCCTCAGCGTGTCATTCGCTGTTCATATAGGCATTATTGCTAGCGCTCGTATCAACGTTTCGAAAATTCACAGCAAACTCGGAGTTCATCCATGATCAAACTCTTCTCACTCATACTGCCCACCAACGTCGACAACAATGGTCCTGGGATGCAACTGACCACTTATGTGTTTATGCTTCTCGCCATAATCAGTACAGTGCGAAGCTGCATTCACCTGCTGGCTCCTGATGGCGGTGCAGGCAGCATTGCCGGCATGAACCTCCAGGTAGCGGGTGCCGACGAGGTGATCTTCGCTTTCGCGCTGTGGGGTGGTTCGCAACTCATCTACGCACTGATTCAATTGGCCGTTGCCTTCCGTTACCGTTCACTGGTTCCGGCCATGTACGTTTTGCTCATTCTGGAAACACTCTTGCGCATGCTGGTTGGCCATATGAAGCCCGTGACGTTTGCCCACACACCACCGGGCGAGTATGCCAACCACATCATTCTGCCTTTGGCGGTCTTGATGCTCGCACTCTCACTTTGGAAAAGTCCACCAGCCGAACTAGCTGCCAAGGTTGCCTAGTGGACCTCTCTCGCCTAACCAATTTCGTGTTCTTGCTGCCCGGGGCAGCGGGAGCGGCTGGCCGGTTGCGACAAAGCACATTGTGCGTGCCGGGTGGGCCGGCAGAGTGAAGCGACCCGCAGGCAAGGAGGCAGGCAATGCCGAACAAATCCTCTATCGCATCACTTTGACGAACGGCAACACTGTCATTTCTTACGCCCTTGCCGATTTAGGCGACGCAGACAACAATCATCTGCTCTGCCTGGATTCTGTCGGCGATGTTCAGTCGCTCTTCTTTCCTGCTGGACATCCGGTCGATCCCAACCAGATCTCAACCCGGATACCAGCACTGTTGTTGGCCGAGCAGACCATTGAGGCTATGACAAAACGTGAGACTTCTTGACATTCAGATCGGCTTATACCGTTGTAATATCTACCAGCGAGCCAATAAATTCAACAAAAGGTCAGTCAATAAAATGTTCCCGAAGCTTTTGTTCGCAGCCATTATTTTGTTTGGTTCGCTCTCTCTCACGGGCTGCCAAGACAGCAAGAGCGCGGTGGCAGCCTCGAGCCAAACGGCTACTCCGCCCTCGGTCGTTGTTGCGCGCGTTCAACAGAAAACCGTGCCCCTCTACGGCGAATTTGTCGGACAAATTCAAGCGGAAGCATCCGCCGATATCGTGGCCCGTGTGGAAGGCGTTGTCAAGGCGATGAACTTTAAGGAAGGTCAGCCGGTGACAAAGGGTCAGGTTCTCTACCAGATCGACGCCGCTGAGTACCAGGCCAAAGTGGATTCTGCCAAAGCTGCATTGTCCAAGGCGGAGTCGGCTTTGAAACAAGCCAAGGAACAAACGTCAATTGAGCAGGCGAAAGCCGACCTGGAGCAGCAAAAGGCGTTGTTAGCCAAATCGCAAAGGGACGTGGCGCGTGACAAACCCTTAGCCGCAAGTCATGCCATTGCGCAACAAGACCTGGATGCGGCCATCTCGTCCGAGCAGGTAAACGAGGCCAACGTTCATGCCTCGGAAGCGCGCCTCCAAAACCAAATCGTGAGTACGCCAGCGCAGATTGAACAGAGCGCGGCCGACGTTGCCAACGATAAAGCCTCCCTCACACAGGCAGAATTGAATCTTTCCTATTGCACGATCCGTGCGCCGTTCGATGGATTCGTTGGAAGAACCAAGGTCTATCCAGGATCGCTGGTGAGTAGCGCGGGTACTACTGTGCTCAACACTGTCTACGCCATTAATCCAGTGCAGGTCACTTTTGGAATTCCAGAAACGGGCTATCTCAATATCAGAAAGCAACACGCCGGCGCGAAAGCCACCCCTTCCGATATTCAGGAATTCGAAGCAGACCTGATCTTGGCGGATGAGAGCACCTATCCATTTAAAGGCCGCTATAAGTTAGCCGATAGCACCATTGACCAAAAGACGGGAACGCTCACCGTCGTCTTGAACTTCCCCAACCCCGAAGCCATCTTGCGGCCCAACGGCTTTGCCCGCGTTCGCCTGGTGAGCGGCAAAGCAGAGAATGCCTTGCTCATTCCTCAAAAATCGGTGATTGAGCAACAAGGCGGTACGGCCGCTCTCATCGTGGGCGATGACAACAAGGTGATACAGCGGACCGTAACCTTGGGCCCGCAGTTTGAAAACTTTGTCATTGTGACGCAAGGTGTAAAAGCCGGTGAGCGCGTCATTGTCGAAGGCCAACAGAAAGCCCGCCCGGGCCTGGTTGTTTCGGTCTCTGAGAATGCCTTAACCGCGGAAGCCGGAAAGTAGATCCTCATGGCTCATTTCTTCATTCACCGGCCGGTTTTCGCCATCGTCGTTTCGCTCATCATTCTGATTGCCGGTGGTGTCTCTTTGCTGGTTCTGCCCATTGCGCAATATCCGCAAATTACGCCACCTATGATTCAGGTGGAGGTGAACTATCCGGGCGCAAGCGCTGAAACGGTGGAAAACTCCATTGCCACCAACATTGAACAATCCGTGAATGGCGCCGAGCACATGATCTACATGAGCTCGAAGAGTTCAAGCGATGGCAGATACGTTTTGCAGGTGGTCTTCGAAGTGGGCACGAACATCGATCTCGCCAATGTCGATGTCAACAACCGGGTTCAGCAAGCGATGCCCAAATTGCCGTCGGACGCGGTGAATGCCGGCGTTTCCGTGACGAAACAGTCGCCCGACATGTTGATGGTGATCAGCGTCTACTCGCCCAACAATTCCTATGACGACGTTTTCATCAGTAACTACGCCACCATCAATCTAGTAGACGCGATTGCCCGAACCCCAGGCGTCGGCAGCACCATGATCGTTGGCCAGCGCGACTACGCCATGCGATTCTGGCTGCGACCCGACCGTCTCTCGCAACTGGGGCTCACCGCCACCGACATTTCAAACGCCATTCAAGAACAAAACGTTCTCACTCCAGCCGGCTCAGTTGGTCAACCACCCTCCACACCGGGCGTTTCCTTTCAGTACACAGTGGACGTGAAAGGACGCCTTGCCAACCAGCAAGAGTTTGGCAACATCGTCATTCAAACTCTGCCCGACGGTTCTATCCTGCGGGCCCGCGACGTCGCCCGCACCGAACTGGCCGCCAAGACTTACACCAGTTTCGGGCGTCGCGGCGGCGTGCCATCAGCGCTCATCAATGTCTACCAGCTTCCCGGCGCGAACGGAATTGAAACAGCAGCCCGCCTCCGCAAGTTGATGACTGAGTTGGGGACAAACATGCCTGCCGGCTTGAAGTACGACATTACCCTCGATACCACCAAATTCGTTTCAGCCGCAATCGACGAAGTTCTGGGTGCATTACGCGATGCCATTCTGCTCGTTCTGTTGGTGGTGTTCCTCTTCCTGGGCAGCTTCCGCGCCACGCTCATTCCCATGCTGGCGGTACCGGTTTCTCTCATCGGGACCTTCGCCGCCTTTGTTCCACTCGGTTTCTCGGTCAACACGCTCACGCTCTTCGCTATCGTTCTCGCCGTTGGCATTGTTGTGGACGACGCCATCGTTGTCGTGGAAGCCGTGCAGCATCATATTGAGCAAGGCCTTTCTCCCACTGACGCCACCGAGCGGGCAATGAAGGAAGTGTCTGGACCCGTTGTCGCAATCGCGCTCGTCTTATGCGCAGTCTTCGTGCCCGTGGCTTTCATGGGTGGCATCACTGGGCAACTTTATCGCCAGTTCGCTTTAACCCTTTCCGTATCCGTGTTGCTCTCCGCTCTGGTAGCTTTGTCGCTCACGCCCGCGCTTTGCCGCATGATTCTCAAGCCGCAGGAACCCATGAAAGGTCCCGTCGGCAAATTCTTGCAAGGCTTCAATAGAGCCTTTGATCGCGTAACGCATGGATACTTGTCGGTTGTTACCGTACTCGTGCGCCGCTTAGCCATCGGTCTTGGCCTCTTACTTGTGCTCACCATCGCCGCGGGCGGCTTCGCCAAATTTCTCCCTACCGGGTTCGTGCCAGACGAAGACCTCGGCTATTTTTACGCCATTTTCTCGCTGCCCGATGGCGCATCTCTAGAACGAAGCACCCTGCTCGCAGAACGCGCCGAGGCAGAAATCAAGAAGGTAGACGGCGTGCAGAACGTACTCACACAAGGCGGCTACAATCAGCTCACTGGCACTTACTCTTCTAATAACGTCAGCTTCATTGTCGTCTTAAAACCTTGGGATCAACGCCAGTCTTCCAGCACGCAAGCCACAGCCATCATTGCAAAATTGCGTAGCGCCTTTGCCGCCTATCCAGAAGCGCTCTCCATCGTCGCCGTTCCGCCGCCCATCCCGGGCCTCGGCAGCGCCGGCGGACTCCAACTCGAAATAGAAGATCGCACCGGGGGCCACACGCCTGCCGAACTCCAGGAAGTATCTCAGCATTTCTTGTCGGAAGCCGCCAACCTGCCGCAAGTCTCCTCACCATACAACAGCTTCCGCGCGAATGTCCCTCAACTCGACCTCGAGATCGACCGAGACAAAACGAAAGAGCTCGGCATTCAGGTGAGCGATGTCTTTCAATCTCTGCAAATCTTTCTGGGCGGCCTGGAGGTGAATGATTTCAATCTGTTTGGGCGGACCTACAAGGTCATGGTGCAAGCAGAGCCGGAATTCCGCGCGTCGCCTGATCAAATCCGCAACATCTTCGTCCGAACCGGAAACGGCAACATGGTGCCGCTCAGCACACTATCAACCATCAACCGCAAAATCGGACCAGACGTCATTCAGCGCTACAACATGTTTCGTAGTGCCGAGATCAACAGCTCCAATGGGCGCGGATATAGCACCGGCCAAAGCATCGATTCTCTAGAAAGCCTGGCGCAGAAAAGTCTACCTGCTGGCTACGGTTACGATTGGACCGGTACTGCCTTTCAAGAGAAAGCCGCAGGCAGTTCGCAAGCCTTGATACTCCTCATGGGCCTCGGCTTTGTCTTTCTGTTCCTGGCCGCCCAATACGAAAGTTGGGCTGTTCCGTTCGGCGTCATGCTGGGCCTTCCATTAGGAATCTTTGGCGCCTTGTGCGCAATCTGGCTGCGTGGAATCGTCAACGATGTGTATGCGCAGATCGGCATTGTCATGCTGATGGGATTAGCCGCTAAGAACGCTATTCTGATTGTAGAGTTCGCACGCAATAAGCATGATCAAGAGGGCATGCCGATTCGCGAAGCAGCTCTCGCCGGCGCGCAGTTACGATTCCGCCCCATTCTCATGACTGCGTTTGCTTTTATTCTGGGCGTGGTCCCGTTGGTCATTGCAGAAGGCGCCGGCTCTGCCTCCCGCCGCACTATGGGAACGGCGGTCTTTGGCGGAATGACTGTGGCCACCTGCCTGGGCGTGTTCATGATTCCGGTCCTCTACACATTCATTGAAGTGCTGCTGGAACGCCGCTCCGGTAGCGTTACCGTTGCTCCCGCCGTACCTGTTGAAGGAGGCGCATAACCGTGGCGAAGTTCTTTATCGATCGCCCGGTGTTCGCCATCGTTCTCTCGTTAGTGATCTTAATTGGCGGAGCCATCTCAATCTTCTCTTTGCCGGTGGCACAGTATCCTCCCATTGCTCCTCCAATGGTGCAAGTGCAGGTTCTCTATCCGGGAGCGAGCGCAGAAACAGTGGAGCAATCCATTGCTACCGCGATCGAACAGGAAGTGAACGGGGCCGAGAACATGATCTACATGAGCTCGAAAAGCTCCAGCGATGGCCGCTACACGCTCCAAGTAACGTTTGCGGTCGGCACTAATATCGACCTGGCCAGCGTCGACATCAACAACCGCGTGAAGAAAGCACAAGCAAAGCTGCCAACCGAAGCGGTCAACGCCGGCATCACAGTAAAGAAACAGTCGCCCGACATGCTGCTGATCATCAGCGTGTATTCGCCCGACCGTACTTACGACGACATTTTCCTAAGTAACTACTCAACCATAAACCTGGTAGACGCCATCACTCGCACGGCGGGCGTGGGCAGCACAACCATAGGAGGCCAACGTGATTATGCCATGCGCTTATGGGTGAATCCCGATTCCATGACGCACTTGGGAATCACTGCCGGTGATGTGGCCAAAGTGGTGTCCGATCAGAACGCGCTAGCTCCTGTGGGCGCGGTCGGCGCACCGCCTCAAAATGGCAAGCTTCCCTTTCAATACACCCTGAATGTCAAAGGACGCCTTTCAAAAAAACCTGAATTCGAGAAGCTGATAGTGAAAACTCTGCCGGATGGCTCCATCGTCCGGGTCCGCGATATCTCACGCACAGAACTCGCCGCTAATAGCTATACGAGCTTCGGCCGGCGCGACGGCGTGCCTTCTTGCCTGATCATCGTCTATCAACTCCCAGGCGCGAATTCGATTGACACGGCCGCACGGCTGCGCAAGCTCATGGCTGAATTGGGCGCAAAGATGCCGCCAGGGGTAAACTACGTAATCACCTATGACACCACTAAGTTTGTAAGCGCTGCGATTGACGGTGTGCTGGAAGCATTGCGCGATGCCATTCTCTTGGTCCTCCTTGTCGTCTTCCTCTTTCTTGGCAGCTTACGTGCCACACTCATCCCGATGCTCGCCGTGCCTGTTTCGCTGGTGGGCACCTTTGCCGCTTTTGTCGCGCTCGGCTTTTCCATCAATACGCTGACACTATTCGCTATCGTGTTGGCCGTTGGCATCGTAGTAGACGACGCCATCGTTGTGGTGGAAGCCGTGCAGCACCATATAGAGCGCAACGTTACACCACGCGAAGCCACCATCCTTGCCATGAAGGAAGTGTCCGGCCCGGTGGTCGCCATTGCGTTGGTGTTATGCGCCGTCTTCGTTCCTGTCGCCTTTATGGGAGGCATCACTGGCCAACTTTACCGCCAGTTCGCCTTGACGTTGTCAGTCGCCGTTTTACTTTCCGCGTTAGTCGCCCTATCGCTTACTCCCGCGCTTTGCATTCTCATTCTCAAACCGCAGCAGGAAATGAGCGGAGCAGTCGGCGCAGTGCTCCGCAAGTTTCGGCAGGGTCTGGATTCACTCACGAATGGGTACAGCAAAATCGTTTCCACCTTGCTGCACCGTCTCGCCATCGGACTTGCCGTTCTCCTCGCGCTCTCCGCCGGCGCTGCGGGCCTGGCCAAGATTCTCCCCACCGGCTTCGTCCCGTTTGAAGACCAAGGCGGCATCTTCTGCGTCATCACTCTGCCCGATGGCGCTTCGCTCGAACGCACCGAAGCGCTTTCGCGCCGCGCCGAAGCCGACATCCATAAGCTGCCCGGCGTCCAAAACGTACTCACCTTCGGCGGACTCAACCTCATCACCGGCACTTATAGTTCAAACAACGCTACGTTCATCGTAGTCTTGAAGCCCTGGTCCGAACGCAAGACGCAAGAGACTTTATTGCGCAATCTCGTACCACGCTTCCGCCAGCTCTTCAATAGTTATCCAGAAGCTCTTTCCATTGTTGCCGTTCCGCCTCCCATTCCAGGTCTAGGCGCTTCCGGCGGATTTCAATTCGAAGTGCAGGATCGCGGCGGCCACACACCGCGTGAACTCTATGATGTCTCGCAAACGTTTCTTGACCAGATAGCTCACCGGCCCGAAGTCGTGGGCACCTTCAGCAACTACCGAACCAACGTCCCGCAAGTGAGGTTGGACGTCGATCGCGACAAGGCCAAGCTTCTCGGCCTCCGCATCAGCGATATTTTCCAGGCGCTCCAGATCTATCTCGGCGGATATCAGGTAAACGACTTCAACCTTTTCGGCAAAACATATAAGGTCATGATCCAGGCTGACCAGCAGTATCGCGCCAGTCCCGATCAGATTCTAAATCTCTATGCGGGCACAGCCAGCGGCAGTATGGTGCCACTCAGCGCCGTCGCCAAGATCGGCAAAAAGACAGGGCCCGACGTGATCCAGCGCTACAACATGTTTCGCACGGCTGAGATTGGCGGCTCAAACGCTATGAACTACAGCACGGGCCAAACGATCCAAGCCCTGGAAAGCGTCGCCCGCGAAACGCTGCCCGCCGGCTACGGGTTCGAATGGACCGGCACCGCCTACCAGGAAAAGATCGCCGGCAGTTCCCAAACGCTGATCCTCCTCATGGGTGTCGGCTTTGTCTTCTTGCTCCTCGCCGCCCAATACGAAAGCTGGACCATTCCGTTTAGCGTTCTACTCGGCCTGCCCATCGGCATCTTCGGCGCGTTTCTGGCGCTCGGTTTTCGGCTCTTAGTCCAGCACATTCCCACCGTCAACGACGTCTACGCTCAGATCGGCATCGTCATGCTGATTGGGCTCGCCGCCAAGAACGCCATTCTCATCGTGGAATTTGCACGCATGAAACAGGATGGCCAAGGCGTACCAATTCGTGAAGCCGCGCTCGCTGGCGCACGCCTCCGCTTCCGCCCGATTCTCATGACTTCTGCGGCATTCATTTTAGGCGTGCTCCCCTTGGTAACCGCCAGCGGCGCCGGTGCCGCGGCACGGCGCACCATGGGGACCGCGGTATTTGGCGGCATGCTGGCAGCCACTCTCCTCGGCGTTTTTATTATTCCCGTGCTTTACGCCACAGTGGAACTTGCGGTCGCGAGCATGGGGCGCAGGAAGACGTCCGCGCTGCTTCAAAATTCAGTGCCTCAAGGAGACATCGCTTGAAACTCTTGACGATTTCGTTATTCGTCGCATGCTGTGTTTTTGGGCAAAAGCAAACGCGCCCCGAAGTGCCGCTTCCTCCCGCCTTAAATCCCGATTCCAGTACGCCGCCCGCTAGCGCTAAAAGTTTCGGAGACCTTCACTGGTTCGAGGTATTTCAAGACGACGAATTGGTCCAACTCGTTCACACCGCGCTCGATCAGAACTTCGACGTTCTCATCGCGGTGAACAATGTATTGCAAGCCCAACAGCAAGTTAGAATCACGGGCAGTCAACTCTTCCCTCAAGTAAACGCGGGGCTTACCGTATCTCGGGGATTAACGGAACCGACCACGGTTCTTCCTGCCAAATTGGGCGGCGGTGCCACCACAACGCTGTATGAGTTCACTGGGTCGGCATCCTGGGAAGTGGATCTCTGGGGTAGACTGCGCGGCCAAACGCGCGCCGCACGCGAAACGTTTTTGGCCACCCAGGAGAATCGCAATCAGGTGGTGGCGTCTCTGGTCTACAACGTAGTGGCAGCCTACCTGAATCTTCGCGAACTCGACAATGAGTTGGCCATCGCCAAGCAAACGCTTGCCAATGACCAGCAATCCGTTGATCTGACGCGCATCCGAATGGAAGGGGGTGTCGCCACCATGGTGGATGTTCGCCAAGCCGAATCGTTAGCTGAAACCGCGGCCCACGCCATTCCCCTTTACGAACAGCAAATTCGCGAGCAGGAAGATTACATCAACGTTTTACTCGGACGAAATCCAGGGCCAGTTCCGCGTGGAAAAACGATCGCCGATGAATCATTTATAGTTTCTGTCCCGGAAGGTCTACCCTCTAGTCTGCTCGATCGTCGTCCGGATATCCGCATGGCCGAACGCGAGCTGTTGGCCGCGCGAGCAGAAGTATCAGCGGCTCGCGCGTTGTTCTTCCCGGCTATCAATCTCACCTCATTCGGCGGCGCCCTGAGCAAGGCGCTCGACACACTCTTCAACCCCGGCACTCAGCTTTGGTCTTTTGCCGGGAGCGCATTGCAGCCCGTCTTTGAAGGCGGTCGCCTGCGCGCCAATTATAAATTAAGCCGCCTTCAACAAGAACAAGCAGCATTGCAGTATCAAAAAACCGTGAAGGAGGCTTTTCGCGAAGTCGCCGACGCTCTCATCTCCGTTCAGAAGCTAAAAGAAGCGCGTCTTCAACAACAGGCGTTGACGGAGACCCTGCGCGATGAAAGCGACCTGTCGCTGGTTCGCTACCAGGGCGGCGTTACCACATTTCTTGAAACCCTAAATGCCGAAAGTCAATACTTCAGCGCACAAAGCGCTCTTTCCCAAGCGCAACGCGACGAACTTTTGAGCGTTGTGCAGTTGTACAAAGCATTAGGAGGAGGTTGGCAGCGATGAACCATTTGATTCCTCCAGCCACAGCCAAGATCGCCGCCTTCGAGGATGAAAGGCACTGCCTATCGAGACCGCGGATCAACGCCAACGATTAACCCGCACGGCGACACCCACGCAATCGGCCAAACTCAAAGATTTACAAGGTTTGGGCGATTTTGAAAGGATTAGTACCGATAAAACGCATCAGGGTCGTGGAATCCGCTCAACGCTAGATCTGTATCTGGAGAGACCCGGCGACAGAGTTGAGGGAGCGGCGACGAAGAGCGGGTCTCTTTAGATACAGACGTTTGAAGGAAGCCGGTTACGATTTTGCGTGCTGAGGTGGCCTATGGGTATTCGAAGCGTTCGGGGGTATTGGAGCGGTGGTATTTGAGCAGCAGGAGGCGGAAGAAGATCGCCGGGAATGCCGTTGAGTAGTGGAAAAGCCAATGTGCGGGGCGGGAGGGAGGCTCAAAAAGGTTCCATTTCTGCGTAGTTCGCTGGAGCAAGCATACTTCGGCTGTGCGTGCCGAAGCAAGCAATCGGTTCGTGAATGGATGGTTGTTAAGAGCTGTCGCACAAGCTCGCCCGGCCAGCAGATCTCCGCAAGATCTGTTGGGAAGTGAGCTTCTCTATGACGAGCATGGCGCCGCCACAACGGGGGCATCGCCAGGAACAGTCAGACGGTGGTAAATCGGCGGCGGCGGCAACGGCTGATGTTGGCGCAGCGTTCAGCAGCTTGAAACACAGTGGCAGAAGCGAACGGCGCCGACGATGAGCGAGGAACCCGCAAAAGCGAATGCGGACGAAGCCGCGCGGGAGTACATGGAGAAGGAAGCGGCGCAGAAACTCATCAGCGTTGATTGTCATGAGTTTGCGCTTACCGCGGTGCGCATAGTCTTTCCAACGGAAAGTCACCTGGCCATCAGCAAGCTGCGTGATGCGGTGGTTGGAGATGGCGATCCGATGAGTATAACGCGCCAGATACTGCAGTACATGCGCAGGTCCCCCGAAGGGTCGTTTGGCATAAACAACCCAATCGTTGCGGAAAAGCGTTCGCAGAAAAGACTGGAAGGCTTTGTCCTGTGCCAGCGATTTTAAGGAACCAGGAAACCGCAACTTTCGTTGCTGATAAGCGGCTTTCAAACCGGCGACAAACTTGCCGCGAAACACGCGGCTCAAGACTTTCACCGGCAGGAAGAACGGATAGCGCGGGTGAATCCAGTGCTGGTGGTCAGGCGCGAGGCCGCCAGCGGGAATCACGCAATGAATATGGGGATGATGCTGTAGGGTTTGTCCCCAGGTGTGAAGAACGCTGAGGAAGCCGATTTCGGCCCCGAGATGCTTCGGGTCCGCTGCGATCTCCAGCAGCGTAGCGGCACTGGCGCGGAACAACAGGTCATAGACAACCTTTTTGTTGTGCAACGTCAGCCACGACAGTTCATGAGGAAGCGTGAAGACCACATGCACATACGGTACCGGCAATAGTTCCTTGCCGCGGGCGGTGAGCCAGCGATTGCGGGCATTCGTCTGGCACTTAGGGCAATGCCGGGAACGACACGAGTTGAAAGAGGTGGTTTCATGGCCGCACAGACAGCAGCGATCCTTGTGCCCACCGAGCGCTGCCGTTCGGCAGCGCTCGATGGCCAGCAGCACGCGCACGTGCAGCCAACTAAGCCAGGATCGATTCTTTTCTATGAAGCTCTTGCCGTGTAAGCGAATGATGTCGGCCACCTCGAAAGGTGGCGTGTTCATTTCTTATGCAGCTTTCGTGAGCGCTTGACTTTATCCGGACTCGAAACTTCCAGCTTGTCTAACGGTGAGCCTGCGGCCCGGATGTGACGCTCGGAAAGATGTAGATAGATGCAAGTGTGTTTCACATTGCTGTGTCCGAGCAGACGCTGAACGGTGGCGATATCAGCGCCTCCTTCCAACAGGTGGGTTGCAAAACTGTGGCGCAACAAATGAGGTTGGACTGCTTTCTCGATGCCGGCGCGCTTGGCCGCGTCCCGGCAAGCCTCCCACAGCATTTTAGGAGTGACCGGCTTATCGGCTCGCCAGCCGTTGACCGTACCTGGGAATAGATAAGTTTTCGGTTTCATCCAGCGCCAATACGCTCGCAACGTCTCGAGGAGCTTCGGGCTGAGTGGCACATCGCGGTCGCGCTGGCCCTTTCCTTCCCGAACATGGATGATCATTCGCTCGCTGTCAATATCCTCCACTTTCAAGGAGCAAACCTCGGCGCGACGCAACCCGGTTGAATAAGCGGTCATCAGCAGAGCCCGATGAAACAGATTGCGCGCTGAGTCGAGGAGGCGAATCACTTCTTCTGTTGTGAGGATGATCGGCAGCCGGCGGGGAGACTTCGGATACGGCACTTCCTCGATCGGATATTTTCGCTGCAGCGTCTTGCAGTAGAAGAAGCGCAAGCCGGCGGTGTGCACTGATACCGTATGCGGGCAGAGCTTTCGCTTGGTAAACAGGTACGCCTGGTAAGCGCGGATCTCGTCAGGCCCAAGCTGGTCCGGTGGGCGGTGATAATGTTTCGCGAAAGCTTCCACAATCCGCAGATAGCTTTTCACGGTAGTCTGAGAGTAATTACAACGCCGGAGTTCTTCCAGCATTTTTTTGCGTAGTTGGGTCACAAGGACCTCCTTTGTGACCCAACACTATCCCTTTTTCACCATCTCCGGGGCGAACGCCCACGCGCAGCGTCTGCCGCTTCGGCTTCGTTCAAACGCACTGTTTTTGGCATCTGATCGAAGCGACGGTCATGCCTTGCCAGTCAACTCCTGAATCACCGGTTATCCGGAAGTTGGCCGTTTCAAACGGTCCTGGATGTCCCGCTAAGCTTGGCTTTCCCGAATGGGGATTCACCTCCGGGCGGTTGTCAGACACTCGGACAAGGCACCAAAACTTCTCGCCGGCGTCAATCCAAATAGTGAACGATAAAGGACATTCACATCAACAACACCAGTTGCCCGCCTAGTTAACACTTGGATGGAAGTCGGAATTTCTGTAGCAAGTGATAACGCCGAGAAGTTTCAGGCGCAGCCGTCTTGGATGCTGGCGATCACATCCTTGTATCACCCACCATTTCAGTTGGAAGTTGAAGAGGGTTTCTGTTCGGCGAGACTTTGATATTTGTGGGTAGAGCCCAATCGTGCTGCGCGACGGCCGCGGCGTCAGGCACGAAACGCGACGCGCGGACCATGGGCCGTAGTACTCCTTATTTAGCTGCCATGTGACGTAGAATGAAGCTTCCCGCAAACCTGGAGGGGAGGGCGAGAATATGATGATTTCCGAACCTCTGACCTGGCTGTGCGAAGAGCCCGTCATTCCCCCATAGCCGACAGCATTTCCGGAAAGGCTGGCCCGACGTTGCGAATTTCTTTTTGTTGCCGAGGCGACATTTAAGTGATTTTGATGTCTGGTGGGGCGGTGAATTTAACGCTGAAATGGGGGAGTAACTGCTTAAGGGCGTGGACGATATCATGAGCGCCAGTCCGGACTCGCCGCCGGCGCCGCCAGCCTCGCCGAAGCGAACCGATCCGATTGGAGCGCTATGCCAGGAAAAAAATTTGACAATGTTGAAAAACTTCTTTCGGGCCTGAAGGCGATCAAGGCTTTCGATGAAAAACTGGAGAAGCTCGGCTGGAAGCCTCAGGGCGCGCCGGCAAGCCGAAAAAAAGCTTCGGCGTTTGCAACTGGGATGAAGAACGCATGAACCGAAGGAGTTTTGTGCGGTTTGGATCGGCCACCGTGATCGCGTCGGGGGTAGACCTTCTGCGGCTCGGGTTCGCCCAGCCGCCAGCGCTCCCGGGCCTGAGGCCGCCCAAGCACCCGACCGCGGCAACGTTGGAATCGAGGGCCACGACTCGCGCGGCCGATTTCGCCCTACGAATCGCACCCATGATGGTTGAGTTGGCCCCGAATGTTGTCATCAGCACGATCGGCTACAACAATAAAGTCCCAGGTCCTTTGCTGCGGATGCGCGAGGGCCAGCGCGTTGTCGTAGAAGTGGTGAACGACACGGACGTTCCGGAATACGTGCATTGGCACGGTTTGTTGGTTCCCTCGGATGTGGACGGAGCGGTGGAAGAAGGGACACCCCCGGTCGCTCCGCATGGCCGACAGCGGTATCAATTTGTGGCCAAGCCGGCGGGTTCGCGGTGGTACCACTCCCACACCGCAGCCATGCTGGATCTGCATCGCGGCTCCTACACCGGCCAGTTCGGTTTTTTGATGGTCGAGTCTGCCCATGACCCAGGACTCTATGACCAAGAGGTCTTTCTGGCGCTGCGGGAATGGGAGCCTTACCTGACCCCGATGGATCAGGACGAACAGTCGGCGGATCCCCGGAACCCGATGCCCGAAAAACCTGCCCAGCCAGACACGCGTCCGAACGGGCTCGAGGTCGGTGCCCCGCTGTATTCGATCAATGACAAAATGCTCGGCGCGGGGGAACCCCTCCGCGTGAAGTCGGGTCAGCGCATCCTGATGCACCTGCTCAACGCCAGCGCGTCGCAAATTCATCGGATCGGTTTATTCGGTCACCATTTTCAGGTGATGGCTCTCGACGGAAATCCCGTGCCCATACCTCAGTCGGTCAATATGATTGAGATAGCCCCCGGTGAGCGCGTAGATGCGATCGTGGAGATGAATCTGCCGGGGGTTTGGATCTTAGGTGAGTTGCGCGATGGCGCGCGGCGATCCGGCATGGGCATCGTGGTGGAGTACGCCAATCAGGCACAGCCGCGACCGCAGTGGCTTGCGCCTGCGAAGTCGCGCTGGGACTACACCATCTTTGGCAAGCCCGCTGCGCATCCCCCACCGGACCAGACCATCGACATGGTTTTTGAAAAAGTGCCTGGCGGGCCCAACGGGATCAATCACTGGCTCGTCAACGGCAAGGAATATCCGCATGAACGAGAATTCGTAATCCGGCAGGGACTCCGCTACCGGCTGGTGTTTCACAATCGCACTGACGATGCTCACCCCTTGCATATGCACCGGCACCTGTTCGAGCTTGTCGAGCTCAACGGCAAGCCAACTGCCGGCATCCAGAAAGATACCGTGGTGGTGCCCGCATTTGGACGCGCCGCAGTGGATCTGGTCGCCGACCAGCCGGGTCTGACGCTGTTTCACTGCCATATCCAACAGCACATGGACTTTGGTTTCATGGCCCTGTTTCGCTACGCCTGAGCGCAGCATCCTGTACGGCAACTCCGGCTGTTGAGCGAAGCCAACGGTTGTCTATCCGTGTCCCCAGCTGCGTGAGGGACGTTCCGTCTGGGTGATGGTTTAGACTACCTCGCAAGTATTCTGGAACACGGTTTGTCACGCGTTCGACATATAAGCGAAATATTAAGGGGATAAACTTTGCAGCTGGGTAACTATCCAACTTCAAAGTCCGAAAGGAAGGAACTGCATGAAGACGATCCGGGGAAGGCTCCGAACGGAAGTGCTCATGGGAGCGGCGGCATCAGTGTTGGCGTTTGCGGCCGGGGCGATGGCACAGAATTCAAATTCCAACAACAATACGTGGCCTTACGCAACGGGTGGCTCGCCCGTGCTGGCGGTGGTTGGCGACATCGCCTGCCAGCCGGGCGAGACGGAGCCGAGTGGTGAGAAGGCGGGGGAAAACTGCATCGCCCCGAAGAGCCCGTACACCAGCACCTCCCTGTGGCAATCCCAGGAGGCCACGGCGAATCAGATCGAGGCTATGCACCCTGCCGCCGTCGCGCTCCTGGGAGATCTGCAATACCAGGTAGGCCAATATTCGGACTTTCAGGGATCGTTCGATTTGACGTATGGCGCCTTTAAATTTCTACAGCGGCCTGCGCCGGGCAACCACGAATTTTATGACGAGCATGGCGCGACCGGCGTTGCCGGATACGGTTACTTCTCTTACTTCAACGGCTTCCAGATCGATACCACAGGCAATCCTCTGACGGCTACGATACCGGACCCGTGTCCAGCAGGCTTGCTCTGGACAGACCCGAACCCGCCGACCCCGGCTTCCGCGCCGGCGAGTCCGTGCGGCTACCCGGGCGTTACCACTCCCATCCCCCAACCCGTTCCACGGGCGGATGGACAGGCGGGGCACTTCGAGGAGGCGCCGAACGGAGTTGGAGTCGGAGTGGGAGATGGCTGGTACTCGTACAATCTGGGCACATGGCATCTTATTTCGCTCAATATAGAATGCTCGACGCAGCCGGGCGGCTGCTCGAACACAGGCTCCTGGTTTGCTGCCGAACTCGCATGGCTGAAAAACGATCTGGAGGCGAATCATTCCGCATGCACACTCGCCTACTGGCATCAGCCCACGTTCAGCGCTACTAACAGCATCACCCAGGAGGGCGTGACCGCTCAGGCCTTTTGGCACCTGCTCTACCGGTACCGAGCCGACCTGGTGCTGAATGGGCACGATCACCTCTATGCCCGCTACCAACCCCTCGATCCCAATGGGACGCCTGATCCAAGGAGGGGCATACGGGAATTCATCGTGGGCAGCGGCGGCGAGACACTCGATCCGATCGTCATAACGCCTGTGACGGCCGCCCAAGCCACGTCCACCAATTCCGAAACAAACCAGGAGGATCCTACCGGCAACGTAAATTTCAACGCACAGAATCTCCAGGCGTATACCGGAGACTACTGGGGTGTGATGGCCCTGAAACTCAATCCGTTCGGTTACGAGTGGGATTTCGAGTCGGCACTGGCAGCTCCTACGGCTGCTATCAATGGTCCTACACTTCCGGCACCGACTGCGAATGGTGGTTATAGCGACAAGGGCTCCGGCGCCTGCCACGGTGGTGATGGTCGGTTCAACATCTTCTAGCCAGCTCGTCTTCGCCACGCTGTGTTTGATGTTCGCACGGTACGTATTCCCGACTCGCAAAGAAGTAGCGAAGGGTGGGGAATCTTTTCTTGCCGTGACCAACTTCTTCAATTTGCGCCCACCGTGATGAATCGAACTCGGCGTCGCGTTTGCTCTCACCCTATTGGGGCGCGGCTGTCAAAGGATCAGACAACCGAGCTGGGCAGAGCTCTATAGACAGCCTGTCATCAGAGGTAGACACACGCGGTATAGAGCGTTAAAACTACCCGGAAGCCGTCATACACAAGCGCGACGAATTTCGGCCCATTCCGGGTTCAAAGTCGTTCAAGTCAGCGCTCTTCCAGTAGCGCCAATTTACAAGCTCGGAAAAAGTCTGAACTTTGTCACGGTGAGTGAGACAGCGATTTAAGAGAGTGATACCGACACTTAGGGAACGGAGTCCACGACTAAGTCCCATCTAAGATAAGCCGTAGCGCGACGGACGAGCCCCGAGTTTGAGAACCATCGCCAATCAGGGTGAGCGAAGGACGAGCCGGTAAACCCTTCGCCGTTAGGGGGAGTAATCCTCGGATGGGCTTCATGCCTCAGGCTGCTCGATCAGACCTTTTTACGCGTGGCGAGTCACCCGCCCGAAGCTTCCCAGAATCAGACTTCGTGGGCGCATGATGTTTCGCCTCAGCGATTTACGTCCCACACGGCAAACTGGATGGTCCCGAGCAGGTGCGCTCCAGGAAATGTACCGCGATCTGCGAACCTAAGTCTGCCACCCGACTCGTCGCCGCCGAATTGGAACCATGGGACCGGTAGCTTTTCAGGTCCAGGACCGAGGATGTTTCTTGCCGTATTCATTTCCTCCCAGAACTGGGCGGCGGTCGCTTCCTGAAGTTGGACCAGAAATGTTACGAAGACTGCTATTTGTCTGCGGGCAAGGCAAGCAACCGTGGGTCTTCCCGGAGGCTGACAACCCCGTCTGCCCTTTCTTGGGTCGTTATTGCCGGGGTAACTCTATGCGGCCGGATCAATGTGTTTCTTCGTGCAAAGACTCCCCATTCAAATATAAGGGCAAAAAATATTCAATCGGGTATCATCCAATGGCGAATATTCTTAAAAAAGTGCGTGTTTTCCTACGCTGGCGGAGTGCCGTTAGTAACATCCAGATCTTAAATGAGTATTCGCTCATAATTTGATCACTTAAGCCAAAAATGCTTTGCAATTAGTTGCCAAATTGCATAAGATGTCACCGTAAAGCCATCTCATGTGGCAGCCGCCTCGCGGGCTCACGAGAGGGAGATCGCAAGACCGAAAAGGAACGAAACAATGGCAAAAGCACAATCAGCTCCCGAGATCACATTGGTGCCCAAAAACGGCATTATCGAACGCAACGCTGGAACCGGTCCTGATGGAACACGAATCAAAGACGCGGAAGATTTCAAGTTTACTTTATTCACTGACGACTGGCTTGCTCTGCAGAATTTCGTGACAGGAGCGCTGCGGCTGCCAATCAGCACTGGCGACTTTACCGAGAAGTATGGAACGTTCGACGCAGACAAGAAGTCCGCTGTTACTAATTGCGTGGATGCGTTCCAGGATCTGCATGCGTCGGCGGAAGAGTTTGGAAATCCCGCGGTTCTGCTAAGAGAACTGCAGACATTAATGGGGGGCGAGAAACCGGCATCCATCTATGGGGAAATCATTTGGGTGGCCAACCAAATTGCAAGCACTGCCAATACGTTCAGTTTCACCTACAAGACCCTGCAACAAATTCTGCCAGACGATCTGCCACAAGAAGAGCGGAAAAAGGCATTGGGCCAGATTCTAAGCGGAAAGGGCGGTCTGCGGGATAAAGCGTTAGATATGGAAGGGAAAGCCAATTCGTTGGTCAAGCGGCTCACCCAGTTCGGCGAACGGATCGGTAAAAGCCAGACCAGTATCAACGCCTATGCCGGCAAAGCCTCCGATATCTACATAAGCGCAGCGAAAAAGCTGGAGGAACTCAACGATCTGATTGCGACGACTCAGAATGAGATTGACAAACAGACGAAAGCCTACATTGACTGGACGGCTGGAGCGGCGGGAGGTTCTGCGGCCATCATGGTGTTCTCATGCGGCCTTCTCTTTCCACTGGCTCTGGGTTGGGGTTTGGGCGCAGGCCTAGGGGGCGCAGAGCAGGCGAGAAAGGCTAAGGAAGACGCTGAAAACCTCATCAACAGTCAGCAGGGAGACAAGAAGAAAAAAACCTTGCTAAAGATGGACCTGAACGGGCTAAACAGCCAAATCGGGGACATTCGGGACAAGGTGAATGCTGTCACTGCGGGTCTCGAAGCGATTGCCTCGGTGTGGAACACCCAGGTGACTGATCTAGACAAAATCGTGGAAAACACCCAGTTGGACAAGTTGCTCACGTTTGACGAGTTTAATCAGAAAGTAGGCATTCTTGACGCGCAAGAGAAGTGGCAACTGATAAGCAAAACAACTTACAAATTCACTAGCCGGGCGCTGGTGCAGTACCGGGAGGAGGCCGCGTAATCGAGGGTCTTTTGAGGGGCGACCTCGATGAACGGAAAACGGGAATACTTCGATGGATGAACAAATCGGATGGGCGGAACTAAACGAGCAGACTTCGGGCTATAACTTCGCGCAGTGTTCGCGCAATGAGGATCGTGCCGTCTTCTGCGCTTTGCACCTAAAACTCAGCGAAGTTCTTTCGCAGATCAGACATGCGCTGGGCGGATCAGGGAAGCAGTTGCGGTTTCTACACGTATTTGCCGATACCGTGTTGATCGATGAACCTTTGCTGCCAGCCGCGTCCACGGTGATCGTGGCGCGTTCCTTGATTCTTGATGCTCCCGAAATGCCATTAGTGGCGCCCGATCCAAAGACTGGGCCTGGGGGCGTTACAGCCATTCAGGTCCTGACGGCGGAAGTGGAGGGCGGAAGCCTGATGTTAATGACGCGCGATTCCAAACCCGTTCGCGTTGTCTTCACTGAAGCCGGGCCGTGCGCCATACGCTTTGTCTCCGGAGAGCGATTAAAGCAATCAACAGCGGGCGCGTCAATGCTGGATCTGCTGCGCCACCCGATAGCGTGGAACGGTATCAAGGCTAGTTTCGATGCAGCGGCGCTGCTTTCGGAAGGGAATCAAGACGACCGGCGGCTAGCAACGAGCATGCTGAGATGGGTTTACCGAGGCTGCTCGCTAATTGCGACCGAAGAAGGGCCATTCCGATTGGAGGCGGCCGACCTTGCCAGCCAGGCAGGTTCACTTCTCGTCCAGATGGGCGTCGAGGAAAATTCAGCCTATGTTCCGGTACTGTCTCAGGACTATTATGCGCAAAGCATAGGCGGTCTGCTCACTGTTCTGCAAAACAGCGAGAGACAAATGGAACAGCTTGCCCTTAGAGCAGATATTCAGAATGCCTTACGCGAGATCTCGGCTGCGATGGCGGATTCGAGTAAAGCGGAGGCAAGACCGATTGAGTTAGCGGCCGCAAACACTTTGGGCGAACTGTTGGCTTTGCAGAAGCAGTATGATGCGCTCGAATGGCAGTTTCTTGTTCAGAGCAAAGAAGTCGACTTTAAGCGGATGGTATTCCAACATGCGCTTGAGGAAAAGCTCATGTGGGACAAGATAAAGGTCGCGGTGGATTTGTTGAAAGCTGTGATCGATATGGTGGCCGCCGTTGGGTCTTTAGTAGCTGGTCCGGAGGCGGCAGCCATTCCAGCGGCGGCGGCGATGAACAGTGTCGATGCCGCGATTACAACGCTCGGTTCGGTGGCTGAGGGTTTAGGCGAGATGGATCATGCTCTGAGGCTCGCTTTAGAATGCATGAAAGCGGCGGGCAGCGAGATGCAGAAGCTGCAGAAAGCTCTTGCTGACATCGCCAAAGCCGGCAACACGCTCTATTCGGCGGCGGACAAGGCCTCGTCCACTTTACCTAAGCTCGCCAAGATCCCTAATCTCGCAGCACCAGATTGGGCCGAGATCGCCAAAATGGATCCGGAGATGGAGTGGCGTGTCTTCGCGGACAAGATAGAGGCAGGCTTAAAGAAGTTCGTCGACGACAAGGTTGTTGGGGCGCGTGAGTACCTGGGCGCTCTGAAGGTACTGGCGGAGTATGGCAAAGCCATGAGCGGCAAAGGGATCGCTATCGTCCATTTACAAGCCCGGTATTTGGAACTGCAAGCCGAGTTGAAAGCGAACGAAACCATCGAAAAGCGTTGGCGCACGCTGGAAGCTGAGAGCCAGGATGACGGACAAAAAAAGCGGCACTGATGGCGTTACTACTGCAGCGCGCCATGGCAACAAAGCGGGCACTGCTGATCAACGCGCGCGCTTTCCGAAGCGCCTATCAATACCGCTGGCTCAGCGCGCCCACTATGCGGATAGCGCTGAATATGAACCACTCCCAGATGAATGAGCAGTTCGTTCGCATTCAGCAGGACTTAGGACAATTGCTAAGCGGCGGTCCGCCTGACCAGCGCTTCGACACCGGCGACCTGATTTTAGCGGTAAAGAGAGCAGGTGGCGCAGCGCGAGCCAACGTTGGGATGTATGCACTATTGACTGTGCCCGAACAGAATCTAGCGGGCAGTCCATCAACCGCTGCTTTAAGTTGGTCGGTGCCGGTGGAAAATCCGTTCTTCCAGGGAACGGTGCCGGGGGATGGGAATCTAGCAATGTACATCGAGGAGGCATGGTTCTATCTGATTGGCGGCCAGCCCAATAACCAAGGGCGCGTGCTGCTGAAGGTGGGCACCTCAGGGCAATACATCAATGGGTACGGACGTTTCGGCGCGTGGGAGCCTTTCGCCGCCGCGCCATCAGAACAGCAGGAGTTGGACTTCATCTATGCGCAAGAGCCGGATGGTACGCCGATAGATCCATCGGCGGGGCGGGGCGGTACGCCATGGAAGCCGGCTGCCGGAGTAAAGGCTTTCTACATGTCGCCATCGCCGTTCACGCAATGGACGGCCAAGGTTGTGGACGCGGGATCACTCGAAAACGTGGTTGCGCTGCGCGTTCGCTTCAAAGGCTACTACCACAAAGCCCGCAACGCAGAAGCGCGGCCGGTTCCCGCTCCCCCGGACCTACAATTACAGGCGAATACGAGGGGCGCCGTAAATCGTCATTTTGAACGCTGGCAGGGGACGCTGGCGCGTTTAAGTGAGATGACGGCAATGAATCGCAAACAACGTTTGCGCTGGCTGGATGCTGAAATATCAAGTGATGAGCTTGCCTTATATGACGCCGGCTTACAGTATGACCAGGGTATGGCAGGGAAGATATTGGCTACGAGGGCCGCGGTGGCGCGCCATATGTCAGCCATGCCGGGTTTGCGTTCGGAGGAGGCGCGGCAAGTATGCCGCGGGTGGCTTGAAGGATTGCGGAGGGTTCGCGCGAAAAGTTCGCAAGAACAGCGCACGCAAATCGACCTTGTGACTGCGGGTCTGGCCTCTGAAAGGGCTGATCTGGCTGCGTGCGGACAGGCAGATCCAGCGGAGATGGCAGAGGTTGAGAACGAACTTCGAGAGCTGACCCAGACTTGGAAGGCTGGACTACCTAAGCGTACGACGCAGGCGGCTCCAAGATCGGTGGGCAGCGTGCGAGTGGATGCTCCCGTGCTAACGATGCCGGAGGAGGAGTGCCGGCGTCTTTATCGTGAATCTGGAAACAACTGGATCGCCTTAAAGAGCAAATTCAGCACCGACCCGGAAACGATGTGGCAGTTGTGGGCATTCCGGAAGAAGATCGTCGACGAGACGATTACGGCTTTCCAAGAACGCTATGGCTTCGAATGGGAGGCTGTAGGGAGTACGAACTTGGAGTCTGATTACGACCTCAGCGTGAAAACCCACGGCAGAGATCCCGAAACCGGGGCGGTTGTTAGAGATTTTCAAGTGGTGAAGTTGTTTAACGACGCCATCATGAATGAATACGGAGTGCAACCGGGCACACTGTTTGACACCAATCTTTACGCCAGTGCTCCGCTGGCATCTTTGCTGACCGAGGATTCCAACACGCCAACAGCGAAAGCGATGAAAGCGATGGCCGAAGCCGGGCAGGATGTGGGTGCGTTGATGAAGCAACGACGTTATATGTCGTGGCAGGACTACACACGCTACTCCCGCGCGATAGTAGATGGCTTAAGAGCCATGAATAAGGTTGAACTCAGCGAACTGACTCTAAAACAGTTCGAAGAAGCGGACGCGCTCTTCCAGATCTCGGAAGCCACAGTGCTCGAGAACGCGCGCGACTTATTGCAGGGTGACCTGGCAGCGCTGCCCGACCAGCCCGAATTCGCAACCCGCCGTTCGGAGGCCGATAGAGGTCTGCGTTGGATTAGGGAAGCAATGGAGAGAATGGCACGCGGCGATTTGCTTGAGGGACAGACAAGTATGCTGGCCGCAACACTCGAACTGGAGCATAGCTTTCCCGATTTATATATGCGAACGAGTAATTTCCTGTACGTCAAGTGCTTGCAAGAGGTGTACGAGCTAGAGCAGCGTGCGGCTACGCTGGAGCCCAATACACAACTGGAGACCTTGCAAGGACTGTTGGCGAGGATCAGGACGCTCGCCACTGATGCGGTGTTTTTCGCCAACGAAGCGTATCTGAGTGAAGGGCCGTTCCTGCACATTGTTAAAGCCACGCAAGCTGTTCTGGCGGCGGCGAGCAAACTTAGCGGCCCGGAGCGGGATGCCTATATCAAGGAAAACATGGCCAAGGAGTTGGCTAAGCTGACCGCGAACCAGTTTCTGCAAAGTTTCAATGAACAACTTGGCGATCTTTTGAAAGACTTAATACACTATGCCAATGAACCTTCACCGGGAATCGGATTCTACCGGTGTTCGAAATATGTAGAACGCTTGCTGGACGCCTTGCTTCTGCTTGGGCAAAAAATGCCGGAGCTGGATGTTACCGTGCCCGGGGCGTCTATGTCAGCGGTAGAGTTGAAAGCTCGTGTGGCCAAAGGCCTACTGGCAGCCCGCAAAGGACAACTTGCTTTTGGGGATAATGGCGATACTCTCCGCGGGGCGGCGTTGCAGCGCGAAATCGAAGCGTTCTCAATCGATGAGGCGAGGGCCATGTTTGGCGTGACGAACCTTCACAGCTTAGGGGAGCGATTTCTGGATCTGGGGAAGAATGTTAACACCTACATTCGATCTACAGTTGTCGGAAAGTCGATGTACGCGGAGGCAGGAGACAGCTTGCCGTATTTTCGATGAGGGGGTGGGCCTGCTATGAGGAAACGATTCCCGAGCCACTTTGTGGTTGTAGTTATTGCGTTAGGTGTGGCGTTTCCGCGATTCGTCTTTGCGGGGGATGAGAGCGCCGTTGACGTACAGCCAGTTAAGGACGCCATCGCGCTTCTAGGCCGCTTTCCGGCGGCGGCGAACGCGACTTTGGCAACGATCTCAAATACGCCCGTCGGCGGACAGCGGACCGTCGCTTATAAGTGTGGCTACGATTGCCTCGGCAGTCTTTGCTTCATGGACCTTAGTTTTCAAAGTTCTGCGAATTTTGACGGTGCACAGAACCTGCTCCGGTCAAAGGTACAAGAGGTAAAGAATTCAACCCAGGGATTCTCGGGAACGTTCACGCCGATGCTCAAGGCTTGGGCTAATACGGCCCTGCCAAATTCGAGCGCGGCGTTCGGCCAAGCAGCGGATACGATTCGCGCTGTCCAACAAGAGGTTGCGAAAGGATCAGGCCCGAGTGCATCGCAGCGCCTCACGGTTCTAACGGCGCTGGAAAGACTCGTTGGTAGCTTGAATGCGAGCAGGTCTGGTTTGACCACGATGTCTCAAGTGCTGGGCCCCTACCTGCAGCAACAGCGCATAGCGCAGGGGTCGCTCGCCAGCTGGGGGCCGATGGTACGAGGTCAGGTGGAATCCACGGCGAAAACGATCCGCAGTCAAATGGATGCGCAGAGGTGCCAGGGGGATGGTCACGAGCAATTGAATCGGATTGTGGCCCAGATGAACACGTCCATTGGTACCGTGACTCAGTCCACCGGCGAGTTGGATAGACTGACCACCGATGCGGACAGGGCGCTTTCCGTGGTGCTGGGCACGTTTGTCAGTTTTGCATCGCGCTATGAAGAAATCGCCACTCAGCTCAAAAACGCAAAGGACGCACCTGCCGGGAGCGTGATTCAGAACATTCACTTCAGCGTCGCGCAGCAGTCTTGGCAAGAGTTTGTGGATGCCGCCAACAAATCGGGATTTTGAGCCGCGAGATGGTCGCTGTCGGTCGCGGCTCGCGTAGGGCTGTTATAGATCAGGACGGAACCTTGGCAAAAAGTCCAGCATTTGTAAGCTACGCACGAGAAGATTCGGACTTCACGATGAGGCTGGTGGCCGACCTTAAGGCAAGGGAAGCCAATGTCTGGTTAGATCAGTTGGATATTCGTCCTGGGCGACAGTGGGACAACGAAGTAGAGGAAGCATTAACTGAGTGTGGCGCACTGCTGGTGATTCTGTCGCCGACATCGGTGGACTCGCGCAACGTGATGGACGAAGTTGGCTTCGCCTTGGAGGAGGGTAAGACGGTGATTCCGGTGATTTATCGGGATTGCAGGGTTCCTTTTCGGCTGAGGCGCGTGCAATACATTGATTTCACTTCCGACTATCAAGCTGCATTGAAGAAGTTGATCAATAGTCTCGCGCAGGAAGACCTTAGCTTGGCCGTAGGCGCTCCTTCATCGGGCGTTCAGACGGTTTGGGAACGCGGCCGGGAGGGTGCAGAAGGTGAGACTGCAAGTAAAGCGGCTGAGGAGGAGGCGTCCTTCAAGGAAGTCGGTTCGAGGTCGATGTTCGGCATCGGGCGCGGTACATTGCTTTCGTTCATCGCACTGGGACTCGCTTTCGTTATTGCGTCCGGGTGGTATGTAGCGTCACGATTTTATAAGATTGTGCCTTCGGTCCCTATAACACAGCACGCGGCCGAGGAGCATTCGATTCAGACGAAAATCAACCCCAGAGACAATCTTCGCTACGCGTGGATTCCTGGGGGAACTTTTACCATGGGCTGCTCGGCTGGTGTTTCCCAATGCGAGGACAATGAGAAGCCTGCGCACGAGGTGAAAATCGGGCATGGTTTTTGGATGGGGGAAACTGAGGTTACACAAGGAGCCTATAAGGCGGTGACGAAGAAGCCGAATCCGAGTAACTTCAAGGGCGACGACCTGCCGGTTAACCAAGTGACGTGGGATGAAGCGAAATTGTATTGCGGAGCCGTGGGGATGAGGCTGCCAAGCGAAGCGGAGTGGGAATATGCGGCGCGGGCGGGAGGCTCGGCAGCGCGCTACGGAAATCTCGACGAAGTGGCCTGGTACCACAACAACAGCGGTTCGAAAACGCATCCAGTAGGAGCGAAGTCGCATAATGCTTGGGGGCTTTACGACATGTTGGGGAATGTGGCCGAGTGGTGCAGCGATTGGTACGGGGCGTACAGCGCGGCGGCTCAGGAAGACCCAGTCGGCCCAAAGAGCGGTTCTACGAAGATCCTCCGTGGAGGCTCATGGGACTACAGTCCGAGGTATGTGCGCGCCGTGGTGCGGGACTCGTACGAGCCGTCGCACCGGAGCGAGGACGCAGGGTTTCGCTGTCTTGGGGACTTGAGGTGATGCATGGAACTGACAAATTGCGTCGGTAAAAACTGTGCCAATGAACGTAATGACGTGATGCGCGTACAGGATCTGCTGATTGTGGGTGGATTCTATAACGGGAAAGCAGATGGATTATGCGGTCCTCGAACATTGGATGCGATTATCCAATTTCAGAAGACTGTTTTGACTAACCCGGATGGGCGGGTCGACCCTGGTGGCGCAACTTGGAGACGTCTGGAGGCTTGTCGTTCCCCGCAGGGAGGGGAAGAGAAATCGGAGACCTCCCTTTTTATCACGGAGGCTGATTACGAAGAGGCGGCTCAAACGCTTGGCTGCGAAATAGCTGCCATTAAGGCAGTGGCAGAAGTGGAAAGCGCGGGTGCTGGTTTCCTGCGTGACGGGCGCCCGCGCATTCTTTTTGAGGGACATTGGTTTCACAGGAACACTGACGGAGTTTATTCCGAGAGCCATCCCACTTTGTCGCACCCCAAACAGACGAATGAGTTTTATTCGAGAGGCACTCCCGAGCAACAAGGCGCTGGGGAACTGAAGCGCTTGTATCAGGCTCGAGAGCTGAACTCACGCGCGGCTCTGTTGTCGTGCAGTGTTGGAAAGTTTCAAGTGATGGGCTTTAATTACAAACTGTGTGGGTATGAGTCAGTGGAGGAGTTCTGGGACGCGTTGGCGTCTCATGAACGAGAGCAACTGCGAGCCTTCTGTGCCTTTGTAAAAGCTAAGCGGCTTGTCAAACATCTGGTTCATCATGATTGGGCCGGATTCGCGGCTGGATATAACGGCAGGGGCTACAAGAAGTTCAAGTACGACAGTAAAATCGAGAGCGCGTATGCCAAGTTCGCTGAGATTTCGAAAAGAAGGATAGCTTCAGCGTGAGGGATCTCTTCGCGCCTTAAGAAATTTTCGAGCACGCTGAAAGCCTTGGTATCGATGGAAATATGGCGACGCTAGCCATTTTTTCCGCATCAAAGTGCTCCTTACGGTATTGATTCTGATCAGCGTCGACCATAGCCTTCGGATTGCTGGCTGCTGGACCGCTCTCTCCGCTGTATCAGTCCGCGTTCGAGCACGAGGAGATTTTTCGGTGTGGTCAATATCCTGCTGGCTCTAGCCACCGCCAGCGTCGCCATTTTGGCGCATAGGCACGCTGTGGGGAGTTGAAGAACCCAGGAGAACCATCTCCAGCCGCTACTGCGCTGACATTCGACGGCGGCCCCTTGGTCGCTCTTACGATCGCCAACGACGGCGGACCGTTTAGCTAATCCACGTAACTGGTTCATCGATTAGGGTGACATTTGCCAGAAACGGCGTTCTGGGAATCCTCAGATTCGGATTCCGCCCGGCCCAAAAACCAGTTAACCGGTCCGAAATACACATGAGCGACGAATTTCGGCCACCGAGTTTAAAGTCGTTCAAGTCAGCGCTCTTCCAGCGCTTCAATTTGCAACTCGTAAAGAATCACTGAACAGGTTTCGGTGAGCGGACGACCGAGTTAAGAAAGTGATACCGTCGCTTATAGTTACGAAGTCCCCTATTATCAAGACAGCATGGCGTTTGAAACGAGGGCGCTCAGCTTTTGCATGCTAGTGAAGAATGCGGAGCGCGATCTGGCAAAGTGCCTCGACTCGGTGCGGGATTTGGCCAGCGAGTTGATTGTTGTGGATACAGGTTCCACAGATGCAACGTGCCGCATCGCGGCTGGTTACGGGGCGAAAGTAATTCCTTTCGATTTCGGACACATCGATTTTGCGGCGGCGCGCAATTGGGCGCTTTCGCATGCGGGTGGAAGTTGGATACTGGTGCTCGATGCCGATGAGACGCTTGACCCGGCGGGCGCATCGCAGATCAAGGCGTTGGTTGATGGCAACGAAAATGCGGGCTACTTTCTGGAGCGCCACAATCCTGGCATCGATTATGTGGTCCGCCTTTTTCCAAACCGTCCTGGCTATCGTTATCGCGGGCGGGTGCACGAAACCATCGACGCCTCTATACTTGCTGGCGGAGGACGATTGCTCAAAACCGCTATCCGCATTGAGCACAATTTTGTCGCCGATCCCGAAGCGCGCAGGCGCAAGAATCATTGGTACATCCAAATATTGAAGGAAGAAATCGCGGCCGCTCCGCTGGACGATGCGCGGCTCGACTTTCTGGCGGCTGAATATCATCAGCTCGAAATGTTCGAGGAAGCGGCAGCTATTACTGAAAAGATCGTGCAAATGCGGCCCAAGGACGCCCGAGCCCGCCTATTCCTGGGCACTTATCATCTTCTCTATCAGCACGACCCAGTCCGGGCCCGCGCAGATTTCAATTGGGCCCTGCAACTTCGGCCTGGCTATGCAGAAGCCCAATCTTTCCTGGAACTAATCGACGAGCAGGAACGCCTAAAGTGAATGAGTTTTTTCACAGCAGCTTAAAGAGGAGCCACGATGAATCGACGCAGTGTTCTGAAACTGGCAGCAACGGCGCCATGGCTAAGCTATGCATTCGCCGGATCGAAAGACGAATTCTGGAATTCAAAAGACCCCGCACAGTGGAGCGATAAAGAGACCGCGCAAATGCTGACGCACTCGCCTTGGGCTAAACAAGCGACGGTGGAATCGCAGGGCGGCCAAAGAGGGATGAGTATGCCTGGCGGCGGGGGTGGCGGAATGGGCCGGTCGGCGGGTGGGATGGGCGGCGGAGGTATGGGCATGCCGGGCGGTGGCATGGGTGGTGGTGGCGGAATGGGAGGAGGCGGGGGTATGGGTGGGCGGTCGCGTGGAGGCGATAGCGATAGCGGGGATTCCGTTCCCAACGTTCATGCACTGGTGCGCTGGGAGAGCGCTCTCCCGGTAAGCGCTGCGAGTAAAAAGAGCTTGCCTCCAGAGGCGGCTGAATCTTACCTCATTAGCGTTAGCGGTTTGCGGGTACGGCGATCTGAATCCGATTCAAATGAGGAAGAAAGCGGCGATCAGAGCCAGCAGACAGAGCGTCGAATGCGGCACGCGGCCTCCTTTGAAGTAAAAGGTAAGGATCCAATTTCGCCTAGCCGGGTGGAGAAAGTGGATGACGTGGATGGGCCGATGTGGCGCTTCAGTTTTCCGCGGGCCGGGAATCCGATTTCGCCGGAAGACAAAGAGGTGACTTTCGCTATGCGCCTTGGGCGGGTTTCGTTGAAAGCGAAATTCCCATTGAAAGAGATGACTTATAAGGATCAGTTGGCGTTGTAATTTTGAGGGTGCGGGAACTGTCAGCATTCTGCTGCAACGAACTTAGCCATGCGCTCGCCCTGCCCAGCTAAGACGTCCAGCGTTTTCGATTTGGTCCGCTGCCGAGCCGGTTTGGTGCGCGGTGCACCGAGCCGGATTCGTCGCCATGTAAGCGCACGCCATAAACAAGCGAAGGTGATAAAACGTCTCAAGATCCAGTTCCTGGCGGTCGTGGCTCTGTTACGATAAATTTTCTACCCTCCGCGATGATGCTTCGCACTTCATCTGGCATCCTGGCCGAAATCGTTTCACAAAAACAACAGGAGGTTGCCGAGTTACACACCCGGGCTGCCGTGCTGGAACGTGCTGCGCGCGAACGGAAATCTCCGCCCCGACCTTTCGCCAAAAACCTAAGGCGGCACGGGCCCGCCATCATTTCCGAGATCAAGAAAGCATCCCCCAGCAAGGGTTTGTTACAACCTGACTTTCATCCTGCTGTGATCGCTCATCAGTACGAGCAAGGAGGGGCCGCTTGTCTATCCGTGCTCACCGACAAGAACTATTTTCAAGGCTCACTGCATGATTTGGAAGCAGCGCGCGCGGCCACTCAACTGCCCGTTTTGCGCAAAGATTTCACCATCGACCGTTTACAGATTTTCGAGGCAGCCGCGCATGGGGCGGATGCGGTTCTGCTCATCGCAGCAATTTTAGACGTTGGCGAATTGCAAAACTTTCGAGAACTAACCGAATCTTTGGGAATGGCCGCCTTGGTTGAAGTCCACGATCACGATGAGTTAAGTAAGGCCATTGATTCGGGCGCTGACATCATTGGCGTCAACAATCGCAATCTCGAGACGTTTCAGGTTTCACTTGATACTTCTTTGCGGCTGAGCTATCTGATGCCTGAAGGGGCAACGCGGGTTAGCGAAAGCGGCATCTTCACACGAGCGGATATCGATACTTTGAGCGCCGCTGGATTCCACGCTTTTCTTGTTGGTGAATCCTTGATGAAGGCGTCTAATCCAACGGCAGCTTTGCGCGCGCTACTTACGCCAGGTTCAGCAACACATGCCTAGTCATCCGGCCGAAGCTCATCTTCCGTTCGTTATAAAGGTGTGCGGCATCAGCACGGAAGACGATCTGGAAACCGCCGTGGAAGCCGGAGCCAACGCGATCGGCTTCAATTTTTATGCGAAGAGCCCGCGTTTTCTGACGGCCGCGCGTGCCCGGCAACTCGTGCGATCCATGCGCGGCTCATATTTGAAGGTAGGCGTGTTTGTCAACGCGAATGAAGATGAGTTGCTTGAGACGGCGTCGAATGTCCCGTTAGATGTCTTGCAGTTGCATGGTGAAAAATCACCAACTCATCTGGCGAGTTCGTTTCGTGTTTGGCGGGGCGCTCACGCCAGGATTGCTCGGGAATCGCTTGACGCCGCCGTGGAAGCCTGGCTGCTCGATACGCCGACGCCTGAGCATGGAGGCTCGGGCAAAACGTTTGATTGGTCTTTGGCGGCCGATTTTCCAGCGCGGGCCATTGTGGCGGGCGGCTTGGACGGTGCGAATGTAGCAAACGCGATCGAAATAGCAAAGCCATGGGGCGTTGACGCGTGCTCGCGCCTGGAAATAAAACCCGGGCAAAAGGATCCGGAGCGCATCAAATTGTTTGTTGAAGCGGCGCTGGCGGCGTTTCAGGCGCAGCCCCAATATCAATCGGAAATGCATTTATGACTACCACTTCCCTGCCCGATGCCGGAGGCCACTTTGGCCCTTACGGTGGACGCTATGTTCCCGAAGTTCTGATGTCGCCGCTCGAAGAACTTGAGCAAGCTTATGCCGCTGCGCGGGTGGACCCGGGGTTCGGTAGAGAATTGCGCGGCTTGCTTCATCACTATGCGGGACGGCCCACGCCGCTTTACTTCGCTTCACACTTGACTGAAACGCTGAAAGGCGCCGAGATCTGGTTGAAGCGAGAGGACCTGCTACACACTGGCGCGCACAAAATCAACAATTGCCTGGGACAGATTTTGCTGGCTCGGCGTATGGGGAAAAAGCGCATAATTGCAGAGACGGGCGCTGGGCAGCATGGTGTGGCGACTGCTACCGTTTGCGCGCTCTTTGGATTGGAATGCGTCGTCTATATGGGCGAGGAGGACATGCGCCGCCAAAAGCTCAACGTGTTTCGCATGCGGCTTTTGGGTGCACAGGTCGTGGGAGTTTCGAGTGGCAGCCGTACCTTGAAAGACGCCATCAGCGAGGCCATGCGCGATTGGGTGACGAACATCGAGACCACTCATTACCTGCTGGGCTCGGTGCTCGGCGCGCATCCGTATCCGATGATGGTACGCGATTTTCATAAGGTGATCGGCGAAGAGACACAGGCGCAAGCACTGGAACAGATCGGGCGTTTGCCGGATACTATTTTTGCCTGTGTGGGAGGCGGCAGCAACGCTATCGGCATTTTCCATGCGTTCGTGGATTCGAAGGTTGAACTAGTTGGCGTGGAAGCGGGCGGGCGCGGCCTGCAGTTGGGTGAACATGCGGCGCGGTTCAGCGGAGGGTCACCGGGTGTTCTGCAAGGGACGTTCAGTTATCTGTTGCAGGACGAAAATGGACAGATTGGCCTAACGCATTCTGTTTCGGCGGGGCTGGATTATCCATCGATCGGTCCCGAACACGCTTGGCTGCACGACCAGAACCGCTGCGAATACGTGTCTATGTCGGACGCGGGAGCACTGGCAGCGGCGCGCATGCTGGCACGGACAGAGGGCATTATTCCAGCGTTGGAATCTTCGCACGCAGTGGCGGAGGCGATGCGGCGCGCTCCTTCCGCAGTGGGCAAGGTGTATGTTGTGAACGTGTCCGGCCGCGGCGATAAAGATATCGATATTTATCGCGAGAACATGCCTGAACTCGATCAGGAGACTGCAGCTCAGTAAATGGTTGAAACCTCGACCCGCATTGCGAATTTATTTGCCAAACATAAGACGCAAGGCAGCAAGGCATTCATCGCTTATCTCACAGCGGGAGATCCTTCGCTCGCACTTACTACAGAACTAGTGTTGGCGCTGGAACGTGGCGGGGCCGATCTCGTAGAATTGGGAGTTCCCTTCTCCGATCCTATCGCCGATGGTCCCGTCATTCAACGCGCATCCGAACGTGCGCTGCTAGCCGGCACGACCCTCCCGAAACTGCTGGACACAGTGCGTGAGATCCGGCAACGATCACAGATACCGCTTTTGTTGTTTAGTTATTTGAATCCGCTGCTCCGCTATGGTCTGGATAAGCTGGCGCGCGACGCGGCGTTGGCGGGCATTGACGGAGTGCTGCTCACGGACCTGTCGGTGGAAGAAGCGAGCGGACCTGTTGCTCGTTTGCGGGGGCAGTCGCTCGATACCGTCTTTTTGGCTGCGCCCACGAGTTCCGAGCGCCGCTTGCGTTTGGTGGCAGAACACTCCTCCGGTTTCATCTATCTTGTCTCGCGCACGGGTGTGACTGGCGAACAACAATCTTTGTCTGCGTCT
The DNA here is from genome assembly GCA_963749105.1 of Bryobacterales bacterium. Taxonomy (GTDB): domain Bacteria; phylum Acidobacteriota; class Terriglobia; order Bryobacterales; family Bryobacteraceae; genus Bog-105. The sequence goes on along the minus strand of CAVVLT010000027.1, from coordinate 12,879 downwards.
GCCGCATCGCTCGCAGAACGAATGCGGCAACTTACCAACTTACCGATCGCGCTGGGTTTTGGAATCAGCACGCCAGCCCAAGTTGCCGAAGTAGCCAAACTCGCCGATGGAGTGGTGGTGGGCAGCGCCCTTGTAAAATTCATCGAAGCCAACAGCACGTCGCCTGAGCTGCCGGCAAAATTGGAAGCATTCACCCGGCAATTGAGCGCCCCTTTACATGCATCATGAGCGAATCCCAACTCGACGAACTAGAAAATTACCGCTGCCAAATCGACGTGCTCGATCGACGCCTTTTGGATCTGCTGAATGAGCGCACGGCGATCGTTGAACAGATAGGCCGGGTTAAGCAGCAACGCCAGCTGAATGTTTACGAACCAAAGCGCGAAGATCAGGTTTACAACAACGTTCTCCATCACAATCGCGGCCCATTGCCGGCGGAAGCGGTGAAGCGAATTTTCGAAAGAATTATCGACGAGATGAGAACCGTGCAGAGGAACAATATGGAGACGGGAAAGTCATGTTAGTAGTGATGCAGGAAGAAGCACCGGAGGCGCAGATTGAGGGAGTGATCAATCGGCTCGTGGAGATGGGCTTTACGGTTCATCGTTCAACCGGCGTGAAACACACATTGCTCGGAGGGGTGGGGCCGATCGACGATTTCGATACTGCGTTGCTCGAAGCGATGGAGGGGGTGAAGGAATGTCACCGCATTGTTTCTTCTTACAAGCTCGCGAACCGGAGTTTTAGGCCTGGCGGCACGATCATTAAGATCGGCAGTGTGGAAATCGGTGGTCCCAAGGTAGTGACGATGGGCGGCCCGTGCAGCGTTGAAAGCGAAAAGCAGATTGAAGATTCTGCCGCTACGGTGGCGGCCGCAGGTGCGCAGATCATTCGCGGTGGCGCGTTCAAGCCGCGCAGTTCTCCGTATAGCTTTCAAGGGATGGGCGAACAGGGCTTGCAAATCATGCGCCAAGCGGCTGACCGTCACGGGCTCAAAGTGGTGAGTGAGGTGATGGATCAAACGCAGATTCCGTTGCTCATTCAATACTCAGACATTCTGCAAGTAGGCGCGCGCAACATGCAAAACTTCAACCTGCTGCGCGAATTAGGCAAAACGCGTAAGCCGATTTTGTTGAAGCGCGGCATCGCGGCCACCATTGAAGAACTGCTGCTTTCGGCGGAGTACATCATGTCTGGCGGCAATTACGAAGTGATGTTGTGTGAGCGCGGCATTCGCACGTTTGAAACAGCTACGCGCAACACCATGGATATTTCCGCCTTCCCGGTGTTGAAGAAATTAACTCACCTGCCGCTGATTGGCGACCCGTCTCATGGCACAGGCAAGCGCGATTACGTTTTACCAATGGCGCGCGCAGCAGTGGCCGCCGGCGCCGATGGTCTGATTGTAGAAGTGCATCCCGATCCCGACCGCGCGGTTAGCGATGGTGCGCAGACACTGCGTCCCGATCAGTTCAGCGAAATGGTGGAGCAGGTTCGCGCTATCGCCAAAGCGATCGGGCGTACCGCTTAGCTGTAGCTTTTAGTTCGTCAGGCTCGCATGGAAACAGTGGCAATTGTCGGCGTCGGATTGATCGGTGCATCGTTCGGCCTGGCTTTGCGGAAAGCCGGCTTCGCAGGCGAAATCATCGGCGTCAGTTCAGAAGAGGCGCTCGCCGCCGGTTTAGCGCGTCAGGCCATTTCCAGTTCGGCGTCACTGGAGGAAGCCGCGCGCCGCGCCGATCTCATCTATCTAGCTCAGCCTGTCGACCGTATCTTACAGACGATTTCGCTTCTCGCGCCCGTTTTGCGCACCGGAACACTGATCACCGACGCCGGCAGCACTAAGCAGGCAATCGTAAGTTGCGCGATCAGATATCTGCCGTCCAATTCTTTCTTAGGAGGTCACCCGATCGCCGGTAAGGAGAAACGCGGACCAGCGGCGGCGGACGCAGACCTTTTCTTAAATCGTCCCTATGTACTTACGCCCGGACCCGATTATGATGGGGCGGCGATTGCATTTCGTAAGACGCTTGAGTCCATCGGCGCGAAAGTTATGCTTTTGTCTCCTGAAGAGCATGACCACGCTGTCGCTTTCACCTCGCACCTGCCACAACTACTTTCGACTGCACTCGCCGCGACTCTGGCCCGTGATGGCGATCCGACGCTTACCCAGGTTTTCGGCACAGGCCTTCTTGATATGACCCGGCTCGCGCTTAGTTCGCCGGAGTTGTGGAATAGCATCCTAAGCACCAATAAGACTCAGGTCACGGAAGCCGTTGACTGCGTAGTCAAAGTGCTGACGGAGCTGAAAGCTAGCCTGGGCGAGTGTGAAATGGCTAACACTTTCCATGAAGCTTCCAGCTTCGCCTCAGCGATCAGAAAGCCGCCTGCCCACTAGCGAATTGGGAAATATTCACATACTACTAGAAGTTTTCAATAGGCAATAGCCCTTTTACCCCCTATAATCTTAAGTAACGAGTGGGGATTTTAACGTGCATGATGAATTCACGTCCTTATTTAAGGACTTATTGCTTTCGGAGGCAGGCGTAAGTCGTCTGTCTTCTTTGAAACGATCCACGCCTTTGTATGCCCAGGGCGACAAGGCAGAAGCTGTCTATTTTATTGAAGATGGCCTGATCAAGCTCACTAGAACTGATTCGTCGGGCAGTCGGTTAATTCTGTCTGTTTGCGGGCCGAATGATCTGGTTGGACAGGAATCCCTCTACGGCGGTAGAAGTTTTTATCACGCGGAGGCTGAGGTGCTGAGTCAGTCAACGGTTTACCGTGTGCCGTGGGCAGCAATCAAGCGAGTCATCGCCGCGCATCCCCAATTGGGAGCAGCCTTTTTAAGTCATCTAGTGGACGCCAACCTTTGCTTCGCCCAAAAAGTGGAGTTGCATTGTCTACACGATGTGCAAACGCGCATCATGTATTATCTGGAGGAACTCGCTAAGCTGGTCAAGCCAGCTAAGGATGATGTGGGCTATCCTCTCCCCATCACACAACTTGAGTTGGCCGACTTGGTGGGAGCGACTCGCGAGACGGTCTCGACTTCTCTGAACCAGTTGGAGAAGGCGGGTTTCGTTCGGTTATCTAGACGATTGTTGACGGTATTTCCACGCCAGAGCGCTTCTGTTGCAGTTGCGCAGGCAACGGCCTGATGTTTAAGTACTAGGCTGGAAAAAACACGTAGTACTAAGCCGCATTTAAACGTATCAAAAATAACTAGAAGCCACTAATTTCGAGTACCAGTAGCGCCAAATAACCTCGCTGTACGATTACTACTTGCTGGTATTTGTCCTTGCCCACCTGTAACCCTTTTGCTAAAATTCTGTCAGAAATCGATGCTTTCTGGTTGTGCTTTCGCGAGCCCTGGACGAACAGAAAGGGGGGCTCATGCGCTCTCCCTTACCTCAGTAGCACTCGGCAAACGGGCATTCCTCGCATCAAGTAACAGGAGATAAGTAGTGAGAGAAAAAGGTATTGTGAAATGGTTTAATGCCGCCAAGGGCTACGGATTTATCCAACGCTCAAACGGGGATGACGTGTTCGTACATTTCTCTGCGATCCAGATGAATGGCTATCGAACGCTTGATGAAGGTGCGGAGGTTGAGTTCGAAGTGAAGCGGGGTCCGAAAGGCCTGCAAGCTGAGAACGTAAACCGCCCGTAAGGAAGCAACCAGAAGACAGTCCGGAGACCGCTGTTGTGCTTGCCGCGACAGCGGTCTTTCTGTTTTTTGTAGGATCAAAATAGCATGAAATACCGAAATCTGGCGGGGAACGAATCGAGCATTAGCGAAATCGGCTTTGGCGCTTGGGGAATCGGCGGTAAACAATGGCAAGGTGCGCAAGATGATGAGTCTTTGCGTGCTTTGCAGCGCTCCTTCGAACTGGGCGTGACGCTGGTCGATACAGCCCTCGCCTATGGCGACGGTCATAGCGAACAGTTGGTGGGCCAAGCAGTAAAGCGGAGTTTCAGCAAGGTGCATGTCGCGACGAAGATTCCGCCGCTGAATCGTATTTGGCCGGCAAGTGCGGCCACGCCGATTTCGCAAGTGTTCCCGTACGATTACGTGATCCGTTCCACAGAAGAAAGCCTGCGCAACCTGGGTGTGGGGCAGATCTACCTGCAGCAGTTTCATGTATGGACGGACGCTTGGACTCACACGGAAGAGTGGCGGCGCGCTATTGAAGATTTGCGGAGAAGCGGCAAAGTGCGCTACTTCGGCATTTCGATCAGCGAGCACGATCCCGATAGCGCGCTGGAAGCGATCAGGACTGGGCTGGTCAATGCGGTGCAGGTGATCTATAACATCTTCGATCAAACGGCCGAGACAAATCTGTTTCCGCTCTGCGAGCAAATGAAGGTGGGTGTACTGGCGCGCGTTCCTTTGGACGAAGGCGGATTGACGGGAAGCATTACCGAACAGACGGTATTTGCGCCGGGCGAATTCCGCGAGGGCTACTTTCGCGGCGATCGCAAGCGGCAGGTGGCGGAGCATGTAGCCGCGCTGCAACAGGATTTGGCGGGTGTACCGGGAACGCTGGCGGAGATCGCATTGCGCTTCTGTCTTTCGCACAAAGCGGTCACCAGTGTGATTCCGGGCATGCGGCGCGTGGCGACAGTGGAGAGCAGTTGCCGGGCTTCCAAAGCAGGCCCGCTGGACGCTGAGACGCTCGCTATTCTCAAAAAGCACGCGTGGTTTAGAAACTTCTATCAAGCCGATCTCAGCAAATCAGCGTAATGGCCGAGCGCGATCTTTCAGCGTTGTTGTCGCAAGTATTAGTTGCCTTCACGGTTGAATTCGACAATGAGTTCGAGCGGCGGATGGGGAAGGCGGGATACCAAGGCGCGAGTTTGTCGCTGATGATTTGGGAGAATCTGCTGCGCTTTCTAGCAGACGGTGCGAAATCCGTTCGCGAGTTGGCGGCGCTGGCCTTGTCTGACCAAAAGACAATCAAGTTTGAGCTTGGCTGTTTGGAGCGTTGGAGGTTCGTCGTACTCGCGGAAGGTAAGCGCGAAGGATGGGGCAGTGGACGTGGCATACGCGCGGATTCGATGGCTCGGCTGAGTACAAAAGGAGTTCGAGCCGCTACCATTTGGCCGCCGTTATTTCCTGAGATTGAGGAGCGTTGGAAGAAGCGCTTTGGGGTCGAGTTGCGAGAAAGCTTGCAGCAAGTGGCGCAGCAGTTAGAGTTCGAATTGCCGGAGGGTTTGCCACGTAATTGGGACGATCGCGGCACGTATCCGCCGCGAGGGGCGCAAGGAGTTCTACCGTTGGCTTCCCTGTTGTCGCGATTACTACTTACGTTCCGGCTCGAGTTTGACAGCGAGTCGTCGGTACCGTTAAGTCTCTGCGCGAATACTCTGCGCGTGCTGAGTGAAAAGCCAATTCCCGAACGAGAGATTCCGCTATTGACAGGAGCATCTCCCGAAACCTGCGGTCTTGGCTGGCAACTCAAACCCTTTGTGATCGTGACGGCAGATCCGGCTGCCAAACGGGGAAAGGTAGTTCGGCTGTCAGAGCGTGGACTTAAGGCGCAAGAGAGATATCGGCGACTGATCGTGGAGATCGAAGAACGGTGGGAGAAGCGGTACGGCAAGGAAGTGATGCGTCACTTACGCAAATCTTTGCAAGCAGTGTTCGAGAGGCTGCCGGAAGGTCTCGTTCCCCCGCCAGGCACTCAGCGCGCTGGTGAACTAACGCCAGCCCTGGGCCGCAAGGACATTGGAGTTGCGGCACGGCAGCGGATGCGTGACATGGTAATGCAAACTGAGGCATTCGTGCGCAATCCGGCAGCGGCATTGCCGCACTATCCGCTATGGGATATGAACCGGGGCTTCGGACCTTGAGAAATAACTCGGCGCGAAAGGCATCCACGTTTGGCGATCCCACAAGTGGAAGCCGGGTGGGCAATGACGTACCATCTTCGTATGAATGCTAGAATCCTTCGACGCCTGCTGGCGCTTTGCCTGCTCACCTGCATGGTGGCTTTCTGCGCGCTCGCTCAAGACTACAAATCCCTGCTCGGCAAATGGGAGATGACCTCCGAAACTGATAGTGATCCCGTTACCTGGACTCTTGTCCTCAAAGATACCGACGGCAAACTAATTGGCGTGTTGATGGCTGGCGATAACGAAATGATCGCCCAAGGCTTCTCGTACACCGAAGGCATTCTCAAATTCAAAGCTCCTTATCAGGGTGAAGATTATGCGATCGAACTGAAACAGTCCGGTGAAAAGTTGATCGGCGGCTGGATCGGCGGGGGTAATTCCGGTCGAACCAGTGGCAAGAAGGCCGCACCGAAGGGCTAACCTAAGCAGGCCGCGGTTTTCTCGTTTTTGTCACCAAACACGGCAGGCCTTCACGCGCATCATGGGCTGCCCTTCTTTGCAACCGAAAGCCTCCCCGAACTGGGGCAGATTCGCCACTACGCCGTTGACACGAAAAGCTTCCGGTGAATGCGGGTCCACGGTGGCGTTCATGCGCTTCTCTTCTGGGCGTTGATCGCCGCAGGCCCATTGCGCCATCCCAACGAAGAAGCGTTGGTCAGGAGTCAGGCCGTCAATCGGCTGCAGCTTTTCATGCACCGTGGCATGTTTCCACGCCAAATACGCCAGCAACGTGCCACCGAGATCCGCTACGTCTTCGCCTAGCGTAAGTTTGCTGTTGATGTGGATGTCATCTACCACCACATATTGCGCATACTGATCGCGCACACACGCAACTCGCTCTTCAAACGCTTTCGCGTCGGCAGGGGACCACCAGTCGCGCAAATTTCCAGCAGCATCGAACTGGCGTCCTTCATCGTCGAATCCGTGCGTCAGTTCGTGGCCGATCGTAGCAGCCGTGTTTCCATAATTGGGCGCGGCGTCCATCTTCGGGTCGTAGAGAGGCGGGAGCAGCACGCCGGCTGGAAAATTAATTTGGTTTGTCTGCGCATCGTAATAAGCGTTCACGGTAGGCGGCGTCATATCCCACTCGCTGCGGTCAACGGGCTTCCCGATGCGGCTCAGTTCGCGATGTTCTTCAAACGCTTCCGCACGTTCGGCATCGCCGACGAAGTCAGCAGGAAGAATTTTGACGGCACTATAATCGCGCCACTTGTCGGGATAGCCAATCTTGTTCATGATGGTGCGCAGTTTGGTCAGTGCTTCTTTTTTAGTGGCGGCACTCATCCAGTTGAGGCTTTCGATATCGGCGCCCATCTCCGCTTCAATCTGCTTCACCATCTGCAAGGTGGATTGCTTCGTTTCCGCGCTAAAGGTGCGCTCCACAAAAACTTCGCCGAGCGCCTCACCTAGTTGTTGATCCAGCAAGTTTGTGCAAGTCTTCCAGCGTGGCGGCTGTGCTTTGATACCACGCAAATAAGCCGAGTAAAAATCGAAGTTGGATTTAGCGAAGGGCGTAGCAAGATAACGCGCATAAGCCTGCACTAAATGCCAGCGGAAATACGCCTTCCATGCCGCCAGTTTTCCTTTCGCCAAGGCGCTATCTATGGCGGCAAAAAACTTTGGCTGAGTCACGTTAAGTTCGTTGAACGAAGGTAGGGCGCTGGCGTTCCAATATTTGTTCCACTGAAAGTGCGGCGTAAAGGCAATTAACTTCTGACGCGTAAAACGGTTCTTCAACTTGTACGGATCGCGCTGCTCCACTCTCGTCAATTGAGCGGAGGCCAGTTTCGTTTCCAATGCTAGAACCTTCGCCGCGTCGGCCTTCGCGTCCGCTGGCGTTTCACCAATTAATTGGAAATTTTGCGCAACATGTTCGAGATAGCGCTGGCGAATTTCTACGGACTTCGCGTCGGTCTTCGTGTAGTAATCGCGATCTGGCAACCCAGTCCGCCGGCGCTCGCATAAGCCAACATCAGGGTGGAGTGATCGAAATCCGGTTCAGCATCGAAGCGGAATAAAACATTGGTGTTCACGCCGCCCTGGTGTTCCACCGCTACATAAGCCGCAATGTCACGAACCGACTTCAGCGCGGCAATGCGCGCCAGACCCGGAGCGAGCGGCTGGCTAGCGACTCTGTCAATCGCCGGCACGTTCATGCAAGCGCCGAAATAATCGCCGATCTTCTGCTCGTTCGCGGTGCGCGCTGGGCCACCTTTTGACGCCTGCTCCAAAATGCCCCACAAGTAGCGGGCGTTCTCATGATCCATTTTTCCGTACACATCCCAGCGCGCCTGATCGGCGGGGATGGGATTGATCTTGTTCCACTGGCCACAAGCGTAGTTGTAGAAATCGACGCACGGGTCAACTGCCTTGTCGACAAACTTCATTTCCAAACTGGGGGTGTACGGCAACTCAGAAAGCGGCGTTTCCTGCGCGTTCAGCAATACGCTAGCGAAGAGCCAGGCGACAACTATCTTCATGTTGAGATTGTGGCACCAGGCAAAAAAGAGGCAACTCCGACGCAAATCCAAGCGAGCCCTCCGCCGTTCGCTAATAGGCTGATTCAAGATACGCATAGAGAATCAATCCAGCAACTGTATTACTTGGCCTCGCCGTTATACAGCCTTTCCCTGGAAAGAACTCTCAGGTAATATTTTCACTCATTGATTAAATGTATATCGAGAGGTTTGAGTACTTTTGCCCTTTGTGCAAAACGAAGGGAATTGTTACTGACGTTCTTCTGAATCCGGAGTTGATGATTATCCGGGGTCGCTGCGGGTCGTGCGGCGCTAATAGTTCGTACAAAGCGGTAGATATCTCGGCGCTTTCAACGGAATACGACGTCGAGTGCCAGGAGGAGGTTGGGGCGAAGGAAAACTTCAAGATCGTGCGGTTTCCGTTTGATTTTAAACCCAGGGATTGATCGTAAACAAACTCTGCGTTCCCGGGATCAACAGTTCAGGCTGGCACTTACTTGGTTCATGCGCCGCACGATGAGCGCTCAGAACACGTTTCGATAAATGCACCAACTTGGCCTTGTGTTCGGAGTCAGCAGCGAATCGAAAGAGAGTGCGGGAGCTTAAATTGCAATCGTGGCGCCAAGCCAAGCCAGATATTTGTTCAAGCCCTCGATGATCGGAACGGCGATCACTTCCGGCGTGTCATAGCTGTGCAACTTTACAAGCAGATCACGCAGCGCTACGAATTGTTGACGGGTTGTCTTGATCAGCAGCAACACTTCCTGGGCTGTTTCAATTTGCCCTTGCCAGCGATAGACGCTCTCAATGGCGGGCACGATGTTGACGCACGCTGCCGCGCCTTCGCCCACGATCGCGTTCGCCAGTTTCAATGCCTCCTCGCGGCTGGAACAAGTACAGAACACTATCAACGCATCCGTCATAAAATATTGTTTTTACTAGACCTTTCGACAAAACAAGTTTATAAATAGAAGAGAGATGTTTCGTTCCTACCTACGTCCGATTGCGGCACTGGCCACGCTCACCGCGCTTGCGGCGTATGCGGTCATCATGCTGCGCGGTCCCCAAGGGTTGAGCGCACTCTCTGACAAGCAGAAACAGATTCGCATGCTTGAGGAAGAGAACGCTAATTTGGCACGTGAAGTCGAGTACCGCAAGCAACACATAAAGCGGCTCGAAAGCGATCCGGCCACGCAAGTGTTGGAGCTTAGAAAACTTGGCTTTGTTGGTAAAGATGACACTCAGTTTAATGTTGGTGGACAGAAGATCAATCCTCTCGCTAGCCAAAACTCAGGCGATACTTCAACTCCCGCAATGCATTAACTTTTCCCTCTAAATTATTGAAAAATGACAGTTTACGAAGAACGCAAGGACGACCTTGAACGCTATGAGTTCATGTGGGGCAAAGAGCGAGGCAGACTGGCGATTTCGCTCGATTGCATTACCGACGCACTGGTTCTCGCAGGTCAGCATGGGGTTTATTGCCAGAGCGTACGCCAATTCGGAAAGCCCGCGATGGACATCCAGCTCATCACCAAAAGCCTCACGGATGCAAAAGAGCTCATCACGAGCGTCTTGGAACTGAAGGCGAATCAACAGGTTGCTAAAGACTCTGCAGAAAAGGGTTGAACTGCTTTTCATGACCGATAGTGGTGGGCGCGCCATGTCCGGGAAGGACTACCGTGTCATCTGGCAAAGGCAGCAAGCGCGTCTTGATGGAACTGAGAATCTTCCGGCTATCGCCACCCGGCAGATCGGTGCGACCAATGCTTTCGCGAAAAAGCGTGTCGCCAGCAACTAGTTTCTTTTCCTGGGGAATCCAAATCGATAAGCTGCCTTGAGTGTGACCCGGCGTAGACATGACGTTGAAATCGGCATTGCCGAGTTTTAAGGAAACACCGTCGTTGGCAGGCGTATCGATCTCGGGTTTGTCGGGAGTTTCCATACCGAGCCACCCGGCTTGCACGTCTAGCGCGTTCAGCAACGCATCATCCTTTTCATTCATATAGACTGGCGCGCCTGTGAGAGCACGCAACTTAGCGGCGCCGGCGACGTGATCAATATGGCCGTGCGTGACAATGATGGCTTTGACCTTGAGCTGGTGCTTTTCGAGCTCGGCGGTGATTTTGGAGAGCTCATCGCCAGGGTCGATGACGATGGCTTCGTGCGATTGCTCGTCGCCGAAGATGGAGCAGTTGCAGCGGAGCTGACCGACAGGGAGAATGACGTGGATCATGGGAGCAACTCTTTTTCACTTGGCGTGTCCGGTTCCTGAAAGACCGACGTACATGCCAAAACCAATCATGCCAAAGCCCGAGGCAACTCGCTGCCTTTTTTGTAAGCGCGAATTTCGCTTCAGCTTCTTGCTGATCGTGCCGGCAAAAGTGGCGACGATCAAATCGGCCGATGTATTCAACACCACGGAGAGGCCGCCTAAGAGAACGAACTGCAAGAAGACATGTCCCTTTGCAGGCGAGACGAATTGGGGAATGAAGGCGAGAAAAAATAACGCGGTTTTGGGGTTGAGGACTTCGGTCCAGATGCCTTGACGAAACGCATTGCTGGTGGGAGGCGTACTTTCATCAGTAGCGGCCATCTCCGCATTGCGAGTTCTGATCATGCGAATGCCGAGATAGACGAGGTAGGCTGCGCCAGCATACTTGACGACCGCGAAAGCGACGGCAGAAGTGGCGAGGATTGCGGAGAGACCGAGTGCTGCGGCAACGACGTGAACCAGTCCGCCGATAAACGTACCGAGGGACGAGAGTGTGCCTTCCCGACGACCGCCAGCTAAGCTTCGCGCCGAGTACGTAGAACAGACCGGGACCGGGAGTGATGGCCAGGAGAATCGCCGCACCCAAAAAGAGACTGAACTGGGAAGCGTTAAGCATGCTGTATTTTAACGGGAGGTAGTTTAATGAAATTTATCCAGCGCTTGTTCTTAGCGGCTTTACTGCTTTTCGTCGGCGCAGCCTCCACGCTCAGTGCGGTCCAAAGGTATCAATCTTCTCCGCCTCGACCTGCTTATGAGAAATGGCTCAACGAAGATGTTGTCTACATCATCGAAGACGCGGAACGCGCCGCTTTCCAGAGACTCGTTTCTGACGAAGAACGCGATCACTTCATGGAACAGTTCTGGGAGCGTCGCGGTCCCAAATCGAAAAGTGAACACTACCGTCGCTTAGAATTTGCGAACAAGCGTTTCACTACGGCATCAGGCATGCCGGGCTGGCAAACCGATCGCGGTCACATTTACATTCTCTACGGTCCACCCGATGAGATCGATTCACATCCGAAGGGTGCACCTCATCCGTGGGAGAGTTGGGGCTACAAGCACATCGAGGGCGACAGCGAGATGAGTTTCTTCCGGTTTGTGGATAGTGGAGGAAGCGGTGACTTCCGACTTGCTCCCCGCAGCGGCCACTAATTATTTCGTTTCCCGGAAGGTAATTAACCCCTTGAGCTTTACGTGCCCGCTCAGGCCGAGCCGGCAAGCTTTTGATGCGAATCCGCACGGCGATTCCTGCCGGGAGAGTTTTGGGAAGAACGGCTTCCGCGGGCGTTTCCCTCGCGGCGTTGCCATCAAACCGCACAGTACCGATTCGGCGGCAAACTCGTGGCGTTGGCTATACTGAGTCGCGGTTTTCGACCACTCGTGATTCTTGTAAAGAATATCCATGTCTACGCTCCGGGCCAATTCAAAAAGGAACGTTGTTCAACAGGTTCGTTTCATAGCGTGTCGTCGAAATAAATGCGCAGACTTGCGCCGATTCCGGCATGTCATCTGTGAGGATCACCAGTTCTTTCAGGGTTTTAGTGGTCGGATCAACGGCAAATTCCCCGTGATAGCCCATCACCTCCTTACCGGATTCGGTACGCGTCTCAAAACCACTCACCCCGATGGGCACCGCGTATCCGTCGCCGCCACTTTCTGCTGCACCTCTTGGAAAAGGGCTTGCGGGTTCAAATCCTGCGCGACGACGGCAATTGGCAAAAAATACGTGTGCCAGCTTCATGGGCTATCTATTTTCATGGTCCACTAAACTGTTTGGTGATGCCAGCAGCGCCCTTCACTCTTCGCCCACACCGTATTGGCGACATGGGTTGGGTGGTGCATAGAGAAAGCACTCTCTACTTTGAGGAGTACGGCTTCGACCAAACCTTTGAAGCGCTCATCGCGCGCATTGTGGCTGACTTTCTCACCAACTTCGATGTCGCTCGCGAGCATTGCTGGATGGCGGAAGTGAATGGACAAAGGGCCGGGCACATCTTTCTTGTTAAACATCCCGAGCAGCCCTTCACTGCCAAGCTGCGTTTGTTTTGTGTCGAGCCAAACGCCCGGGGCCTAGGGCTTGGGCATGCCTTGGTAAACGAATGCATCCAATTTGCACGTGCGGCCGGCTACAACAAGATTACGCTTTGGACGCAAAGTATTCTGCATGCCGCGCGTCACATCTATCAAAAGGCAGGCTTCCACTTGGTACACGAAGAGCCGCATCGCAGCTT
>CAVVLT010000026.1:0-22785 GCA_963749105.1 Bryobacterales bacterium | reverse complement strand
GGTGTTGACGATCCGCAAGGTCAACCCGCCGACTGGGCACCCTACAGCACTGGTCAATGGACGTACGCCGACTATTACGGCTGGACCTGGATTGGTTATGAACCGTGGGGCTGGGCGCCGTATCACTATGGACGGTGGTTCTGGAATACCGGTATTGGTTGGTGCTGGTGGCCCGGTGTGCGCGGCGGATTCGGCTTTCGCTGGAGCCCGGCGGAGGTAAGTTTCTTTGGCTTCGGCGGAGGTTTGGGCTGGGTGTCGCTCGCGCCGTTTGAAGTGTTTCATCCCTGGTGGGGGCGTGGTTTCCGTGGCTACGAGCCGTTCCGGGGTTATGACGTGCAGCGCTTCTACCGCAATGCGGCGATTCGAGGCGGCGCGTTAACGGCGGGTTTCAACGGTTTTGCCGGAGCAGGGCATCGCTATAGTTTCGCGACCAGCGGGCAATTGCGGTCGGCGGAACTTTATCACGGAGGGCTGCCGGTCTCGCCGAATGCTAGCAGCTATCGCTTTACCGATCGCGCGGTGAATGCAAACCCGCGTTTTACACAAGCGGCGTCGCGGACTTTCTTCAGCCGGTCGCAGCAATCGTTTGGCGGATCGGCGCGACCTGGGTTCAATTCGCCTGCCAGTAGTGGATGGCAGCGTTTTGGGTCGCCAGCGGCGGCGGCCCCGCGCGCTCAGCAGAGTTTTACGAGTAGGCAGCCGAGTGGCAACGCCGAAAGTGGCTGGCACAGTTTCGGACAACCACAAGCGCCTCGCGCAAATGCGCCGGCTCCGAGCTACAGTTACCGGGCACCCGCGAACCAGAACTATGGGGGCTATCGTGCTCCGGCACCAGCGGCGCCGCGTTACAACTACAGCGCTCCGGCTGCGCCACATTACAGCGCGCCTTCTGCTCCTCGCAACAGCGCACCGCATTACAGTGCTCCCGCGCCGCGTGGGAATAATGGCGGCGGTGGTGGGCACCCAAGTGGTGGAGGCGGACATTCGAGCGGTGGTGGTGGACACCGCGGGCGCTAAAACAAGTTCTTCCCTCAAGGCCGATCCTGCTGGCTGACTGAGCTGGCTGGATCGGCCGCTTTTTTGATGGTCCCAATAGTTCGTTAACCGTCTCCTGGTTCTCCTACTCTTGAGTTGACATAATACCTGTTATCGGGCAATTACGCCAGAGTGTGAAAGAGGCCGGGAGAGGTGGCAGGAGTTGGACCGCCAGTATCAGGCGTGAAGATCATTTGGTCACGTTCCGGTAAATCTCCGTCAATGGAATAGAAATGATTTCGAGCGACAGGACGTCCGTCAGTTGCTTGTATGATCCCACCAAACTCCAGATTCCATTGATAACCGCCCATCGGTCAATATGGACTTGCTCTTGCGCCACAGTCAAATATTCTTTAAGCGATGGGATTGATCGATAGCCATCAAACTTGCGGCCCTTGTCGTAGTCCTCTGTTGTCGGTGAAAGAACCTCCGCGATCAGGACTGGATTGAGGAGCGTGTCATACTCGGCCAACCGTTCGGAACCGCAAGTCAAAACAATATCCGGATACACATAACGGTCCGTGCCAGGCAGGAACACCCGCAGGCTCTGGCTGAAAACTTCGCACTCTCTTGTCGATTCACGAAGACGAATCCCGATTCCAATCAAGATGTTGCTCGCAATGAGGGCATGATTACGCGTGGCGCCTTCCACCTCTACCATCACGCCGTCGAAGTACTCGCTTGGCCGTTCAGCCTTGTTATCCAGTTCTAGGTACTCCTGAACGGACAGCCGATTTTTTGCAGGAATAGTGGCCATCGGACAACCCGATCATAACAACAAAACAGGGATGATTTAATAAGACTTCGCCAATGCTCCCACGTATCCTTCTCTTCACCGTTTTCGCAGCCACGGCGTCGGCCCAGTGGATTCCTGAAAACCCCGCTCTCGATTTCGAAAAGCTTTCGAACGGTCTCTTGATCCACATGCAAACGGGCGCACTGCGGCTGGAAGTCTGCACTGATTCCGTCATCCACGTGACCTACGCATCGCAATGGCCGCCGCCAGCAAATCGGCCCGAACTTTCGATCATCAAGAAAGACTGGACCACCGTGCCATGGGACTCGCAAAGCGATACCAAAACCATCACTTTAACTACCGCCAAGCTGAAGATCTCGGTCAACAGGCAAGATGGAGTCCTGAACTACGCCGAGGCGAACGGTAGGCCGCTGTTGGCGGAAGGGCCCAAGAAAATGTCGCCAGCCAAGGTCAACGGCGAGGAGACATTTCACGCCTTAGATGTGTTTAAAGTGTATGGTTCGGATGAGGCGTTCTACGGTCTCGGACAGCATCAAGCCGGGGTGTTCAACATGCGCGGCGAGTCGGTGGATCTATCGCAGGAAAACACCAATATCGCAATTCCATTTTTTATTTCAAGTAAAGGGTACGGTGTCTACTGGAACAATTCGTCGCCTAGCCGCTTTAACAACCGATTCATTCACTACTTGTATTTAAGTTCGCAAGTCGCTGATTCAATAGATTATTATTTCTGCTATGGACCGCAGTTTGACAAGCTGGTTGCGGACTACCGCACGCTGACGGGCGATGCGCCGCTGTTCGGTAAATGGGCTTACGGGTTTTGGCAATGCAAGAACAAGTACACCTCGCAAGCAGAGATCCTGGGTGTCGCACAGAAGTATCGAGAGCTGAAAATCCCAGTTGACAATATAGTGCAGGACTGGTTTTGGTGGACCAGCACTGGAGAGTTCAAGTGGAACGCGAGATATCCAGATCCTCAAGCGATGGTTGAACAGTTGCATCGCGAACACTTTCATCTGATGGTTTCGATTTGGCCGTTCTTCTATCCGGGCACGCCAACCTATGACGATATGGACAAGCTCGGATTCTTTGTTGAGAAAACGCCTTCCGTTTCGTTTCATCCGAAAGGCATGGCGCTTTACGACGCGTTCAATCCGGCCGCTCGCGACTACTATTGGAACCTGGTGAATGACAGTCTCTTCAAGATCGGCGTGGACGCCTGGTGGATGGATACCACGGAACCGGAGACTGAAGGCGTGGAGGAAAACATTCTGCTGGATCACAAGGTGGCCATCGGCAGCGGCGCGCGTTACGCTAACGCCTATCCGTTGATGACGACGATGGGCATCTACGACCACCAACGTGCGGCGAGCGATGCCAAACGCGTATTCATTCTTTCGCGTTCGACGTGGGCGGGTGACCAACGCTACGCCGCAACCGCCTGGTCGGGCGACATCTTGTCCGACTTCGAAACTTTCAAGCGGCAGATCCCGGCGGGCTTGAATTTCGAATTGTCGGGGATACCGTACTGGACGACCGACATAGGCGGCTTCATACTGGGCCACCCGAATGATCCGCGCTATCGTGAATTGTTCATCCGCTGGTTTCAATATGGCGCGTTTTGTCCGATCTTCCGTGTGCATGGAACGCGCGTACCGAATGAGAATGAATTGTGGTCGTACGGTCCAGAGGCGCAGGCGATTCTTACGAACTTCGACCGTCTCCGTTACCGGCTGCTGCCATACATGTATTCGAATGCGTGGAAGGTGACGCACGAGCAATTCACGCCGATGCGCCCGCTGGTAATGGATTTCGCGGACGATCCGCGGGTTCGCAACATCGGCGATCAATTTTTGTTCGGCAGTTCGCTGCTGGTGAATCCGGTAACCGAGGAAGGGGCAACGACTCGCCATCTATATCTGCCGAAAACGAACTGGGTGGACTTTTGGACGGGGACAACTTTAAAAGGAGGCGGCTATATCGAAGCGGCAGCGCCTTTGAGCAGTATGCCGATCTATGTGCGGGCGGGGTCCATTTTGCCGATGGGGCCAGAGTTACAGTATGCGAGCGAAAAACAAGCAGACCCCATGGAATTGCGCATCTACCCAGGCGCGGATGCCGACTATACGCTTTATGAAGACGAAGGGGACAGCTACCGTTACGAAAAAGGTGTGTACGCGACGATTGCCTTGCATTGGAATGACAAGCAGCACGCGCTTTCGATCGGAGCACGCGAGGGAAGTTTTCCCGGTATGCTCGGGGAACGGACATTTCAGCTCGTGCTGGTGAAACCAGGGCACGGGAAAGGGATCGATGCCACTTCCCTGCCCGACCAGACTTTACACTACAGCGGCCAGTCGGTCGCACTTACGCTGCCAAACTGATTATAGAAACGGCCTACGCATAAAGACTTGGTAGTTCTGACCCGATATAGCTAGGGTAGGATGCGTAAAGCTAAAGTTAGCACGAACAGGCGCATGAAGCAGCGGGGTACGGCCATGGTTGAAATGGCACTGATTCTCCCTGTTTATTTCCTTTTGGTGTACGGGACGATACAGTTCTGCTGGGTAATGTTCGGTTACTGCAATGCAACCTATGCTTGCCGGCAGGCGGCGCGCTATGCGGCAGTGCACGGAACTGGCGCACCTTACACCTGCACCAGCACCGATGTCAAGAATGTCGCGTCTCAATACCTCTGGGGAGCGCCCAAGAACGGTATCACTATCAATAGCAGTTGGCCCAGCGGCAACAGTCCAAACCACTACCTCACCGTAACCATCTCGCTCGTTTACCCCACCGGGATCCCGTTTTCCAGTATTAGCTCGATCATCGTAGGAACCTCTGCCACCGAGTGGATTCTGCAATGAACGTCGATACTCATTGGACGGGCATCACACTGGTGCTTTGCAGCGTGAACGTACTAGGCAAGCCAAAATAGCTAAAGAAGTTATTAAAGGTGGCGCTGGTTGAAACCTTCGCGTAGTAGAGCGGCTGGTCACTGCTACACGAACTGGTACAACTGACCACCGAGCCACCGGCGGTGCACTCGCAGAAATAACTGGCTGAAGAGGTGAAGTTGTTCACTCCTGTACTAGCCGCGCTGGCCACATCCTGCATGCCGGAGGTGTAAGTCACCCAGAAAGTTCCATTGGCTCCGAACGAAGCTCCCGCACTGGCGGCATCGGCGACAATGATGCCCTTCTGTACTGCCAAACCAAAACTAACCGACCCCACCGCCAGCATCACAACGAGCGTGGCTGACAGCGCAAATTCAATCAGTGCACTACCCGCCTGCGTGCGCTTTCTGCGGCTCACTCCGCTGCGAAGGAACACGAGCAAGACGGGTGCGGTGTCGAGCGGCCACCGGAAGAGCCGTGGACTGTTTCTTCTCAAATGCCGGCGCGCAGCCGCACCCTTTGCGCTTTTGAATTTCATTGCTTTAGATCCAAGGCCAGTACCACCACGTTGCGAATTGGCGGCAATTTCAGGGAACTCAAAGTCTTTGCATTGTCCAAATTGATCGTGTATCCGTATATATAGGAGGCTCCAGATTCCTGAACCGGCGTTCCGGAAGTATCCTGGTTACGGTAGTCTCCCTGCCAGATAATCGTTTCGTCTGCATAGAACTGTTCGAGGCACCAATCCGACATATTAAACGTGGTAGTAGCCGTAGAACCGTCCGTGTAAGTCACAACAAACGCCTGATTTGCGAGCGGGCCATAAGACGTGCTCGCCAGAAGCAAAATCTGCGAATAGCTTGCGTGAGTAAGACTCACCGTGGTATTGGCAACCCCGTTTAAGGTGTTGGGTGTCCCGAGGATGAAAATGTTGCCGCGCCAGGACAGCAAGGGACCCAGATTGTTCGAGGCGCGAACCTTGCCCAGTGCATCGGCCGAGAATGCGTATTTGGCTGTGTCGAATCCGCCATTCTGAATGGCGGTTCCGTCGGTATAGATCGCGTTCACGTTGTAAACGGACGAGAGGCTGAACCGAGCAGGCGCCAATTGTTCTGACTGTGCCTTCATGTTCACTTTTCCCATACCCAAGATACCCAAAAATGTTGCGGGCACAGCTTGTGTTACAGTGGCCAGCACGGCCAGCGAGTTGTTGGCATACGTGCCTGTTGTGGGCGGGTTCGCGATGGTAACGCTCACTCCATTTACACCATTGGTAAAGCTATTCATAGCCGCCGCAGCTTGCCCGGCTGAGGTAATCGTGGCGGCTGAGCCTCCGCGCTGGAGCGCGACGGAACTACCCATGGCCGCAGCTTGAGCGCCTCCCTGCAACTGGATATAGGAACGTTCCAACAGACCCGCGTCCACGGCTAGTCCCGCAAAGAGAATTAATGAGACAAAAATCAATGAATAGTTCACCATCATAGGCTTGAGTTGGAGGCTTTGCTTGGGCCGATTGGCGTTTCTCTAACAACTTCTTCGGAGTTCTGTGGCATTATCTTTAGCGGTTGGAGATGTTTGGTAATGCCCCCACCGCCCTATCCCGTACTATAGGTGCATTTATTTTTCTTATCTTTGCGACACTAGAAGCAATCATGAGCCAACCGGCCAGCGTTAAATCACTCGGCTTTTGGATGTGTACCGCACTGGTGGTTGGAAACATGATCGGCTCGGGAGTATTTCTACTTCCATCTTCGCTGGCGCCATTTGGCTGGAACGCGGTGTTTGGTTGGCTGCTCACAATCGGCGGAGCGTTCGCGCTGGCGTTTGTTTTCGCAAGATTGGCGCGGGCGTTACCTGAAGCGGGTGGCCCGTACGCCTACACACAAGCGGCATTTGGGCCGGCCCTGGGGTTTGCCGTTGCGTGGTCTTATTGGCTGTCAACCGTTGTCGGCAATGCGGCTATCGCCACCGGTGGGGTAAGTTATATGAGTGCAATTTTCCCGGTCATTGGAAGAGTGCATAGCTTGCCGCCGTTGCTCACGCTCGCTATCATCTGGAGTCTTACACTTATCAACTGCTGGGGTGCAAATGTTGCCGGGGGCTTTCAGGCTGTTACGACGGTCATCAAGCTTTTACCCCTGGGAGCTGTGCTGATTGTGGCGGGTATTGCGCTCGCTCACGCTGGTTCCAGCCTCATTCTGCCGCTTCACGCCAGCGATCTTCATTTCGGCTCTATCACGGCGGCGGGTACGCTCACGCTTTGGGCGTTGATGGGACTGGAGTCAGCGACAGTTCCAGCAGAAAAGGTGACTGCCGCCGCACGTACCATTCCACGGGCTACGCTGATCGGCACTGGTTTTACCGGAGTTACTTATCTGCTGGTTTGCTCGGCCGTTCTGCTGATGCTCCCCGCGGCGCAACTTCGTACGTCGCCGGCGCCGCTGGCCGATTTTTTGGAACGGTATTGGGGCGGTCACGCCGGTTCCTTACTGGCGCTCTGCGCGGCGATTAGCGGGTTCGGCGCACTCATCGGCTGGGTTCTTCAACAGGGTGAACTGGCGTTTGCGATGGCGGTTCGAGGGGTGTTCCCGGACTGGCTGGCGCGGACTTCCTCCAACGGCACGCCCGTGCGCGCACACCTTATGTCCAGTTTAGTGCTTACTCTGACGGTGGCAACGAACTTCAATCGGTCGATGGTGGATCTGTTCACGTTTATTGTTCTCTTAGCTACTACCGGTTGCCTGTTTGCCTATCTGTTCACTGCCTTGGCAGCGCTTCGGCTTCAATCGCGGGGGCAATTCGATCAGTCGCGCCTGTTGAGTCTTCTGGCGGTAGTAAGCGCCGTGTATTCGGTCTGGGCAATTTGGGGAGCGGGCCGCGATGCCGCACTTTGGGGACTCGCCGCTTTTGCGATTGCTTTCCCGATCTACGGCATCATGCGTTGGCGACGGCGCGACAGCTCCGAAACGGAGTTGCAGACCGCGAGCGGTGACTAGAGAGAAAACTAATTTGTGATGTAAAAATAAGGGATGCCGCTTGATAAGCTCCTTGGGGGAGTCTCTCGATTCCAAAAGCACGTTTACCCCAAACACCAGGATTTGTTTGAGCGTTTGGCCCTAGGCCAGCGGCCCGACGCTCTTTTCATCACCTGCGCCGACTCTCGTATCGACCCATGCCTGCTGACCCAAACCAAACCTGGCGAGCTTTTCATATGCCGGGTGATCGGAAATATCGTGCCACCCTACCCTGATGCCATTGGTGGCGTATCGGCGACTATTGAATATGCGGCAGGCGTATTACGCGTGCCCCAAATCATTGTGTGCGGTCACACTGATTGCGGAGTTATGAAAGGAGCCCTCAACCCCGAGGCCCTAGAAGAGTATCCCAACGTTGCGGCGTGGCTCCGATATGCGGACGTGAGAGAGCGCGAACCCGCACCAAGCCCAGAGTTTCTCCTTGCGCTTACCGAACATAACGTTATTGCACAACTGAGAAATCTGCGTACCCATCCCACTGTCGCAGCTCGACTGGAAGACGGAGACCTAGCGCTGCACGGCTGGGTGTATCACATAGGGCCGGGCACGGTAACAGTCTACGACGAGTCTGGGGCTAAGTTTGCGGTGGCAAACGCTTAACGTGATTCGAGGGCAGCCTATGGTACTTTCGTCACCTTTGTAGTAAAAATACCATCTAGTGTTTGTTATATACTTCTTCCAATGCCTATATGGTCAACGTAAAAGAGCATTCTTAAGGGTCTTCGAATGCGTTGCGGTTTAGGCGAGTTCAAGAATTGAAGAGGTTACAAAGTATGTACCAAAGGACAAGGTCCTGTCCTGATGCGAGTGCAAGTCAGACTCGATTCTCAAATTTTCCATCGCTGCTGCCGAAATTTTCGCAGCTCGCGACACTAGCGGTTTTACTTTTCACATTTGCTTTGATGGCTTCGGCGCAGGAGGGCACTATCGTAGGAACCGTCACCGATCCGTCGGGCGCGGTTGTGCCGAATGCGAAAGTCGTGATCACGAACACCGACAAAAATCAGAGCACAGATGTCATGAGTAACGAGTCGGGGCAGTTTATTGCACCCAGTCTCGGTATCGGACACTATACGCTCAAGGCGGAAGTTGCCGGTTTCAAGACGTTCGAACAGAACGACATAAATCTACAAGTGGGCGACCGCCTGCGCGCAGACGTGAAGCTACAAGTCGGCAACAACAAGGAAAGCGTCACCGTTGAAGCGGAAGCGATTGCGGTTAAATCGGAATCCGGCGAAGTCAGTGATGTGATTACCGGAAAAGAGCTCACACAGCTTGCTACTAACGGCCGCAGTCTATATGCTATGGCCACATTAACTGCGGGTGCATCGAGCAACATGGCCGACCTCAGCTCACCCACTTCTATCGGGGGCGATGCGAACGTCAGCTTTAACGGTCTTCGGGAAAACCACAATCTGTGGATGATTGACGGCGGCGAAGCCGATGATCGCGGCGGTGCGGGCGGGCTTGACATTATGCCTTCACTCGACTCCATCGCCGAATTCCGCACCCTCACCTCCAACTACAGCGCTGAATTCGGACTTTCTTCGGGCGGCACGATGACGATGGCCGTCAAGTCCGGACAGACGCAATTTCACGCCATGGCTTGGGAGTTCGACCGCAACAATGCGCTCGATGCGAACAACTACTTTTATAACCTCACCGGCGCCCAGAAGGCGGAGCTCCGCTACAACATTTTTGGCTTCAACGTAGGCGGCCCGGTCACGTTCGGTAAGTTCTACAACAAAGACCGTCAAAAGACGTTCTTCTTCTATAACCAGGAATGGCGCCGGCAAATCTCGGGTGGTGGATTGAACACCACAGTGCCAACGGCGGCAGAACTCGCTGGCAATTTCAGCGCTCTCCTTACGGGAAATAAGCCGGTGCAAATCACCCAGCCAACGTCCGGTCTCGTGCAAGGTGGTACTGGCGCGCCTTTCGCCGGCAACATCATCCCGTCCTCGCAGTTCAGTCCAACGGCCGTTGCCCTTTTGCAGGCGGGTATCTTCCCAGCCGCCAACTCGCAAGGCGGAACGCAATACGTAGGTGGCGCGAACCAGCCGGTCTACCTGCGTGAAGAAATTCTTCGCATCGATCACCGCTTCAATGACAAGTTCGCCATCTTTGGCCACTACATGAAGGATGACGTCAGCCAAACCTACGGCACATCGCTTTGGAGCGGCAGCAACGTCCCAACCGTCGGCACTGTGTTGACGAATCCGGCTTACCACTACGTGCTCCATGCCACGTATTCGATCACTCCCACAATCTTGAACGAAGTGGCGTACAACCAGAACGGCAATGTCATCAATATCGTGCCAAATGGCATTTACGCGCGGCCGGCGGGCTTGAACATCGCCGACCCCTTTGCTCAAACCAACAATGACAACCGCATTCCCGGTATTTCGTTGAGCAACTATGCAAACTACGATGTGTCGAGTTGGCCTTGGCATAACAAAGCGGACGATTATCAAGTCCGCGACGATCTGTCTTGGGTGGTCGGTTCTCATCAACTGAAAATGGGCGGAAGCTGGGCGCTATACAAAAAGACCCAGGATCTGTTCGGCGATACCCAGGGTTCGTTTGGCTTCAACGGCTTGTTTACCGGCAACAGCGTTTCCGACTTTTTGCTCGGCTACGCGCAATCCTACACTGAACTCGCGTTGCAGGATCACGGCCAGTGGAACAACGTTTCGCCGGCAGTTTATTTCCAAGACAACTGGCACGTCAGTTCACGTTTGACCTTGAATCTTGGCTTGCGTTGGGATGGCATTCCGCATACCTATGAAGCAAATGATCGTATGTCGGACTTCTATCCGAACCTGTACAACCCGGCAAATGCGCCGATCTTCGCAAACTCAAACGGTACTGCGATTTCGCCAAGCAGCCCTGGTCTGGGAACAAGCCCTAATCCCGCGCTTGCTGGAATTCAATTCTATTTGAACGGCATCGGCATCGCTGGCAAGAACGGCATTCCGAACGGCATGGTCAAGAATTATTGGACCAATTTTGGACCGCGCATCGGCTATGCGTATGACCTGAAGGGCGACCACAAAACTGTTCTCCGTGGCGGCTTCGGCATCATGTATGAACGCATTCAGGGCAACGATATGTATAACGGCGGTCCGAACCAGCCGTTCAGCACCTCCGTCAACCTGAACAACGTGAGCCTGTCCAATCCGGCGCAAGCGCTCAACAATGGCAGCATTCTTTCCGCTCCCATTACGGTTGGCAGCATCACTGGTTTGGCCTACAACGATTACAAAGCTCCCGCCAGCTATCAATTCAGCGCTGGTATCGAACGGGAAGTGGCTAAGAACTCTGTTCTCTCGGTTGCCTACGTCGGTAATCAGAATCGCCACCAAAGCGATGAACGCCAGATCGACCTACCGAACCAGAGCGCGTTGACCACCCTCAACACTCTGCCGGGCGGCTCTGTCCCCTACAACACCGCTCTTTCCTATCCCGGCTACAGCTCAATTATGTTGTACGAAAACGCCGGCAACAGCCACTACAACAGTTTGCAACTCAACTTCCACTCGCAACTCAAACGGGATCTGACTTTGCAAGCTGCTTACACCCTGTCGCGCGCCATCGATCCGACCACGGGCGGCGACCTCTATACTCTCTCCGATCCTTACAATCGGAAGTATGACAACGGCCCAGCTCCGCTCGACCGGACCAACATTTTCCTGGTCAACTTCATCTATGAAATGCCTTTCTTCCGCGACAGCCAACATAAAATGTTGAAAACCGTCGCCGGCGGTTGGGAACTTTCGGGTATCGTCACCATGGAGTCCGGTTTGCCGTTGTTTATCACAGAAAACGGATCTCTCGGCGGTAATGGCATCAGTGGCGCGACCAATCGTCCCGATTTCAGCGGCTCGCCAACATATGGTGGCGGCCGTCTGGACTTCTTCAGCTCCTCAGGGTTCTCCGATCCGGCAGTTGGACAATGGGGCACTCTCGGCAAGGGCGTCTTTCGTGGCCCAGGCCGCAACAACTGGAACATGTCTTTGTTCAAGAGCTTCCTCTTGAGCGAATCGCGTGGCAGCCGCATCGAACTCCGTGTTGAAACCTTCAATACTTGGAATCATACGGAGTTCCAAAACGTGAGCACGGGCTTCGGCTCGAGCAACTTTGGCCAAGTTACCTCTACTTGGGATCCGCGGGTGTTCCAACTAGGCGGGAAGTTCGTCTGGTAGAAACTCAAAAGGCAACGTAGTAGTTTTAAGGAGAAGGCCGCCGGTGCAAATCGGCGGCTTTCATACTTTAGCGAAGGCGAAAGTGAATTTTCATTCGACTACATGAATCGCGCTGGCTCGAGGCGCAACTACCGAGGAATCGCCCGCTAAAATCAAGCCCCGCCAATCAAATGGAGCTTAGGCTGCCAAGGATTAAAAGTGGCCACTCGGCCCACTAATCTTCAACAGCGGCTCTTCCCGCTTCTTCTCATGTAACTGCTGAACGATAGCGAACTCTTTCTCCGCCTCATCCTTCCGCCCTAGCTCCTTCAACAACCGCGCCAGCCGGTAATGCGCATCGTAACTACCCGGGTCGATTCGGATCGCCTCTCGAAACTCGCTCACGGCCATCTCGTTCCGTTTGTCTTCTTGATACAAAACCCCCAAATCGAAATGTGCCAGGTGTGAATCCTGCTGCACTGCAAGCGATTTCCGCAACGTGGCAATGGCATTCTGACTGTGCCCGGCTTTCATTTCAACATCGCCCAGGTATGTCATTGCCTGCGCATGCTGCGGGTTATTCTTCAGCTCTAGCTTGAACTCGCGTTCGGCATCGTCATAACGCTTCTCTTTCCAATACAAGTAGCCGAGACCGAAATGTACGTCCGGTTGGGTGGGCGCGGTTTGTGCGGCCAACTCGAATTCTTTGATGGCGTCCGCCGGGTGATTTTGCGAATCGAGCGCTTCTCCCATCAGCATGTGAACGGTAACAGAATTCGGATCGCGCTGCAGCAGTTTCTGAAACAGAGCCATGCCCGCATCCGCATCGCCCGACCATAGATAGCATTTGGCCAGCAGGTACGCGACTTCAGTATTGTCGGGCTGCGTATCCGCCAAAGGTTTGAGGTGCGCGGCTGCCTCTTTATATTGCGCGAGGCCAAAGTAGCTCATACCGATCAGCGTAGTGACACGATCGCTGGGAATTTCTTTATCAAAGGCCGCCAGAGCTGCTCGAAAATCACCCAGCTTGAAGCAAGCCAAACCGATATTCAAATTGATGTTGGGCAGTGTGGGATCGATCGCAGCGGCCCGTTTGTAAGCCTGCACAGCTTCTCTATACTTCGCCTGTTTGGCAAGGTTCACACCGAGATTAGCTTGGGCAATGGCTGCCGGCTTATACTGCTGTTGGCTTAGCGCTAAAGAACTGAAAAGCGCCAAGCCGAACAGAAGCCGTTTCATGCCTGGGAGTTATTGAGCCTTTTTGTGTGCCAAACGATTGCAGGCATCGCCCGCACCCATGATCTTCATGGCGTCGCCGCCTTGCTCGATAAAATCAATTTTTCCTTCTTTATCGATGACGAAGGTCACGCGGTTGGCGATTCCCATCTTCGGTAAATAAATGCCGTATTCCTGGGTAACTTTGCGATCCAAAAAATCGCTCAGCAACGGGAAGGGCAAACTCAACTTCGCAACAAATTCTTTGAGGGACGGCGTGTTATCGGTACTAATGCCAAACACTTGCGCGCCCGCATCTTGAAACTTTTGCATACCAGCCTGGTACGCTTTCATTTCGGCCGTTCAACCACCGGTAAACGCCGCCGGAAAGAACGCCAGCACGATAGTGCTTTTGCCAATCAGGTCGGCCAGGTGAACGGGCTTGCCGTCTGTGGAAGGCAAGGTAAAATCGGGCGCTTTGTCGCCTACTTTTAAGGTGCTCGATGGCGGCGCGCCGGGCGGTCCCTGGGCGAGTAAGCCGAAGCTTAGCGCAGCACTTACCGCGAGTAGTCGTTTAAGACGCATAAATCTCCTTCGTTGTTTGAAGGTATCACAACGCAGCCATCCGCCAGTGCCGCCGCCAGGCGAGCAGCAGAGTCAACGAAATCAGAATCAAGGCGATGGTCAAGCCCCACCACAGTCCCATCACCCCATAGCCCTTTTGGAAGCACAGGACGTAGCCAACGGGGAGGCCGAATAACCAATAGCCGGCAAAGTTTGCCCACATGGCGATACGCGTGTCCCCCGCCCCGCGCAAAGCTCCGGTCAGAACGGTTTGCAAGCCGTCGAAAAGCTGAAAAACGGCCGCAATCGCAAGCAGGCTGACACCCGTCGCGAGCACGCCGAGGTCAGTTGTATAAATACTTAAAATGTAGCGCGGGATGGCGAGGAACGTGGCGGCCGAACAGGCCATGAAGGTACAGCCCAGCGCGACCGCAATGTAA
The DNA here is from genome assembly GCA_963749105.1 of Bryobacterales bacterium. Taxonomy (GTDB): domain Bacteria; phylum Acidobacteriota; class Terriglobia; order Bryobacterales; family Bryobacteraceae; genus Bog-105. The sequence continues at coordinate 8,658 of CAVVLT010000026.1, read as the reverse complement.
CCCATGCGACGGGCCGTTTTGGGATCGCGTCCGCCAATCGCTTGCCCCACCGCCACCGCAGCAGCGGATGAAATGCCCAGCGGCACCATATAACTCACGGCCGCACAATTCAAGGCAATTTGGTGAGCAGCCATGGCGACCGGTGACAATCGTCCGGCCAACACGGCAGCCGCACCGAATGCGCCAATCTCCATGAGAATCTGCGTAGCAGCCGGCAGCCCCAGCCGTAGGAGATGGAGCAGCCGCCGCGGGTCGGGTGGCCGCAGGATGCTGCGAAATCCTTTCTCGTTGCCGCGTTCAAACCACCAGATGAAAAACAATAACGCGGCCGCCATGTAGACCCGCGCCAGACAAGTCGATAGCGCCGAACCGACAATGCCCAATTTCGGCATTCCCCAATGCCCATAAATGAGCAGCCAGTTGAATAACCAATTGATCAAATTGGCACTGATCAATACAAACATGACCGGGCGCACGAAACCTACGCCTTGCAGATAACGGCGGAATGCGCCGTAAAGCAGCAACGGCAGCGTGCCCAATCCTAACGTCGTGACGAATGGTCCCGCAAGTTGACTGACTTCCTCGTTAATGCCGAGCAGTCGGAACACCGGCGACATGTACAAAAACAAAACGGTCAGCGGTATTGCAATGAAGATCGCGGAGTAAACGCCTTGCGCCAGTGAATGATGCGTGTCGGCTTTATCGCCGGCGCCATGGGCTTGCGACACAAGCGTGTCAAGGCCAAGCAACAATCCCATGCCGAAAATGGCAAGTGAATAATAAACGGAACTGCCAACGCCAATCGCGCCGATAGCGGCGGGGCCAAGTCCGCCGATCATGATCGTGTCGACGGTGGTCATGGCCATCCAGCCCAGTTCGGCCAGCGCGACAGGGGCCGCGAGCCGGGCCATACGTGCAAGATCGCTCAGATTTATTGGCCTGCCTTGGCTGTCGCGGCCACTTGTTCGAACTGGGCCAAGTGATTCAAATCATGCCCCGCGGTCAGTTGCAGGAGTTTCTGCAAAGTGAGTTCACCGCGCTCGGGGTGCAAGACCTCTTTCGCAAAGGCATGCGGAGATAGCGACTTCAGCCAGCTCACATTCCATAAGCGATTCGCACAAAATGCCGCCAGGGCAGTCTCGCCACTTAGGCTGCTGTAAGTGGCTGCCCAAGCATCCTGGTCGAAGGGCTGAATGGTGTGATGCGGTTGCGCCACCACTTGACGCCAGCGATAGCCGAAAGCTATTTCGCAATCGGCCAAATGACACAAGACGGTATTCAAAGGCCACTTGCCGGGAGCGTAACTTTCTTTCATTCGTGCTGGACCCAACGCTTGTACCATAGCTTGTAAGCGCCCTGGCGTTTCGATGAGTACCTCGAGAGCATCTCTATCGCCGAGATGCTTGGCGTATGGATTCGCGGGTGTTGCCATTTATTTGCTATTGTCTAATAATTCTTTTTCGCTCAAAGTTTTCTTTTCGCGAGCGACAGGCAGGAGCGTAGGATAAAACTGCACGAACGTGGTATCGACCGCTCCGTGCGTCTGATGGCACGAGTAACAGCTAGCATCGCGCGGAATCGCACTGGAAACTTTCTTTCCATCGTCAAAACCGTAGAAGGCCCACGTGCCATCCAATTTTTTGACATGCGCCTCCAGACCTTGCACAGCGCCTTGGTAATGGCCCGTTCGGTTAATGGAGCCTTGCTGGCGCGAAGCGCGAATCTCAAGCATGAAGACGGTGCCGTTTGGCCAAGTGCCGGTCGCCGCAAACTTACGATAAGCGGCGGGAGAAACAAAAACGTTATCGAAACTTGGATCGGGGTCTTCCCTTGCATTCGCGGCGTAAGACATGCCCAATCCTGAACTGAGCCAAACCCATTCTCGATAGTGCTCTGGAAAAAGCATTTCGCCTTGCGAGTTGAGGCGCAAAGGCTCGTCACTGTCGGAGAAGGTGCGAGCTATAGCAGATGTCAACACCAGTAAGACTATTCCAAGCCATAATCTGCGCATAGGTTGAATTGTAGTACGAAAGGCGAAGCCCGGCTGTTCCGCAAAACTTTTTAAGATTTTTATGAGATTTGTTTTTGCTGCCGATACTTCTTTACGGATGTCTTCCACGATTCTCTCGTCTCTCGGCGAACCGGTGTTGCATAGCAATTCGCTGGCCACGGTAACAGATAGCTGGGTAGTCGTTCGCTGGCGGCATGTTGGCACGCAATCGATTATTCTGATCGACAGTATTGCAACCGTGAAGAGCCTCAAAACACGGCAGTTCCACTTCCTGACGTGTGCCATGGGAAGTTTGGTGTTGGCCGCCGCAACATTACGGTCGAAGGAAGCCGATGGGACTACTCTCCCATTCGCGCTGCTAGGTTTGGCCCTCGTCGTCAGCGCTCGGGTGACACAGCGGGCTGCGATTGCTTTTGTAGTAGAAAACGAAACGATACAAACCAATTTTGGAACCTTGCGTGAGGCTGCTAAGCTTCTGGCGGCAGTCCGTTCCGCGCAGGTCGGCAAGCGCGGGGATTTTTTAGCTTGGATACGTGAGTACGTCGGCCTTTTGCTGTAGCCGCCCGTTGTCATAATCGGAGCTATGACCCTCGACGAATTGGTTGCTGCGGCCAAAGCGGTTCGTGAACGCGCCCACGCACCCTTCTCTAAATTCAAAGTAGGCTGTGCCATCGAAGACGAAACGGGCCGCGTGTTCACCGGCTGCAACGTAGAAAACGCCAGCTACGGTCTTACGCTCTGCGCCGAACGCGTTGCCGTCTTCAAAGCTGTTTCCGAAGCCGCCGCTAAACTGAAACGCATCGCTGTGGTCGCCGATACGGATTCGCTAACACCTCCCTGCGGCGCGTGCCGTCAAATCCTATGGGAATTCTGCGGCGATGCCGAACTCATTCTTGAAAATCTAAGCGGCGCGCGCGAATCCATGACCATCAAACAAATTCTCCCGAGGCCCTTCGATGCATCGTTTTTATAGGATCGTCGCGGGCGCGGCCTTCGCCTTACTCGCCTCATCCCAAACGCCGCCGAAAACTGCTATCGATTGGCTCCTCAAAGCCCGCTACGTTGTCACGATGGACGACAATCACCGCATCATCGAACAAGGCGCAGTGGCGATCTCCGGCGCCCGTATCGTTGCCGTCGGCACCCAGGCCGAACTCGGCGCCCGCTATCAACCTAAACACACTCTCGATAAGCCCGATGCCCTGCTGGCGCCTGGCCTCATTGACACCCACACCCATGCGCCCATGTCGCTGCTGCGCGGCATTGCAGAAGACAAGCGCTTGGAAGATTGGCTGCACAACTTCATCTTTCCCGCCGAAGCCAAAAACGTTAACGCAGATTTCGTGGCGGCCGGCACACGTTTGGCCTGCGTGGAAATGGTGCTTGCCGGCATCACTACCTACACCGACATGTACTATTTCGAAGAAACCGAAGCTGAGGCGGCGAAGCAAGTCGGTGTGCGCGGGGTTCTGGGCCAAACCATCATTGGCTTCCCCGCCCCAGATTATCGAACTTGGCAAGACGCACTGAACGGAGCCGAACGTTATCTCCAGCACTTTCAGAAAGACGAACTCATCACCCCAGCCCTGGCTCCGCACGCTATTTATACGACGCCGAACGAAGCCCTCGTTGCCGCTCACAATTTGGCCGTAAAATACGACGCACCCCTGCTCATCCACTTGGCCGAAATCGCCAGCGAACGTGACGATGCTCTCAGCAAACGCAATCTCACTCCAGTGCAAGTCTTAGACAAACTTGGCGTGCTCGACGGCCGCGTTGTTGCCGCACATTCCATTTATCTCGACGACAACGATATTGAAATCCTTCGCAAGCACAACACCGGTGTGGCTCATTGTCCGTCAAGTAACACCAAGATGGCAGCGGGTGTCGCCCACGTAACCGAAATGTTGAAAGCCGGTTTGCACGTGGGTCTAGGTACCGACGGCTTCGCTGGCAGCAACGACACGGCCGACCTCTTCCGCGAAATGGACCTTGCCGCCAAACTCCAAAAGGTGACCCGCCACGACCCAACTGTTCTACCGGCGGAACAAGTCTTTGAAATGGCCACCTTGGGCGGCGCACGCGTCCTCGGCCTCGCCCGTCAAATCGGTTCCCTCGAAGAAGGCAAACGCGCCGACATCATCTCGTTCGGACTCGAGAACGCCCATGCTATCCCGCTTACCGACAGCCTCTACGCGCAAATGGTCTACGCCGGCCAACCTTCCGATGTCGAAGATGTCTTCATCAACGGCAAGCAAATCGTTGCGGCTCGCAAGGTCCTCACCGTTGACACGCAAGACGTCTATCGCCAAGCGCTCGCCTACCGGCAACGCATAGCGGCCAGCCTTGTCCATGCTAATAATTGATGAATGGCTTGGTTCACGCGGCAAAAGCCGTCGCTCGATTCCGGTTCGCTCAGAGAGGAGCAAAAGACCGTGCGCACCGAAGGCTTATGGCAGAAGTGCGACGGCTGCGGCCAGATCATCTGGCGCAAAACCGTAGAAGAGAATACCAACGTCTGTCCGAAGTGCGATTATCATTTCCGGATTAGTGCGCTCGAGCGTTTACAGTTGCTGTTCGATGACGGTATTTACGTGGAGCACGACGCTCAAATGCGTTCATCCGATCCGCTGAAATTCGTAGACTCCAAACCATACTTCCAACGTCTGGAAGATATGGAAGAAGCCACCAAGATGCCCGATGCGGTCATTGCCGCCAGCGGAACGTTGAACGGTCGTCGCGTTCAAATCTGCGCGCTCGAATTAAAATTTATCGGCGGCAGCATGGGTGCAGTGGTCGGCGAAAAAATCACCCGGGCCATCGAACGAGCCATGACCGAAAGAACACCGGTCATCCTTATTTCCGCGTCGGGCGGCGCACGCATGCAAGAAGGCGCTATCAGCTTGATGCAACTGGCTAAACTTTCCGCCGCCTTAATGCAGCTCGACGAAGCCGGTTTGCCTTACGTCAGTGTGTTGACCGACCCCACAACCGGCGGCGTCACTGCCAGTTTTGCCATGCTGGGAGATTTGAATATTGCCGAACCCGGCGCGTTGATTGGCTTCGCCGGACCGCGCGTGATCGAACAGACCATTCGCCAGAAACTCCCCGACGGATTTCAACGTAGCGAATTCCTGCTCGACCATGGTTTTTTGGATGCGATTGTGAAGCGCAACGAGATGAAGTCTTACATTGCCGACGCGCTTACGTTTTTTGCCGGCTAAGTCAAATTTGCTTCGGCTTGTTCGACGGTGGGGAAGCTGACGATAATTTCGCCTACGCCCGAAACGGTCAGCATATTTTGCAGTCGCTGATTGGCATGAGCTAGCGCGAACTTTCGCTGACTGCGCGAACAGGCGACGTGCATCGCCACCATGCTTCCCAATACCGCGGAATCGATGTAAGGCACATCCGTCAAGTCCACAATCAACACCGGCGCCTCGTTCCGCCTCATCAATTCCTCGAATTCTCCGTAGTTCGTGATTTCCAGCGCCCCAACCACTTTTAGAATCATGACGTTAGGGTGAGAGCCGGAAATCTTACTGATTCGTACCGTAGGGTGAGGGATCTTTTCCATTTGCTTACACTTCAAATTACCGTAACATGGACCGTCGCTTCCGGGCCGCGCTGTACAAACAACGAATTACGCAGAGGCCGCCCAAACTGCGGGAAAGCAACTTCCATTACATCACCCGTTTCGAGCGCCACGCCGTCTCCAAAGCTGAACGCGTCGGCGCCGAAAAAATGAAGGTGCACATCGCCCGGTCGCCGATGCGCCTCATATTTAAAGTGATGGTGCTCCAAGTTTGCGACCGTGTGACACATATTCTTTTGCCCACTGAGAATCTGCTTGCACCATAAAACACGATTATTGCGAGACACGCTCACGGTGCCGGACACGCTTTCAAAGGGATGATCGCCAATGTTCAATTCTGGACCAACTGAACAGTTTCGCAGTTTCGAGGGCGCCAGATAAAGATAATTTTTCTTCTCCATTTGGTGGTCTGAGAACTCATTGCCTATCATGAGTCCAACCCGGACTGGCTGGCCCGACTTCGCAATTAAATAAGCACCTACAATTTCCGGTTCTTCGCCGCCATCCCAAGCGTAGGGTGGAACGTACAGTTCTTCGCCATGCGCTTTCAGAACGGAGCCGTCGCCTTTATAGAACCACTCTGGCTGCACGCCGATCTGACCAGCCGGAGGTGCACCGCCATCCAGACCCATTTTGTACATGCGAGCACTATCCGTGTCGTTTGACTCGGCCTTTTTGTGCATAGCGGCGCGATTCTCCGCGCTCGCTTTGTGGGTTAATCCGGTGCCACTCACCATGCAATGGGCGGTGTCGGACGGATGGTCGAACGCCGGTAACAGCTGCCAGGCAGATCTGCCTTCATGGATCGCAACATAATCCAGCGACTCGTGGCCTGTAGCTGCCAGCGCAGCCGAAGCAAGACTGCCGCCCGCATCCAAAGCGTGTACAGCCAAACTATAGATGTCGCGCCAGTGATCTTCAAGCAGGCGCAAAGCGTCTCCGTCAACCAACCCGACCCGTCGTTTTCCGTTAAAGGCGATTTGAACAAGATTCATTGTTGTCCTTGGCCGCGCAACACTTTGCCCGGCAGAGCATTAGTCATCTTCCCGCTTTCGATGACAGGGATGCCGTTCACGAGCACGTATTCCATTCCCTCCGATAACTGATTGGGATTTTCGAAGGTAGCGACATCGTGGATTTTCTCCGGATCGAAAACGACGATGTCGGCCCACAATCCTTGCTTCAAAACGCCGCGATCAGTGAGGCGCAAACGTTGTGCCGGGAGTGCACTGAACTTGCGAATGGCGTCGGGAAGCGTGAGAAGCTTCTCTTCGCGAACGTATTTGCGCAGAATTCGCGGAAAGGTACCATAAGCCCGCGGATGAGGATGTTCTTTTCCCAATAGTCCATCGGGCGCCGTGCCTTGCGAATCGTTATCGACCGACACCCAAGGTTGCTGCAATGCCAGCGAGATGTCTTTCTCAGACATGGCGAAGACGGCAACCGACATGCCTGGATCTTCAATCAGCAAGTCGCAGATGGTATCGATAGGGTCTTTCTTTTGTTCCCCGGCTATTTGCGCGATGGTTTTGCCCTGCAGCGGAAGGAGTTTCGGATTTTGCACGACGCTGACGAGAATCGCTTCCGGACCGGGGATCTCTTGCCATTCGTTGTCCCACGACGAATCGGCCGTCAGCATTTCTTTACGAATGCGGGCGCGTTGTTCGGGATCTTTCAAGCGTGCAACCAGTTTGGCATCGCCGCCGTCGTGCGCCCATGGCGGGATGAAGGCCGAGAAACTGTTGAACCAGGCCGGGTAGGCGTAGGTGTCAGCGGTCACATCAATGCCGGAAGCGCGTGCTGCTTCAATGCGCGAGACGATCTCGGGCATGCGATTCCAATTTTGTTTACCGGCGGCTTTGAGGTGCCAAATCTCGACTGGGATTTTGGCCTCGCGCCCAATGCGAAACGCTTCATCAAGAGCATCGTCGATGGCATCGCCTTCACTCCGCATGTGGGTGGCATAGATGCCGCCGAACTTCGCGGCTTCGGCGGCGAGCGCAATTAACTCTTCCGTCTTCGCGTAGGGAGCGGGAGCGTATTGCAATGCCGTGGAAAGTCCCACCGCTCCTTGCTGCATAGACTCGCGGACCAACGTCTTCATCTGTTCAAGCTCTTCAGGAGACGGGGCGCGATTCACGTCGCCTAAAACCACCCGGCGAACCTGAGTCGCTCCCACGTAGCTGGCGAGATTGATGCCCATGCCTTGTTTTTCCACGCGGGCGAAGTAGGCGTCGAAAGTAAGCCAGTCGGGTTTGACTTTATAATGCGAAAAGCCGCCGCGATCGGCCGCGATCAACTTCTTCGTCATGGGGGCCACGGAACCACCTTCGCCGGTGATCTCTGTGGTGATTCCCTGGAAGATCTTGGAAGGCAAATGCGGATTCACTAGAATTGACAATTCGGATTGGCCGAGCATGTCGATGAAGCCGGGAGCGACCACGCGCCCTTGGGCATCGATCGTTCGTTTTGCCGAGGCATCAGTGAGTACGCCAATTTGCGCGATGCGGCCGTTGACGATGCCGATGTCGCCGGAGTACCATGGCGAGCCTGTTCCGTCAATGATATGGCCGTTGCGGATGACCAGATCGAACGACTGAGCCGCACGCAGCGGAGCCGTCAAAACGGCTAGTGCCAAAAGTACTACGGATTTAGGTGCCAAACAAGGATTATATGAGAGACTTGAAAAATGACTGCGGCAAGCACGGGCAGTATTGCTAGAGGAATGGTCTGGATGTTGGTACTTTCGATTCTGCTTTTTTGGATGCCGGTGGTCGGACCACTGATTGCCGGGTTCGTAGGCGGACGTAAGTCAGGCGGTGTGGGCAATGCAATTTTGGCCGCTTTGCTGCCGGGAGTGATCATCGGGGCCATCGCATTTTTCTTTGCCTCAATCTTTACCTTGAATCCGCTTTTCGGATTTCTCGCGGGAATGGGGGGTGCCGGTTTAGCGCTGGCGCACGTTGGTCCGATGCTGGTAGCTGCGATTGTCGGCGCGGCAATCTAATACTGCTGCATGATGTGGCGGATGTACATCAAATTGCGCCGCATA
>CAVVLT010000025.1:0-54452 GCA_963749105.1 Bryobacterales bacterium | reverse complement strand
GAACGCGAGGGTGTTGAGACCGGCACGGCGATCATGATCATCAGCTTGCGCTTGCCGTATTTGGGCGGAGCTTCGGCGGCGTCTTCGGCTTTGGGAGTTGGTGGGGGGGAACTCATGACCGTAGGGCTGACAGAGAACTGTTAACGAAAGGTTGATGGGACGGAACGGCTATCTTTGCCGACCGGCAGTTTATGCCGGCCCGGGTTTGGGCGCTGACGGGCAAAAACTTGTCATTTTCAATACGTTGTGGTCCTTCCGGCACTTTGGTTGCCGGTGGCACGGGGTTTGCTCATGAGATGCCATGGACTTACTCGGACGAGGCCGTATGGACATCACGAACTCACTCGCCGCATCCCGCCTGGTCGCACAGCAACGGGCGCTGGATGTGACCGCGAACAATATCGCCAACGCGAACACGCCCGGGTACCGCACGGAGCGGGTTCAGTTCAGCGACTGGATCGACGACAAGGCGAGCACGGCGGCGGCGCCGGGCGGCGCGGGTCACATACACTCAGGATCGGGCGACGTATCGCGAGTCGCAGGCCGGGACGCTGAGCCATACCGCCAATCCGTTCGATCTGGCGGTGACGGGCGACGGATATTTCACGGTCAACACCCGAACGGGCCCCGGCTGACGCGTGACGGACGGTTCGGGCCGATGCCGGACGGCACGCTGGCGGACAGCAGCGGCAATGCGGTGCTGGATACGACCGGCAAGCCGATCCAGATCGCCGACGACAGACACGCAGTTTACCATCGCCGGGGACGGATCGGTTTCCAGCGAAAACGGCCAGATCGGCAATATCGGCGTCGTTCAGCCGGCCGATCCGCTGAAGATGCAGGCGCGAAGGCGCCACGCATTTCGTGGCGGATTCGCCCGACCACGCCGGTGACGGCGCCGGGCATCGTGCAGGGGGCCGTCGAAGGATCCAACGTTCAGCCGGTGCTGGAGGTGACCCGGATGATGGACAACGAGCGTCAGTTCCAGTTCGTTACTCAGCTTGTGCAGGCCGAGGGAGACCGTCAGCAGCAGACGATCGACAAGCTGCTGCCAACGGGATCGGGTTCGTAACGATCGCGCGTTCAATCGTTCGTGACAAAACGCCACAGGAGACTATCGTATGCGTTCGCTTGATATTGCTGGGACCGGGATGCAGGCGCAGCAGACCAACGTCGAAGTCATTTCGAACAATATGGCGAACATGACCACGACGGGCTACAAGCGCCGGCGGGCCGAGTTCCAGGATTTGATCTACCAGAATCTGCGCCGGGTGGGTTCGAACAGTTCCGACAGCGGCACGGTGGTGCCGGCGGGAGCGCAGGTTGGCCTCGGGTCAAGACCGCGGCGATCTACCCGATCAACGAGCAGGGCAACCTGCAGCAGACATCGAACACGCTGGATTTGGCGATCCAGGGAAACGGCTATTTCCAGGTGACGACACCGAGCGGGGAGACTGCCTTTACGCGTGATGGGACGTTCGCCCTGGCGCCCGACGGCACGATCGTGACCGCGGACGGCTACACCGTGCACCGGGACTGCAGATCCCGTCGGCGGCGACAAGTGTGACGATCAACACCTCCGGCCAGGTGCAGGTGACGCTGGCGAGACACGACCCGCACCGCAGACGATCGGTCAGCTCCAGCTCGCCACCTTCCCGAACGAGGCGGGCCTGGACGCGCAGGGCGGCAACCTGTTCGTGCAGACCGCGGCATGGGTGCGCCGGTGACGGGCAATCCCGGAGCCACCGGTTCGGTTCGGTCGAGCAAGGTTTCATCGAGACGTCCAACGTCAACGTGGTCACCGAGATCACGACCTGATCACCGCCCAGCGCGCATACGAGATGAACAGCAAGGTCATCACGTCCAGCGACGAGATGATGTCCACGCTGACCAACCTGCGCTAGCCCCGATGCGCAAACTTGCTCTTTGTCTTCGCCGTGCTGCTTGTCTCAGGCGCACGCGTCCGCCTTGCGCAGCATGACGACGCTGCACGGTCCGTCCGTTTCTGAAAGACCTGTTCGATGATGCGGGGGCAAACGCCGACCGGGTCCTGGGGCCGGGTCCGAACCGGGCGGACGCATCATTGTCGAGGCGGCGCAACTGAACGCGATCGCCCGGCAGTACAATGTGCGTGGCGATCCGTTTCGCGCGCCGATCGTGCGGTGCTGGAATGGCCGGGCCGTCCGCTTCGCAAGGACGACGCCATCGAGGCGGTGCGGCTCGCGGTGACCGCCGCCGGGCCGGCGACGATATCGACATCGAACTGGATGGGTTCAACGCGCCGCTGGTGCCGGTGGAGGTGGCGACGATCTCGACCGCTTCGCAGCTTGAGCTTGACAGCAAAACAGGCCGTTTCACAGCGGCGCTGACGGTTACAGGCGAAGGAATGAACCCGATCGACACAAGGATCGGCGGGCGCGTCGAGGAGATGGTGGAGGCACCCGTGGCGGTTACCCGGTTGCTGCCGGAGACAGTGCTCCGCGCCGATGATGTGCGCATGGCAAGGGTGCGGACGGCTGTTGCGCAAACCGACATCGCAACGGCGGTTGACGAGATCGTCGGGATGCAGCTTCGCCGGCCAGTCGCGGCCGGACAACCGCTGCGCCAGGCCGATCTGGTGCGTCCGCCGTTGGTGCAGCGTGGATCGACTGTCCAGATCGAGCTGTCTCATCGGCCGGACTTTCGGTTTCGGGCCAGGCGATTGCCTTGGATGCGGGCGCTGATGGCGAGAAAATCCGAGTCCAGAATACGACCTCGCACGCTTTCTTGTTCGCGCAGGTTGTCGGGACCCGGGCAGGTGCGAGTGACACCCGATGCACCGGCGGCGCTGCCGACTGTGCCCGCCCGGTTCGACCGCAGGATTGATCAGCGATGAAGGCCTCGAAGCTTGTTAGCCTGCTTATCGTGGCGGCCTCGCTGTCGGGATGCGGCAACTTGGCCCGGCTGTCGGAGGTCGGACGCGATCCGTCGATGACCCCGACGTCAGATCCGACAAAGGACCCGAAATGGCGCCCACTGACGATGCCGATGCCGTCCGCCCAGCCCTCTCCGAATGAGTCCAATGCACTCTGGCGGTCGGGATCCCGGGCGTTCTTCAAGGACCAGCGTGCCGCACAGGTTGGCGACATTGTTACCGTTGTGGTCAACATGAACGATGCGGCGAACCTGAAGAACGTCACCTCGGCCGTCCGCGCCAGCACCGAAACGGCTGGCGTGCCAAATTTCTTCGGCCTCGAAACGATCATACCGAAGGCCGTTACGGCATCCGCGCTGGTAGGTGCCAGCAGCGGCAACAGCAACACGGGTACCGGGCAGATCCAGCGAACCGAGGCGGTCACACTGCGGCTGGCCGGTGTCGTCACCCAGGTGCTGCCAAACGGAAACCTGGTCATCGCCGCTCGGCAGCAATTTCTTGTCAACAGCGAACTGCGGGATCTGCAGATCACCGGCGTCATCCGGCCGCAGGACATTGCGTCGGACAACACGGTCTTGCACGATCGCATGGCCGAAGCCCGCATCGCATACGGCGGCAAGGGACAACTGACCGATATCCAGCGTGCGCGATGGGGCCAGCAAATGATGGATATACTTATGCCGTTCTGATGAGCCTGTCCGGCTGACGACCGTCTCACGGGACCTCGGCCACGGTCGGCCGGAGCCCGTAACGGACAAAGTGACATCCACCTATCCGCGAATATTGCTCTGGCCTCGGGTCAGCACTCGTTCGATTTGCCTGCCACCGGCCGGAAGGCCGCTGTCGTGCGCTGCGGTTTGTGGTTCCGCCCCCCGAAGCGCTTTGGTGACTGGAGCGATCCCGAGAAAGCCGGAACAGCCGATTTTCAGGCTGATGCCCGTGGTCTCGAACCATTCCCCGCGTAAACTGCTGTTCGCCCCAGGATCGTCGCGGGCATAGACGCAAAACCTCGCGGGTGTGCCAGCGTTGCCCGGCCGCGGATACATCGCAGGAACAGCCAAGCCGCCTTCTTGTTCTCCTGGGTGCGTCCGCCTGGCGGACGTCATGATCCGTCCATCACGCAAACGGCGTGGCCCGTGGCGGTGCGCTTGGCCGCCGCCATCCGGGAACAGCGGCGGCCGAGCGATGGCACCTACTTCGGCGTCGGGGCCGCTGGCGGTGCGCCAGAACATTCGGCCTCTTTACGGCCTGGGTGGAGCGGAAGTTCATCATCCTGCAGGAGGATATCCACTTCAACTACTCGCTCTTCGAACGATGCCTCATCGCGGGCGGCGTTCTGGTTCTACCTCGGCAAACTCGCGCTGCCCTTGAACCTGACCTTCTCCTATCCGCGCTGGACGATCGACCCCGAGGCAGGGGCCACGTGGCTCTACCCCCTTGCCGCCCTGTTTTTCGCTGCAGGGTGCTGGAAGTCCCGGCGGCGCTCGAAGGCGCCGCTCGCAACGGTGCTTTACGTTGTCGCCATGCTTGCGCCGGCGCTTGGATTTGTCAAAATATTCCCCTTCCGCTACTCCTTTGTCGCCGACCACTTTCAATACCTGGCAGGAGTCGGCCCCCTCGTGCTTGCCGGGGCTTCCGCGAGTGTGCTGCTCGGGCGGCTGCCCGCTCGACTCTTTCCGGTCAGACTGGTTCTTCCTGCGGCGGTTCTCGGAGGACTCGTCGCCCTGACCTGGCTCCAGAGCCGCATGTTTACCGACAGCACGACCCTCTATCGAACAACGGTGGAGCGCAATCCCTCCTCGTGGATGGCCTGGAACGGCCTCGGCGTGGAACGCATGCATGCCGGAGCCACAGACGAGGCGGCGGACTGCTTCCATCATGCCCTGGCCGTAAATCCGGCCTGCTATGACGCCCACAACAACCTCGGCATCATCGACGCCCATGCGGGTCGCGAGGCGGAGGCTGTGGCGGAGTTCAGGGAGGCAATACATATCAAGCCCGACTATACCGCCGGCGTCTGCAACCTCGCCGACTGCCTTGCCGGGGAGGGCCGTACCGCCGAAGCGCTCGCCTGCTATCAGAGAGCCCTCGACCTCCACCCCGGATTCTTTCAGGCACTCGTCAATGGCGGGCGCGCGCTGGTTGATGCGAGGCGCTATGACGAGGCGATCGCGCTGCTTGACCAGGCGGTGGAACAGAGTCCCCGGTTGGCGCCCGCGCTCCTCAACCTCGGTCGCGAACTCCATGAAAAGCAAAAGGGTGGCGGAGGCCGCTGCCAGCTACCGGGCGGCGCTCGATCTCGATCCGCCCGATCTGGAAACGCTCAACGTGCTCTGCGGGATCTTCGTGCAGTTGAACGACCGGGAGCACGCTCTCCGCGCGGCGGAGAGGGCGGAGGCCGTTGCAGCAGCCGAGGTCGGGATGACCTTGCCCAGGAGATTGCGGGAAATATTGAGGAGATAAAGAAGGGAAGGAGTCAGGAGCCGGGAGCCAGGAGTCAGGAGAAAGAACAAAAAAATCTTTTGGATGGACCCGGGACCAAAGCCCGCAAGAATTAAATTATTTTGGATGGGCCCGTGGCCCGATATTGGTACCCTTAACTGCCTCATAACCCGCGTTGAAAATGCGGGCAGCAGTGGCTTCGGCATGTTTACAAATCCAACCCATCGCCTCACCCCTCTCCCCCTCTCCACAAGTGGAGAGGGGAAGGCGCTTTAGCGACAGGGGTGAGGCGAGTGGGTGGGAAAGTCGAAGCAGCGGTTCAAGGAATTAGACTCAGATAATTTAATTCACGGCGCGCTTCTGAGTTAGATTCCGTTTTCTGTTTTAATTAAGCTCATTACAGATTACCCGTCAAGCACATCATTGGTTGGTTATCTTTGATTTCCCCTGCTACTGCTGTAGTATCGATGGCTAAGCGATTCCTCCTCAAACGCATTTTACGGGCTTCGGCAAGGCGGGCGCTACGTAGGGCCAGAATGGCCCTATCCACACCGAAATGACGCTGTGCGGGCGTTACATAGCCGATCGCGCCATGAAGGCGGACATTGTTGTAGAAGCCAAAGAATACCGTGAAATAGATGATGCCGTCGACATCATCGGTGAAAGCATCCGGATATTCCGGCACACCCTTAGTCGTGGCAAACAATGATTTCACGAACGGATTATCATTGGGTGTTCGGGGTCGGGCAAACTTCTGACTGATGCCCAGGTCTTCCAGAAATTTCTTGACCCGGACAAAAAACTCGCATGTGACTTCTCCTTTTTTCTGCCCGAAAGATTCTGGTCCGTGTTCCGATGGGCTGTTTCCGGTTCACTGAGTCCAATTTAGCCGCGAAAATCAGGATCGTCTATAATCGAAAGTCCAGCTTCGTTTATCGGAAGTCCAAAATGGATCCTCTTTCTCAAGTCATCGGGCTTTTGAAGCCCCAAGCGGTCGGCTGGCGCGTTGTCGAGGCCCATGACGCATGGACAATCGCTTATCGCCCCACGGATGTTGTGGTGTTCGGCCAGATTATCGAAGGAGCCTGCCGCGTCGAACGTGAAGACGGCATCCGCTTCGATCTTGCGGCCGGTGACTTCATGCTGATGACGGCACCGCCGAACTGGACGATGGCAGCCTGCGGCGGCGGCATCGCAGTCGACTTCAAAGCTGCTATTGAAAATCCGGCGCTACTTTTGTCGCCGCAGCACCCGGCTCACGTCACAAAGTTCATAGCTGGAAACTTTAAGTTCGCAGCCGCCAATCGCCATCTCATCACGACCCTGATGCTACCCATTGTTCACGTACGAGCTGATGAGATTGCCGCCCGCCGGTTCACCGCACTCCTTGCAACGTTGGGCGACGAAGCGCTTGCCGATCGGCCCGGCCGTTCGCTTGTGCTCGATCGACTGCTGGAGGTCATTCTTATCGAGGCGCTGCGCTATCGTCCCGCCGATATCGCCGAGCTCGGCCGCGGCCTGCTCGCTGGCCTCGCCGACCCAAAAATCGGCGCCGCACTTCGCCTCATGCATTCCGATACAAAGCGTCCATGGACACTGATCGCCCTCGCCCGCGAAGTTGGCATGTCGCGATCCGCCTTGGCCTCACGCTTCACAGAGATTGTCGGCATTCCGCCCATCGAGTATCTGGCCAACTGGCGGATGACTCTCGCCAAAAGCGCGTTGGCATCGGCAGACCTACCTATGACTGATATCGCCGAGATGGCCGGTTATCAATCGGTGAGTGCATTCAGCACGGCATTCAAGCGTGAGACTGGCCTCTCGCCGACGCTCTATATTCGGTCCCTTCAGGAGGCGATTTGACGTCCGTGAGTTCCCTTCTCATCTCGGGAAAGTGCAGAGCTCGACGAGCGCCCTCACGCGCTATTTCCGCCGGCTGCGCGGAAATCGCTTGCTTCTTGTGAACTCGGCGATACCGTGAATGCTCGCCCAAAACAGTTCCGATATTACCTCTGACTTCGATCCCTGCCCCTGAAACAACTCCAGGAGTTGGGAATACGCGAATCGCATTTCCGCAGGAGTGGCCGCGTCGCGACGTCGGCAAGATTCTCATGAATCGAATATAAATGATCCCTCAATACCCCAGTAACCTCTCACTCTCCCTCACAATCGTCCCCACCTGCGGCAAAATCTCATCTTCCAAACTCGGGTTATAAGCCACCCATGTATCCAACGCCCCAACCCTTCCTACCGGCGCATCCAAATCGCTAAACAACTCACTCGCAATCCGCGCCGCAATCTCCGCCCCATACCCCCAAGACACTGTGTCCTCATGCGCAATCAGCACCCGGCTCGTTTTCTTCACCGACGTCTGAATCGCCTCCCAGTCATACGGCGCCAGTGTCCGCAAGTCGATCACTTCCACCGACACGTCATACTGCTTCTCCAACTGCACCGTCGCCATCAGCGCCTTCTGAACCAGCGCTCCGTATGTCACGATCGTCAAATTTTGCCCTAGCTTCACGATCTTCGCCTTGCCGAACGGAATCATATAGTCTGCCCCGGGATGCGGCGACCGGTTATACATCTCGCGATAAAGCTTCTTGTGCTCTAAAAACAACACCGGATCATCGCAGCGAATCGCCGTCCGCAGCAAACCGCACGCATCCAACGCGTTCGACGGAAAAACCACGCGCAGCCCCGGAATGTGCGTAAACGCCACCTCTCCGCACTGGCTGTGGTAAATCGCGCCACCCGTCAAATACCCGCCAATCGGCACACGTATCACCAGCGGACACGAAAAACCATTGTTTGATCGCCATCGTATATTCGCTAATTCACTGCGAATCTGCATCATCGCCGGCCAGATGTAATCGAAGAACTGAATCTCCGGCACCGGCTTCAATCCGCAAACGGCCATACCAATCGCCCGGCCCACAATCCCCGCCTCCGCAATCGGCGTATTAAAACATCTTTTGGAACCGAATTCCTTCTGCAACCCGTGTGTCGCTTTAAAGACCCCGCCTTTTCCTTTCACTTCCCCAAGGTACTCTTCGCGGCTAACATCGGCTACATCCTCGCCAAACACAATCACTCGCCCATCGCGCCGCATCTCTTCCGCTAAGGTCCGGTTGATCGCATCCACCATCGTCGCCGGACGCCCCTCTTCCAACTGCGGCTCCGTCTCAAACGCCGCCGAACACGGGTCCACCTTATCGGAATACAAAAACTTGAACGCCGAACCTGGCTCCGGCGGCGGCTCCCGAAGCACCTTCTGCGCCAGTTCCTGCACATCCTCATCGGTGTCGCGCATGATCTCTTCCACTTCGTGTTCCGTCAGAACGCCTTCCTGAATCAGATAGTCTGGAAAAGTTTTTAAGGGATCGCGCGCCGCTTCGTTGTCTCTTTCCGATTGCGGCTTATACGCGGTTTCATCGTCCGACAGCGAATGTGAATACGGCCGAATCACCGTAGCTCTAACGATCGCTGGCCCGCGTCCTGCCCGGCAATGCTCCACTGCTATCTGCATCGCCCCATACGATTCCAGAAAATCCGTGCCGTCCACTTCCAACCGCAAAAGCCCTGGAAATCCCGCCAACAAATTGACAATATTTCCGCCCGCTGTCTGCTTCTCCACCGGAACCGAAATCGCGTAGCCATTGTCCTGAATCAGCACCACCAGCGGTGCCCGTTCAAGGCACGCAATGTTCATGCATTCCCAGAACTCCCCCTCGCTCGTCGCACCTTCGCCCGAAGTCACCAACGTCACTTCACGCGAATCCGGCGTCACATAACTCCGCGCCGTCGCACATCCCAGCCCATGCAGATATTGACTTCCCGTTGGCGACGACCCTGTCAGAATTCGCAGCTTCGCCGACGACCAGTGCGAAGGCATTTGCCGCCCGCCTGAGCTCGGATCACGCCCCGCACCCACCGCCTGCAGCAGCATGTCTTCCGCTGTCATGCCTAGCGTCAAAGCCAGCGCCCGGTCTCGATAATAAGGCACCGCCCAGTCGCTGCCCGCTTTCAAAACCATCCCCGCAGCCACTTGGATCGCCTCGTGACCCGCGCAACTCACCTGGAAAAAAATCTTGTTCTGCCGCTTCAGCATCACTTCGCGGTCGTCCAAACAGCGCGAAAGATACATCAAGCGGAAAGCTCGTATGAGCGTCTCCCGGTCGAGTGCGCCGTGCGGAGTGTGCGTAGCTGAAGTTAACGGCGTAGACACCATTTTGCATTATCGCTCGTAACAAATTGAAATCCAGAGCGGCCCGCCCATTGCCCCACCGCCAAAGGCCCGGATCGCGATTATATAGAATCAGAAACGGGAGACCCAAAAAGATTCATGGTGAGTACTGGAGCTGGCCTCGAGGGCGTGGTAGCCACGTCTTCTGCGATCTGTTACATCGATGGCGAGAAAGGCATACTGAGTTATTGTGGCTACAACATCAATGAATTGGCCAGTCACGCTTCGTTTGAGGAAGTCATTTTTCTGCTCTGGAATGGCCGTTTGCCCACCCAGGCCGAACTCACGGATTTGAAAACAAAACTGATCGCCGAACGTGAATTGCCGGCCGAAGTCACCGCCTTCTTGCAGGGCGTACCGAAAAAAGCCAGCCCCATGGATGTGCTCCGAACTGCTGTCTCCCTGTTGAGCCTTTACGATCCGCAAGCGTCCGACATGTCCACCCCCGCCAACGTTGCCAAAGCCATTAAATTGATGGCGCGCGTCTCTACCTTAGTCACTTCCTTCGATCAACTGCGCAACGGCCGCTCCGTCATACCTGGCGATCCCTCGCTAAGCTATGCCGCCAATTTTCTTTACACACAGTCCGGCAAAAAACCAGACAGCGTCATGGAGAAGGTCTTCGATACCGCACTCATTCTCCACGCCGATCATGAACTCAACGCCTCCACCTTCGCCGCGCGAGTCACCGCCGCCACTCTCTCCGACATGTATTCCGCTGTCACCTCCGCCATCGGCGCTCTTAAAGGCCCACTCCACGGCGGTGCTAACGAAGCAGTCATACAAATGCTCCTCAAGACCACTTCTGCTGACGACGCCGTCTCCAAAGCCCGCGGCGATTTGGTCAACAAAGTCAAAGTCCCCGGCTTCGGCCATCGCGTCTACCAAGTCCTCGATCCGCGCGCCATTCACTTGAAAGTTCTCAGCGAGCAACTTAGCAAGAGCACCGGCCAAACCGAACTCTACGAAAAGTCCAACCGCATCGAAAAGGCTGTCCACGAAAGCAAGGGACTAAACGCCAACGTCGATTTCTATTCAGCCTCGTGCTATTACTCGCTCGGCATCCCCATCGACCTCTTCACCCCCATCTTCGCCGTCAGCCGCACGGCTGGTTGGACCGCCCACATTCTCGAGCAATACCGCAACAACCGCCTCATCCGCCCTCGCGCCGATTACACCGGTTTGCCCGACGGCCAACCCTGGATACCTATCGAACAACGCATTTCCGCAGCCTAGCAAACACCCACCAACGCTTCTAAATGCACGATCTTAACTTCTTCCGCAGCCATCTCGATGAAATGCGCGACCGCCTCGCCACGCGCAATTTCACCCTTGACACCGCCGCCTTTCAAGACCTCGACAAACGCCGTCGCCAGTGCCTCACCGAAAGCGAGAACCTTAAAGCCGACCGCAACCAAGCCACCCTCGAAATCGGCAAGCTCCGGAAAGAAGGCGTCGATACTACCGAAAAGCAGCAAGCCGTCCGCGCCATGGCCGATCGCATGGCCGAGTTAGACCGGCAAGCCGCCAAGCTCGACGACGAATTCCGCGACGTCCTCTCCCGCGTCCCTAACATCCCTCACGAATCTGTACCCATCGGCAAAAGTGAGGCCGACAACGTTGAGGTCCGCCGCTGGGGCTCACCGCGCGACTTTTCCTTTCAACCTAAGCCCCATTGGGATCTCGGCCCCGAGTTAGGCATTCTCGACATGGAGCGCGCCGCCAAGGTCACGGGCGCACGCTTCGCGGTCTATTGGGGCCTCGGCGCCAAGCTCGAACGTGCCCTCATCAACTTCATGCTCGACCTCCACACCAAGGAACACGGCTACCAGGAAGTACTGCCGCCCTTTCTGGTGAATTCCGACAGCCTCTACGGCACCGGTCAGTTACCCAAGTTCGCTGAAGACTTGTTCCATTGCGAAAACACCGACTTGTGGTTAGCGCCCACCGCCGAAGTCCCCGTCACCAACCTCTTCCGCAACGAAACCCTCAATGCCGATTCCCTGCCCCTCTCACTCTGCGCCTACACCCCCTGCTTCCGCAGCGAAGCCGGCTCTTACGGACGCGACGTACGCGGTATCATCCGCCAGCATCAATTCCAAAAGGTCGAGTTAGTCAAATTCACCCGCCCCGAACAAAGTTACGAAGAGCACGAGAAACTAACTCGCGACGCTGAGGACGTTCTCCAACGCTTAGAACTGCCCTATCGAACCGTCGTTCTCTCCACCGGCGACACTGGCTTTAGCTCCGCCAAAACTTATGACATCGAGGTCTGGCTCCCCGGCCTCAACGCTTACAAAGAAATCTCTTCTTGTTCAAACTTCGAAGCCTTCCAAGCCCGTCGCGCCCAAATCAAAGGTAAGAGCGGCAAAGATAAGGCCGATTTCGTACACACCCTCAACGGCAGCGCTCTCGCCGTCGGCCGCACCTGGCTCGCCCTTATCGAAAACTACCAGCAAGCCGATGGCTCCGTCCTCGTCCCCCAGGCCCTGCAACCCTACCTCAGCGTCGATCGCATCACCAAAGCGGACGGTCTCTGCTTTTAGCAGCCTACCGAACCCTGAGCGCCTAGCGAGGGGTCAGTCAACTTTTCAGAATGCCCTCAAACCAACTCGCGTATACTGATCGAAACTGCCTGGTGAATCGTGAGCACTTCCCTCATCGAACGTATCCGTTCAAGTAACCTCTGGACAGTCTCCAGCGTCCTCCCCCGCGCCGACCGCGCCCTCACCTCCATCTGGTGGACCGTTCTCACTCTCCGTGGCATCCTTCCCGCCGTCTTCTCCATCGCCATGGGCATCCTCGTCGGCGCAGTCCAACACAAAGCCGACCTCACCATCCCCCTCGCCCTCTTCGCAACGGTCTTCGTCCTTCTTCAAATCCTTCCTCCCATTCACAAAGCCGTCGGAGCGAACCTGGGCAATCGCACTGCCTCCTGGCTCTATGACCAACTCACAAACGCCTGCATTCTCCCGCCAGGCATGGGCCACCTCGAAAATCCAAAGCTCACCACCGACCTCACCATGGCCCGCGACTTCGATCTCGGCATCACCGGCCCTCCCATGTTCATCTCCATGGATTTCATCGCCAGCGGTTTGGTCGAACTCGTCGGCGGTATCGCCTCGGTCATTCTCGTCGCTGTGTTTTCCTGGTGGGCCGCCCTCTTGCTCGCCGGCGCTTGGATCGCCACTCATTGGCTCCTTCGCGAAAGTGCCATTTGGCGCGATCGCAATACCGACGAGGTTCGGCAAGCCCAGCGTCACGCCGATTACTCCTATCGCCTAGCCGTCGAGCCTCCCGCCGCCAAAGAACTGCGCCTCTTCGGCCTCGCCGATTGGATTGTCGAGCGCTTTCGCTCCCGTCGCCGGCTCTTGTTCGAATTGCGCTGGGAAGCCACCCGTCTGCGCGAGCGTCCACTCATCTGGAGCATTCTGTTAGTCCTCGGAGCGAACGTTGTTGTCTTCTGGTCAATGGCCACAACCGCTCTCAACGGTCATCTTCCTCTCGCCCAGTTAGTAACTTACGCCAGTGCCGTCATAGGTACCAGCATGATCGCTTTCGGCGGCCTCTCCTGGGCACTCGACGGAACGGCTGCACCCATTGCTGCTGTCCTCCGCTTGCGAGGAAGCATGGCCCAGGAAGGAGCGCTCCCGCTCGGCCACGAGTCCGCCCAAGGAATGCCCGCGCGCGAAATTCGCTTCAACAAAGTTACCTTCTCTTATCCTCACGCCACCGAACCCGTCCTCAAAGATTTCGACCTCACCATCCCCGCCGGCTCATCCCTCGCCATCGTCGGTCAAAACGGCGCGGGCAAGACCACCATCGCCAAGCTTCTTTGCCGTCTCTACGATCCGCAACACGGCGTCATCCAAGTCGACGGTCACAACATCCGCAATCTCGAAATCGCCGGCTGGCGCTCCCGCATCACCGCCGTCTTTCAAGACTTTATTCGCTTCGAACTATCTCTTCGCGAAAACGTCGCTCCCAGCGGGGCGCCCGACCATCTAATCCGCCAATCCCTCGAAGACGCCGGCATCACCCACATCACGAGCCTCGACACCATACTCGCTCGCGGCTACCCCGACGGTACCGATCTCTCAGGCGGCCAATGGCAGCGCATCGCCCTCGCTCGCGCCCTGTGCGCCGTTCGATTCGGCGCTGGCTTGGTATTGCTCGACGAACCCACTGCTCAACTCGACGTGCGCGGTGAGGCCGAAATCTTCTCCCGCATCCTCACTGCCACTCGTAACGTGACCACCATACTCATTTCCCACCGCTTCTCAACCGTTCGACAAGCCGACCGCATCTGCGTCCTCGAGCACGGCCGCGTCGTCGAACTCGGCACTCACGACGAGTTAATGGCATCCGGCGGCCGCTATAAAACAATGTTCGAGTTACAAGCCTCGCGCTTCGAAGAAGAGGAAGCCGCTACCCTCGACGTATTGGACTAACTGCCTGCCATGAAATCTCCCAAAACAATCGACTCCATGCCAGGCGCTTTCAACTCCATGTGGCGCGCCCTCGTTCGCGCCCGCGAAGCTGAGCCTCTCTTACTCACCGTCTCGTTTTCGCTCGCCCTTCTTGCTGCTCTCCCCGACGCGCTCCTCGCCCTTTGGCTAAGCCTCTTGGCCAACGGCATTCTTTCTGGAAAACGCGGCCAAACCCTCGCCGCCGCCATCGGCTTGGGATCATCCGCCGCTGCCACCTGGTTTCTGCGCGTTGTCAGTGACCGCACCCAGCGCCGCTTTCGCGAACGTCTCACTATCTCCCTCGAGTCACACGTCGCCCACCTCCAGGCCGCCGCAGCGAGCATAGAGCATCACGAGCGGCAAGAATATGTGGACCGCCTCGCCATGCTCCGCAATCAGGTCTTCGTCCTCGACCACATGTATTTCTCGCTCTTCACCACCTGCGGTTGGCTCCTGCGGCTTGGCGTAACACTCGCCCTTCTCATTTCCATTCACCCCGCCCTGGCGTTGCTGGCCGTCTTCGCGCTGCCCACCGTCGTCACTTCCACTTGGCGTCCCGAAGTCGAACGCAAAGCCGACGAGCGCGGCGCGTGGGCCAATCGACTCTCTCGCCACCTCTTCGATCTCGCCACCACCGCGCCGCCCGGCAAAGAAGTACGCGTTACCGGCATCGGCCCCAACCTCGTAATTCAGCGCCGCTCCGCCTGGCAATACTGGTTCCGGCCAGTCGCCTCCGCCCGCCTCACAAGCGCCGCTTGGCAAACACTCAGTTGGGCCATTTTCGCCTTAGCCTACGTGGCGGCAGTCGTCTTTGTATCTTCAGTACTCAAAGCATCTCCCGGTTCCGTTCTTCTCCTCCTCGCTGCCGGCGCTCGTTTGTCCATGTATATTGGAGCAGCCATCGGTGAGATCGGCTTTCTGCGCGGCTTCTGGCTCGATGGATCGCGCCGTCTCGCTTGGCTCGAAGACTATGTCACCTCTCTCCAACAAGGCGCCGACGCCCCTGCGCCAGAAACTATCAACCAAGGCATCGAATTCGATCACGTTTCCTTCACCTATCCAGGCACCCAACGCGTCGTCCTGGAAGATGTGAATCTTTCCCTGAAACCGGGCTCCGTCGTTGCCATCGTCGGCGAAAACGGCGCTGGCAAAACCACTCTTGTCAAATTACTGTGCCGCCTCTATCCCCCATCCAGTGGACGCATTCTCATCGATGGTGTCGATCTCGCCCGCATCGCTCCCGAAGCTTGGCGCTCCCGCCTTTCCGGAGCCTTCCAAGATTTCTACCGCTTCGAATTCAAAGCGCTGAACAGCGTTGGCATCGGCGACCTTCCCCGCCACGAGGACGAGTCTGCTGTTTCCCTTGCCGTATCTCATGCGGGTGCCGGCGACTTAGTAACTCATCTCACGCAAGGTCTCCAGACCCAACTCGGCCCCACTTGGCCCGAAGGCGTCGAGATCAGCTTCGGCCAGTGGCAGAAACTCGCCCTCGCGCGCGGCTTCATGCGCGAACAACCCCTCGTCATGATCCTCGACGAACCCACTGCCGCCCTTGACGCCGAAACCGAACACGCCCTCTTCGAACGCTTCGCCGCCGCCGCCCGCCAACGTTCCACCGACGGCCGCGTCACCATCCTCGTCTCTCACCGTTTCAGCACCGTCCGCATGGCCGACTTCATCATCGTCCTCGACGGCGCACACGTCGTCGAGTCAGGCAGCCACGAAGAACT
Organism: Bryobacterales bacterium; assembly: GCA_963749105.1. Classification (GTDB taxonomy): domain Bacteria; phylum Acidobacteriota; class Terriglobia; order Bryobacterales; family Bryobacteraceae; genus Bog-105. The sequence continues at coordinate 38,651 of CAVVLT010000025.1, read as the reverse complement.
CATGGCTAAAGCAGGTCCCTACGCCGAACTCTACGGCATCCAAGCCGCTTCGTACCGCTAAACCGCTAGCCATGGGCTCTCGAGATAGAGAGGAACATTTACAATTGCCACTGCGGCTGGCTCAGCATACCTTTAGGGCTCCTGGGCGCTTACTATGACATCTATGGCAATGCCTTCTGGATCTCCATCGGCTCTGGTGCGGTCGTCGGCTTTGCCTCTCACAAACCTTCACACAACCAGGAATAATGGCCGCGCCTATCGATTTACTGCTTTAGCGCTTCGGCCTTGACTGTAAAGGAGCGGTCTACCCAAACGAGTATCAGTAACTTCTCCTCCCGCAACTCGCCATCCACTTGCATCATCCAAAGAGAGATGCCCCCACGCCTTAATTTCGCCAAAGCCTTCCCGGAAGGCGTCGCTGCCATGTTCAGCCTCGGCAAAACCATCAACTCCTCTGGTCTTGACCCAACTATCGCCGAACTCGTAAAAATCCGCGCTTCCCAACTCAACGGCTGCGCCTTCTGCCTGGACATGCATACCAAAGATGCCCGTGCCCAAGGCGAAAGCGAACAACGCATCTACGCCCTATCGGCTTGGCGCGAAACACCTTTCTTTACGCCCCGCGAGCGTGCCGCCCTCGCCTGGACCGAGGCACTCACTAACATCCAGCAAGGTCACGCGTCCGACTCAGTCTACGATGAGGTTCGCAACGAATTCGATGAAGCCGAACTTGTGAAACTCACCTTCGCCATCACCCAGATCAACGCCTGGAACCGCATCGCTATTGCCTTCCGCAGCGAACCCGGCGTCTATCAACCCAAGACCGCCGCCGCCTCCTCCTAACAAAAACTGAGTTCCCGCAAATGAGAATTTTTTCGTATTCTAAGTCAAGCCAACTCTCATCACGAACGTCGACCGTAATCCCCACTCGACGCCACCCTGGTCGACGGCGGAGTTATCTTTCGCACCTTCGCTGCTGCCGCCCAGGCTGTGTACGTCCTTACTTTAGCTTCACCGACTTCCGCGCAAGCCCTACCTAGACTTCGTTCCATCCCCGGATGATCAGTTATTCAACTTAGGCGTTAATACCTGGGCTGCCTGTCTCGCTGGATCGTTCGCAACGCTGGCGCTAGCCTAAAGGGGGTAGTAACCACATCCAACCGAAAACCTCAGTTAGGAAGGGAATTTGTTCACGGCAGAGCGCGCTCACGGCGCGCCCGTAGTGTCGCCGGGCCTTTAAGCTCGCGCCCAGTTCAAGAAACGGCTTCAGATGACCGACGACAGGCGTTAACCGTGAGAGTATTACTCTTTCACCCAAAACGGGCTCGTTTGAGGGAGTCCTGTCGTATTCCGCTTGGTGACCGTTGATGGTCCGGGGGCTGAGCGAATAACTGCAGGTTGAACATTGAGATAGTATGCGTTTGCCCCCGGATCGAACAAAGCCTGATAGGAGAAGCCAGCGATTGTGGCGAGCACGCTCCTTGCTGTCCCACCCGAGAAACCGCTTATCTCCCCCGGAGCCATGCTTTCCGGCGCACCGGTAATGGATGCGTAAACGGTCCGACCGCTCACTTTCGAAATTGCAGATGAAATATCATCCAACAACGAATACGTACTTCGGGCCTTATAATCCAAGCTGATTTTAGAAGCCATGATGGGTATCACGTTGTGCGTGAAGCCATCCGAGCCACGAGCTTGCATGGGAATTACATCTACTCGGTCGCCTTCGTTGAACGCTTGATATGATCCCGGGAGCCCGCTGTTGGTGTAAGCGGCCAGAACAGTCAACACTGCTTGATAGGCGTCAACATCGTTTTTGTCGAGTTGGACTGTAAGTTTTCCGCCTCGCGCAAAAACAGGATGTAAACCGGATTTCATCATCACCGGTCCGACCACCATATCTGAGGGGTGTTCTATAGGGGCCTCCTCGAAATCGATAGGAGTACTGTAAAGGTGTCCAATGCGCTCAAGCATAGAGGCGAGCGCGTGGTTACCGTCAGTGGTAATTGCCACGGGTGCCGAGAAGAAGACTGTTCCCTGAGCACAAAGCTGGCCAGAAAACAGCAGCATTGCGGCTAATAAGAAAGTTAGGCCGTTTTTGCGGTTTATCATTTCGTTTCCTCGTGATGGTCTCTACGAGACCGTCTTTTTGAACTCTGATTGTACTCTGACCAATTGTTACTTTAACGTAGGGGTGGCGAATACGTTTGCGGCCCTGGCCCGGCACATTGTTCACGATTTGCATAGTCTGCTGAAGAGTCGTGGTGCATGGTAAGGTACAAGGGAACTGCCTATAAAACTTACTTGAGTTGGATTGTACCCAACGGTATCGTAACCATATTGGTTTCCCGTGTACCCGCCTGAGGTGGACGCACCTACGTTCCAGATGGAAGCAGCAACGTAGAGCAGGCCAACAAAGCTCTTCCTGAGTGGGGGCGCGCGTCGATGAATTCGTCCACATTCAAGTCGAGGAGCTGCATTTTGACGGCGACCCGCCGCAAATCTATCTCAGCCATTGCAAGAAGGAGTCGAATTGGTATGTGCCGATTCTGCCCGCATTGGCGCAGGAGTTGCGGACACATTTAAATGGACGGCGTAGCGGCTTTCTCTTCGAGACCAACCGGAACGACCGTTACTCTGCTCGGACCGTGCAATCCGTTGTGAAGGCCGCGACTCGGAGAGCGGGAATTGACAAGCGCGTCTACCCTCATCTTCTGCGTCATTCAATTGCAACGATCTTGCTGGATTGCGATGAAGTGCCCATTGACCAAGTGCAAAAGTTCCTGGGTCACCTGCAAATCTCTACCACCCAGATCTACGCCGAGACCAGCATTCGAGCACTGGGAGAGAATTATCTGCGCGCCATGACCGGCGGTAAGCGGTGAATTGAGCGGTCGGCTGGAAGAGCCGGAGCGTCTGGCTGATGAGATTGATGACGATACCCTCCGCAAGTACTTCACTCCCACAGGACTCGACTTGGCCCAGGTGAAACAGTGCCGTGGGCCGACCAACAAAATTGGATTTGCCGTTCAGCTTTGTACTCTCCAATGGCGCGGCTACTTTTTGGCCGACAGCCGTGGAGTTCACTCTTCGGTCATTGAAATGATCGGCTCTCAATTAGGCTTGTTGCCTTTGTCCATTGATGCCTATCCGCAGAGCGAGAAGACGCGCTGGGAGCATCTGGAACGCGTCCGGCAATATCTAGGGTTTGTTCGATGCGACGCACCGCAGCGAGAGCGTTTACTAAATTATCTGACCGTCAGCGCCCAGGGATTAACACGCACGACGGCGTTCCGAGAAGCCGCACACCGCTGGCTCAAGCAGGAGCAAATCGTTCGCCCTGGACGTACGACGTTGCGCGATTTGATTGTCAGCGCCCGCGAAGACGCCCTGCAAAACGTTTACGCAATTCTGGCCAAAGATTTATCGCGGAAACAAATGGCGGAAACTGAGGCGCTGCTGATTGTCGCGGCCCCTGTTGCCACACCAGAATCGGAACCGTCGGAAGAATCCATGCCGCATTCCCGCCTGGAATCGTTCAAGCCAGTGGCGCGCAAAGAGTCTCCCGAATCGCTAAGGATTAGACGCTTTATAAACTGGATCGCCAGCAGCACTACCCCAACCTGGACCTTTATTCTCTCCGGGACCGTCAAGCCCCACCTAGTTCGAAATGCGTGGGATGAAACGGTTCGAGTGATTGCCTCCATCGAGGAACGGATCGTTTCGCCGTCACTGGTGCTTCACCAACTTGGCTCCTATGCTCGCCAGAACAGCATCTATCAAGCTCTTTCGGAGATTGGAAGGGTTCAAAAAACAGTCCATATTTTGAAGACGCTGGATGATGAAGATTACCGGAGCAGGATGGGACGCGAACTGAACAAGGGCGAGGCGTCCCATGATCTCTCACGGTTTTTGTGCTTTGGCAAGGAGGGCGTATTGCTCGTCCGTGAATTTGGCGACCAGGTACACACATTCAGTTGTCTATCCGTCCTGCACAACGCCGTCGTCGCCTGGAACATGACCCAGATCGGCGAAATCGTCGGCCAGTTACGCGCTGAGGGGCATGAGATTGATGACGAAACACTTAGCCCAACTGCGATTGCCTCGTGCGTTCTGCTGGCAATCCAGAGAAGCCGCCACTTGGCACAACTGACGCCTGCCCCAAATCACTTGAAATGCCTCATCGACATACTCCACTAAATGCCATTGAAGCAAAGAGGTTTCCCCCCTGCATTCCCGCCCAAAGCCGATTCCGCCGACATTCGTTCATGGTACGCGCGTAGCCGCTCCAGAGTGGCAATGGGCATTCTCTTGGCATCCCCAACGTCTTGATGGGTCAGGAGTTCTTCGAAGATCAGCAATGGGACGATATGCTAAGCTCGGCACAGATTACGATTCCCGACAACGGGTTCGTCGTCTTCAGCCGCTAGCTCGCATAGACCGCGGTCCGGCTTCTATATCTTGTTTGAAGATGATATAGAAGCAGCCGTTAAACCGGACCTGCAAAGTCTCATCGTCGAAGCCTTTACTAAAATCGCTGATTTCCGATCCTTGCGGCAACCGCACAACCGGACCCCAGCGAGCGAGCCCGTTGTCGATGCTTATCAATTGAAGGGCCGGAATATCGTGCCGCAGAAGGTACCGCGAAATCTTAATTCGGTCTTCGGGGAGGTGTAAAGTATGAGTGGCCATCGTTCAGGGTTTCCGAAATCATCGACTGTCAGCTATACGCTACCAAGGAATCGCTCTTTGGTGTACCCGGACGAATGACTAGGTTTGGTCCACCCCCCGCCTAGAACCAGTCACGGACCTACCCCAAACTTTATTGCCCCTCCTTTCACCATCATCCAAATACTTTTACTCGCCGCCCTTTTCCCCTTCCCCGAAACCTGCTTGGGAGCCGTGCGAGCGATGCCAACCGCGAAAACGCGCTCTTCAAAAAGTCCCATGTCATCGCCACCACCATTTTGGCCTCTACATGCGTTACCAAGCCACCCACGAACGAGCCGTCTATCGCGCTCTCAATGAACTGCGAACTATCACGGCACAAAGGATTAAACAGCAAATTGGCTTCGTTTCGCAAAAACGCGGGGAAACCTTCGAATCGCGCACCCCAAGCGCTCCGACCAAGCCGCAAAACAAACGGTTGTTGGCACTCTCACCAACCGGCATGCTTTTTGCAACCAAATACTCACCCCCGGAGTATGCTACTATCAAAAAGATAAAATCGAGATTAAGGTAAAGACGAGGAGTATCGTTTCTAGCATGGCTCTGGCAGTTGAACAAAAGACGGAAGTAATCACGAAGTACCGGATACACAAAACGGACTCCGGCTCGCCAGAGGTACAGGTAGCTCTTCTGAGTCAGCGAATTTCTTCACTTACCGAGCATCTGAAGGGGCACAAAAAGGATCATCATTCCGAGCGCGGTTTGCTCGTAATGGTCTCCCAGCGCCGACGGCTACTCAAGTATTTGAAGGATCGCAGTCCAGAACGCTATAAGACTTTGATTCAAAGTCTGGGCATCCGCCGCTAGTTCGGTCTCTTAAGGCAGCGCGGTTTAGCTCGGCCTGCTTAGGTACAGCTTCTTTTTTCCACCCGCGCAAACACTGCTTCGGTAAGCAGTCCCCGCAGAACTCTAAGTCCTCCACTTAATCCCGTGAATGGTCCGCACGTCCGGAAATTGATTCCGGCAACGTGCAAAGAAAAGGTTGATGCGGATCACGCATCGGGAAAAAGCAAATGTCGCATACAGTTGAAATAGACCTGCACGGGTCAAAGGTCTCGATTGAGACCGGAAAAATTGCCAAACAGGCCAATGGGTCTGTTGTTGTTCGTTCGGGAGATTCGGTGGTTCTGGTCAGTGCTTGCGCTAACCCGCAGCCCAAGCCAGGGGCCGCTTTCTTTCCCCTTACGGTGGATTATCGCGAATATACCTACGCTGCCGGAAAGTTCCCCGGCGGTTTTATTAAACGCGAAGGCCGCCCTTCCGAGAAGGAAATTCTCACTAGCCGTTTGATTGACCGTCCGGTCCGTCCGCTTTTCCCCGAAGGTTTCAGTTGTGAAACGCAGATCATCGCCATGGTTCTTTCGGCAGATCCACAGCGTGATCCCAGTATTCTCGCCATCATCGGTGCAGGTGCCGCCCTGGCCATTTCCGATATTCCCTTCCATCATGTTTTAGCCGGTGTCCGCGTTGCGCTTATCAACGGCGTCTACCAAGCCAATCCTAGCTACGATGAATCGAAAGACGCCAAATTGAACATTGTCGTTGCCGGCACCGAGCAAGGCATCGTCATGGTTGAAGCCGGCGCCAATTCCGCTTCCGAAGCCGAAGTCCTCGATGCCATCGAATTCGGTCATGGCTGCTGTAAGAAAATTGCCGACGGCATTAATCAATTGGTGAAACTGGCCGGCAAGGCGAAGCGTGAATACAATCCGCCCGCCCTCAATCAAGCAATGCTCGACAAGATTTCAGCCGCGGTTCGCGCCGAACTGACTGACGCATTGAATACCGAAAAATACAGCAAGCTCGATAGCTATGCGAAAGTGGACGCCGCCAAAGAAAAAGCCCTCGCTCTCTTTACCGACGAAGCGGAAATTCCTGAAGCCAAGAAAACTTTCGATGCTCTAAAAGAACGCATCTTTCGCGATGAGATGTTGAAAGACCGCCGCCGTCCCGATGGCCGCAAGTTCGACACCATTCGCAAGATCACGTGCGAGATCGGTGTCCTGCCTCGCACCCACGGCTCGGCCATATTCACGCGTGGTGAAACACAGGCGTTGGTCACTACCACCCTTGGCACCAAAGATGACGAACAACGGATTGAAATGTTCGATCTCGCCGAAACTTCCAAGAAATTCATGTTGCACTACAACTTTCCGCCGTTCAGTGTCGGCGAAGTCGGTTTCATGCGCGGCCCGGGTCGTCGTGAAATCGGCCACGGTGCTTTGGCGGAACGTGCGGTTTCTTCAGTCATCCCCGACGACAAGAAATTTCCCTACACCCTCCGCGTGGTGAGCGACATTCTCGAATCGAATGGTTCCAGTTCGATGGCTAGTGTCTGCGGCGGAACTCTTTCGCTGATGGATGCTGGTGTTCCAATCCTTGCTCCCGTGGCCGGTATTGCCATGGGTCTGGTGATGGAGGGCGACAACTACGCCGTTCTCACCGACATTGCTGGCGCCGAAGATCACTATGGCGACATGGATTTCAAAGTCGCCGGAACCAAACAGGGCATCACCGCTCTGCAAATGGATATCAAGGTCCCGAACGTCACTACGAAGATCATGAAAGAGGCGCTCGAGCAAGCTCGCAAGGGTAGGCTTGAAATTCTCGACATCATGCTGGCCACCATCGATAAGCCGCGCGCTGAACTCTCGCTCTACGCACCACGCATCTACACCACACAAATTCCGACCGACAAAATCCGCGAACTCATCGGACCCGGCGGTAAAGTCATCAAGGGCATCATCGAAGCCACCGGCGTCAAGATCGATGTCACCGATGATGGCATGGTCAACATTTTCGCCTCCGATGGCGAATCAGCCAAGAAAGCCTTGCAGATGGTGGCCGATATTGCCGCCGTCGCCGAAGTAGGCAAAACCTATTTGGGCAAAGTCGTTCGCATCGCCGACTTCGGCGCGTTCGTCGAAATCTTTCCGGGCACTGACGGCCTGCTGCACATCAGCGAGATCTCGGAAAGCCGCATTAAAAACGTGCGCGACGAATTGAACGAAGGCGACCAGATCCTGGTCAAGGTCCTAGCGCTAGAAGGCAACAAGATCAAGCTGAGCCGCAAAGCCATCCTCAAAGAGCAGCGCGACAAACTGAAGACCGGCGCTGCCGAGTAAACAGCTCTTCTACATCCCGCTCACATGCACAAACGCACCAGCGAGCGCCGCACCAGCTATGGGTCCCAGCACTGGGACCCAGCTATAACCCCAATCGGAATCGCCCTTACCGGCAATCGGTAAAAGGGCATGGGCTATTCTCGGTCCCAAATCTCGCGCGGGATTAATAGCATATCCCGTTGTTGCGCCCAGTGACAAGCCGATGCTCCAAACCAACGCTCCCACCAGTACGGGGCCCAATCCGCCCGCCAATCCATTTGACGCAAAGGCATGCGAGGCAAACGCAAACGCCACCAGCACCAGAATAAATGTGCCCACCATTTCACAAAAGAAGTTGTGTACCGATCCCCGAATCGCCGGACTTGTGCAGAAGCAAGCCTGCTTCTTGCCGGTATCTTCCGTCATCCCGAAATGCGGCAAATAGAACAACCACACCAACGTCGCACCCAGCACCGCGCCCAGCATCTGCGCCGGAATATAAGTGAACAACCGTTCTGGCCGGCCGCTAATAATCACAGCCGCAATTGTAAACGCCGGATTCAAATGCGCATCCGCATCTCCTAACGCCGACGCCGTGGCAATTCCACAAAACACCGCCAAAGCCCAACCAGTCGTCACGCAAATCCAACCGGCATTCTCCGCTTTCGTCCCAGTCAGTACCACGCCGCCCACCACTCCGTTGCCCAGAAGAATGAGGACCATCGTCCCCACGAACTCACCGAACACAGCTGGATCAAAATGCATTTAAGCAGTCTCCCAATTCCGGCTGCGGTCTAACGCGCGCAGCCAACCGGCATGCCGGTCTTTCCTCGTTTTGTCATCCATCTGCGAAGTGAAGCGTTTGTCCGCTTGCCATTGTTTGGCAATCGTTTCCTGATCCGGCCAGTAGCCAACAGCGAGACCGGCCAAATAAGTTGCGCCGAGCACCGTCGTTTCAGGATTCGCCGGACGCGTCACAGGAACGCCGAGCGCGTCAGCTTGAATCTGCATGAGCAGATTGTTGCGGGCGGCGCCGCCATCGACGCGCAGTTCTTTCAGCGGCACGCCGGAATCGGTTTCCATCGCTTCGATGATGTCGGCAATTTGAAACGCAATCCCTTCCAACGCCGCGCGCGCGATGTGAGCGCGATTCGCCCCGCGTGTCAGGCCCGTGATTGTTCCGCGCGCATATTGATCCCAGTGCGGCGCACCAAGACCCGAGAAAGCCGGCACAAAGTAGACGCCGGCGGTATCGGGCACGCTGGCAGCGAGTTCTTCGATTTCCGCCGCCGTCCGAATAATTTGCAGTTCGTCGCGCAACCATTGCACCACTGCGCCCGCAATGAACACGCTGCCTTCGAGTGCGTAAAATGTTTTGCCTTTGATGCGCCAGGCGACGGTCGTCAGCAACTTGTTCTTCGACATCACCGGCGTTTCGCCTGTATTGAGCAGCATAAAGCTGCCGGTGCCGTAAGTGCACTTGACCATTCCCGGTTGCATACACATCTGACCAAAGAGCGCCGCCTGCTGATCGCCCGCGATGCCGGCAATTGGAATTCCAGCGAGTACGCCAGACGTCGTGCCGCAAATTTCGCTGGATGAAACGACTTCGGGCAAGAGTGACTTTGGAATATCGAGAAGCTTGAGCAAGTCGTCGTCCCACTCCAACGTGTGCAGGTTGAACAGCATAGTGCGCGAAGCATTCGTCACGTCGGTGACATGGCGCGCGCCGTTGGTCAGTCTCCAGATCAGCCAGCTATCGACTGTGCCGAAACACAGTTCGCCTTTTTCAGCGCGGGCTCGTGCACCTTGCACGTTATCGAGCAACCAGCGGACTTTGCTGCCGGAGAAATAAGCGTCGATGACCAGGCCAGTCTTCTGCTGAATCATCGGCGCAAGGCCTTGTTCACGCAGCTGATCGCAGAAGGCAGACGTGCGGCGGTCTTGCCAGACGATCGCGTTGTAGATCGGCTCACCGGTTTTACGGTCCCAGATGATGGTGGTCTCGCGCTGATTGGTAATGCCGATCGCAGCGACAGAATCGGCTTTTCCACCGACATGGGCCAATGCCTCATTGGCAACACCAAACTGCGATGACCAAATTTCGATGGGGTCATGTTCGACCCAGCCAGGTTTGGGAAAGATTTGTTTGAAGGGAGTTTGAGCAAGGCCGTGAACTTGGCCATTTTGCCCGAGCAACATAGCTCGGGAACTGGTGGTGCCTTGATCAAGAGCAAGGATATATTTCATGAGCCGCCTAAGACAGAATACAGGATCGGTGGTCCACGAAAATTAGTTTGACGGTGTAAGAAAATGCCAGCTTGAGAGACTATCTGTTCGAATGACGCCGAAGGAGCAGTCGCGATATGAAGATTTGCTGCAACGGTATTTGCAGCCCCTGCGGCGTCTCGCTTGGTCGTATTCGCGAGACGGAGCCGAGGGAGAAGACCTGCTGCAAGAAATTGCCTTGGCGTTGTGGACCGCGCTGCCACGCTTTCGCGGCGACTCGAGTGAGCGAACGTGGGTCTATCGCGTTGCTCATAACACCGGCATCAGCTACATGACCACCCGGAAACGGCGGACAGTTCGAGAACAGTCTGCCGATCCGCATAACGAACCCGCTGCAAGCGGAAAGACTCCTGAAGCTCTGGCGATTGACCGTGAGCGCGTAGGGCGCCTCTGGAACGCCGTTCGGGAATTGCCGGTGGCAGACCGTCAAATTGCCTGTTTACATCTAGAAGGATTGAGTGCGGCTGACATTGAAGAGATCACGGGTGTCAGTGCAGGGAACGTTGCCACTCGGCTGACCCGAATACGCCAACGACTAGTAGTGCGTCTGCGCGGAGAGGAGGTGCGGCAATGAGCGATCAAGAAAGACTCATAAGAATGTGGCAAGAAAATCCGCTGCCTGGACCGATGGATGTAGAGCAAATGATGCGCGAGATTGCGTCTAGAGCGGCAAAGTTTGACCGGAGAATCCGATGGCGCAACCTTCGTGAGTATGCGGCCGGCATGATTTTGATGATTTACTTCTTCGGGTTGTCCTTTAACTCTACGGCACGGTTGATTGCGGTGGCCGGCTTGGTTGCGGTTTCCTGGGTCATGTTCTATTTGTGGTGGAGTTCTCGCCAGACCCCGCCGCTCGATCCAGCGGCAGATCTCAAGTCATATCAAGCCGCGTTGCTGGAACGCTATGACCGGCAGATCCGTTTACTGAGCAAGGTGAAGTATTGGTATGTGTTGCCGTTGTATCTCTGGATGCTTTTGTCGATCTTCTGGGCAGATCGCTCAAAGGCAATTGGAACGCGCCTCTGGAGTTGTCTCTTTGTGACGATGTTCGCCATCTTTGTTGTTTGGTTGAACGAAGGCGTTGCAGTCAAGAAAATTCGCAGCGAACGTGAGAAGGCAGAAGAATTGATCGAGGATGGAAAACAATGGTGAATCAATTAATGCGGGCAGCTTTGCTATCGCTGGTGGCAATCCCACTGCTAGTGGCGCAATCGACAGGTGGAGACATGCAGTTGCTCATCGACAACCGCGTGAAGACGGCGAAGAAAGCCGTGGGTATCGTCGCCGGGACTGTGGACTCGACAGGCGTTCACATCTACACGTCGGGTACAACGTCGATCGGCGGCAACCAAACGCCCAACGGCGATACGCTTTTTGAAATCGGTTCCATCACGAAGGTTTTTACTTCGTTGCTTCTGGCCGACATGGTTGAGCGCGGCGAAGTGAAGGCGGACGATCCAGTTTCGCAGTACCTGCCAAATCACGCCGAAGTACCGAGCCGCAACGGAAAGCAAATTACGCTGCTGAATCTTTCGATGCAGAATTCCGGCTTACCGCGTTTGCCCGGTAATTTCAGCCCCGCCGATCCGGCTAACCCATATGCCGATTACGATGGAGCAAAGCTGCTGGCATTTCTGTCGTCGTACAAACTGACGCGAGATCCGGGGGAGAAATATGAGTACTCGAATCTCGCGGTAGGACTGTTGGGTTTTGCTTTGGCACAGCGCGCCCACATGAGCTACGAGGACTTGGTGAAACAGCGCATCTTCAAGCCGCTGCATATGGACAGTTCCACGGTCTCCTTAACCGCCGAAAGCAAGAAGCGCCTCTCGCAAGGGCACGATGGCGCGCTGAAGCCAGTGAAGAATTGGGATCTGGATGCGCTGGCCGGTGCGGGAGCAATCCGCTCGACCGCGAACGACATGCTTAAGTTTCTTGCGGCGAACGCCGGTTTAGTGGATACGCCTTTGAAGCCTGCGATGGAACGGATGCGTGCCGTACGCAAAGAAACAGGGATGCCACATGTGGAGATTGCGATGGCATGGCATATCTTTAGCGAATTTCCGCCCGACCTCTATTGGCATAACGGTGGGACAGCGGGGTACCGCGCTTTTGCGGGATTCGACATCGCCGCCAAGAAGGGAGTCGTGGTTCTTTGCAACACCTTCTTCGACATCGACGATATTGGCAAGCACGTGTTGAACCCCAAGTACCCTGCGCCCCTGCTCGAGGAAATGCATGAGATCCAGCTTGATTCCAGGATTTTGAGTGAGTATGAGGGGAGCTACCAACTCGCTCCGACGTTTGCGATCAAGTTCACTGCGCGTGACGGGCATCTGTTCACGCAGGCTACCGGCCAGCCAGAGTTTGAAGTTTTCGCTGCCAAGAAAGACGAGTTCTTTTTGAAGGTGGTTGATGCGCAAGTCAGCTTTACGCGCGATGCCGAGCGGACGAGTGACTGGCATGGTTTTGCACCAAAACGGACGGGATTTGCCAGGGCCGCGCAACAAGTAGTAGGCGCGCCCAAAGAAAAACGGGAAGAGTTTTTTCGCCCTTCCCGTTTTTAGTCCGGACTCCACTTTCTTAGCTGGAGAACATGTACAGCGGTGTGGCGGGCATCGGCGCAGTTTCGACGCCGCCGGCGGCTACGGGTTGACCCTCGAGGTCGCCGATTTGCTTGCAGTAGATTCCGTTTTCGCCCAGGTAAACCATGAGTTCGGCGGGGCGAGGCAAAGAACCTTGAATGAGGGCTTCGGAAAGCGGGTCCTCGATGTACTTTTGCAGTGCGCGGCGCAAGGGCCGGGCACCGTAGCTGCGGTCGCTACAGGTCTTGTCGAGAATGTACTTGGCGGCCTCTGGCTCGAGCTTGATCTTGATCTGCTTGGAGACCAGGTTTACGTTCACTTGATCGACGAGGAGATCCATGATCTTCAACAGATCCTCGTCCACCAGCGATGTAAAGAGAATGACTTCATCGAGACGGTTGAGGAATTCAGGATTGAAGGCGCGTTTCACTTCGCCCATGACCTGCTCTTCAATCTTCTGCGGGATGCCGGTTTCGGCCATACCCGAGAAGCCAATCTGGCCCCGCTTGTCGAGGAAGCGTGCGCCCAGGTTGGACGTCATGATGATGATCGTGTTCTTGAAATCGACCGTGTTGCCGAGACCATCGGTCAACTGGCCGTCTTCAAACACCTGCAGCAAGATGTTGTAAATATCCGGATGCGCCTTCTCGATTTCGTCCAAGAGAATGATGGAATACGGTGCGCGCTTGACACGTTCCGTGAGCTGACCACCTTCCTCATAGCCGACGTAGCCGGGAGGTGAACCGATAAGCTTCGAAATCGAATGCTTCTCCATAAACTCCGACATGTCGAAGCGGATGAGCGACTTTTCGCTGCCAAACAGGAACTCAGCGAGTGCACGGGCGACCTCGGTCTTACCAACACCAGTGGGCCCGAGGAATAGGAAGGAACCTGAAGGACGTTTGGGCGATTTCAAGCCGGCGCGGGAACGGCGGATGGCTCGCGAAAGAGCGCCGATCGCTTTTTCCTGGCTGATGATGCGTTTGTGAAGTTCTTCCTCAATGCGCAGCAGCTTGTTAATTTCTTCTTCCTTGATGGAAGTCATGGGGACGCCGGTCCAGCGTGCGACCACGTCTTCGATATCGTCTTTGGAAACTACGCCCGTAGACGTGTCGTCAAGGTTGTATTTCTCGCGGAGGGAGCGCAGGTTCTCGCGCTCCTTGCGTTCCTCGTCGGAATAGAAGCGAGCTTTTTCAAATTCATGATTCGCGATGGCGTTCTCCATGCGATGAACGATGAACTTAATGCGTTTCTGAATGTCGGCCACTTCGCTGGGCAAGGTGGTTTGACGAAGCTTGACGCGCGCACCCGCTTCGTCGATCAAATCGATGGCCTTGTCCGGCAAGAAACGGTCTGGAATAAAGCGGGTGGATGTGTAAACCGCCGATTCGATGGCCTCGTCGGTATACGCGACAGCGTGGAATTTCTCGTAACGTTCTTTGATGCCGAAGAGGATGCGGATGGCATCGGTTTCATTCGGCGGCGGAACTTTGACGGCTTGGAAGCGGCGTTCGAGCGAGCGGTCCTTCTCAATAGACTTGCGATATTCGGCAGGCGTGGTTGCACCGATGCACTGAATTTCGCCGCGCGACAGAGCCGGCTTCAAAATGTTGGCGGCATCGAGCGAACCTTCTGCGGAACCCGCGCCCACCAAGGTGTGCAATTCGTCTATAAAGATGATGGCGTTCTGATTTTCCATCAACTCTTTCATGATGGTCTTCAAGCGCTCCTCGAATTGGCCGCGATATTTGGTGCCTGCGACGATGAGCGAAAGATCGAGGGCGAGAATCCGTTTGTCGGAGAGGAACGAAGGCACATCGCCATCGGCAATGCGTTGCGCTAACCCTTCAACTATGGCCGTTTTGCCAACGCCCGGTTCGCCGATCAGAACTGGATTGTTCTTGGTTCGGCGACACAGGATCTGCACCACGCGATCAACTTCGTTATCGCGGCCAATGAGCGGGTCGAGCATGCCATCAACGGCGGCTTGGGTGAGGTCGCGGCTGAATTCGGCGAGCAGCGAACTTTCCTTGGGGCGGCTGGCGGATGTCTTTTCCGATGCGGAGCGAGAGATTTCCTCGCGCACAGCCGAGAGCCGGAGACCGCGCTCGTGCAGTATTTCGGCGGCGAAGCTTTTCTCTTCGCGCAACAGACCGAGCAAAAGATGTTCTGTGCCAATATGCTTGTGGCTCAGCCGTTCGGCTTCCTCGGCGCCATAAGCGAGCACGCGCTTGCACTCGTGACTCAGGGGAAGATCGACCGAAGTCGAGACTTTCTCCCGCACGGTGGTGTGCGCCTCAATCTGCTTGCGAATCGATTCGATGGCGGCGTGCGACCGCAGGAATCGATTGGCGAGAGCCTTATCCTCTCGCAGCAAGCCCAGCAGAAGATGCTCTGTCTCAATATAAGGACTGCCAAACTGGCTCGCCTCGTATCGGGCAAAGAAGATTACGCGGCGCGCTTTCTCGGTATAACGTTCAAACATAAGTGCCACCGGGACGGGTTGCGTCCTGTATTACTCTGGCGTTCTGCAGTTCCGAGTTGGATACCGGATACAGCGCGCCTTCCTTTAACTCTAAAACTCGATCGCAACGGGAGGCAAAAGAAAGATTGTGGGTGACAAAAACTGAAGTCAAATGATGCGAGGAGTGCAGGTCTCGCATTAGCCCAACGATCATATCTCCCGTCTTGTAGTCCAGACTGCCGGTGGGTTCATCGGCAAGGAGAACTTTGGGTCCGGCGGCTAAGGCACGAGCCAAAGCCACGCGCTGTTGTTCGCCACCGGATAATTCACCCGCGCGATGCAGGGCGCGAGCTTTCAAACCGACTTCAAGCAACCGGTCTTGCGCTGATGCGGCAGCTTTTTCAGGCCGTTGACCGCGCACGAGCAGCGGCATCATAACGTTCTCAAGCGCAGTGAAATCCGCCAACAGAGAAGGATTCTGCCAAACAAAAGCGACTTGGCAATTGCGGAACTCAGCCAGTTCCTGATCGTTCATAGAAACAATGTCGCGGCCGCCGAACTGAATCGACCCGCTCGTAGGCCGGTCAAGCCCGCCTAACAAATGCAAGAGCGTAGATTTACCTACGCCGGATTCGCCAATGATGGCCAACCGCTCATTACGCGCAACATAGAGCGAAAGGTTTTTGAAAACAACCACATCCGCTCCCCCTGAGCGATAAATTTTGGTCAGGGAGTCCGCACAAATCGCACTCTCAGTCTCCAATTTCCCGCCTCTAAACTCTAGCTTAGACCACCCAAATCCAGAATACTCCGAAATGTTAGGAGGAAGGTACTGGTGACAAGGCGAAATGGCAGGCGTAGCAGTAATGGGCTTAGTTCCTTCTATTACTTAGACGTGCTTGGGAAGTTGCTGGATTCTCTCAATCAAAGGAAGAAAGCACCGTCAGGCAACTTATCGACCGGAATTCGGTGGATGTACATAGCTGACATAAGAAAAAACAGGTATGCTGACTGGACGCCTTTGAAGAGTTGGCTAAGGAGACAAATAGATGTTGAAGGAAGCGAAGTTGATGGCGTTTATCGCCATTCGCGATGAGACGCAAGCGACGGACTTTTATTGCGGCGTATTGGGATTGAGGAAAGTGTCGGCGGATTCATTCGCGATTATGTTCGATGCTGGCGGGGTTTCTTTGCGGGCGGCGTTCGTGAAGGATAAAGTGGACGTGCCTTACACCGTTTTGGGCTGGCAGGTTGAAAGCATAGAGGATGTCGTGCGTGGGTTAACGGCGAAGGGTGTGGGGTTCGAACGATATGGCTTCATGAAGCAAGATGAGTTGGGGATTTGGCATGTGGGGACGGATAAAGTGGCCTGGTTCAAGGATCCCTTTGGGAATCTGCTGTCGGTTTCCGAACATAGGTGACGGGCTCGCTGCCGTATCACTTGGTGTGGTCGAGGCCCTTGTAAGCTTCGCGAGGAGCCGATGGCGATTCTTTGCACAAACCAGTGGCCGGCGGATCTCTTGGCACAGTAATTTCGATTAAGTTGGTCGCCACCCTACCGGTCCACGGCAAGCCAAAATGCGACCAGCGATCCGACAAGTTCGCCAGCAGCGCGGCCGATAGTTCTCGATGCAGGAACTCCAGTTTGACAAACACCGTGTGGCCTCGAAAATCGGGCTGCCTCTTAAACAGACTTTTCCGGCTCAAAGGCATGCTAATCTCCTCCACCAGCGGCGGAGTCATCTCGCCACCGGCCGGAATCACCGTGAAAACATCGTTGTTTGGATTGATAGGACTATCCGGACTGACGTCCGCCGGAAGTTCGGTCATCACTTTGAATGCCGAATCAAACATCCCTATGTGTTCTTTGTACTCGCTCATTTCTCCGCGCTTAAGCCCGCTGAAGACGGTTCGTTGGCGCTCCAGGGGCAGAATCAGCGGACGTTTTCCAGGATTATGGTACGAAATCGTAGTGCGAAGCTGCAGCACCAAGTAAGAGGGCGGCTGCCGGGCGGGATCGTTGCCTCTCACCCGCTCAAAGCAATAACTGACCTCCGCCTTTTTGGCAACGGCCGTCGGGCCGGAGGTGTTGGCATCACGAACGGTCTTCGCTTGGCCGATCCAAACAAAAACCGCCATGATTAAAAATCGCAGCAACGTTTTTCCTCCACACTTTCCATATTGAAAAACAAACGCTTCCCAAAGGTAACAAAGCTGGCCAAGTGACTCGCAGCGGTACAAATTGCTCTTGACAAAATATCACATTAGATATAGTCTAATCTATTGATGAGCGCAGAGGCAATTAAGCGTTCGTTGGAGGGCAGCGGTTTGCGCTGCACTCCGCAGCGCTTCGCCGTGATGTCATTCTTGCTGGAACAGAAGAGACATCCTACGGCGGCTGAAATCTTCGAAGCGGTGAATCGCGCGGATCCGCGGTCTTCCAGGGCCACAACTTATAACAATCTGCGGGACTTGGTGGAAGCGGGATTGGTGCGTGAAGTGGCCGTCGAGGGCCGCGCCGCGCGATTCGATGCGAAAGGCATGCAACATCACCATTTCATCTGCGACGGCTGCGGCAACGTTGAAGACATTGAGTGGTACGACGTGCCCACGCCTGCCTCTGGCTCCCTCGGTAAGCGGATTGTGCGCGAATGCGAAGTCATCTTCCGAGGCCTCTGTGCGAAGTGCGTGCCTCGGAAAACCAGGATGATTTCGTAGTTCGTCAAATTTTCGTAATTTACCAAAAGGAAGATAATCACATGGAAGAAACACTCACCACCAAAGCTCCGCCGCCATTCCCCACGGAGCAAGAGCAAGCCTTGGCGGGCGAAGCCAAGTGCCCGTTCACGGCCGGCGCTCGCAAACACACCACCATGTCAGGCATCCCGACAAACGCAGACTGGTGGCCCAATCAACTGAACTTGAAGATCCTGCACCAACGTTCCCCGCTGTCGGATCCGATGGGCGAGTCGTTCGACTACGCCGCGGAATTCAAGAGTCTTGACTTGGATGCGGTGATCAAAGACTTGCACGAATTGATGACATCTTCGCAAGACTGGTGGCCAGCGGATTACGGCCATTATGGGCCCCTCTTCATCCGTATGGCTTGGCATAGCGCGGGCACGTACCGTATCGCTGATGGCCGCGGCGGCGCGGGTTCCGGGGCACAGCGATTTGCGCCCCTCAACAGTTGGCCCGACAACGTGAGCCTCGACAAAGCGCGCCGGCTGCTTTGGCCGATCAAGCAAAAGTATGGCCGGAAAATCTCCTGGGCCGACCTCATGATTCTTGCTGGTAACGTGGCATTGGATTCGATGGGACTTAAGACTTTTGGCTTTGCCGGTGGGCGCGAGGACATCTGGGAGCCAGAAGAAGATGTTTACTGGGGGCCCGAGACCAAGTGGCTGGCGGACGAACGCTATAAAGGCGATCGTGAACTCGACAACCCTCTTGGTGCCGTTCAGATGGGCCTCATTTATGTGAATCCGGAAGGACCCAATGGTAAACCTGATCCGCTGGCGGCAGCCCGCGATATCCGCGAGACCTTCGCCCGCATGGCGATGAATGACGAGGAGACGGTGGCCCTCATCGCCGGGGGACACACGTTCGGCAAAGCGCACGGTGCTGCCGATCCGGGCAAGTACGTCGGTCCCGAACCCGAGGGCGCCGGCATCGAGGAACAAGGCTTCGGCTGGAAGAATACATTTGGCGCCGGTACCGGCGCTGCTGCAATCACCAGCGGCTTGGAAGGCGCATGGACGACCAACCCGGTGAAGTGGGACAACAACTACTTCGAAAATCTGTTGGGCTATGACTGGGAACTCACGAAGAGCCCGGCGGGTGCCTTTCAATGGACGCCGAAGAACGGAGCGGCGGCGGGCACAGTGCCCGATGCGCACGATGCCTCGAAGAAGCATGCGCCGATGATGTTCACGACCGACCTGGCACTGAAGGTGGACCCGACCTACGCAAAGATCTCCAAGCACTTCCACGATAACCCGCAAGCCTTGGCAGACGAGTTTTCCAAAGCTTGGTACAAGCTGACGCACCGCGACATGGGACCGATTTCACGGTGCCTTGGCCCGCTGGTTCCTAAAGAGCCGCAGCTCTGGCAGGACCCCGTACCCGCGGTGGATCATGAAGTGATTGGGGACAAGGATATTGCCGCTCTGAAGGCCAACATCCTGGCATCCGGACTTTCCATCTCGCAACTAGTCACCACGGCCTGGGCGTCGGCTGCTACATTCCGCGGCACCGACAAGCGTGGCGGGGCGAACGGGGCGCGCATTCGCCTCTCACCGCAAAAAGATTGGGAAGTCAACCAGCCGGCTGAGTTGGCGAAGGTTCTTCCAAAGCTGGAAGCAATCCAGAAAGAGTTCAACGGCGCACAATCCAATGGCAAGAAAGTCTCACTCGCTGACCTGATCGTTTTGGGCGGCTGCGCGGCCGTCGAGGCAGCAGCGAAGAAGGCCGGCCATGATGTGAAAGTTCCCTTCTCGCCAAAGCGCACAGACGCTTCGCAGGAGCAAACCGATGTACATTCCTTCAGCGTTCTGGAGCCGACCGCGGACGGCTTCCGCAACTATCTCCGCAAAGGCCAGGAAGGATCGGCGGCAGAACTGCTGGTGGATCGGGCGAATCTGCTGACCCTGACCGCTCCTGAGATGACCGTTCTGATTGGTGGCCTGCGCGCTCTGAATGCCAACTTCGGGCAGTCCAAACACGGTGTTTTCACCAAACGCCCCGAGACGCTCACAAATGATTTCTTCGTCAACCTGCTCGACATGAACACGAAGTGGCAGAAGTCGGCCAGCTCCGAAGGCGTGTTGGAGGGACGCGATCGGAAGACGGGCGAACTCAAGTGGACGGGTACCGTGGTGGATTTGGTCTTTGGTTCCAACTCACAACTGCGAGCGCTGGCAGAAGTTTATGCGTGCAGCGACTCGCAGGAGGTGTTCGTGCGGGATTTCGTGGCGGCCTGGAACAAGGTGATGAACCTCGATCGATTCGACCTGGCCTGAGCGGGAAAAAGAGGGTCGCGCGGGCTGGCTCGTGCGACCTTTCGGAAATCGCCACTCTTTGAAGGCGTGAATGGTTCCAAAAACGGCAACGACGCCACGTTAAACATGAGACGACATGAAGTTATTCATGGAAGTTGGGGTAGTGGTCGCCACGCGCATCACGCCCCCGCCGAAGCTGGGAGAAAAGAGGAAGCCGCGTTCATCGAGAAGGTGAAGGCGCTGGCACCCAAATACTGAACTGAATTGCTTCGGCCGCGTAAGTGACGAGGCTTACGACGACGGCTTGAATAAGATCAACGCGTTTCGAAACGCCGGAAGAAACTGGCGTCTTTCCAAGCAGGTCGAGCGGACTCGTCGGCGACCCGCATTGTTAGATTCAGCATCAATTGATTGAATTTGGCGGCAGCCGCCAGATCGACGGGTTGATTCACGTCGTCAGACGGCGCATGATAGCGATGGATTAGCCATTCTCGTAGTGTTTTTTCCTCCGGCGAACCTTTGGCGCTGCCGAAGCTTGGCGCGAGTGAAGGAATGCCGGCGCGAATGAAATTGTACTGATCGCTGCGAATGAAAATATTGCGATCAGGCTGGCGATCAGGAATGACTTCGATGTCAAGCGGGGAGGCTACGGCTTTCATGTCGTCGCCCAGGGTCGATTCGTCGCCGCCATACACGACGAGATAGTTTAGTGGCACGATGGGCAGGAACATATCGGTATTAAGATCCGCCACGATCGAGTGAGCGGGCACAGTCGGCTTAGCTGCGAAATAGCGCGAGCCGAGTAAACCTTTCTCTTCTGCGCAGACCACCACGAACAACACTGAACGTTTCAGTTTGGCGTGCGATTCATGCAAGCGTCCGGCCACCTCCAGCAGACTGGCAACACCCGAGGCATTGTCCATGGCGCCATTATAGATTTTGTCGCCGTCGATGGGCTCGCCAACTCCAAGATGATCCAGGTGCGCACTGTAAATAACGTACTCGCTCTTGAGTTGCGGGTCGGTGCCGGGAAAGATGCCGGCTATGTTGGGAGATTCGACGACCTCATTGCGCGTGACGACGGTTGCTTCGAGAGTGTAGGGTAGCTCAAAATGAGGCAGCGGTTGGCCGGCGTCGGCTAGCTGGAGAAGTTCTAACAGGCTGTGTCCCGAAGAACGAAGCAATTTCTCGGCATGCGCTGGATTGAATGCTGCGGTAAACATGTCGCTCGTCGAATCTTGCAGCGCGGGGTCAGCCAAACGCATACCAGGCTGCGAAGCGCTCAGTGCGATGCGCGACCAGGGAATGTCCATAGACTTGGGATTTGAGATTGAGATAACCCCCACTGCGCCTTGCGCTGAGACAAATTTGACGAACTCCTGGGCGGCGCGCGCGTTTGATTTCAAGGGGCCGGCAATCGACGCCGGACCGCCCGCCATGTAAATGATGATTTTTCCGCTAATATCTAAGTCTTTGAAATCGTCGAAGCCGACTTCGGGAATGTGCAAACCATAGCCGACGAATATCAAGCGTGCTTTGACGGCTTTCGGTTGTGGCAAGCGGCTGCCGAGAATTGCGTCCTCGCCGAGCGTAACGGTTTCAAAGGCGTCGCCATGCATCAGGCGAACGGAGGACTCACTGGCGACGATGCGCTGAACATCGAATTTGACGGGTTGAAAGTAGCCGTTGGTACCGGCCGGTTCCAGGCCGGCTGCTTTGAATTGGTCAGCCACATAATCGGCCGCTTTTTGATAGCCGGGCGTTCCAGTGAGGCGACCTTCCATGGAGTCGCTGGCCAGATATTGCACGTGCGACCACCAATGCTTTCCGGCTGACTCCCTATCTTGTGCGGCTGCGAGTGTGAGAAAGAAAAGTGCGGGGATTATAGCCCTTTTGCGCATTTCTCAGTTTGGCATGAGAATCACACGAATAACTCTTGACAGCCGGTTATATTTCGACAATACTCGAATTATGGAATCGCGCAGAAAGTCTAAGATTGAGGCTAAGGTGCCGCGCTATGCCGATATGCTTTCGGCCATGGGCACCGAGCCACGCCTGCGCATCATGCGCCTTTTGTTGTCGGCGCATCCGGAGGGTATGGTGCCGTCCGATATCGGCAACGAACTCGACATCCCGCCGTCCAGCCTATCCCACCATTTGGACAAATTGAAAAACGAAGAACTGGTAAACGTGCGGCGTGATAACCGGTTTCTCTGGTACACGGCGAATACCGAGGCCTTGCAAGAGTTGCTGGGGTTTCTCTACGCGGAATGCTGCACGAGAAACAAGGCGATCGCGCCAGAGTGTGTGATCGAAGTTTGTAAATAAGGAGAAAAGATGGAAGTCAAAGAACTCGTGCAAGAGAAGTATGGCGAAGCGGCGCGACGTGTCGCCAGTGGTGAAGGATTGCCGGCGGATTGCTGCGCGTCAACGGGATGCTGCACCGGCATTGCGGCTGCCTCTTGTGATCCGATCACGTCGAACCTTTACAATGACTCGCAAACCGGCGAAGTGCCGGATATGGCGCTAAAGGCATCGCTGGGCTGTGGGAATCCGACTGCGCTGGCACAGTTGACGCCGGGTGAGATCGTGTTGGATCTCGGTTCGGGCGGAGGAATCGATGTGATTCTTTCGGCAAAACGCGTGGGCGCTAAAGGCCGCGCATACGGTCTGGATATGACCGACGATATGCTGGCGCTGGCGAACGAGAACAAGCGTAAAGCGGGAATTGAAAACGTAGAGTTTCTCAAGGGGGAAATAGAGAATATTCCGCTGCCGGACAGTATGGTGGACGTCGTTATTTCGAATTGCGTTATCAATTTGTCGGGCGATAAAGACCGGGTGCTCGCGGAGGCGTTCCGCGTATTGAAACCCGGTGGGCGGTTGGCGGTGTCGGACGTGGTGGTGCGCGGCGAGGTGCCAGACCAGGTGCGCAAGAACATGGAACTCTGGGTTGGCTGCATCGCCGGTGCCTTGCAGGAGACCGAATACCGGGATAAGTTGGCGAAAGCCGGCTTTGAAGGAATTGCTGTGGAAGTGACGCGCGCCTACAGCATTGCGGATGCACGCTCGTTTTTGACGGCGAAAGGAATTGACGTGGACGCAGTGGCGCTACAAGTGGACGGAAAAATTGTGAGTGCCTTCATTCGCGCGCAGAAGCCAGTGAACATTTGTTGCGGCGGCAATTGCCCGTGCAATGCCTAGAAAGCGCAAGGAATGAACACCATCGTAGGCGACAAAATCCCGCGGGCACTGAGGCTTGCTCACCGGTTCAGCGTAAACGCTTATCTTTCCTTGACCGTTATCTAACTGGCTGGATCTTCTGTGCGATGGTGATCGGTGTTGCACTTGGGCATTTCGCGCCGGGCACAACGTCGTTCATTCAGCAGTTTCAGTCGGGAACCACAAACATTCCGATCGCCATCGGACTTATTTTGATGATGTACCCGCCACTGGCGAAAGTGCAGTACGAACGCTTGGGTGAAGTGTTTCGAAACAAGAAAATCCTCGCGTTGTCTCTGCTGCAGAACTGGCTGATCGGCCCAGTTCTGATGTTCGCGCTCGCCATTACGTTCCTCCGCGGATATCCCGAATACATGACGGGGCTTGTGTTGATCGGGTTGGCCAGGTGCATCGCTATGGTGATTGTCTGGAATGAACTAGCCGAAGGCGATACCGACTATGCGGCGGGCCTGGTGGCTTTCAACAGCGTCTTTCAGGTGCTTTTCTACAGTGTTTACTCATGGGTGTTTTTAACGCTTTTGCCGCCGTTGATTGGCCTGAAGGGCAGCGTCGTAGACATTCAAATGTCGCAGATTGCGAAAAGTGTCTTTGTGTATTTGGGTATCCCCTTGATCGCGGGAATGTCCACGCGCTTTCTGCTCGTTCGCGCCAAAGGACGCGATTGGTATGTGAGTACATTCCTGGCCAAGATCAGCCCGATCACTTTGATTGCCTTGCTGTTCACGATCGTCGTAATGTTCAGCCTAAAAGGGAACGTCATCATTCAACTGCCCATGGATGTGGTGCGGATCGCCATTCCGCTGCTCATTTACTTTGTCGTTATGTTTCTGGTGAGCTTCTGGATGGGCCGCAAGGTGGGAGCCGATTACACGAAGACGACAACCCTCTCGTTTACCGCCGCCAGTAATAATTTCGAATTGGCGATCGCAGTGGCAGTCTCTATCTTCGGCATTAACTCTGGCGCGGCGTTCGCTGCCGTCATTGGACCGCTGGTAGAAGTTCCCGTAATGATTGGACTGATTTATGTGGCGCGATGGTTCAAAGAGCACTATTTCCAGGAGGATGGTCAAACATTTCAACGTGTTCCCGCCGAAGACGCAACCTAGGGAGAATGGAAAAAGCAGCTATGTCTAAGCAATCAGTTTTAATTCTCTGTACCGGCAACTCGGCGCGCAGCCAGATGGCAGAAGGACTGCTGCGACATATTGCGGGTGGTCGCTTTGATGTGGCGAGCGCCGGGACGAAACCGAGCTACGTGCGTCCCGAAGCAATTTCTGCGATGCACGAGATCGGTATCGATATAGCAGGACACCGCTCTAAATCGGTCGACGAGCTCAGCGGACAGCCATTTGATTACGTCATCACGGTCTGCGATAACGCCAAAGAGAGTTGTCCGATTTTTCCAGCGGCGACTCGGCTTATGCATTGGCCGTTTCGAGATCCTCCCGGGCCCAATGAAACAACGGACGAGCTTAGGATGAACGCCTTTCGGAAGGTGAGAGATGAGATGAGAGAACGTTTTGACAAAGAGTTAAATGAAGGCGTGTTCGCTATTTCTCCGCAACCCCATAAACCAAATTGACGCTCGCGTGGATCTGGATTGTGCCGGGGGCAATGGCGGCTTGGTCGGGCATTGGCTCTTTCAAGGCGGAAACTTCGATCTCGCGAGCAGGCGAAATCACCACCGGCTGCACCTCTTCAATGCGAGTTAGTTTGCCTAAGTGCAACTTCAGTGCCGACACGAGAGCTTCAGCGCTGGACAGCGCTTGGCTGGCAGCTTGCGCTAAGGCGCGGGCACGGGCGGCGCGTTCGTCTTTCAGATCGAAAGTAAGGCGGTTGATACTGCTGGCGCCGGCTTGAGTGGCGGCTTCAATCAATTTGCGGAGTTGCGAGAGATCGCGGATTGTGACGCGAACAGTGTTGGCAGCAGTGTATCCGGTTATGCTGGCCGTTCCGCCATCTTTCGCATATTGGTAGTTCGGGTTGATGGAAAGATTGACGGACTTGATATCGCCTGGACTGATGAGACGCTGCAACTCAGCGACGAGGTTTTTGGTTCGAGAGGTGTTTTCGTTGGAAGCGGCCCCCGAGGTTCGGCCTTGCGATAGAACGCCGATGTCAAGCTCGGCGATGTCGGGTTCGACGGAAACAGTAGCTTCGCCGTGAACTAGCAGGGTGATGGGCTGTTCCGAGGCACGCTTGGTTTGCGCGCTGAGCGGCAGGATCAGGAAGAGAAAGGCACAGAGGCGTCTACTCACACTAAAGAGCTTATATGCTGTCTGTTGATGGAGCTTTCGAGGCGTGGTTTTCTGAAGGCAGCGGCCATCGCTAGCAGCCTCACCAGCGACGATGAGCGCTTTATAGAAGATCTTTCGCGACGCGCATTCCTTTACTTTTGGGAGCAGGCCGATCCGCACACCGGTTTAGTTCTGGATCGGGCGGCGGTGGATGGACGCCAGCGAACGAGTCATTCGCTTGACGTGGCGAGCACGGCTTCGACAGGCTTCGCGCTTACGGCCTGTTGTATTGCGTACGAGCGACGTTGGGTTGATCCTAGTGCGGCGCGCGAGCGAGTGCGGGCTACCCTGCGACACCTGGCGTTCGAACAAGTGCATCAGTATGGCTGGTATTATCACTTCGTCAATCGCAAGAACGGCGAGCGCGTTTGGAATTGCGAGATTTCGACCATCGATACGGCGCTGCTGCTGGCAGGAACTCTAACGGCGCAGCAGTGTTTCGCTCGAGATGACGAGATCTTTCGCTTAGCGCAGGAGATTTATGAACGCGTCAATTTTGCCTGGATGTTGGACGCGAAGACTGGCTTCTTGAGAATGGCGTGGAAGCCGGAGTTAGGATTTCTGCCGCCGGCTTGGGTGGACTACCGTGAGAATGTAATTCTGCACATATTGGCGATGGGCTCACCCACTAGCGCGATTCCAGCTGATACTTGGTTTCGCTTCGCGCGCGATCCCATTGTCTTTCGCAACTACGGATGGGTAGGTCGCGGGCCTATTTTCACGCATCAGTTTCCGCAAGCTTACTTGGATTTGTCGAAGTTACGCGATGGCGTGCCGTATGGGATTAATTACTTCGATAATTCTGTAATTGCCACTTATGCGCATCGCGCTTACTGCTTGAGCTTGCGTAGTTTGTATCCCAGCTTTTCGGAGAATCTCTGGGGCGTTACGCCGTCGGACAGCAGCATCGGCTATGTGATCTGGGGTGGTTGGGATAGCCGCTTACCAAGGCGCGATCTGGATGGCACGGTGGTGCCTTGCGCGGCAGGCGGATCGCTGATGTTTGCGCCGGAGATTTGTTTGCCGGCGTTGCGCACTATGCGCGAAGACTTCGGAGAGCGGGTTTATGGACATTACGGATTCGCGGACGCATTTCATCCGCATGATGGATGGGTCGATCCAGAGGTTGTTGGAATCGACTTAGGGATCACACTGCTCAGTGCCGAGAATCTACGATCACGCACGGTTTGGCATTGGTTTATGCGGTCTGCACCTATCCAGCGAGCCCTTAACAAGGTCTTTCAACCGCTGGTGAATTAATACTGTGACAATTCTCACGTTACTGAATGGTAAAAACCCACAACCGTTTTCGCTTGACGGATGTAGTGCTTAGGGAGTACAAAAGTCTTAGCTAACATAAGGGGAATTTCAAGGTCCATGAAGACGCTGTTACGCAGTTTTTCGTATGTTCTATTTGCCTGCCTGCTGACGTTCAACGCCTTTGCTCAATTCCGAGCGGGTATCCAAGGATCTGTTACCGATGCGAACGGCGCGCTTGTGCCTGACGCCACTGTTACCTTGACGAGCCAGGAAACCAACAATCAGAGAGTCGTCAAAACCAGTAACGTTGGAGTGTACGACATTCCCGGCTTGGCCCCTGGACGTTACACTCTTAGCGTTGAGAAAACAGGATTCTCGAAGAAGGTCCTGAGCGATGTCGTTCTTGGCGCGGAACAGACGCAATCGTTTAACGTGCAACTGGATGTGGGGCAAGTTTCGCAAACGGTCACGGTAGATTCCGAGGTAGGCGAAGTGATTGACACAGAGACGGCGATGATCGGCGGCACAATTACCGATAAACAAATTCAGAACATGCCGTCGTTTGGGCGCGATCCGTTCCAATTGGTGCGTTTGGCTCCCGGGATTTTCGGCGATGGAGCGCAGAGCGCGGGCGGTGGAACCGCATCCCTGCCCGGAAGCAATATTGGTGGACCCGGCGGTACCGATAGCATATTTAAAGTTGAGAACGGTGTGCAGATTGTCGCCAACGGCGGCCGCCAGAATTCCAACGATATTCAAATTGATGGTGTCGGCGTGAACAGTGCGGCTTGGGGCGGAGCGGCAGTGATCACGCCAAACGAAGAATCGGTGAAAGAAGTACGCGTGATTGCGAATAGCTACGATGCACAATACGGCCGTACGAGCGGTCCGCAAATTCTGGTCGTCTCGCAAAATGGCACGAACGACTATCACGGCAGCGCGGTTTTCAAATGGCACAGGCCGGGGCTGGACGCGTACAACCGCTGGGATGGCATCGGCACGCCCAGCCCTGTGCAGCGAGACAGCAACCGCTTTAACCAGTTTGGCGGCAGCGTAGGCGGACCGATTATTAAGAACAAGCTGTTTGCTTTTTTCTCTTACGAAACGCAGCGGAATAAGTCAAATTCGATAGGCACTGGCTGGTATGAGACGCCGCAGTTCTTGCAGAGTGCGGGCCCGACCGGCAGCATTGCACGAACTTATCTTTCTTATCCCGGCGAGTCACCCGCGCCAGGCACCCTCATTCAAGTGACTTGCGCACAAGCGGGATTACCGGCATCGCAATGCCAAAATACCGGGAGTGGCCTTGACCTCGGCTCGCCCCTCAAGAATGTCCCCTTGGGTACACATGATCCCAGTTACGTAGGTCCAGGAGCGCCTGGCATCGGCGGCGGATTTGACGGCATCCCCGATGTAGAAGAGTTGCAAACGCAAAGCCCGACGCACAGCACGTCTGTGCAGTACAACGGGCGCGTGGATTATCAGGCAACCAATAAAGATCGCATTGCCTTCAGTTCTTATTTCACTCCGATCAATTCGCAGTTTTATAACGGCCCCCAGCGTTCGGCTAACGAATGGAATCACAGTTCGCTGGCGCAGTCGTGGACCGGTATTTACACGCGCACGATTACGCCCACCATGTTGAATGAAGCGCGCTTCGGTGCGAGCGGCTGGCGTTACAACGAAGAAACGTCGAACCCGCAAGAACCATTCGGCTTGCCTGGGGCGAACATCGATAACTTGGGGAATATAAGCATTAAGGGCTACGGTCCACCCGCGCCTGGCATCTTCGATCAGATTACTTACAACGGTCGCGACACGCTTACCAAGGTTTACAACAGCCACTCCCTCAAGTTCGGCGCGGATATCTCACGCGCACAGTTTTTGGACGCCGCGCCCTGGGCCGGTGTGCCGAGTTATAACTTCCGCAATATGTGGGACTTTGCGAACGATGCACCCTACATCGAAAATGGCACGAACTACAATCCCGTAACCGGAGCCCCTACCATTGCCGAGAAGAATCTCCGCTTCGGTACTTACGCAGGATTTGTGCAAGACGATTGGAAATTAAGGAGTAACTTGACCGTCAATTTGGGTTTGCGGTGGGAATATTTTTCGCCTTTGACGGAGACAAAGGGCAACATCAGCAACCCAATTCTGGGGCAAGGTCCGGACCCGCTCGCGGGCGTTCACCTGCATGAAGGCGGGGATCTTTTTGCCACGAGCTTTAACAACTTTGGTCCGCAAATTGGTTTCGCTTACAATCCGACGCACAAACTTGTGTTTCGCGGCGGCGCGGGAATCGGCGATAATTTAGAACAACTGGCGATTACATCGAACGGCAGGTTTAATCCGCCGCTCACGGTCAATCTCACGCTGCAAGGCGCTAACATTCTTTATGCATTGAGTTCAGGTCTGCACGACCTGACCGGTTATCCCTCAAACCCTGCCGCGATCCAGAAGTTTAATCCGACCACGGGACTTCCCATCACGGGCGCCGCTTCCAACTTAACGGGATTTCCGAATTTCATGCCCACCACCGTTACTTATCGATACTCGTTCGAAGCCCAATATGATTTAGGACACAACTGGATGGCGTCGCTCGGTTATCAGGGAAGCAAGAGCGATCACCTCACCAGACAGGTACAGTTGAACTGGCAGTACTATCCTTACAACAATCCAAACCTTGCCACGTTGGATTTTTATTCAAATGACGCTGATTCTCACTCCAACGCGTTGCTGGGAGAAGTGCAACACACGGTATCGCGCGATTTCCAGATCGATTTCCAATACCGATTCTCCAAGAGCATCGATCAGGGCTCGCAGGATTACAACGAAGATCCATATCCGTGGAACTACAAATACACCACGGGACCGGCAGACTTTGATGCAACGCAGAATTATAAGTTGTGGGGTCTTTGGACTCCCACAATTTTCCATGGGACCAATCGCTGGATGAATAAAGTGGCGGGCGACTGGACGATCAGCGGAATTTTCACTTTTCACACTGGGTTCCCCTGGACGCCCCAGTATTGCGGGGTAGATAGCTTCCAGAGCGGCACTTACCAGACGCAGCAGTTCCCCGGCTGTATTCTACCGGCGACTTATTCGGGCACCGGCGGCGCCAATTACAGTAATTCCACTTTCTTGGGAACGGGTAATTTCCCGAACCCTCTTTCGTACTTTACGCCGTCCGTGCTTAATCCGACCAACTTGATTTTTGCGCCACCTGCGAATAACATCCATCGGAACATGTTCCGCGGACCAGGCTATCTAGGAGATGATTTTACGCTGGCAAAGGCGTTCGGTTTGCCGAAGATGAAAATATTGGGCGAAGGTGCAAAGTTGAATCTGCAAGCAAACTTCTACAATCTGTTTAACAAGCTGAATTTGACCAATATCAATACAACCATTGGGAACTATGCGTCCAATGGAACGATCTCGGGACCGAATGCGACCTTCGGCCTGGCGCAGAGTGCGTTTGCCGGCCGGACGGTGGAATTGCAGGCGAGATTTAGTTTCTAGGTTTCCGGATTGCCGAGAAGCTGGAAAGTTTTCGCTCTTCTCATTCTTGGCACGCTCGCACCGGCTCAAACGCCGTTCGCCACGCTCGCTAAACAGGCAAGCGTGGCGCGCGCAGCCAACCGGCTTGATGAAGCCGCAACGCTTTACCGCAAAGCACTGGCATTGCGCCCCACATGGGCCGAAGGTTGGTTTTCACTCGGTACCATCCAATACGATCAAAACAGCTACCAAGCTGCTGCCTTATCGTTTGGCAAGGCAGCGCGCTTCGCAAAGTCGGGCACGACGCGCGTGATGTTGGGTCTGTGTGAATTTGAATTAGGCCAAAACGGGGCAGCCCTACGGCATCTTCAAGAAGGAATTGCTCTCGGCATCGCCGACGATGAGCAACTACGCAACGTCGCGATCTTTCATGAGGGCGTGTTGCTGCAGCGCGCCGGTAAATTCGAGGACGCTTTACAAACGATGTCTGCCTTGTGTGCTACAGACGTGGACAGCAATACACTCGATACAACGATCGGCTTGGCGGCTCTGCGCTTGCGAGACAGGACAACTTCAGAACCAGTCATCGCAAAGATTGGCCACGCTGAATGTTTGGGCGATGCCAAGCAATTCGATCACGCACGCAGGGAGTACGACGCGTTGGTCCAGACTTATCCGCAATTTGTAAATCTTCACTATGCCTACGGGCGATTTCTGCTAAATAGTACGCAAGATCCAGAAGCGGCGATTGCCCAGTTTCGTCAGGAGATAAAGAACCAGCCCAACAGCGCACTGCCTCGCCTGCAAATCGCGGCGGCGCAATATAAAGTGGATTCAAATGCTGGTTTGCCTTACGCCGAAGAAGCCGTAAAACTCGATCCTCACTTGCCGCTGGGCCATTATATTCTGGGCCTCCTCTTACTCGATACAGGGCAAAATGAGCGCGCACTGTCCGAACTGGAAACTGCGCAGAAAGCATTTCCGAACGAATCCGGGGTCTATTATGCGCTGGCAAATGCTTTTGCGCACGTTGGTCGGACAAAAGACGCCGCTCAGGCGCGCGCGACATTCCTGCGTTTGAGAAAGCAGGCCAGCGTATCGGTGCTTCCACAATTTGAGCCCGCGCGTTAATATCTTTGTGAAATGTCGCGCGTGTTCCTGATCGATACCGATACCGCTTCGGACGACGCCGTTGCCTTGATCATGGCGTTGAAAGCCCCTGCTGTAAAGATAGTTGGAATCACTGTGGTTGCCGGCAATGTAGGTGTGGATCAAGCCTGCCGCAATGCGTTGTATACCGCGGAGTTGTGCGGGTCGGATGTGCCGGTGTTCCGCGGTGCAGAGGCACCGTTGGAGCGAACGCTCGAGGATGCCAGTTGGTTCCACGGGCAAGACGGAATGGGCGACCACGGATATGCGCCAGCACATCGATCCGTTGAGCAGACGCACGCTGTCGATGCCATCATTCAAATGGCGGAGATGCACCCGGGGCTGACTATTGTTACGCTGGGTCCACTCACAAATTTGGCATTGGCTTTGAAGCGTAAAACGGACCTGGGAAAGCTGATTGGGCGCTGCGTGGTAATGGGCGGAGCGCCTTGCTGCGAAGGAAATGTTACGCCTGCGGCGGAATATAATTTTTGGTGCGATCCCGGAAGCGGCACGTTTGGTAGTTCGAGGCAGATTGCCTTTAGAACTGGTGGGATGGCAGCTTTGCCGCGGCGCCGCAGTGCTGAATATGGAAGATATTGCCAAAGTCAGGTCGCTCGGCACCAACCTGGCGGATTTTGCGATTGAATGCAACAGCATCGCTCGCGCCGCCTATCTCGAACAAACTGGGGAGCACGGGATTTCGCTACCCGATCCGGTAGCAATGGCCATTGCGCTTGATCCGGGCCTCGCCACAAGTTCAAGCACTCATTATATGGATGTGGAAACCGACAGCTTTCTCACGCGTGGCATGACGGTTGTCGACCGTTTGGATGTCGCTGCCAACGAACGCAATCGATTGATATGGAAGGAATTGTTAGCGTATCCTGCCAACGCCACGGTACACTGGACGCTGAATGTGGAGGGCTGGAAGGAGCGCTTATTCCAAGCGCTCTCCTGAGGCACGTTTTCACTCGACAGCAGACTGAATTAACTAAGGTACTATTTCTTCCACTCAGGTATACTAGGTTTAATCCGGGTGAAAGCTCTAATTCTAAAGACCCTTTGCATTTGCTAGACGAGGGGCTTAGCGGTGGAGACCGGGGAAACTTTAGTTTTATGGGGGAGTTTTTGAAGAGAGTTTCTTCCTTTTTATTGGTGTTCTTTGCGAAGTGCACCTTCGCCAACACGACCGCTCATTCCGTTGCTAGTAACAGCCAAGCCCCGGAACCATCCACTCTGCTTCTGATGAGTTTGCCTTTGTTGGCATTCGGAGCACTGGCATTCCGCCGCTCTCGTCACACTACTGCTAAAGACTCAGAACCGGGCAAGTAGATTGCCGGATGATGGAATAGGTCTGGGTTCGCAATCTTCCGCTGGATAGACCGCCGTGTTCCTCATCGTGATCCCGTCCGATCACTAGAACACGAGCGCCTATTCGATCGACAAAGTCGCAGATGGTGTGTGCGATTTCGCCACTTTGTACACGCGACGTGATGCGGCCGGGAGCAAAAGTCAAATTGTGTTTTGCCAACTCACTTGCGACCAGTTCTTCCAGCTGCGGTTGGAGATCCGCGGCATTGGCTGTATGTCCCTGCCCCGGCGGCGGACAGACGTGAATCACGCCTAAACGAGCATCGAAATCGGTAGCTAATTGTGCGGCCGATACCAGCGTTTGGGAACTAATTGCTTTCATATCGACTGCGCAAGCCACGGTGGAAAAGTCTTCTTTGCCGTTGTGGACTTGTTTTTCCATGTGGACACCGGTAAAGATGGCGTTCGGCAGATCGTCTAAAACTTTGGCGGCAACCGAGCCGATCAAGAAACGCCGAAAGATACCGTAGCCATGAGTCGTCATGATGACCATGTCGACATCTTCGGATTTAGCAATTTCGACGATCTGCGTTTCTGGAATACCTTCGTAGATGAGGCGGCGGACGCGCAAGCCAGACAAATGCTGAGTGGCGAATTCAGCCAGTAGTTTGCTCTTTTCAGCGGACATCCACTGTGGTACTGAAATAGCAGCCGGCGGCGCCATTCCGATTTCCGGCGTAATGAAAACGGGATTGATTACATGCAGCAGGACAATTTCCGCATCGTATTTTTCAGCAAAAGTGCGCGCATACGGCGTTATGCCGAGGCAGCGTTCGGAGAAATCGACGGGAAGCAGGATACGGGAGATCTTGACCATGTGAGCAAACTCCAATCTGTAGCGAGTTGATGCAATTGGCCAACCAATCGAATTCGTCGCGAAAACTCAAGACTGCAAAGGAGATCTTGCGTGATCCGGCGCAACAGAATGTGCTTTAGAACGCAACAGGACAACATGCGCGCGGCTGATAGGCCGACAGAATAAGCAATGAATTGGGGATCTGCGTGCAAGCTATGTGAGCGACCCGAAAGGAGGATCGCCATGCGGCTTGGAGAATTTTGCACGCGCAATGTAGTATGCGTGGAAAGAGACGCTTCCGTTCAAGAGACGTCCCGGCTGATGCGAACTCATCATGTAGGTGACGTGATTGTAGTCGACCGGAGTGCGCGAGGCCTGATACCGGTGGGGATTGTCACAGATCGGGACATCGTGGTACAAGTGATTGCGAGCGGCTTAGATCCGGCCCGCTTGACGGCTGGCGATATCATGGCGATCGACTTGGTGATCGCCACTGAGGATCAAAGCGCCTTTGAAACTGTGGCGCAAATGCAGCGGCATGCCGTGAGGCGTATACCGGTGGTGGACAGATTTGGGTGTCTGGCCGGCATTGTCGCCGGAGACGACTTGCTGGAACTGTTTGCCATGCATCTGTCCAGTTTGTCGAAAATATCCTCCAGTGAACGTAAGCAAGAAATGAGCGCGAGGGCGTAGACGCAATGCTCCCGCTCCTGATTTTGGCGCTACTGTTAGCCTTCCCTGAAAGGCCGGTAGGGCTGATCCCGGCAGCCGCCATCGAAGGTGTCACAAGCACAGATGGCGGCGCCCCTTTGCCGGGCGTAAAGATTGCTTTGGACGGATTAACCAGACCATTGCATTTTGACGCGCAATCGAATGCTGCCGGCCACTATGCGATTGAAAACTTGCCTGCGGGTACTTATTCGGTCTCGGCAGAAGCGAAGGGTATCGGGTGCGTGATCATACCCAAAGTGGTAATTGAAGACGGTAAAAGGGTCAAACAGGATTTTGAATTCTTCCAAACCCGCAAGAAATTAGGCTGCCCGGTCGGTTCCAAAACCAGCACGTAGGAACATAGGAGGTAGTGGCTCTCCTATTAAACGCGCACGATCTAAGCAAGTCGTATGGTTCCGATCCGTTGTTTCGCAATCTAACCTTGAATATTTCTGAAGGCGAACGCATTGGCGTGATCGGACCAAATGGTTCGGGCAAGTCCACGTTGCTGGAATTGATAGCGGGACGTAAGCAGCCCGATAGCGGCGAAGTGGCGTTCCGTAAGAATACCCGGCTCGCTTATGTAGAGCAGGATTCGCGCTTCGCTGCTAACGAGAGCGTGCGGCAGGTCATTCACCGGGCATTGGAGCGGGGCGGGGTGGCCGAAGAAGAGAAAGCCAGCCGCGAAGCAGAGACGTTGGGACGTGCGGGGTTTACAGATTTCGAGGTAGAAGCGGCTACGCTTTCGGGAGGCTGGCGTAAGCGACTGGCGCTGGCGGAAGCGCTGGTAGCGAATCCAGATATTTTATTGCTCGATGAGCCGACGAACCATTTGGATTTGGCGGGCATTCAGTGGCTCGAAAAGCTCTTGCAGGCGGCGCGGTTTGCCTGCGTGGTGGTCAGCCATGACCGCTACTTTTTGGAGAACGTAGCGACGGATGTGGCCGAGATTAACCGCACGTATCCGGATGGCATCCTGCGCGTGCGTGGAAACTACAGCACTTTTCTCGAAAAGAAGGGCGAGTTTCTGGCGGCGCAAGCCAAGCGGCAGGATGTTTTGGAAAACCGTGTGCGCATAGAAATGGAATGGCTGCGGCGCGGACCCAAGGCGCGTGCGACGAAGGCCAAGGCACGCATCGACAACGCGCACGCTCTGATTGGCGAACTGGCCGATCTGAACACGCGATCCCGGACTGCTACGGCCGAGATAGATTTCACCGCGTCGGATCGAAAGACCAAACGATTGATCGAAGTAATCGGGCTACGCTATGCCTACGCCGAGAAACTACTGTTTGATGGACTCGACTTTGTGCTGACGGCGGGTACGCGGATTGGCTTGGTGGGTCCGAACGGCAGCGGCAAAACGACGCTGCTGCGGCTGTTGCGCGGGGAGATCAAACCTCTTGATGGCGAGATTAAACGAGCGGCCGCACTGAAGGTGGTCTATTTCGATCAGAACCGGCAGATTGATGAAGCTCTGACACTGCGGCAGGCGCTGGCCGGTGGCAGCGATTCGGTGATTTACCGCGAGCGCGAAATTCACGTGGCGTCCTGGGCATCACGATTTCTATTTACTAACGAACAACTCAACCAGCCGGTGAGGCGGTTATCGGGCGGCGAGCGAGCCCGGGTACTGATTGCGAATTTGATGCTGGAGGCCGCCGATGTTTTACTGCTCGATGAGCCGACCAACGATTTGGATATTCCGACACTTGAGATTTTGGAAGAGAGCCTGGTGGAGTTTCCGGGTTCGCTCGTGTTAGTGACACACGATCGATATTTGTTGGATCGAGTTTCTAGCACGGTGGTTGGTTTGGATGGCGACGGTAAAGCGGAGCTGTTTGCCGACTATTCGCAGTGGCAGGTCTGGGTTGACAGAAAGGGCAAAGTCAAGACGGCGCCAGGGCCGAAAAGTATTGCCACCATCAAGCCCGCGAAAAAACTCTCATACATGGAAAACCGTGAATGGGAAAGTTTGGAGGCGCGCATCGCGGGCGCGGAGCAAGAAATGGCGCGATGGCATACGCAATTGGAAGACAACGAGGTTGTTTGCGATGCGCAAAAATTGGCGGAGTGTTACCGCAAAATGGAAAGCGCGCAGAACGAATTGGATGCGCTCTATGCGCGCTGGGTTGAACTGGAGGAAAAGATCAGCTAAGCTCCGGCTGCTTTAGCGGCTTGCGCAGTCAAATCTCTGATCTCAGTAACCGCACCATTCTTCTTCACGGAAGCAATGCCCTTCTCCATGGCTGCCTTCGTAGTATAGGTCTCGCTCTTCCCGATGATCTGTTTGTTCGCGGCGTGCAGATCAAAGTAAAACTGCCCGTTGTGCGCCGTTTTTCGTTCGAACTGCTCGTCTAACGGCGAGTTTTTCTGCACGGATTCGATGCCATTCAGAGCGCCGCTTTTCTCTTTGTACATTTGACTGGTCAGGATAACTTCGTTGTTTCCCGCCAGTAAATTGAACATAATTTCGCCATTCTTCGTTGGTTTTAATTCGTAACGAGCTGCCATCGTAGTCTCCTGCTAAGTAAAGTTGCCTAGATGCGACCGATAGCATATCAAACCCGTTAACAAGACGAATGTTGCTTGAACGGCTGTAGAATCAGGTACTGGCTCTCTATGTTTGCTTCATTCAAAAATTCGGCTGGTTCTGATGCGAAGGTCGCAATTGTATTCGTCCACGGTTTCACCGGCGATTGTAGGGCTACGTGGGGCGAAATTCCCGATTTGCTGGGGAAGCAACCGGCGCTGGCAGGGTGGGATTTGTTTGGCTTCGGGTATGAAAGCAAGCGTCGTTTCGATATTCGCAATTTGTGGACATGCGATGCGGGTTTAGAAGAAGTGGCAACTATGCTTGTATCGACTCCGGAACTAAGTGGCTACGAGCGGGTGGCGTTTGTGGCGCACAGTATGGGCGGTTTGGTTGTGCAACGGGCGCTTATCCAAAGCGACGGTCTGCGGGGGCGCACATCGCATGTTGTTCTTTTCGGCACTCCAAGCGCGGGTTTGACAAAGGCTCGGCCCCTGGCGGCGCTGAAACAGCAAATTCGCGATATGAACGCATCGGGAGATTTCATCCGGCAGTTGCGGAGCGATTGGAAAGCGCGCGGTCTCGATCAGCCAAGGTTTCATTTTTTAGCGGTGGCGGGAGAGCGAGACCAGTTTGTGCCGCCAGCGTCGTCGATTTATCCATTCGGCGAGGCATTTAGGGCAGTCATACCGGGTGATCACTTGACAATGTTGGAAACGAGCGCGGCTCTCGAAGCTCCGGTAGTGAAGGTTCTCACTGAGATGCTCACGCAAGGAGCAGCGGTGGCAGGGCCGAGAAGCGCGGCCGCCTTAGCGATAGAAGAGGGACGCTTTCAACAAGCGATTGATCAGCTTTGGCCGGTACGAGCGGGCCTTGACCACGCAGGAACCACTTTGCTCGCGATGGCGCTCGATGCGCGCCATCGCAGGCAAGATGCGATTGATGTATTACGGGCGCGGGGTGACAGTGACATAGACACACTGGGCGTGTTGGCTGGGCGTTACAAACGGCAGTGGTTGGTGAATCAACAAGAGCAAGATCTCGAGAGAGCAACAGAGCTTTATCAGAAGGGGTACGAAGCCGCGTGTGCGGAAAAAAATGCCGGGCAGTGTTTTTATCACGGTATCAATTTGGGGTATTTGAAGCTGGCGACTGAACGGCTTGCGGAGGCTAAGACACTTGCAGGTGCGGTTCTGCAGCACTGCGCCGATTACGCCACGTTGAGTCAGAAAGATATGTTTTGGCGGCTAGCAAGCGAGGGTGACGCGTTCGTGATTTTGGGGCAGAAGCAGGACGGGTTGGCTAAACATGCGCAGGCGGCGGCGCTTAAGATTCAACCCTGGCAAGCGCTTTCGATGGAAGAGCAGGCTGTGCGTGTTGCGGATTTGTGCGGCTGGAGCGAGGCTGAGCAGGATCAACTGGCGGATCTTTATCTGCCGCACTCGTGTAGATAGAGGCTGTGGTTTAATAGGAGAGGCGTTTATTTGCACAAGCTGAAATGAGGGATTTGTTGCAAATTCGGCGCATTGCTCCTCAGTAGCTCAACGGCAGAGCATTCGGCTGTTAACCGAAGGGTTGTAGGTTCGAATCCTACCTGAGGAGCCAAATTATTCA
>CAVVLT010000024.1:0-68979 GCA_963749105.1 Bryobacterales bacterium | reverse complement strand
GCGGCGTGGGCCTCACAGGGAACACCCAACGGATCGACGCCCCGGGCGCCACGTTCGTGAAAGGTACGGCGGGTACCGACGATCAGACTTTCACTTTCAGCGTATTCTCGGGTGGCAACGCCAAGACAGTAACAGCCACCGTGGCCGCCAGCGCGAATGGGTCCAGCCTGAGCAGCGTGTTGAGCTCGTTGAACGGCCAGTTGAACCAGTACGGTATCAGCGCCGGCACTGACAATAATGGTGCGTTGCAATTCAGCGGCGCGTCTGCTTTCACCGTAGCGGACAATGGCTCGCTCAGCGGCAGCGGCACCAGCCTGCTGACCAACGAAACCGTCCTGAATGGCCAAGCCACCTTTTCGGGCACGAATGCGCAAGTTCTTACACTTACCAATACTGCCGGCACTATCTCGAATGTGAGCCTGGCGGCCAGCTCCACCATGGCGCAAGCGCTGACCGCGATCAATGCACAGACGAGCACCACGGGGATCAGCGCGGTGACAAATGCCGCCGGCACTGGCATCAATTTCGTGGGTGCTGGAGCATTCACCGTCACTTCGAGCGCAGCCGGCGTGTTCCCCACCGGCGCGGGCGTCATTATTGGCCAGACCGCTAGCGGCGGTGGCGCTGCTGCGGACACTCTTGCCTTCACAAACGCTTTGGCCGCAACAGCTACTATCACCTTGACTGCCGACTCCACTAATGCTGCCTTGATCACCGATATCAACTCCCAGTTGAAGACAGCCAACTTTACGGGCGTCACAGCGGTGGCCAACCAGGCCGGCACGGGCGTTAACTTCGAGGGTCAGGGCGCCTTCAGTGTTGTCTCAGTTGCAGCGGCAGCTAATAAGGGCGTCTTCAACTCCACGGGCCAAACCACTGCCGCCACCGTCAGCCCGAGCACTTCCACAGCCTACGCTAGCGGCAATGGCGTCATTCTTGGCCAGAACGCTAACGACGGTTCCACGTCTGGAGACCTGCTCGCCTTCACAAACGCTGCGGGCGTATCACACACGGTCACCCTGGGTACCGACGGCACAAATGCTGCCTTGATCACCGATATCAACGCCCAGTTGAAGACAGCGGGCTTTACGGGCGTCACAGCGGTGGCCAACCAGTACGGCACGGGCGTTAACTTCGTGGGTGCCGGAGCCTTCAGTGTTGCCCAAACTGCACATACAGCTACTGCGGCCGCCTTCAACTCCACAGCGCTCACCAGTTATGCCGCGACCGTCAGCTTGGGCAATTCCGAAAACACCTCGAACAACACCGTCGACGGGGCTGCGACGTTCACCACGCCTACTGCTCTAAACAAAGAAACGATGCAGTTCCAGACCAGCGCTGGTGCAGCGACAGTTACGATCAACGCGGGCGATACCCTCGCTGCCACGATTGCCAACATCAATACGCAAACCGCCAGCCTGGGTGTGAACGCCGTCCTCAACGGGACTGGAACCGGTATTTCGCTACAGGGCGCGAACAGCTTTTCCGTGAACGACAAGATTACGACGATTGCCGGAGCCACGCCCGGTGCGGTGGCGGCCGGGGTTTTCGCTGTAACGACAGTCATCGGCGGCAGCACGAACGTCACTTCCACCGCTCCGCCCGCCGGGTCCGCCGCCACCAGCAACGGCACCTCTGCCATCACCGCCATCGACACCGCCATCGCCAACCTGGGTCTCGTCCAAGGTTCGGTCGGCGCCGGCGAAAACAAACTGCAATACGCCAGCAACTTGGCGCAATCGCAGATTTCCAGCTACTCGGCTGCCGAGAGCCAGATCCGCGACGCCGACGTGGCCGCGCAAGCCGCTAACTTAACCAAAGCGCAAGTGCTGATACAGACCTCTGTCGCTGCTCTCGCGCAAGCCAATTCCGCCCCGCAGGCAATTCTCAAACTGCTGCAAGGTTAGCAGCGGTGGCGGCACGCGGGTCTTCTGGTCTTTTCCTTTGATAACAGCGTGATTTAGAAAAAGACCTAGAATCTGCAGCAAAACGTGCGACATGGTTTGTGAGGCCGAATGAGAGCCGCAAGGCAGGCCGGAAAAAAGGAAAAAGGAAAATACCATGATTTCTATTCAAACTAACGTAACCTCCCTGATGGCTCAGCAGAATTTGAATACGGACAACGCATTTCAAAGCAAAACCATTCAGCAACTAACATCTGGCTATCGTATTAACTCCAGCGGCGACGACGCAGCCGGTTTAGCCATTGCCAACGGCTACCGTTCCAGTGTCGCCGAACTGACACAGGGCGTCTCGAACGCCAACGACGGCACCAGCCAAATGCAAATTATTGACGGTGGCTTGAGCAATATTTCGACGATTCTCGACCGCATGAAGACGCTGGCTACGCAGTCGGCCTCCAGCACGTTCACTGGCAGCCGCGCTACCCTAAACCAAGAATATTCTGGGCTGGTGACCGAAATCGATCGCCAAGCGGCGAACATCAATTTGAATGCCGGTGGAAGCTCCAACGCGAATTTGGGCGTGTATATCGGCGGCGCGGGCGCGACCCAGTCCAACGCCTCCATTAACATAAATCTGAGCGGCGCCGCCAACGCAGTCGATGCTACCAGCCTCGGCTTGGCAAGCACCAACGTACTCGGCGGCGGCGTATCCGTTACCGGGAACACGCAACGCCTGGATGCTCCCAGCGGCGCGTTTGTGAAAGGTACGGCGGGTGTCGACGATCAGACGTTCACTTTCAACGTATTCTCGGGTGGCAACGCCAAAACGGTGACGGCCACTGTCGCCGCGAGCACCAACGGCTCCAGCTTGAGCAGCGTGTTGAGCTCGTTGAACGGCCAGTTGAACCAGTACGGTATCAGCGCCGGCACTGACAATAATGGTGCGTTGCAATTCAGCGGCGCGTCTGCTTTCACCGTAGCGGACAAAGGCTCGCTCAGCGGCAGCGGCACCAGCCTGCTGACCAACGAAACCGTCCTGAACGGCCAAGCTACCTTTTCGGGCACGAATGCGCAAGTTCTTACACTTACCAATACTGCCGGCACTATCTCGAAGGTGAGCCTGGCGGCCAGCTCCACCATGGCGCAAGCGCTGACCGCGATCAATGCACAGACGAGCACCACGGGGATCAGCGCGGTGACAAATGCCGCCGGCACTGGCATCAATTTCGTGGGTGCTGGAGCATTCACCGTCACTTCGAGCGCAGCCGGCGTGTTCCCCACCGGCGCGGGCGTCATCGTTGGCCAGACCGCTAGCGGCGGTGGCGCTGCTGCGGACACTCTTGCCTTCACAAACGCTTTGGCCGCGACAGCTACTATCACCTTGACTGCCGACTCCACTAATGCTGCCTTGATCACCGATATCAACTCCCAGTTGAAGACAGCCAACTTTACGGGCGTCACAGCGGTGGCCAACCAGGCCGGCACGGGCGTTAACTTCGAGGGTCAGGGCGCCTTCAGTGTTGTCTCAGTTGCAGCGGCAGCTAATAAGGGCGTCTTCAACTCCACGGGCCAAACCACTGCCGCCACCGTCAGCCCGAGCACTTCCACAGCCTACGCTAGCGGCAATGGCGTCATTCTTGGCCAGAACGCTAACGACGGTTCCACGTCTGGAGACCTGCTCGCCTTCACAAACGCTGCGGGCGTATCACACACGGTCACCCTGGGTACCGACGGCACAAATGCTGCCTTGATCACCGATATCAACGCCCAGTTGAACACAGCGGGCTTTACGGGCGTCACAGCGGTGGCCAACCAGTACGGCACGGGCGTTAACTTCGTGGGTGCCGGAGCCTTCAGTGTTGCCCAAACTGCACATACAGCTACTGCGGCCGCCTTCAACTCCACAGCGCTCACCAGCTATGCCGCGACCGTCGAGCTCGAGCACTTCCGAAAACACCTCGAACAACACCGTCGACGGGGCTGCGACGTTCACCACGCCTACTGCTCTAAACAAAGAAACGATGCAGTTCCAGACCAGCGCTGGTGCAGCGACAGTTACGATCAACGCGGGCGATACCCTGGCCGCTACGATTGCCAACATCAATTCGCAAACCGCCAGCCTGGGTGTCAGCGCCGTCCTCAACGGGACCGGAACCGGTATTTCGCTACAGGGCGCGAACAGCTTTTCCGTGAACGACAAGATTACGACGATTGCCGGAGCCACGCCCGGTGCGGTGGCGGCCGGGGTTTTCGCTGTAACGACAGTCATCGGCGGCAGCACGAACGTCACTTCCACCGCTCCGCCCGCCGGGTCCGCTGCCACCAGCAACGGCACCTCTGCCATCAGCGCCATCGACACCGCCATCGCCAACCTGGGTCTCGTCCAAGGTTCGGTCGGCGCCGGCGAAAACAAACTGCAATACGCCAGCAACTTGGCGCAATCGCAGATTTCCAGCTACTCGGCCGCCGAGAGCCAGATCCGCGACGCCGACGTGGCCGCGCAAGCCGCTAACTTAACTAAAGCGCAAGTGCTGATACAGACCTCTGTCGCTGCTCT
Source organism: Bryobacterales bacterium (assembly GCA_963749105.1). Taxonomy (GTDB): domain Bacteria; phylum Acidobacteriota; class Terriglobia; order Bryobacterales; family Bryobacteraceae; genus Bog-105. The sequence continues at coordinate 64,518 of CAVVLT010000024.1, read as the reverse complement.
CGCGCAAGCCAATTCCGCCCCGCAGTCGATCCTGAAACTCCTGCAATAGGGCTAAGTTCACCCTCTAACCCGGAGGGGGCTGGGTCGCTCTAAAGCGCGCCCGCCTCCTCCACTTTTTCGATTCTTCGAGTCTTCCTATGGCAACCAGCGCAACGAGTTCCTCTCCATCCACTGCCGGCACATACTTTACCGGCTCAAGCACGTTCTCCGCCGATCTAAATAACCAGATTTCGCATGCTGTTGCTGAGGCCACTCTCCCTATTACTCAGTTGCAAAATGAGCAAAGCACACTCACCGGGCAGCAGACGGAACTGCAAACGCTGGGCAGCGATTTCTCGACTTTACAAACCGCTATCGGCGCAATCGATAGCGCCGTCAGTTCGGGTTCGCTTTCGGCGTCGGTCAGTAATAACTCAGTCGCCAGCGTTTCGCTCGGTACAGGCGCGCTGGCCGGCTCGTACTCGATAAATATTACCAGCCTTGGCGCGCATACGAATACCATCAGTTCGTCAAGCAACAGCACCACTAAGAGTACTGCAGAGGTTACCGATCCAACCGCCGCCAGTCTCTCCACTAGTACAAACTTTACTCTTACGGTTGGGACTACGACTTACTCGCTCACGCCCAGCGGCAACACTCTTGACGCGCTGGTGAGCGCCATCAATTCCAGCGGTGCACAAGTCCAAGCTAGCGCGGTGAACGTCGGCACTTCAGCCGCCCCCAGTTACCAACTTTCGATTCAGGGAACGGCCAGTGCCGTGCAGTTGAACGATGGCACAAACAATCTCCTTGGAACCACCACGACCGCGAGCACCGGCGTGCTGGCCGTGGCCGATCCGACTGCCACCAATATCTCAACCAGTTCAACATTCACCCTCACCGTCGGCACCACACCTTATTCGCTCACGCCGGCTAGCAACAACCTCGATAGCTTGGTTGCAGCCATCAATGCCAGCGGTGCGAGCGTGCAGGCTACCGTTGTCAATGTGGGCGGTTCGGCCAATCCGAACTATGAACTTTCCATTCAGGGAACGCAAAATGCCGCCAGCACTATTCAGCTAAGCGACGGCACGCACAGTCTCCTTACCACCATGAATGCCGGCTCGCCCGTCACCTACAGTGTGAATGGCCAAGCCTCCGTGACGAGCAGCACGACTACGATCTCCCTTTCCACTGGGCTCACCGTGACTGCGCGCGCCACCGGCTCTGCCAGCGTCACGGTTGCGCAAAGCGCCAGCGGTGTGGAAAATGCTCTCTCTTCGCTGGCGACCAGTTACAACGCCGCCGTCGATGAGATCACCGGCAATCGCGGCCAGAACGGCGGCGCGCTCGCCGGGCAAGCGATACTCGGGCAACTCAGCAGCGCTCTCCAAACCCTACCCAACTACACCAGCCCGTCTTCCAGCGGCGTTCAAACCATGACGGATCTGGGCCTTACCTTCGACACCAATGGACATCTTCAGTTCGATTCGAGTGTATTCGAGTCGACGGCCAGCAGTTCGCTCGGCAGTGTGATGAGCTTTTTAGGTTCGGAGAGCGCCAATACCGGTTTTCTTGGCGCCGTCGGCACCGCTTTGACCGGCATCACCGATACCACCACTGGCGTCATTGTTTCACAGATGAGTTCTCTCGCTAGCACCGTGAGCAGTCTGGGCACAAAGATTGCCAGTGATCAGACCGCGCTCACCCTGATGCAGACGAATCTCACCGCCCAAATGGAGGCGGCCGATTCCGCCGTTGCCACTATGCAAAGTCAGGTGACGGAGTTGACAGATATGTTCAGCGCCCAGCAGGCTGAGCAGCAGGCGATCAGTCTCGGGTAATCTATGACCCATCAAACTGCCGATTCCTTGCATGAAGTGGTGAGCCGCGCACTACAGGCTGGCGATTTTATAGCTGCCCGGCGGTTGAGCATCGAACTCGGGGCGGCTGTTCGTCTCGAACTCGCTGCCGCACGTCCTGCGGAGCGTGTCGCGTTGTACCAGCGACGGATCGGACAGATGCAAGAGCATCTCCACTTGGCGCGCGTACTTCGCGCCCACGTGGCGAGCCAATTGCAATCCAATGCCGCAGCGTGCCTGTATCAGACAGCCTATGGCTCTGATCATTCCTGGCGCTTCGACGCCTAAATGTAGCATTTTTGACGCCCCGTCAAGAAAGTGCCCTTATTTCAAGCTCCCAAGCAGCAAAGGTGGGGACAGTCATAGCGCCCTGACCCAGCCTCACACGCAGCCGCCTGCCCAACCATCGCCTGCTGACTGTCCCCATCTTGGCGTTCCTTCTGAGTCAAAACTGGCCACTGACTTGCTCTATCTGCAGTGCAAGCTATGCTCGATCCCGTTTCAACCCAACTCGACCGTTATATGACTCTCGTCAGCCAGCGGCAAAAGCTGGTTGCCTCCAACATCGCCAATGCCGATACTCCCGGCTATAAAACCCAGGACTTCGATTTTGAGGCGCAGCTTCATGCAGCGCTCCAGTCGTCGGCTGATGCCACACCGCCGCCTGCCACCGCGAGTGCAGTTGCCGGCCTGCGTGTTAAGAACGACGGCAACAATGTCGATTTAGACAGAGAGGCTCGCTTGCTTTCCGAAAATGCACTACGTTTCAATATGGCAACAAATTTCCTGCGAGCTCAACTCAAAGATCTGCATTCGGCCATTTCGGGCGGTGGCCAATGAGTCTCTTTAATTCTTTATCTGTTAGCGCCTCCGGCATGACGGCGCAACGCCAGCGGGCTGAAGTGTTAGTAGAAAACATTGCCAACGCCGACACTACCCGCACTGCGGGCGGCGGTCCGTACCGCCGGCAAGACGTAGTGTTTGAAGCGCAAAATGTCGGCCAACCATTTTCCTCGGTGTTTCAAGCGCAAATGGACGGCCAGCCGCAGGGCGTGGCGATCAGCCAAATCGTAGTCGATCAATCGGAGCCCGATCGCCGCTACATACCAGGCCATCCGGATGCCGACAAAGATGGCTACGTTTCTTTTCCTAAGATGAATCCGGCCGAAGATATGGTCGACCTAATGGGAGCCTCGCGTGGGTATCAGGCGAATGTCTCAGCAATTTCTGCCGTCAAGGATATGATCAATCGGTCGATGGACTTGTTTAGGTAGTATTCTATGGCTCCCATCGTCCCCATCTCCATCCCGCAGTTCATCGCACCCGTCGTCGCGCTGCCGGGTGTCGCCAAGCCTGAAACTAGCTTTCATCAGGTTCTCGCGAGCACTATCTCGCAAGTGGCGCAATCGCGGGCTGCGGCCGATGCTGCTGTCAGCAACTACCTGGCGGGCGGTAGCCAGGAATTGCACTCCACGATTTTGGCAACGCAAAACGCCTCGCTGAATTTCGATTTGCTCCTACAGGTGCGGAACAAAGTTGTGTCGGCTTATGACGAAATTATGAAGATGCAGATCTGAAGCTTCCAAAGCCGTGACTAGCAGAGCCGTGACCGCAAGGGAGCGGTGCAGTAAGCCAGCAGTAAAGAAATAAATGGACCAGATCAAAAAGCTTTTCGCCTCACTCAGCCTTGGACAAAAAATAGGGCTGTTTGCGGTATTGGCGGCCATTGCGGGGGGGATTCCAATATTCAGCCACTGGGAAAACGAACGCGATTTCAAGCCGCTGTTCACCAATATGGCGCCCGAGGATGGCGCCGAAGTTGTCAAGAAACTCAAAGAGAGCGGCATTGAACACCGGCTCACCGAGAACGGCGCTACCGTCTTAGTGCCTTCTGACAAGGTCGACGATGCACGTTTGGAATTGGCAGGAGCGGGCCTGCCCAAAACGGGACGAATTGGGTTTGAATTATTCGATAAGACGAATTTGGGTGTTACCGATTTCGGCGAGAAGGTGAATTACCGGCGCGCGCTCGAAGGCGAGTTAGAGCGCTCCATCAAAGCGATTAACGTCATCGAAACCGCACGGGTCCACATTACGTTTCCGAAAGACTCGGTCTTTTTGGATTCGCGTGAACCGGCCAAGGCGAGCGTGCTGGTCAAACTCCGCATCGGCGCGAACTTAGACCCGCAGAATGTGATTGCTATCAGCAACCTTGTGGGTAGCGCGGTGGAAGGATTATCGCCGGATGCGGTGTCGGTGGTCGACATGCGCGGTAACTTGCTGAGCAAGCGCAAGAAATCCGGCGATGGTGCAGACTCCGGCGACGCATTACTCGATTACCGCCATCAGGTGGAAAAGGATCTAACGGCGAAAGTCGAGGCCACGCTTGAGCCACTGCTCGGCGAGGCGCGTTTTCGCGTTGGCGTGTCGGCCGATTGCGATATTTCGACCAGCGAACAGACGGATGAGACTTATGACCCGTCGCGTTCGGTGATGGCAACTTCGCAAAAAACGGAAGATGTTTCGAGCAACGCGCAAGCGGGTGGGGTGCCCGGGACGCCTTCCAATCTGCCTCGCTCTACCATTAAGCCGTTGGGGGCTGCAAGCGGAGCAAACGGCACATCGCGCCGCACGGAAAGCATGGCCTTCGAAACGTCGCGCAGCGTGCGGCAGGTGAAAATGCCACGCGGTAGTATCCGGCGAATCTCCGCCGCCGTGCTGTTGGATCAGGATTTTGTATCGCAAGGACAAGGAGCGCAACAGAAGCGTGTGCTGGCGCCCCCAACGCCCGAGCGCATTAAAGCCATTCACGATATTGTGGCCGGCGTATTGGGAATTCAAACCGAGCGTGGAGATCTGGTTGTTATTGAAAGTCTGCCGTTTGAACAGACGCTGGCGCAAGAGGAGTCAGCCGCGGCGGCTGCGGCGGCCAGTGCGAAACAGGGAAAAACCGCTCCTCAACCGCCATGGGCCAAGTTGCTGGCGGATAAACGTGTCTTGATTGGCACAGCTGCGGGAATTGTTCTGCTCATTGCCGCCCTGGTATTCCTGCTGACACGCAAGAAAAAGCAAGCGGCGGTAGAACTCCAAACGGCTGCGCCCGCGCTGCCGCCGGCATCGGAAGCGGCCCAGACGGCTGAAGCGAAGATCGCCGAAGCCAAGACCGCCGAAGGGAAGCTCGAAGGTAAGATCAACGCGAAAGACGGAACTACCGGCGTGCAGCAAATTACTTCTGCGGAACACGCTCTGGCAGTGGAACAAGCTGCATCTGCAGCTAGACCCCGCGTGCCTTTGCTTGAAATGGATAGCGCGACCAAGATGCTGCTCAATCAGATTCAGGACCACGTCGCTAAAGATCCAGCGATTGCCGCCAGCATCGTCCGAGGCTGGATGGAGGAAGAGTAAATGGTCCGCCGCTTTACTGAGCAAACTCCCAACGTCGAGACGGTTGTCTGGCCGGGACGCCGCGCGAACAGTGCTCCGCCGACCGGTCCTTCACTGAAGAAGCTGACGCATCCCGCCGAACCTGCCGGGAACAGGCCAGATATCGGCGCTCCGGATGCCGCTGAATATGAGCGGCGTATTGCGGACTTGGAGCGTCTGCGGCAGCTTGAAAAGGCCGAAGCGCAACACCGTGGCGTAGAAGATGGTTTACGGCGCGGCCGCGAAGAGGCGTCCGCCGAAGTGAAAAAGGCGTTCGACCAGATTGCCCAAGCACTGGAAGAGATCGTCAAGATCAAGCGGACTCTACGCCAGGAAGCGGAAGCCGAACTGGTGAAGCTTTCGCTCGCCGTGGCGCGCCGCATTTTATATCGCGAACTAACGACGGATCCCAGCTCGATCGAAGGAATTGTACATGCCGCGCTACAGAAATTGCAGCAGCGAGAAGCTTCTAAGGTCCGTGTTTGGCCCGCCGCCGTTCCCGCTGTACGCGCCGCTTTAGAGCGTATCGGCTCGCGGTCGGGTATCGAAATCGTCCCGGACCCTGGGCTGGCTACCGGTGCAATCTTCTTTGAAACTTCGCTGGGTGAACTCGACGCGTCCGTAGAAACACAATTGCAGGAAATTCAGCGCGGTTTTGCCGACCGGCTGGCCATCAAATGAATCAAACTCCCCGGGAATCGCCACTTTGCCTCGACCGTTATCTCGCCTCGCTCGAGCGCTGCGATTTGCTTCGCTGGCGCGGCGTCGTTACAGATGTGACGGGCTTTTTGATTGAGTCGCAAGGACCCTCCTCGCCGATTGGCGGCTTCTGCGAAATTAAAACCATGAGCGGTCGCACCATTCGCACGCAGGTAGCCGGCTTTCGCAACGGGAAAGTCCTGTCGATTCCGCTCGAAGAGATTGCCGGTCTCGAAGCGGGCGATCCTATCTTCGCGCGTTCCGATGATTCGCAGGTCAGCGTCTCGCCGGAACTCTTAGGCCGGGTTCTCGATGGCTTTGGCAAACCCATGGACGGCGGTCCGCCCATTGAAGCCGTCGCCAAATACGACCTTTTCGCCACGCCGCCCGGTCCGCTCGAGCGCGAACACATTACAGTTCCGCTCGTTACCGGCATTCGTGCCATCGACGGCCTCTTACCCTGCGGTCTCGGACAGCGTATCGGCTTATTCGGCGGCAGCGGCGTCGGCAAAAGCACGTTGCTCGGTGCGATGTCGCGCCACAATTCCGCCGATGTTACCGTGATCGCATTGATTGGGGAACGCAACCGCGAGGTGCGCGGCTTTCTCGAAGAAGAACTCGGTCCCGAAGGCCGCAAACGCTCGGTCGTGGTCGTCGCAACTTCCGATCGGCCCGCTCCATTGCGCGTGCGCGCCTGCTTCGTTGCTCTCGCCGTCGCCGAATATTTTCGCGATCAAGGTAAGAACGTGCTGCTCGTCATGGATTCGGTCACCCGTCTTGCCATGGCGCAGCGTGAAATCGGTCTGGCAGCTGGCGAACCCCCGAGCCAAAAGGGTTACACTCCCTCCGTATTCGCCATCTTGCCAAAAATGTTCGAACGGGCCGGGAATTTCAAAAAAGGTAGCATCACAGGTTTCTTTACAGTGCTGGTAGAAGGCGACGATCTGAACGAGCCCATTACCGACGCGGCACGCGGCATTCTGGATGGCCATATCGTTCTTTCCCGCCAACTGGGAGCGTCCGGTCATTATCCCGCCATTGACGTTCTCAGTTCTATTTCGCGCGTCGCGTCGCACGTTGCTCCGAAAGAACATCTCAAAGCTGCCAGTAAAGTGCGCGAGGCCATGGCCAGCTATCAGCAATCGGAAGACCTTATCTCGCTGGGCGCATACGTCTCAGGCGCCAATCCCAAGCTGGATGCCAGCATCCGATCGCGCGAACGAATCCTAAACTTTCTCAGGCAGCGTCCAGATGAATCGAACGCACTACCCGCCACCGTCAGCGCGATGACGGAGATCGCAGCCGCCCTCTAGTATGCAGAAATTCCGCTTCCGCCTTGATTCCGTCTTGCGCCTGCGTGCGATTCGCTTGGCCGCTGAGCGCGATAAATTAGGCCAGACTTTGGCTGAGGTCATTCGTATCGAGCGGGCCATGGCCGCGTTGGCCGCCGAACGCGTGGCCGCCCTGGAGTTCGTGAAGAATGAGCCGCATGCGGGCAATACCGAGTTGCGCGCCCTGTCGGCCTATTTGTTGGCCTTTGACTCGCGTGTTGCCAAATTGCAGAAGCTGCTCGAAACGGCCCGTTTGCGAGTTGTCGAACAACGCCAGCGCGTGATAGTTGCCGATCGCGACGAGCGTCTGCTGCTGAAACTGAAGGATAAGCATCGCGCCGAATGGCAGGTGGAAGCCGATCACGAATTGGAGGTGTTGGCGCAGGAATCGTGGAATTCCGTCCATTTTCAGCGCGACTACTGATTTACCCGATGCCGTTTCGCCCAGATCGATCCTAATCCGACACCCAGTTTTTACGCTGGTGGCAATAATTTGCCTCCCTCGCCTCAATCTTTTGCCGCCTTTCACCGATGAGTTCTTCGAGATAACAATTTTGCGAAATAAATTGCTTTGGATTGGGCTCGATGCAGCGGTGATGGATACAAATATCCGAGCCGCGCTACGCACCACGGAAATTTTGGCGGAAAATTCTTTGCCCGGAGCCTGCGAACGATTGCGCGCGGAAAATTATGATGTAGCCGTGCTGAGCATCGCTTCGCTGGCTTCCAACGGCGAAGAGGCACTATCTGCGCTCTTTGCAGCCGCGCCGTATCTGCCTATCATTGTTCATCATCGGACGGGTCGCATCGATGACGTCATTCAGATGACGCGGCAAGGCGCGTTTCACGTTCTTCTCGGCGATGTGGATGCGGAAGCCTTGGCTGAAGCTGTGGGCCGCGCTTTGCGCCAGGCGCAAGCCTTTCAGCGCTCCGCCGAAACAGCCCCCTGGCGTCGCTTCCTCATCGGGCAGAGCCGTTCCATGTTGCAGATCTGCGAGATCGTTCAATTGGTTGCCGCCAAACGCTGCACCATTCTAATCGGCGGCGAGACAGGTACTGGTAAGGAAGTCATCGCCAAAGCGATTCATGCAGCCAGCAACCGCGCGTCGCAATCGATCGTTTCGGTCAATTGCACTGCTCTCCCGGCCACCTTGATTGAATCGGAATTGTTTGGCCATGCCAAAGGTGCGTTTACCGGCGCTATCACAAGCCGCGTTGGGCGCTTCGAACAAGCGCATCGCGGAACGCTCTTTCTCGATGAAATAGGCGACTTGCCGTTGGAGGCGCAAGCGAAAATCCTGCGCGTTCTGCAGGAGCAGGAATTTCAACGCGTCGGTAGTTCCGACACAGTACGTGTGGACGTGCGGGTCATTGCCGCCTCTAATGTCGATCTTGAGCAGGCCGTGCGCGACCGCCGTTTTCGCGAGGACCTTTTTTACCGGTTAAACGTGGTGCCGATTCATCTGCCGCCACTGCGTGAACGCCGCGACGATATTCCCCTCTTACTACAACATTTTCTGGACAAAATTCGCGCCGCCGAAAATGCCGAGCCCAAGCAAATCAGTGCCGAAGCTATGGACTTCCTGCAGCAGCTTCCTTGGCCGGGCAACATCCGTCAACTGGAGCACGCGGTGCAAATGGCTTTCGCGCTCAGTGGCGACCGCCGTGTCTTAGGACCAAACGATTTCATAGCGCGCCGGCCGATTTCTTCCGATCGGCCAACCATCATTTCGATGTCCAATGCGCCGCCTCTCATCCAGCTTCCCCAGGGAGGGCTGAATTTCGACGAAGTCGTTGGCAGCTTCGAGCTGTCGCTCCTCAACCAGGCGCTTACTGCGTCGGGCGGCAACAAAGCGCGCGCGGCCGATCTTTTGAAGATCAAGCGCACGACACTGCTGGCCAAAATGAAAACGTTGGCGCACGCAGCCTCCGGCGCCAGCCAGACCGAAGCGCAAGGCTGAATCCCCCAACTGCGTGATTTCCTTCCGCGCTCAAGATAGAGTAGAAGGGTTGCCGCCGGACGTCAGTGCAATTTTCACACCACCCGGCTAGCATTTCAGGATACCCTCGTGATGAATCGCGACATCTTAATCGTCGAAGATAATCCCGCCGATATTCGCCTCATGCAAGAGGCGTTGCGGACTCAAGAACCTGCTGTTACCGTCCATACCGCTTCCGACGCCGACGACGCTTTGCGTTTTATACGCCGCCAAGGCAAGTATATGTCTGCTCCGCGTCCTCGCCTGGTTTACCTCGATTTCAATCTGCCCAAGTTTGGATCTCTCGAACTGCTGCGTCAGATGAAGGCCGATCCCTCGCTGCGGCTGATTCCTGTTGCCATTCTTACTTCGTCCGATTCGGCCAAAGACATCAGCGAAGCGTACGAACTGCACGCCAACTGTTATCTGACGAAGCAGCCCGATCTCGATAGCTTCTTCCAGATCATCCGCTGGGCCACTTACTTCTGGCTCGACATCGCGACTCCGCCGCCCGCCGTCGAGCCGATTGATCCGCTTGCATTTACCGTCGGCCTTTGAAATAATCGCGCTCGATATGCATTCCAATCTTTCCCGCCGCCGTTTGGTACAGACGTTAAGTGCCTCCGCGCTGACCGGCGCTTCCGCTTACGGCGCTGTCGGATCATTTGAGAACTGGCCCTTAACCGAATCTGCAGCTACGCCGAAGCTGTGCTTAGGGGTCGGTCCTCTCGACCCGCTCGGTCTCCGCAAGGTCAAGCAGCTTGGTGTCGATTACGTGTTGCGCGGTGGTCCGGCCGTTCTTCCATGGCGCGAGGCGGAACTTCGTTCGATGATGGATACCGTCAAAGCGGCCGGCCTGACTTTGGCGAATCTCATGATCGGTGGCTTCCCCCACGCGATCTATGGTCGACCAGGCCGCGATGAAGAAATCGATAAAGTGCAACAATCGATCCGTGCGGCGGGTCGGGCCGGCCTTCCGGTAATTGAATATAACTTTTACGCTCACCGCGCCATGGAAGGTTACTACGGCGAAACGGGTCGGGCCGGGAGTGGCTACACGGCCTTCGATTACGGCCGCATGAAGGATCTGCCGCCGCTACCGAATGAAGGCGCTCACTCGATGGATGAGATGTGGGCGAACGTGACTTATTTCCTTAAGGCCATCGTGCCGGTTGCCGTCGAATCCAACGTACGCCTGGCGCTGCATCCGAACGATCCCCCGGCCCCGTTGAGTCGCGGCTCGGAACAAATCATGGGCTCGGTGGCCGGTTGGAAGAAGTTGGTGGACATCGTTCCCAGCCCCCACAATGGCATTACCTTCGATTGCGGCGTAACTCGCGAGATGGGCGAAAACCCTGTCGACGTCTGCCGTTATTTCATGCAGCGCGACTGCATTAATCACGTTCACTATCGCAATGTTCGCGTCCGCAAGCCTTACGAAGATTACGCCGAAGTTTTCATCGACGAGGGTCAGGTGGATATGTTCGGCGTCATGCGCGAGTTGGTCAAAGGAAAATATCCGCGCTTGCTGTACCCCGAGCACCCGCGTGCATTGGATGCCGATCAAGAAGAATACGCAGCCACTGCCGCCGTTTTTAAATCGACTTATCCAGGCGGTGGTTCGTACGCGGGCTACGCCTTTAACGTCGGTTACGCCCGCGCCATGATGCAAGCCGCTTTGGAACTTTGAAGCTACGCGACAACCGGCAAACCCGCTAGGGCCATCGCCAGTTCACCTTCGCTATAGCTTTGATCCGTGAGTTTGCCTGCCTGGTAATCCAGGTAAGCCTGCATGTCAAAGTGTCCGTGACCGCACAGATTGAACAGAATCACAGGCGCTTTTCCGTCGCGCTTTGCTTCTAACGCTTCGTCAATCGCGCCGCGCACTGCATGATTTGCCTCGGGTGCCGGTAAAATTCCCTCCGCCTTTGCAAATTGAATACCCGCCTCGAAACAAGCCAGCTGATGATAGGATTTCGCTTCGATCAAGCCGAGTTCCTTGATATGACTCACTAGCGGCGCCATGCCGTGATAGCGCAAGCCACCGGCATGAAAACCGGGCGGCGTGAACGTCGAGCCGAGCGTGTGCATTTTCGTGAGTGGCGTCAGATGTCCGGTGTCGCCAAAATCGTAGGCGTACTTTCCGCGCGTCAAACTCGGACAGGCCGACGGTTCGATCGCCACAATCTTGCGTTTTTTGCCGCCGCGCAACTGCTGGCCTAGAAAAGGGAAAACGATGCCTGCGAAATTCGAACCGCCGCCGGTGCAGCCGATCAAGACGTCTGGATCGTCGCCCGCCATTCCCAACTGCGCCATCGCTTCCTGTCCAATCACGGTTTGATGCAGCAGCACGTGGTTCAACACAGAGCCCAGCGCGTACTTGGTGTCGTCGCGCTGGGCCGCCATTTCGACCGCTTCAGAAATCGCAATCCCAAGGCTGCCGGGATGATCGGCGCGCTCGGCGAGCACCGCGCGTCCACTCTGCGTCTCGTTGGAAGGAGACGCTACGCAGCGGGCGCCATACGTTTCCATCAAGGCGCGGCGATACGGTTTCTGATCATAAGAAACGCGCACCATGTAAACGTCGATTTCCAAACCGAACAGCGCTCCCGCGAAGGCGAGCGCTGATCCCCATTGTCCTGCGCCAGTCTCCGTAGTGATGCGCTTCACGCCTGCTTCTTTGTTGTAAAAAGCCTGCGCTACGGCGGTGTTTGGTTTGTGACTTCCGGCAGGACTAACGCCTTCATATTTGTAGTAAATGCGTGCCGGCGTATCGAGCGCTTTCTCCAAGCGGCGCGCGCGGAAGAGCGGCGTTGGACGCCATTGGCGGTAGACATCACGCACTGGCCCAGGTATTTCGATCTCGCGCTCTGTTGAAAATTCTTGCGCGATCAGCGACGTCGGAAAGAGCGGCGCCAGATCGTCAAGCCCTACGGATTGCTTGGTCCCGGGATGCAGCACCGGAGGCGGCGGACTTGGCAAGTCGGCCACTAGGTTGTACCAATACTTCGGAATCCGCTCTTCGGTTAGTAAATATTTTACGGTTTCATGCATAAGAAGATAGTGAGTCTATCACCAGCGCTACAATCCAGCCATGCGCCTTGGGGCCTTCGTTTTGTGGCTGGCGGCTTCGCCGTCCTATCAATACCTTTTGACTGGAAGTGCGCGCGACGTCGAGGCCAAGCCAACTCCCGCGTTCGCGCTGATCGGCGGCGGCCAAGATGTGGACGAAATCAATCGCTGGTTTGTAGGAAAAGCGAATGGCGGCGATTTGCTGGTGCTCCGAGCCTCGGGCGACGGTGCTTACAATCCCTATTTCTTCAAATTGGGAGCTCTCAATTCAGCCCAGACTTTGATTGTCCCTTCGAGTGCGGCCGCGCAAGATCGCTTCGTCACAAGTAAATTGGCGCACGCGGAAGCGATTTTCCTCGCGGGAGGCGATCAGTGGAATTATGTCCATCTCTGGAATCAATCGCCCTTAGGAGATTCACTGCGGGAGGCGGTGAGACGTGGCGTTCCGCTTGCAGGTACGAGTGCAGGACTGGCGGTTCTTGGCGAGTACATGTTTTCCGCCGAAAAGGATACGGTCACTTCGCAAGATGCGCTGCGTGATCCCTACGACGAGCGGGTCAAAATCGCTCATAACTTTTTGGAAATTACCGCCTTGAAGAACACCATCACCGACAGCCATTTCAAAGCTCGCGATCGGATGGGGCGCACATTGGTCTTTCTAGCCCGCCTGATTGCGGATTTCCATTTGCCGGAAGCCCGAGCCATTGCCATCGACGAACGTACGGCTGCTTTGATGGAGCCAGATGGAAAACTGCGCGTGGCCGGGTTAGGACATGTTTATTTCTTGCGAGCACGCAAGCCGCCTGACGTTTGCCGGCCCGGTGCTCCGCTGACGATGTCGGGCGTTGAAGTTTACCGCGCAAGTTCGGGTGACTCGTTCGACACCGCGCGCTGGGCCGGATCAGGCGGCCAGGTTTATCTGCTTTCGGTATCGGCGGGGTCTGTCAAATCGGAGTCAGCGCGCAGCATCTATTGAAGGAGCGCCACTGCGTCCCATTCACGCACAGTACCAGGCGCGCGATCTCGCAGGCCAGCACTTCCTTCGGCACAAAGTCTTCGCACTGAACGAACAGGTCGGGTGGGGGCGGAACTTCGCTGACTAAAGGATTTCAACACTTTCTTCGTTGGCACGGTAGGCGATTACGTAAGGCGAGTTGACGAGTTCCCGGGTGCCCTTCATCTCTTCCAGGTCGGCCAAGGCTGGGGGAAATTTGCCAGTTGTGCTATGCGATCGATAACCGCTTTCGCGACATACCGGGCTGCTTTGGGATCGTCTTGCTGGATACGTTTACAGCCGTTTCAAGCAGCGCGAACGCTTCGGTCGTCCACCGAATTATCCTCCCGATTGAACCAGTCGGTCAATGCGACTAAGAACGTCCTTGTGCTCGATCAACTCGCCAAGGTCGGCTCGCTCGATACCTTTTTGAACGCCCCCAATGAAGCGGCCCTGATTCTCAAGCATGTGGGCAACAGTTTCCTTGACAAGCTGCTTCCCGGGCAATGGTGGAAACGGTTGCGACGAAACCGGAAACAATCGGCGGTCCTCAAGCTGCTTTTTTTAACGGCGAGGAATATCAATTTCGGTGTAACTGCCGGGTGTGGCGGCGTTCACGGCGCTCGCGATCTTGCGGACGTGGCGCTGCACGATACGCCATTGCGAGTTGCCAAGCACGACGATAGCGATGCCGCGGCTTTCTAAAATTCTGCTGCGTCACTATGTTTTTGTCGCGGGCGTGCCGTGGTCAAACAGAATGCGCATCGACCGGCATTGCCGAACGGCTCTCAGGACGAGGGCGCGGACGGAGCATCGAGACTGCGGGCCGCGAACTCCAACACGGCAACAATCTGCTCCCGCGTGACATCGAACCACTCCATAATCTCGTCAATGGTCGCGCCGGATTCGAGGTTCTCGAATACTGTAGACACTGGCATACGGGTATCCTTAAACACCCATGCGCCACTCACCTTGCCGGGAATGCTTTCCACAGTGGGACATTGGGACCAATCGAGCATTGCATGTTTTCACCCTGTTTTGATCGTAGCGTTTTAGAACAATGCGGCGGCGTCACGCGGCCGGCGTGGTCAAGACTTACCCTTTCCGAGACCACGGCGGGGGCTTCCGGGCGAGAATTCGGGATCGTCCCACTGCCTGTACCACTAACTCAACACTGCACGTTTTTGCGGTATACTCCGAAGGACCTAGCTTAAGGGTAGTGACAAGGAGCAAAAAGTATGCCAGCTATTTCTCGCATTTCGGCAGTGTTGACATTCGTTGCATTCGCAACGTGCGGCTGGACCGCAAGTTACAATCCGGCCACAACTTTCGAGGCAGGCTTCACGTCCAGTACGAACCCAAATGGTGTGTGGTCCTATGGCTACTCATCGGGTTTTACAAGCTCGGTTACACTTTTCACCAATACCGTACAGGGTGGCTTTGATTCGTCGAACGAACAATTGTGGCTGACTCAATCCATTAACGTCGGCGACTCGCCTGCGGTCGAGTACAACAATGGAGCCGCTTTCAATGACGGCAATGTCGCTGCCGCCGCGAACCAGTTACTGCTGGTGGCAGGAATTAAAGGACAGTACGCCGACCTGATTTTTACTGCTCCCGCAGCAGGCACATATTCACTCGTGGGCAGCTTTACGGGCGACCAGGTTAAAATAGGGGATTTCGTCGGCATAGTGTCAAACGGCGCTGTTGTGTTCAATTCCACCGTGACCAGCGAGGGACAGATCGTGGCGTTCAATGACAGCGTTACGTTGGCAGCCGGAAATACTGTGGTGTTTTCCGTGGGTCCCGACGGCGGCCTTCAGAATGTGGGACTGAATCTGACGGCGTCCACGGCGACGCCGGAGCCTTCCAGTGGGGTGCTGTTGGGAACCCCGCTCATCGCCTTGATCGCATTTAACCAAACCAAACGCAGCCAGCGTAAACGGGGAGGTCTGAACTGAGGGTGTTCCTACGCTGCTTTACCAATCCTGCCGAACGGGCCATCTGATTTCAAGCGAAAGAAAACGTATTTTTGGGTTTCCTTAGCTCCGCTAAGGACCTGGGCCAGTGGAGGGACAAGCAATGGCCGGGCTTATCGGCGGCGGTGTCCTCGTCCCAATTGGGCTGAGGTTAACTTCAATCCATCAAGACCATTTGAAGCGGAAACGGGGGCCTTTCGTCTCAAAACCGAATTGTTCGCCTTCCTGCAACGCAGGGCGAAATAAGACCTTTGCGAGTTTCTTTGACATCCGCATAAATCATTCGCTGGGCGCGTCCTTAAAATTGGCTTCGTTTCGCAAAACGCTTCGACCGAATCTGCGTTGCACCAAACAATCCGCGAAAGCTGGTCCGGCAAAATGCGCTCTTTCTTCGCCGCGCGAGTTCGGTAACATCCAATTAAAAAACCGGCCCTCGGAGCGAGCTCTAAATTTGGCTTCGTTTCGCAAAACGGCCCTTCAACCAAGTTGACCCCGAGAGAGCCGTTCATCCTCCGGGCGTTCCGCCTTTGGCTAAAGCGCACGACTGCGTCCCATTAACGGACAGTCGCGCGTCCGCTCTGTTGCCGATTATGACAATATAATCAATGAGTTCCGCGGCGAGCAACCGCTGGCCCTCCAACTGCATTCTTTAGACTGGAAAACATATGGACGTCCCTCGCGGAAAAGAAGTCGCTCGCCAACGCCTCATCAAGCGCATTGTTTATATTTCACTCGCCGCTCTGGCTATCGGCGGTGCGACTTTCGCGCTTGCACGTCTAAAACCTGCTGCGCCTTCGGTGGATATGAGCGGACAGTATCCAGGCTCTGTAAAGCGTGGTCCCATGGAGCGCCAGGTGCGTGGTTTGGGAAGACTGACACCCAAAGAGATTCACTGGATTGCCGCGGCCAAAGATGCGCGGGTTTCGCAAATTGTCCGTCGTCCCGGCCTCGATCCGGTCAAAGCCGGCGACGTCATTCTGGTCCTCAATGATCCCGACCTGCTGCTCGACGCAGAAAAAGCGGAATGGACCATGAAGCAGGAGCAAGCCAATCTCGCAAACCTCAAAGTGAAACTCGAGACGGACAAGCTCGACCAGCGTTCTACTCTCGCTACCCTCGAATCGCAGTACACGCAAGCGAAACTCACGGCCGACCGCGATCTGGAACTGACGCGCCTGAATCTTAAGAGCGATCTGGAATCGCGCCTTTCCGTGGATTCCGCCAAACAGTACGAAAATCGCGTCGCCCTACAAAGGCAGCGTTTGGAGATCGGCGATGAATCGATTAAGGCGCAGATTGAAGCGCAGAATGTAGTGGTGGAAAGCGCCCGCGCCGCCTGGAATTTGAAGCGAGACCAAGTGGAACAACTCAAAGTTCGGGCCGGGATCGATGGCGTGTTGCAGGAAGTAGATGTGGAAGAAGGCCAGCGCGTTCCGGCGGGCACTCTCTTAGCCAAAGTCGCCGATCCGAAAAAGCTCAAAGCTGTTTTGCAGATTGCCGAGACGCAGATGAAAGACGTTCGTGTTGGCATGGACGCTACCGTGGATACTCGCAATGGCGTCATTCCCGGACGCGTCATTCGAATTGATCCCGCCGCACTGAACGGAACCGTGGGAGTGGATGTTGAATTGATGGGCCCACTACCGCAAGGTTCCCGCCCCGAGTTGAGTGTGGACGGAGTAATTGAACTCGAACGTTTGTCGGATGTGGTTTATATGGACCGGCCTGTTTCAGGTGAGCCCGGCTCCACGATTGGCATTTTCAAGATCGATCCGGACGGTAAAGGCGCCAGCCGGGTGAACGTGAAACTAGGACGCGCTTCCGTCAACACGATTGAGGTCCTCGACGGCCTAAAGGTAGGAGACCGGGTGATTCTTTCCGACATGTCCCAATATGACGCTTATCCGCGAATTCGTTTGAACTAGTTTTGTTTGTTGCGCGTACTTTATTTGAGTCGACAGGGAGGTATTACTAATATGAGCACAGCAGAGCCATTGATCCATCTCGAAGGGGTCACGAAAGTATTTGTCACCGACGAGGTGGAGACCCACGCTCTTTCCGGTATCCATATTGACATCCAGCGTGGCGAGTACGTGTCGATTTCCGGGCCGTCGGGCTGTGGCAAATCGACGCTGCTGGCCATTTTAGGTTTGCTCGATTCGCCCTCGACCGGCACTTATATTCTCAACAGCAAACCGGTGCAGAGCTTGAAGTTGTCTGAACGAGCGCGCATCCGCAACCGCGAAATCGGCTTCATTTTTCAGGCGTTCAATTTGATTGGCGATCTGAATGTTTACGAGAACGTGGAATTGCCGCTGACTTATCGTGGCATGGCGTCGGCTGAACGGAAGAAGAAAGTTCACGAGGCACTGGAACGTGTCGGCATGTCGCATCGCATTAAACACTATCCTTCGCAGCTCTCTGGCGGTCAGCAGCAGCGCGTAGCCGTGGCCAGAGCGTTGGCCGGCGATCCGTCTATCTTACTGGCCGATGAGCCGACCGGAAATTTGGACTCCCAAAACGGTGAGCAGGTGATGGATTTGTTGCGCGAATTGCACCGTGGTGGTGCGACGATTTGCATGGTGACGCACGATCCGCGTTACGCTCGTTACGCAGACCGCTCGATTCACCTCTTTGATGGCCGCGTGGTGGAGGAAAACTCGGAGGTTACGGTTTGATTTCCAAGCACGTCGATCTGATCGCTATCGCCGCTCTGCTGCTGGCGTTTGCGTTTGCGGAGCGGCTGCAGGAAGCGATGCATTTGAGTTTCGGTCAAGCGCGTTTGTTTCGCGTGCGTGCCCTCAATCCGATTGTCATTGTGCCGCCGCATGTTCCGGTCGTTCCGCGCGTTCCACATCTGCCTCGCGTTTAACTACCGGCTTGCTCGGCTACGCTATGAATAGCTAAATGATTACTTTACGTAACGTAGAAAAATTCTTCGAGCATGGCCCTACAAAAACTTATGTTCTGCGCCGCATCAATCTGGAAATCAAGGAAGGCGAGTTTATCTCGATTATGGGGCCGTCCGGGGCGGGTAAGTCCACGTTACTGCACTTACTCGGCATGCACGATACGGCGTGGACGGGCGAATATAACTTTTTGGAATTTCCCATTCACCGCTTGAATAAGAAGGACCGGTCGGAGGTTTACAAGAAATACATTGGGTTCGTGTTTCAAAGTTATCACCTGCTCGATTCGTTGACGGTTTATGAGAACTTAGATATTCCTCTTTCTTACCGCAACATCAAGAAGTCTGAACGCGAAAGTATTGTGTGCGATTCACTAGACCGTTTCAGCATGGTGGGCAAAAAGGATCTGTATCCGAATCAACTTTCGGGTGGGCAGCAACAATTGGTGGCGATTGCGCGCGCCATGATTGCGAGTCCCAAGCTGATTCTGGCCGATGAGCCGACCGGCAATCTCCACTCGAGCCAAGGCAAAGAAATTATGGAGATGTTCAAGAAGTTGAACGATGCCGGCACGACGATCATTCAAGTGACCCACAACGAAAAAAATGCCGAGTATGGGAATCGAGTCATTCAGATTGAGGATGGCTGGATGAAGCAATGAAATATGTGCCGAGCCAGACGCGGATTCTGATTGCCGATGATCAGCCCGATGTGCTGGAAGCACTGCGATTACTGTTGAAGCGCGAGGGTTCAAAGACCGACTCGGCGGAATCCCCACAACAGGCATTGCAGGCCGTCGAGAGCCGCGAGTACGATCTGGCGATCATTGACCTGAATTACACGCGCGATACCACGTCCGGACAGGAAGGTCTGGATTTGCTGGCGAAGATTCAAGCGGTGGATTCGATGCTGCCTGTGGTGGTGATGACGGCATGGGGCAGCGTCGACTTGGCAGTGGAAGCGATGCGCCGAGGTGCACGCGATTTTATTCAGAAGCCGTGGGAGAATGAGCGGCTGTCTGCGATTATTCGCACCCAGCTGGAACTGAGTCACGCTTTGCGCCGTGGACAACGGCTGGAACTGGAAAACCAATTGTTGTCTGCGGACAATCTGCCTTCGATGATCGCTGAATCCGCCGCGATGCAACCGGTGCTTGATTTGATCGCGCGTGTGGGTCCTTCGGATGCGAATGTTCTGATAACTGGCGAGCCAGGCACCGGCAAAGAAGTTGTAGCGCGCACACTGCACGCAATTTCCGTGCGAGCGACCAAGCCGATGGTAACGGTGAACGCGGGCGGCTTAGCCGAAGGTGTCTTTGAGAGTGAGTTGTTCGGGCATGTGAAAGGCGCCTTCACCGACGCGAAGATGGACCGGGTTGGGCGTTTTGAGCTGGCCGATACGGGCACGCTGTTTCTCGACGAAATCGCCAATGTGCCCATGAATCTTCAGGCAAAGCTGCTGCGAGTCTTGGAAATTGGCGAGATGGAGCGCGTCGGTTCGTCGAAGACGAAGAAGGTTGACGTACGGGTCATTTCCGCTACGAACGCCAATCTGATTGAGGAAGTATCGAACGGACGTTTTCGGCAGGATTTGTTGTTTCGCTTGAATACGATTGAGATTCACTTGCCGCCTTTGCGTGAAAGGCGCGAGGATTTGATACCCCTTGCCGCGCATTTTCTAGGCACGCATGCGCGCCGCTATCGTAAGACCATAAGTGGTTTCGACCAGAGCGCCATACAAGCGATGTACGATCATGCTTGGCAGGGGAATGTGCGTGAATTGAATCACGTGGTGGAGCGCGCTGTGTTGATGGCCCAGCTGAACTGCATTCGCGCGGGCGATTTGGCCTTGCGTTCAGCGGCTACGGTTTCTCCCCGGCTGGAGGAGATGAGTTTGGACGACGTGGAAGAGTTCCTGATCAAGAAAGCATTGGCGCGACATGGCGGCAACGTGAGCCACGCCGCGGAGTCGCTCGGATTGAGCCGCAGTGCGCTGTATCGCAGGCTGCAGCGTTTCGGTCTGTGAAATTAGGTCACGAAACGCGCGTTCTGCTTCTCGCTTTGGCGGGAGGTTTGCCGGGTGTGGCTGCATGTGTGATTCTGCTTGCCGTGGAAGGGCGCGAAACTCGTTCACAGATCACCGTAGACTCACTGCTCATTCTTCTTTGGCTGAGTTTCTGCTTTGCGGCGCGTGGGCGCATCGCGGGTCCGTTAAGGACGCTGGCAAATTTGCTCGAAGCGTTGCGCGAAGGCGATTACAGCATTCGTGCGCGCGTCGATAATCCGAAAGAACCGCTAGGCGAAGTGATGCAACAGGTAAATGCGATGGCAGCGACGTTGCGGGATCAGCGGCTCGGTGCGCTGGAAGCTACGGCGCTGCTCCGCAAAGTGATGGAGGAGATTGACGTCGCGGCGTTCGCGTTCGATCCGGGTCAACAACTGCGGTTAGTGAATCGCGCCGGTGAAAGACTGCTGGCGCAACCAGCGGAGCGATTATTAGCGCGCGATGCGACCTCACTTGGCTTGGCGGAATACTTGGCAGGGGCGACGGACCAGACCATTCGGCGCGCTTTTCCGGGCGCGACAGGACGATGGGGAATTCGCCGCAGCCAGTTTCGCGAAGGCGGTGTGCCGCACCAATTGTTGGTGGTGACCGACCTGACGCTGCCTTTGCGTCAGGAAGAGTTGCAGGCGTGGCAGCGGATTGTGCGCGTGATCGGACATGAGTTGAATAACTCCCTCACGCCAATTAAATCGATTGCGCAGAGTCTTGCCGACTTACTAAGTGTTGAACCGCGGCCCGAAGATTGGGATCAGGACATGACTCGTGGGTTGAACGTGATTGCGACGCGCTCTGAATCTTTAAGCCGTTTCATGAGTTCCTATGCGCGCTTGGCGAAGTTGCCGCCGCCAAAGCTGGGTGCGATTGAGATTAATGCGCTGTTGTTGCGTGCCAGCAGTCTTGAAACTCGCCAGCGGGTGTTTTTTGAAGAAGGGCCGCCGTTAACGTTCCAAGGAGACATTGATCAGCTGGAGCAGGCATTGATTAATTTGATCCAAAATGGCGTGGATGCGGTGCATGGCACCGGCGGGCGGGTGTTTTTGCACTATAAGCAACTGCCGTCGGCTTTAGAGATTACAGTGCGTGACGAAGGGCCGGGGTTGCCGAATACCGCGAATCTATTTGTGCCGTTTTTTACGACGAAGCGCGGCGGGTCGGGCATTGGTTTGGTGCTGAGCCGGCAGATTGCCGAGGCGCATGGAGGCTCGTTGAGTTTGCGAAATGCATTGCAAGGGCCTGGCTGCGAGGCAGTGATTACGTTGCCCGTGCATTAGATCACTGAGTGGGTATAAAGTAGAAAAGTTCAAATGTGCAAAAGCCTTTTACTTGCTGTACTCACTAGCTTCAACCTTTTAGCGCAAACCTCCGATTTGAGTGAACAACAAACCGCGGCGCTGGTTCGAATGAGTGCCGATCTTTCGCCGCAACTTGAATCGCTTAGCGAGGCGCGCGCAGGCTATAGTTAGAGCCGCCTACTCAGAACCTCGTGATAACGCACTCATCAAAGAGAAGAGTGCCGCCATCGCTGCCGCCGAGCTGAGGTTGGCTCGAGCACGCGCGGATTCTTTTGCGTCGCTTCAAGTATCGCCAGCAAGATTGGCTCCCCATCAAGTCGCCAGCTTGATCGCACGTGGCGGAGCTATTCGCGCGACTGGTCCCGGTTACGAACCAGGCGGAACGATTCCGAACATCACGCAAGCACAAGTGGATGCACTGACACGAGTCTCAACCGATCTCATGCCGCTGGCGCAGTCGCTCGCGGTGGCCCGTTCTGCTGTCACTGCCGCTGCTCTACGTGAGCCGCGCAATGAAACCGAAATTCAGGCAAAAGTGCAGGCCGTTCAGGATGCCGAAATCAATTTGGCGAATGCCCGCGCGGACGCCTTCGCAAAGATTCAAAGTTCAGCGAACCGGCTTGCGCCCGATCAAGTGAAGGCGTTTGTCGATCTGGGTGGTTCTTTTGCAGGCATAGCTTTCACCAAGCCACAGCCGTTGAACTTTACCGACCATGAAGGGTACGTTTCGCTATTTGATGGAGTGAGTCTCAAAGGTTGGGATGGCAACCCGAAGTTCTGGCGCGTGGAAGGTGGCGCGATCGTCGGCGAATCAACGCCGCAGAATCCGAGTGGGAACAGCTATCTCGTTTATCGGGACATGGTGGCGAAGGACTTCACCCTGAAGTTTGAAATCAAAGTGGAAGGTAGCGGCGGCAGTGGATTTCAATATCGCAGTAAAACTGGTTCTCCCTGGCTCGCGCATATTGCCGCCAACGTTACCGCGAATGTTGGACCCGTGAATCTGAATTGGATGTTGAGCGGCCCGCAAGCTGACTTTTGGCCGAGTGCGAAATATTGGACTGGGCAGTTTTACTCCGAAAATACCCCGATGCGGATTGAGGCGTGGCGCGGACAAGTGGTGGAAGGATCGGGGCTGGCCAAGAAGGATCTAATGGGCAACATTGGGGACATTGATGCCTTGGGCAAACTTGTCAAGATGAACGATTGGAATGAATACACGGTGATCGCGCGCGGCGGCACGATGCTTCATATTCTGAATGGTCAACTGATGGCGGTGATGGTGGATGACGATCCGGCTTCTTCTAACAATCAGCCGGGATACTTCGGGATTGAAATCGAGGCCACGACTAAGGTTTCAGTGCGAAATATTTGGGTCAAGAAGTTTGATTGAATTTACGCTTTGTTCAGAACTGTCCGCATGATAAGAACTACGAACCAACGGGCCCGCTTCGACGTGGGCGAATCCCATGCGCAGACCGGCATCGCGCAGTTCACTAAACTCGCTTTGCGGTACGTAGCGAATGATTGGTAAATGTTTAGCCGAAGGCCGCAAGTATTGGCCGAGAGTCAGAATGTCCACACTGTGCGCTTGTAAATCGCGCATCACTTGCAGAACTTCTTCGATTGTCTCGCCCAAGCCCAGCATTAATCCCGATTTCACTGGCGTGCGCGGGCGCAGTTGCTTGGCGTATTGCAGCATGTCGAGCGAGCGCTTGTACTGAGCACCCAGCCGCACTTGCCGGTACAACCGTGGAACCGTTTCCGTGTTGTGGTTCAACACATCCGGTTCGGCGTTCAGGACGATCTCCATAGCGGCATGAGAGCCCTGAAAATCGGGCACTAGTACTTCTACTTTGCAGCCGGGCACTTGTTCGCGAATGGCCTTGATCGTCAGCGCAAACAACTCTGCACCGCCATCTTTTCGGTCGTCGCGGTTTACGCTCGTCACCACCGCATAGCGGAGACCCAATGCCGCGCAAGCTTCTCCCACGCGGCGCGGCTCATCGTAATCCACCGGCAGCGGTCCACCTTTTTGCACCGCACAAAAGCCGCAGCGGCGAGTACACACGTTGCCTAGTATCATGAACGTCGCAGTGCGCCGGTTCCAGCACTCGCCGACATTGGGGCAGGCCGCGCTCTCGCATACCGTATGCAGCTTTAAGCGCGTGACCAAGTCCTTTAGAGCGCGGTAATTGTCGCCCACTGGTGCAGGCGCACGTAACCATTTCGGACGTTCGGGCTGGGAAGAAATGCTGACGAGCACTGTTTTTAGTGTAGCGTCACATCTCGCGACGATTTTCCAGCGATCGCGACATGGTCACTTCATCTGCGAACTCAAGATCGCTGCCAACGGGAATGCCCATGGCGATGCGCGTGACACGCGGACCTAGCGGTTTCAACAGACGCGAAAGATAAACAGCTGTAGCTTCGCCCTCAACGGTCGGATTTGTAGCGATAATGATTTCCTGCACGTCGCCCTTTTGAAGGCGATCCACCAAGCCTTTAATACGCAACTGCTCGGGACCAATGCCGCGCAAGGGAGAGATGGCTCCGTGTAGCACGTGGTAAAGTCCGTGAAACGTCCGCGTTGTCTCGATCGGGACGATGTTGTGCGGCTCTTCCACGACACAAATGGAAGTCGCTTCGCGATGCGGGTCTCGGCAATAAACGCACAACTCACCATCGCTAATGTTCTGGCATTGTGTACAAATGCCAAGCTTGTCCTTCACATCGAGCACGGCCTGGGCGAGCGCTTCTGCTTCTTCGCGCGGCACGCGTAATAAATGGAAGGCAATTCGTTGCGCAGACTTCTGCCCGATTCCGGGTAGGCGCTTACATTCCTGGATCAGGCGTGCGAGCGGCTCAGCAAAGTCGGCCATTTAAAACAGGCCTGGAGGCAGGCCCATGCCGCCCAACAAGCCGCCCATTTTGCCTTGGGCTTCGTCGTCCACTTTTTTGGCCGCTTCGTTGAACGCGGCGGTGACCATGTCTTGCAGCATCTCTACGTCGCCCGCGACTTCCGGATCGATCTTCACGCCCAGCACGTTTTTGTGGCCGTCCATTTTCACGCTGACCATGCCGCCGCCGGCGGATGCTTCCACCCGGATGGCTGCTATCTGCTCCTGCAACTTGGCCTGCATCTGCTGCGCTTGCTTCATCACGTTTTGCATGTTGCCGCCAGGCATCTTCATAGGTTCATTCCTTTACTCATTCAAATTTCGCACGGTGCGAACCTGCGCATCCGGGAAAAGCTCCTGAAAGCGTTTCACACCCGGATGAGACAACGCCCGGGCGCGCAGTTCTACGTCTTCAGCGGCGGCGCGCACAGGGGCAGGCGCGGCGGCCTTGTTGCTGCTTTCACCTTCTTCAAATTTCACGCGCACCGGCTTGCCCAGCAACTGCGCGGCGATTCGTGAAATCGCCGGATCTTTTAGTCCAAACGAGAGTTTCTTGGCGCCCCGCAAGATCAATTCGGAACCATTTAGCGAAACATCCGATTGCAAAATCGCATCGGCGCTAAAGTTCAAATTCTCTTTCGTGAGAGCCGCGTGCAAATCTTGTCGGAGATCGCCTGTCAATGCCGCAGGTGCAGCCGGTGGTTCGGGAGTTGCTGCTTCGACAGTTACTTTTGGTGCGGTCTGCACGGGAGCCTGAAATGCTGGCGGCCGAGGTGCGGCGGCACGCGTCGTTGCACTCAAGGCCGGTGATTTCTCCAGACCCGCCAAAGCCGATTCGATGGATTGTAGTCGACCCGCGTGCACCAGCTTGATCAAGCCAAGTTCCAGATGCAAACGCGGCTGCAAAGAATATTGCAGCGCCTTGTAGAGATCGAGCGTGAGATTAAGATAGCGTGTTAAATCCTCTTCGCTGAATTGGGCAGCCGTCTCGAGCAGCGTTACTTGTTCCTGATCGGATGCGGCAATGAGCCGCGTAGGCTTGTTCGAAAGCTTTGCCACCAGCAAGTTGCGCCAGTAGCGCGAAAGCTCGCGCGAGAAGTGCTGCAGGCTCTGGCCTGTGGCTTCCAACTCCTGCACGATGTCTAACATGCGCGCACCATCTTGCTGCTGCACGGCTTCCGCAACGGAACGCAAAGATCCCACCGCGAACACGCCCAGCAGCGCGCGCACATCTTCCACACGCAGTGTGGTACCGCAACAAGCGATCGCCTGGTCCAAGGCTGAAAGCGAATCGCGCACGCTGCCTTCGCCCGCATGCGCAACCACGGAAAGCACTTCGTCGCTCGCCTCGATGCCTTCTTCTTTGACGATGTAGCGCATGCGGTTCATCACTTCCAGAAAATCCACCGAGCGAAAACTGAAATGCTGACAACGCGACGCAATCGTGTTAGGAATTTCGTATGCTTCCGTTGTGCACAGAATGAAAACCACCCACTCGGGCGGCTCTTCCAAAGTTTTCAAGAGCGCGTTGAAAGCTTCCTTGGTGATCTGGTGAGCTTCGTCGATGATGAAAACTTTGTAGCGGTCGCGCGCCGGGCGGTAGCGAACGTTTTCGCGAATCTCGCGCATTTCATTGATGCCGCGATTGGAAGCAGCGTCGATTTCAATCACGTCTACCGAATTGCCCGCGGTAATCTCTTTGCAACTGGAACACACGCCGCATGGCGTCGGAGTTGGACCCTTTTCGCAATTCAGACAGCGCGCGAAAATGCGGGCGACTGTCGTCTTGCCAGTCCCACGTTGCCCGCTGAAAATATAACCGTGCGCGATGCGGTTGCTGGAAATCGCATTAGCCAGGGTCTTCTGAACGTGTTCCTGACCAATCAGTTCGTCGAAACCTTGGGGACGATACTTCCGGGCGATGACCTGATACATGGAGTGCTATGAGTGGCGAGCGAAAACTGCCAGACCCCGGGTGATCCGCGGCACACGTGCTAAATCACTACCGTTGCTTCCTTCCGGACCTAGCGGGGTTTGCGACCGCCCATTGCACGAAGCCCGGAGCCTGACAACTGACCATATTAGCAGCCACGTTTCGGTGACTTGAAAAAGAGTCAAACGACATTGCCGCTTCGAGCTATTTCTTCGCGCACGATGCGGCGCAAGGCATCCTCGATCTTAGGTGCCTTGCCTTCTAAGTATTCGCGCAGCGCGCCGTTGATCAGCGTTTGATAGCCGGTTCCACTTTCATCGGCCATCTCGAAGAAGCGTTGCAAAATGTCTTCGTCCAGCCGGATCGAGATTTTAACCTTGCCCTTTTCGAGCGGCGGCTCTGGAAGGACCGCGCCACGCTTGCCTTTGCTGAAATCATATTTGCTTTTCATTGGTTGCTGTATTCCTTCCTTTCGCTTGGCTCGGCTTCCCGCGCCGAAATGATTCTCACCTTCTCGCTGCGGTACGTGTAAACGACAACCAGAACCCGCGCAGCAGCGCTCATGCCGATGGAAACGAAGCGTTCCTCGTTAGGGTCCGACTCGTAATCGGTAATCGTGATGGCATCGTTGTCATACAGAACCGTCTCTCCTTCCGAAAACGAAACGCCGTGACTTTTGAGGTTCGTCGTCGCTTTTGTCGGATCAGGCTTGTCGAAGAGAATCATTCTGTCTTTGTAGTATAGACGATTTGTGCATACGTCCAGCTTGTACGGAAAGGGACGCTCTTCGAGGAACACTTCAGGCGCATCAGCAACTATTATTTTTGCGGCTCAAGTACCGCTAGCAGCTTCTCGGCAAAGAGACTGTTTTGCGGCGGTTTAACGACTGGTTTGGGCGCAGGTGGTGGCGGTCCAGGCGGTGGCGTTGCGTTTTCAGCCGTTGCGACAACCGGGGCCTTTGCCTCTTCGAGATACTTGTCTTTCTTCAGCAGTACGCGTTCCAGCGGCGCAATCCAGCCGGTGAATTCGCCTTCCACCAAGCGGTCGCGTTGCAAAGCGCCGCGCACCGCATCCATCTTTGAATCCATGTTGTCGAGATGATGCAGCAACAATGCTTCGGCAAAAATCGGCACTTTGGGAGAACCAAACTCCAGCTCGCCGTGGTGACTGATAATCATATGCTCGATCAACGTGCGCAGCTTCAGCGGGAAATCGGGCAGCTTTTCAAACTTGGAATTCAGCATGCGAAGGCCCTGAATGATGTGGCCTAGCAGTTGCCCATCGGCGCTGTAAGAAAATCCGCGGCGCGTATGATAATTCTTCTACTTTGCCGATATCATGCAAGATCGCGCCGGTAAGCAACAAATCCACATCGATGGTTTTGTAATGCGCCGCCGTCATGCGGGCCAGCGAACACAGCGAGAGAACGTGCTCCAGCAGGCCGCCGCGATAGGCATGGTGAATGGTCTTAGCCGCCGGCGCCATTTTGTACATTGCTGCCAATGGCGCGTCGTCCAACACTGAATTCAGCAGCGCTTTCAAATGCGGGTTGCTGAACCCATTCACGATGCCGCGCAACTCCCCAAACATCTCTTCCGGATCGCGCTCCGAGCTGGGAAAGTAGTCCGCAAATTCGATTTCGTGCTCTTCCAGCCGCCTCAGTTTGTGGACCGTAAACTGCGACCGATTCTGATAAACCTGCACGATTCCCTTGACCTTCAGAAAGTCGTCACGCTCGAAAGTGTCCATCACTTCCGCCACGTTGTCCCACATCTTGGCTTCGATTTCGCCTGTCTTGTCGGCCAAATGCAAAGACAAATAGGGTTCGCCCGTTTTCTTTTGACGAATTTCTTTGGACAAAACCAGAAAATACGCCGTTACAGGCTCGTTCACCGGCAGTGTCCCTACGCAGGGAGATTTCATGAATGTCTAGCGCGAACTGCTCTTTCCGTTCACATCTACGGAAGTGCCGGGCACTGGAATTGTCCACAACAAACGCTTCATGCGCTGCTTCTGTTCGACCTGTGCCTTCAATACTGTTTCTGGTTTCAGCACGGCGGGGTCCTGCCATTTTGTATCCATGCCGGGAGCGGCGCCAGTGTCTACAAAGCCGGGCTTCACCTGGAGGAACGCTTGCGTACGCAACGTGGTTAGGTATTCGCGAATGCGGGGCTGCATTTTAGGACCGTAGAGAATGTTTTCAATTTCGCCCTTGACGTCCGCGATCGGCGCGAGTCCCTGCTTCGTGTGGTCGTCGACCTTGAAAATCTCGAAGCCGTTCGCGAGTTTAATTGGTTTCGTTACCGAGCCTTTTGGCAGATTCCAAACGGCGCCTTCAATATCGACAGGTTTTGTGCTGAGTTCACCTTTCTTGTAGCCACCAAGCGAGCCGCCATCTTTTGCAGTGGCTGCGTCGGAGTTATCGCGCGCCATTTCAGGAAAACGAGAGCCTTTGCTGGCGTCCTCATAAAGCTGATTGGCCTTTTTCTCGGAAGCCGCAATACCGGCGGCGTCCTTGCCTTGGGTCGAGATCAAAATCTCGCTCAGGTATACCTTTTCTTCGCGAATGAAGTCTTTCTGATGCGCATTATAGTAATCTTCCACTTCTTTGTCGGTGACGTGAATGTGGCGTCCGACTTCAGAACTAATCACCTCGCGAGTCAGTGCACTGTTCTTGGCTTCGGCTTGAAAATCTTCGTAACTCATGCCCGATTGCTGCCGCACGTACTCGCGAAACTTCTCTTCGTCGCTGATGCCGGATTGACGCCGCAGACTCGCCATGTATTTGCTGATTTCTGAATCTACGGTTATGTTGAGTTCCTTGCCCTTTTGCACAAGCAGCAGCTGATCAATGCGATCGCGCAGTAAATTCTTTTGCAGCTCTTCGACGGAATGCTGCAATTGCAAACCGGTAGCACCTTGGGCTTTCAGCTCCTGGGTACGTTCCAAGACCAATCTTTGCAGTTCGTCCTGGCTAACGATATCGCCGTTTACTTTTGCCACAATCTGATCGACAACGGCCGGCTGCAGGGGCGGCACGGTGGGCGGATTATCAGCGGCCAAGGCCAAAAATCCCGCCAACAGCGAAAACAAAACAACTTTCATAAATGGTTCCCTTACATTATGACAAGTGACGGCGCACTCCGCCAACGGGTTTCCTCCGCTTCGTCTCTTAACGCGGCGCGGATACCGGCGATTCAGCCGTTAACGCCACCAGCATTTGCCGCAAATCATCAATTAAATCGCCCGGATTGGTATAGGGTTTCAGCGGCCATTTAAGGACGCCGGCTGGCGTGAATTGTGCGCCGTTCGTATTGCGCACGAGTTCCATGAGCCGTAGCGGGTCGATTTTAGATTGCTGGTGAAACTTGATATTGGCAACGCCCTGGCGGCGATCAACCGATTCTACGCCGGAGCGCTGTGCCATCGTCTTGAGCAGCGAAAAACGCAGCAGATTCGATACTTCCAGCGGCGCGGGGCCATAGCGATCAGCCAGTTCATCGGCGATTTTTTGCGCCTGCTCTTGATCTTTCGCGTCGGCAATGCGTTTATACGAGCGCAGCCGCTGCGCTTCATCGGAAATATATTCGGTGGGAATGCGGATGTCCAGTCCAAGATTTAACGTCGAATGAATCTCAAGAGGAACCTCTTCGCCCTTCAGTTCCTTGACGGTTTCTTCCAAGAGACGCACGTAGGTGTCGTAACCTACTGCTTCGATATGCCCGTGCTGTTCGCCGCCCAATAGATTTCCCGCACCGCGTAATTCCAGATCGAGTGCCGCAATCTTGAAACCAGCTCCCAGATCGCTAAATTCCTTCAGAGCAGCGAGCCGTTTGCGAGCCACTTCGCTCAATTGGGTATCGGCGGGTACCAGCAGATAGGCGTATGCGCGACGGTTCGATCTGCCCACACGTCCGCGCAATTGATACAACTCGCTCAAGCCGTAGCGCTCGGCGTTTTCAATGATGATCGTGTTCGCAAGCGGGATGTCTAAACCGTTTTCAACGATTGTTGTACAAACAAAAACGTCGTATTCATGGGTCATAAAGCCGAGCAAGACCTTTTCCAATTCCGCCTCGCCCATTTGGCCATGCCCGACTCCAATGCGGCATTGCGGAATCATTTCTTGAATAGAGGCCGCCCGCATGAAGATGGTGTCCACCCGATTGTGAACAAAGTAAACCTGCCCTTGTCGCGCGAGTTCCTGCTCAATCGCGGTCTTGATCAAATCGGGATTGAAGTGCGCCACGACTGTGTTAATTGCAAGTCGGTCCTTCGGTGGTGTTTCCAACACCGACATATCGCGCAATCCCAAAAGGGACATGTGCAGAGTGCGTGGAATCGGTGTGGCGCTCATTGTTAAGACATCCACATCATGCCGAATCTGTTTCAAGCGCTCTTTATGCTTAACGCCGAAGCGCTGCTCCTCATCGACGATGAGCAAGCCCAGGTCGTAGAACTGAACATCTGCCGAAAGCAGACGGTGCGTGCCGATCAGGATGTCCACTTTCCCGGCGGCTAGTTCTTCCAAAGTGGCTTTTACTTCTTTGGCTGAGCGGAAGCGGCTGGCCAACTCAATGCGCACGGGAAAAGAATTAAACCGGCGCTTGAAGGTTTCAAAATGTTGAAAGGCCAAAACGGTGGTGGGCGCCAGCAGTGCAATTTGTTTACCGTCGCCTAGCGCTTTAAAGGCCGCGCGCATCGCTACTTCCGTTTTGCCAAAGCCGACGTCGCCGCATAATAATCGGTCCATGGGCTGCTCGCTCTCCATATCGCCCTTGATATGGGTCATGGCGGTAACTTGATCTTTGGTCGCGGTGTATTCGAACGAATCTTCAAACTCTCGCTGCCAATTGCTGTCGGCCGAAAAGGCGAAGCCCTTGCTCATCCGCCTTTGCGCATACAGCTTCAGCAATTCGTCCGCCATATCGCGCATTTTGGCTTTAACGCGCGATTTGGTCTTTTCCCAGCTAACGCCGCCAAGCCGGTCTAAATGCGGTTTGGCTTCACCGGCGCCGCGGTACTTCTGTACCAGATCCAGCCTCGTCAAAGGCACGTAAAGCTTCGAATCGGCGGCGTATTCAATCAGCATGAAATCGCCCTTTTGATCGCCTTGCGTGAGTTCTTTGATGCCGAGGAAGCGACCCACGCCGTGGGTGGCGTGGACGACAAAATCGCCAGGCTTTAGATCGGCAACGTCGGCGGCAAAAGCTGCGAGTTGCGACTTGCTGGGCTGGCGCGCAATGAGATCGGACGTTTCGAAGAGATCTTCGGAGCCTAGAATTGCGATGAGCGAATCGTGCAGCACTGCACCCCGCTGCACGTTCCCTTTGATGAGAAAGGCGCTCGAAAGTGCCCCCGCATGATAAGCGCGTTCCACCAATGACGGGCGTGCACCAGTTGTAGATTCAAGACCGAGCTGATAGGGAATTGAGTACTCTTGCAGAATGTCGGCCAGCCGTTCCAGTTCCCCAACCGAAGCCGCAAAGAATGCCACGCGATGTCCAGCCTGAATGAGATTGCGCGCTTCAGCCACCGCCACTGGCATGTTGCCTTGAAACGTCAAAGATTGGCGCGTAGGGATATAAAAACTGTGATCGGGTGCAGGGGACTTTTCCGTGATCAGCTCGAGTTCTTGAAGAGAAATCGCCGTCCTTTGATCGATGGCGGCATTCAGTTCTTCCCAGCGCAAATAATTTTTGTCAGGTTCGATCTGCGCTGGACGGTCGGGATGGTCCAAGCGATGCCACAAACGTTCCGCCGCTGAAAAAATTGCACTGGGTTCATCCAGCACAACCAAAGCATCGCGACTCAAGGAAAGCAAGTTATGCGTGCGGGGCCTCACCAGAGGCACGAGGAATTCCCAACCTGGAAAAATTTCGCCAGGGTTGGACAAATCCAGATCGGCCTGTTCCGCGGCATCCGCCAACTGCCGCAGCAGAGAGCGCGAACGCGGATATTCGGCCAACGGCAACAACGGGGCGGATGGCACTTTCAAAACCGAGCGCTGTGTTTCCACGTCGAATTGGCGGATCGATTCCACTGTGTCGCCAAAAAATTCCACGCGTATCGGCCGATCGGCTTCCGCAGGAAAGACATCGAAAATGCCCCCGCGAATGGAATATTCACCCACCATTTCTACCGGCTCGCGTTTTTCATAGCCGATGCTCTCCAGATGTTGGACGAGATCGTCGAGCGGGATTTCTTCACCGGTCCGGAGAACGATCGCGAGTTGGCGGTAAAACTCGGGCGACTCCGTTCTGAGTAAAGCGGAAGCAACCGGCGCGATAGTAATTGGGATTCGGTGCGAGGATAACCGCCACAATCCCACGGCGCGCATCTCTTCAATTTCGTTGTGCGGTGAAAGCCGCTGATGCGGCAGAACGTCTAGCGCCGGAATCAATTGCGGCGGCGGCAATTCGCGCCCTTCCAGCAGTATGTCGAAGAACACTTCTAGCGAAGCCAGCAGTGTTTCTGCCTGCTTATTGCCATCTACGATGACGAACAACGGCTTCTCAGTCGCTTGATAAAGCAAAACCAGGTAAAGCGCTTTGGCGGTGTTGACTAAGCCGGAAACGGCAAAGGGCCCACGCTCGCCGCGAGTGAGTTGCTGCAATAGCGCCTGAAAGCTTTGCTGGCGGGCTGCAGATTGGAGCAACTCGCGTGTGGCAGGGTGTATCACGGCCTGCTGGCGAGCACCTGTTCGGCAATGTTCGAAGTCGAGAAGCCGGGCTCCAGTGCTAATGTGTGCACCACGCCGCCAGCCGCCTCCACCTCTTCCCGCCCGGCGACGTAGTGTGCCCAATCGGCGCCTTTCACCAGCGCGTCGGGCAAAACAGCGGCAATCAAATCGCGCGGTGTATCTTCATCGAACAGCACAACGGCATCCACCGCTTCAAGTTGCAACGCCAGCGCCGCCCGTGTTTGTTCGTCGAAGAACGGCCGCGTTGGACCCTTGATCCGCTGCACGCTGGCATCTGTGTTCAGCGCCAAAACCAGCACGTCGCCCAGTGACCGCGCCCGTTCGAGCGTGCGAATATGTCCCGGATGCAAAATATCGTAACAGCCATTGGTTAAGACAACCTTCTTGCCGTCAGCTTTCCAGGCTTGCCGTTGCGCAACCAGTTCCGAGCGGGTGTATAGCTTACTCATTCCCGCAACCATTTTACGATTGGGAAGGCCCGGTTTTTGTTACCATGCTGCAAAGTGATGAAAAAACACAAAATTGCCGTAGCCTTTGCGCTCTCCATTTTTCTTTCCTGCAGCGGTCCTCCTAAGCCGACCACGCCTGCTCTCACGCCGGAACTTGCCGCTCAACTCTTGAACTTCGATCAGCGCGCGCAGAATTTCATCGCCCACGTGAAAAAGCAAAATCCTGCCTGCGATTTCGCTCTTGTGCTGCCCGACCAGGTGCCGCCACTCACACAGATCGACCTTGGTCACATAGTGCAATGCTCCGGCCGCCCCGCGCCATTGGAATTCGACGCTAGCGCCACATTCATCTACGACGCTACCACCGGCAAATGGCTGCTCAAGCGCTTCTCTAGCTAACCGCTTTGCGCCGCCGCGCCTGCCAATCTTCATCTTTGAGAATGTCCGGCGCGACTTCGATCAATCTTGGCAACAGGTTAAATACCGCAGTGGATGTCCATGGCTTACCGCCGCGTGTGGCATAGCCGCGGCTGTTCAATTCCGCCGCGATATGCGACACTCCCTTCTCCACCGCGATCAGTTCCAAAATCGTCTGCATGATTTCCACTTCCTCCGCCTTTGGCTGCAGCCGCGCCGTATCAGGCACCACGGCGATTCCGTAAGGCAAAGCAACGGTGCTGGGCGAAAAAGGAGCAGTCTCTTCGTCCTTTCTTTCCCATTCAACCGCCTTCAACGTCCAGCCGGCCGCCATTCGCTGCTGGAAATAATCCAGGGACACGGGGCTTTCAATCTCATCTCGGAGTTGGCGCATATTGACCTCCCGGCCAGAACCTCAGCAATCATAAGTCCACTAAATCTCCTTAAAATACCTACTTGCCGGACTCATCACCGACGCTTTTGGGAATTTTTGTCCCAAGTCCGAAACGCGCTCCTTTGATAGATTAGGCGCTGAATGACGAGACTGAGAAAGAGCCTTCTAACTATTGGGTTTCCAGCACTGTTTGTTTTCTCCGCCATTGTTGGTAGAGGTCAGGATTCTCCCCTCAAATACCTTGATGATCGATTCCCTCCGGAAGAGCGCGCCGACGTCGTCGTCTCACGCCTGACCCTCGAAGAGAAGGTTCGTCAAATGCAAAACACCGCTCCCGCCATTCCACGTCTAAACATTCCTGCGTACGAATGGTGGAACGAAGGGCTTCACGGCGTGGCACGCGCCGGTTTGGCGACCGTTTTCCCGCAAGCGATCGGTTTGGCTGCCACCTGGGATAGCCAGCTCGAACAACGAATCGCCGACGCCATATCCACCGAAGCCCGCGCCAAATATAACGACGCGATAAAGCACGACATCCACCGCCGCTACTATGGCCTGACCTTTTGGTCGCCCAACATTAACATCTTTCGCGATCCGCGCTGGGGCCGCGGTCAGGAAACCTTTGGCGAGGATCCCTTCTTAACTTCGGAGATGGCGCTCGCATTTATTCACGGTATGCAAGGCAACGATCCCAAGTATTTCAAGACCATCGCCACTTCTAAACATTTCGCCGTCCATAGCGGTCCAGAACTTTCGCGCCACCAGTTCGATGCGCGCGTCAGCAAACAAGACCTCGACGAAACTTACCTATACGCCTTTCGCAAAACACTGATGCCCGGCGGAGCTTATTCCGTGATGTGCGCTTACAACCGCCTCGACGGCGCTCCCGCCTGCGCCAGTGACTTCTTGTTGAAAGATAAGCTGCGCAATGATTGGCAGTTCCCTGGTTATGTCGTGAGCGACTGCGGCGCAATCGGCGATATTTTTAACGGTCACAAATTTACTGAGTCGCTTGCTGAAGCTTCTGCCAAAGCGGTCAAAGCGGGCACCGACCTAACGTGCGGAAACGAGTATGTTTCGCTGGTCGAAGCAGTACAAAAGCACTTCATCACTGAAGCCGAGATTGACCAAAGTCTGCGCCGCCTTTTCGTTGCACGCTTCCGCTTGGGCATGTTTGACGCGGCCGCCAAAGTTCCATATTCCAACATAGGCATGGATCAAGTGGCGAACGAAAGCCACGAAAAGCTCGCACTCGAAGCCGCCGAAAAATCGATGATTCTTTTAAAGAACGAAAATCATCTTTTGCCTTTGACCAAAGCGCCGGCGAATATCGCTGTGATCGGCCCCGCGTCCGATGATCCAGATGTAATGTTGGGCAATTATTACGGCACTCCACGTCATCTCATCACTCCACTGGCAGGCATCCAGAAGAAGTTCGGCGACCAATCCCGGGTGCACTGGGCGTTAGGCAGTGTTTACGCCAATTCCACCACCGCTCTCATTCCGTCTAGTGTTCTCTCGCCCTTCGGCGGTGCGTCCGGCGAGAAAGGCGTGCTCGCGGAATACTTCAAGAATACGGATTTCAGCGGCGAACCCGTGCTCAAGCGAAACGAACCACGCGGCTATTTCGTTTGGGCTATGCACGATGCCTCTGTGATGCAAGTCTTGCCCGATCCCACGTTTGCGATCCGCTGGAGTTTTTCGTTGCATGTGCCTGTCACTGGCGAATACCAACTGGGACTCGGACGTCAGGAATGCGATAGCTGCTTGGGAACCAATACTTGGCGTCTCACTCTAGACGGTGAAAAGCTGGTCGATGATTCGCGCCGCGCCGCCGGAGGCCACCGCACATTGACTAAGACCGTTCATCTTGAAGCGGGCAAGTCGTATCAAGTGCGCGCCGAATATGTGCAGCAAGAGGGCGGCGCTGGAGTGGAGCTAATTTGGGCGCCACCTGCCGATGCCGCGCTTGCCGAGGCCGTTGAGACTGCCAAACAAGCTGATCTCACTATTCTTTGCATTGGTCTGAACTCACGCCTGGAAGCCGAAGAATCCCCTACTGAGATTCCTGGTTTCGCGCACGGCGACCGCACCAACATCGATCTGCCTGACCCGCAAGAAAAACTATTGAAAGCGGTTCTGGACGTTGGCAAACCTGTGATCGTTGTGCTGCTTAACGGTAGCGCCCTGGCCGTGAATACCGCCCAGAAAAGCGCCGGCGCGATTCTTGAAGCGTGGTACGGCGGCCAAGAGGGAGGAACTGCGATCGCCAATACGCTTGCGGGCGATAACAATCCCGCTGGCCGTTTGCCAGTAACATTCTACGAATCAGCCGACCAGTTACCGGCCTTCGACGACTACGCTATGAAAGGCCGCACTTACCGATTCTTTACCGGTAAGCCGCTCTACTCCTTCGGCTACGGCCTGAGTTACTCCGCTTTTGAGTATTCTAGACTGAGTATTAAGAAGGGGACCGACGGCAAGTTGTGGATTTCCGCTCGCGTGCGCAATACCTCGCAAATCGCGGGCGACGAAGTGGCTCAGTTATACATTGGTTCCGGCAAAGCAGCACCTTGGTTGAAGGGCTTCCGTCGGGTGCATTTAGCAGCCGGTGAAACTAGCGTTGTAAGTTGGACAGTTGATCCATCGGAAATCCAAGGTACTATTGTCACTGTAGCTGGAGCCCAACCGCAAGACACTAAGGGCGTGAGGGCCGTCATTGCAAGAAACTGAAATGCGTTGCGAGCTGGAATTTTTCAACGGAGCCGAGCTGCACCTGCTCTACATGGCGCGACGACTGCGTGAGGCACTGGCCGTGGAACTGTTATTGAGCCAGGCGGAAGTAGAGTATTTTGTCGAGCCCGGCCCCTACCAAGGCGGACTGATCTTTACGCGCGAATTGACCGGTGCATTTTTTTACGTTCTCCCTGCTGACATTCCGCGCGCCCGCGAAATTCTGACTCGCGCGAAATATAAGCCTTACGAAGAACAAGTGATGCGTCAGGGTGCTTGAACTGTTTTCGGTTCCGACACGCGCAGATTTTCAGCCATTTCTTCAGGTGCAGTGTCAGCGAGAAATACGCCATAGCCCGTTTCCATCGTTGCTAAATACTTGAGCTTGGTTGGGCTGCGTTGTAGCGGCAGAAACTGAATGTGCAGATGGTATGGCGCATCTTTCTGTTGCAGCGGCGCTTGTTTCACGGCCATCATCAACGGCAAGAGGAAACCGTATAGGTTGTCGTACTTGCGACGCATAATGCTGATGATCTGCGCCAAGGAGTCAAGCTCATCGTTTGTCAAATCCATCAGCGTCCGCACATGCCGCCGAGCGTAAATCGCCGTTTCCGCGGGGAAGCGCGCCGCAAACGGCACAAATGCCGCAAAATGCTGGTTGCTGGCCACAACCCTTTCATTGCGCTTTAGTTCTTCGTCGAGCAGGTCGCAAAACAAACAAGCGCCACCATGGTTTCGGCTATATTGCCGCGTCGATTCCACTTCCTTTTCCACCGTTGGCCCCAGGAACGGCGTCGCGTAAATTTGGCCATGCGGATGTGGCATCGTCACTCCCACCGCTTCGCCGCAATTTTCAAACACGTCCACCAGCGCTATGTCAGGGTTAGCGGCGTGTTCAGCCGTGCGGCGCGTCCAAACATCGATCACCTTTCGCCAACTCTCCACGCTCAGCTTTGATGGTGGCAGCGTATGTTCCGGCGAATACAGCACCACATCGCAAGCGCCGCGCGGACCGTTCACATCGAACGGCTCAGGTTTATCGATTGGCGTGAACCGATCCGCATTCGGTGCGAACCCCGGAAAATCATTCGGATACAAGAGCACATCATAGTGATCCGGCACCTTTCCGGAACCGGGATCGAACGGGCACCAGTTCGCCGGCATTTGCGGTCGATTCTGGCGGTCGGTTGAAAACACAATCCACTGCTGAAGCACGGCGTGCCAACGGAGCTGATGCATGATTGGTTATGGAGTGACTTGAACGGGGAACAGTACTGTGTTCGATGGTATGGCGTTCTGAACTAACTGCAGTTTCGCTTCATGCCCTGCCGCAAAATGTGCCGGCAAAGCAATGACAACTTCGTAGACGCCAACGGCGCCTCGCGGTAACCGGGCGGAAATAACCTCCGCGGGTTCGCCGTTAATCATGGCGCGGACCGGAAGCGTTGCTTCATCGCCGATAAAACCAAGACCGTTTGCCCAAACCGTAATCTTTTCGCCGGGTGTCGCCGGATTGTCGGCGGTGATTGGTGCACCTTTGGCGGGACCGCCATCGGCATCTTGCTCTTCGCTGACATGCAGCAGCAATCCCGTGCGAGGTTCAGCTTTGCCAATCGCAAAAATCCCTGGAGACGCTGGCACAAAATGAACAGCGGCAGCACTAGATACCAGCGCTAATCCGCCGTCGCGCAAGCTGCGCAAATAAAGACTCCCGGAGGTTCCGCTGCCCAGATCGTATGGCAGTTGGGCATGAATCTCGTTGGGTGAAACCGATAAGAGGGGAAGGGGAATGCCGTTGAGGTAAACTTCCACCCCCGCCAACCGAGTGGGCAGCGGTTCGTCTTCGGAAGATTCGGCAGCGGCCGAATTGTCAGCCGTTCCAGATGCTCGAATGGTGACAAGCGTTCCTGGCGCTAGCGGCCCGGGCAGCAAACTTGCTGAATTGAGGATCTCGTTTTCGGAAAGATCGATATCGCCTGCGGAAAAAATGAGAATCCGCCGGTTCTCCGTGTCTGCGACGAAAAGGTTTGTGCCATCCGAGGCCAGCGCTGTGGGCGTACCAACCGTCGCTGCGCCCGTTCCATTCTCTGATTGGCCCAGCACCACATCGGCCAGCTGATTGTCCACACTCGGAAGAGCATTCCAGATCAACACGCGACGCTGCGATACATCGCCGACGAACAGTCTATGGCCGTCATAGGCAACGGAAACTGGCTCGATGACACCATCGCTCAGCACGATATCGGGTTGTTTAGGTCCAATCACACCGGCAACTGGCGTTGTCGATCGCCAGATTAGCACCCGATGGTTCGCAACGTCGGCCATCACCACAACCTTGCCCGCTACCGCGATACCCGAAACGCCGCGCATAACAGATTGATTCTCCACCGACACGGGGGCTAATCCGCATAATGCGCATGGGTTCGAAACATCGAAAGCCAAAACCCGGTTATTTTCCGCCGCGTAAAGCTTGCCGTGCGTGAGGGAGAGTGCATTCGCACTGATGCCCGCTTCCCGCGCCGAAAATGATGGTTGTCCAATCACTGCACGCGCCGCTTGGCCCGTGTGAAAGTCGCCCGCTTGGGCGAGAGCGACGAAAGCGAGTGCCAGGCAAGCTGTCCGCATGGTGGAAAGTTCCTCTTAATAGCTTACTTCTTTGGGCAACCGAAGGAATGCTCCCCGAAGTTTGTCATAGGAACTCTGCCCGTTCCATTGCTCCGTGTCGGATGGTGAATATAAATACTAACTTTTCTGATTCGTTGATCTCGTACACGACCTGTAGATATGAGGCTTCTTGCCGTAAAGCAGATGCCGGAGCAGCCGGCCTGTTTTCTTCGTCTCTGCTGCGATAGGACAGCGTTGAGGGTAAACATTCAATTCGTACACAGCCTCTCAAGCCTGTTGAACCACTTTGCAGCTGCGGTCGATCCGACAGCATTTTTTTCAAGCTAAAGATCGATGAGATCGTTCACGGCACGTTGGGTAAACTCAACGAGGTATTTCACACTGCCGGCGCAGTTCGTCAAATACTTGCCGTGCCGGTTTGGTGCGACCACTTGTAACATCGTTGAGGCCTTGGCGGATTGCCTCGTTGCTATCAGCCGTCTTTGGTCAGGTCTAGCATGGGAGTCCTGTTCAATGGATAGCACCTTTCCGCGTGCCTATCAACCTGAGCTCGCGTTGCTACTTCTTTTTCCTCTTGTACACCGCCGTAACCCGCGTCGTGATCCCTCCCCGCGCGGCGAAATCGCCATGCACTTCCGCCTCAACCGGTTCCGCAGCCTTCACCACATCCGCCAAAAATCGGTTCACCACATTCTCTTGAAAGATGCCTAAATTCCGGTAGGCCAGCGTATACATCTTCAGAGATTTCAATTCCAAACAGCGTTTATTCGGTGTATAAACCAGCGTCAACGTTCCGCTATCCGGTAACCCGGTCTTCGGACATACCGACGTAAATTCCGGCATAATGATTTCGATTTCGTACTCGCCAAACTGATTCGGCCAAGTCTCAAGTTCCGGAAGTTCCGCATGCACGCCCGCGGCGGCGTGTTCATCTGTGTATTCAGGATTTTTTTTCTTCATTTCGCCAACAACTTATT
This sequence comes from Bryobacterales bacterium, assembly GCA_963749105.1. Taxonomy (GTDB): domain Bacteria; phylum Acidobacteriota; class Terriglobia; order Bryobacterales; family Bryobacteraceae; genus Bog-105. The sequence continues at coordinate 23,804 of CAVVLT010000024.1, read as the reverse complement.
GGAAAGCAATTCCAGGAACAAGCCCACATCCGTTACTACTCCCGTTGCTTGCCCGGTGCCGCGGTCGCTGACCTTGGTAGGTACTGCCGGATTAATGTCCACGCAGACAATCTTCACCCAAGCCGGCAGCATGTTACCCGCCGCTATGGAATGCAGCATCGAGCTCAGACAGAGCACCACGCCCGCGCCGCGCAACTGTTCCGCGTAAGCGTCTTGCGCCTCGTTCATATCGGTAATTACGCCAGGCAGCGGGCCGTCGTCACGCAAACTGCCGGCCAGCACGTAAGGTACTTTCGCCTTTACGCATTCGTACATCACACCCTTGGTAAGCCGCCCGCTCGCGACAGCCGCTGCAATGCTGCCCTCGTGATAAATCGCATTGATGGCCTGCATGTGATTGCGGTGCCCATGTTGTGCTTGCCGCCCGTCGGACGTACGAACACCCAGCGAGGTTCCCAGCAGCGCCGCCTCAATGTCGTGCACCGCCAGCGCATTGCCAGCGAGCACGGCATCAATCCAGCCTTCACGAATCAGTCGCGAGAGAGCTACGCTGCCGCCCGTATGCACCACCACCGGTCCCGCGACCGCAATAATCTTCTTTCCCTCGCGGCGCATCTGTTGCATGATGGCCGCTGTCTGACCAACCGCCGTCTCCACTTGCCGCTCAGACGAAATATCGTTGTTCATGAACGCGAACTGCAAGCGGTCGCGCTCTTTGGCCTCTGGAATGACCCGAATGCCCTTCATGCCCACGACAATTTTGTCGCCTGCCCTCACATCGCGCAATCGGCGGCAAACCGCTGTTCCATTGTTCACTACGATCATCGCGTCCATGCGCTGATTCGCCGCTTCCATCCATTGCCCGCCCACCCGTACCTGTGTCCGCTGGTTCGTGGTCGAATAAAAATCCTCGGGCGCGCAGCGATCCTTCTCCGCCACGCCCAATTCCGCCTCGCCCGAATCTATTGCTGCGCAACCCAGACCCAGCAGTTGCGTCATCATCTTTTCTAAGTCGTCCGCAGTGGGCGCTTCAATGTGCAGCCGCAACCGCGATGGATCGCTATTCGTTCGCCCTATCGAAAAATGCTCAACCTCAAAACGGCCGCCGAATTCGACGACCGTATCGAAGATCCGTTCCATGATGTGCGAATCGATTAGATGGCCTTGCGCCTCAACCGTTTCCGATAAGGGCAGCCCTGCTGGTGGTGCCTGCGTAGTCATACGCTTAGGCGTGTGTCAAAAACACGGGCAACCCAACCTTGCTCGTGTAAGTAGGGCGATAACGGTCAGCGTTGAACATCTTTTCTAGATCGACCTTGCGCGGCCCAAGCTTCGGATCGGGAATCGGCACCATCGCAAACTTTCCATCCGCAATGGCCGTCATCAATCCAAAGTTGTTACTGGTAATGGCATCGTAGGCCATCGTGCCGAACGTTGTCGCCACCAGGTTATCTAGAAAATCCGGCGCGCCTGAACGTAGGTCGTACGTCAAATCGCTCACCACCGTCTCGGCCTTCGTGCGAGCGATGATCTCGTCGCTAAAAGCCTCGGCCACGCTGAACTTCTTGCGATGGCCGAAGGCGTCCGGCTCCCCGTACTCCTTCACCTCGTAGCCCTTCCAACGCGCACCTTCCGAAAGAATGACCAATGCATAATTGCTGGGATTATTTTTCTTGTCCGTCATGATCAAGCTGATCATTTTGTCCAAGTCAAACTCATACTCCGGAATGCCGCAACGAATAGAGGTGACATAAGCCGTGTAAAGCGCCGTATATCCCGCATCCCTGCCAAATACGCGGAAAATACCAACGCGCTCGTGCGAGCCGACCGTCGTGCGCTGGCGCTGAATGGCCTCCATGGCCCGTGAAATTGCCGTCGAAAAACCAATGCAGTACTCGGTATTCCGCACATCGTTATCCATCGTCTTCGGAATACCAACTACCTTGAACCCTTTGGAGTTCAACACAGCGGCATAGCTGAGCGTGTCATCACCGCCGATCGCCACCAGCGAATCCAAGCCAAGCTTTTCCAAATTGGCAAGCACCCGCGGCGTCACATCGAACGGCGCTCCGCCCGGAAAATCTGCCTTGCTAATGGCATCCGGCAGCTTTTTCATCTTCGACGGATTGGTTCGGCTGGTATGCAAAAATGTACCGCCGGTTCGGTCAATCCGTCGCGTGTTTTCGCGTGTCAACGGCAGCACGTATCTCTCAACGCTTGCTGGATCGTCGAAGTTGAGATCCGTTAAGCCCTTCCAGCCCAAACGAATCCCCGTTACATTGTGGCCGTCCGTGGTCGCACGGTACACCACTCCCTTAATAACGACATTCAAACCGGGGACATCTCCGCCGCCCGTCAAGATGCCTATATTTTTACCGCCCATGACTCTCCTGAGGATTTTAGTTGATGTGAAACCTTTCTATTCTAGCTTTCGAGTTTAGCGATCGCGTAAAAACTAGACCCACCAAGGAGCGGCTGGCTGTTCGCGAATGACGATCTGATTCAGGAATTCAGCTGCTTTCGTCAAACCTTCGTCCGGCGACATCAATGTGTCCTCATGTTCGATCGAGAGCACGTAATCGTATCCATACATGCGCAGCGTTGAAATGAATTCTTTCCACCAACCGTATGCGTGTCCATAGCCGCAAGTTCGGAAAATCCAAGCGCGATTGCGTTCGTCGGTGTACTTTTTGGTATCCAACACGCCTGTCTTCGGCAAATTCGAATCGTAGATTTGCGTGTCCTTCGCATGTACATGGAAAATGCAATCGCCCAACACACGAATGGCTTTGATCGGATCGATGTTCTGCCAGAACATATGGCTCGGATCGTAATTGCAACCTACGCTGTCGCCCGCAATCGCGCGCAGGCGAAGCATCGTTTCGGGGCTGTACACCACAAACCCAGGATGCATCTCGATCGCGATCTTCACGCCGTGATCCTTGGCGAATTTGCCATGCGCCTGCCAGAACGGCGTGACTTTCTTTTCCCACTGCCAGTCGAGCACGTCCAGATACTCTGGTGGCCAAGGGCAAGTCACCCAGTTTGGATATTTGGCACTGTCGCTATCGCCCGGACAACCGGAAAAATCGATGACAACCGGCACGCTTAGTTTGGCGGCCAATTCAATCGTGCGTTTGCTCGTGTCTGCATACGCTTTCGCAGTCGCAGCATCCGGATGCAACGGATTTCCATGCGAACTAAGTGCGCTGATAGAAAAGCCGTGGTCTTCCAGCTTCTTCTTGAAATCTTTGAGTTCGTTTTCCTTGTCAAGCATCGATAGCTTGCAATGCGGGTCGCCTGGATAGTTGCCGGTTCCCAACTCAACTGTCGAGATGTTCAGCTTCTTGAGCTTTTCGAAAACTTTTTCCAGCGGAAATTGTGACAACAACGGGGTGAAACAGCCTACTCTCATGTGCGAAAGATTATCACAGCAGCCCCGTAGTGCGATTCGCAAATCAAGGTAATTTCCAACTGAGCCAAGCTACGGCAACCAAAAAGCCAGCCAGGGCCTTAAACTCTTCGTTGCGCCGGTACAGCGGCCACGAAAACGGTACCTGTGCTCCGGGCCACTTGGCCAACGGAAGAAACCGCTGAATGCGTGCCGCGTAATCGCCGTACCCCGGAAAAATTGTCCGCAAGTGTTGCTCTTCCAACTCGATTGCCGGTAAGTACACCAGCACGAACACGACGCTGAACAGCGCTGCTAACCAAACTTCCCGTGCCGCTAGCACCAAACCGGCCGCAGTGATCAGTGTTCCCAAATAAAGTGGATTGCGGACATAAGCAAATGGCCCGGAGGTAGCCAGTTCCTGATTTTTTGCCAAATGCCCCGCCGCCCACCCCCGTAAAAACAAACCCAACAGCGCTACGGGTAGTCCGACTTCCATCGAAAACAGAGACGGCCGCGATAGCCAAGCGAACATCACTAACAGAACAAATCCCGCCGGCACTCGCAAGCGTTGCGCGAAATCCGCGTACGGCTTAGGAAACATCATGCGGAGACACGTGCCGCGCGAATCGCATGCAGCAAAGCTTCTTTCACTTGCTCCACGCCAATGGCGCGCATGCTCGGATCAATCTCTTCGTTACGCTTATAACTTGTCACCGCGCGTTCATCTCGCAGCACTACCAACTTGCTATGAAACGGCCCGTTCTTCGCTGGATCGGTTGGCCCAAAGATCGCCACTCCTGGCTTACCCAGTGCCGCAGCCAGATGCATCGGCCCACTGTCAACTCCGACAATCGCCGTCGCCCGCCGCGTTCCATCAATCAACCCTGGCAAACCCGATTCGTTTATCTGCAACCCCGGCATGCGCGCCAGGCTCTCACGAAAGCCGGGCGGAACATTTACCACCAAAGGCAATCCCTCGGCCTGCAATCCTCGCGCGAGAAGCGCATAGTTTTCCAGCGGCCACTGCTTGCTCACCCAGCCTGCAAACGGACTGGCGAACACGAAAGGCCCACTTGGTAAATTGCCTTCCGGCTTCCCCGCTGGAATCCAAGCTTGGTCGGTCAATTCAAACGCGCCGGCCGCTGCAGCCAATTCGAGGTTTGTCTCTACTCGATGCGGTCCCATCGTCCTAACCTGCTGCGAATAAAAAAATGCCGCCAAGCCTTCCCGCGCCTGCGAGCGATGCAATCCGATGAACTTCTCTGGCCTGCTCGCCCGCCCAACCAGCGCCGATTGAATCAATCCCTGAAAATCGATAGCGATCGCCGGTCGAATAGCGCGCAAGATACGCCACGCTTGTGCCAACCCGCCTGTCCCCTTTCGGTCAAAAGCCACAATCTCGTCGACCTGCGGATTCCCTTCCAACAGCGCCACCCACTTGCGCGCCACCACCCAAGTAATTCGATGCTTTGGAAACGATCGCCGCAAACTGGCCACCGCCGGCAGCGCGTGAATGATGTCGCCCATCGCGCCCAGTCGCACCACCAGAATGGAAGCGCCGTCATTCATTTAACGCCTTGCCGCTGCCTCACGTGTTCCACAAACTCCGCCGAACGTCTACGCTCCCCGGTATCGTCTCGCGCGATCTCCATCGGCGGCACTTCATCCGCGTTGGCGATTACCACCAGTTGCACACTCTTTAACGCAGCCACCAAAATGGCCCGGGCTTCCACAGGGAGTAAGCATCCCTCGCCTGGTTCAACCACCGCCAACAACGATCTTCCGTTTCCACTCAGCTTCGCCAACCGCTCCGCCTGCGCCAGAGTCATCGGATCAAACGTCCCGGCTACGGCCATCCACTGACCGCCATCCAGTTGCGCCGCCAACTGTTCCAACGGCACAATCTTTTCCCGTGTATCCAAACTCACATCTCTACTTTCGTTTAATGCCGACCAGACCGTGCGCCGCGTCCACGACTTGACCTGCCGTGACCCCAGTCATACAACGATGATCAATCGGGCACTCCCGCAGCAGGCACGGATTGCAGCCCACCTCATGCCGAACCACTCGGCTCCATTCCCCTGTCGGGCCGGTGGCCGCATCATCGGTTGCGCCAAACACCACCACCGTGGGCACACCCAACGCGGACGCTACGTGCATCGCACCCGAGTCATTTGTCAAGAATAGCTCGCAGGCCGCCGCCATCTCGACAAACTCCTGTAAAGGAGTCGAGCCCGCAAAATTTCGGCAAGCCACACCCGCACGCCTGATCTCCTGGCAAACCGTTTCACAGATCCCTTCTTCGTCCTCAGAGCCGAACACCGCTACTTGCGCCCCTCGTTCCCGCGCAATCGCTACTGCCGCTTCCGCAAATCGCTCCGGTAGCCAGCGTTTAGCGCCCCCATAGGCTGCACCCGGACTTACGCCAATCACCGCACCAGGCAGCCGCACCCGTCCGCGTTCCGCAGCGTCCCTGGTCCCACCCAGTCGAACCGCCGCATCGTTCTCATAACCAGGAATCAACTTCGCGCGTTTCAATAATTCTAGATAATAGAAGCGCTGATGCTTCGGAATCTCACCGGCAAGCGGCAGCGGAATGGGGTGCGTCAACAGCCAACCGCGCGCATCCCGGTCATAACCAATCCGCATGGGAATTCCCGCCCACCGCGCCATGGCCGCTGCCTCAAATGCATTCTGCAGCAGCACCGCGCAATCGAACTTCCGCGCCCGCAGTTCCCCGGCAACCTGCCTTTTCTCGCGCAAGCCTTTCCAACCCCGCGGCGCTTCATAAGGAATCAACTCATCGCAAAACGCCTCGCGCCCATACAATCCCGCCACCCAAGGCCGCGCCAGAATAGCAATCCGCGCCTGTGGATTGTGCTCACGCAACGCTTGCAGAGCGGGCACAGACATCACCGCATCGCCCACCCAGTTCGTGGCCCGCACTAATATTCGTCGAAAGCGGTTTTCCATCCCTCGCAGTTTCAGAATACTGTGTGCAGCCCAAAACAGTAATCTGGTACTGGACCGCGTTTCATGGCCAAACTAAAATCCCTTTTCCTACGGACCACTCTCGCCGCTGTCACGCTTTTCATCGCGTACCTGCTGCTCCTCATCTTTCCGCAGCCTCTTTTCTCCTATGCGGTCTCCGCCGATCGCCTCACCCTCCATTCCGATCGGCCCTTTTCCAAAAGTGGCGCGGAAAACGTCCTGCGGGTTGTGGCGGCAAACTTGGCCAAGTCCCCGCTCTATTCCGACCGCCACGACCACCACATCTTCATCTGCAATGAGCGTTGGCGTCAAATTCTCTTCTTCAACAAAAACTACGGAGTCGGCGGCGTATCCTTCTATCCGCTGACCTCCAACGTCTTTCTCCGCGATGCGAAAATCGAAAACAACCAGCTCATCTCTCCCCTGGGCACGCCCATACTCGGTACTCGAACCCTCGACTATTTCATAACTCACGAAATCACTCACGATCTCACTGGCCGCGCGCTCGGCCCCATCCGTTACTTCCAACTGCCCCAATACATACGCGAAGGCTACGCCGATTATGTCGGCAAAGGAAACTCATTCAACTACGCCGAGGCCAGGCAGGCGTTTCTAATCAACTCGCCTGAAATGGATTATCAAAAATCCGGTCTCTACCTGCGCTTCAACCTGCTAGTTGCTTACTTATTGGACCATCGCGGCTTGCGCGTCACCCAACTGCTGCAAGATCCTCCACCGCAGCAAGTTGTTGAGGCAACCCTTAAGAACTAGCTCTTTTCATGAATTCTCTCCGCTTCGAAATCCAAGCCACCTGCCCCCACACCGGGGCTCGCGCCGGTCTCCTTCACACCGCTCACGGCACCATCGAAACGCCCGTGTTCATGCCCGTCGGCACGCAAGGCACCGTCAAAGGACTTTCCCCGCGCGATCTCATTATTGATCTCGACGCCAAAATCATTCTCGCCAACACTTACCATCTCTTCCTCCGCCCTGGCCACGAGCGCATTGAACGGATGGGCGGCTTGCACAAATTCATGTCCTGGCCGCGCGCCATACTCACCGACTCTGGAGGCTTCCAAGTTTTCAGTCTCGACACTCTCCGGAAGGTGTCGGAAGAAGGCGTCCTCTTCCGTTCGCATCTCGACGGCGACTCCCACATGTTCACGCCCGAAAGCACCGTCGATGTCCAACTTGCGCTCGGAAGCGACATCATGATGGTCCTCGACGAATGCCTCGCCTATCCCGCCACTCATGAGGCCGCGCAAGAATCCATGCAGCGTACCATCCGCTGGGCGCAAAAAGGGTACGCCCATTACCTCCGCCGCGAAAAAGGTCTCCACTGCGCATTATTCCCGATCGTGCAAGGCTCCATGTTCGCCGATCTTCGCCAAGCCTGCGCTGAATCGCTTTTGGAACTAGCTGCGCCCGGTTACGCGATTGGCGGTCTCTCTGTCGGCGAGCCGCGCGATCTCAGCCAGGAGATGACCGCAATCGCCGCGCCTCTCTTGCCCAAAGATAAGCCGCGCTACGTCATGGGCGTGGGCATGCCTGAGGAACTGCCCCAATACGTCGCACACGGTGTAGACATGATGGATTGCGTATTGCCTAGCAGAAACGCCCGTAACGGTTACCTTTTCACATCGCAAGGCAAAGTTGTCATCAAACACGCCAAGTATCTGGAAGATCAAACTGCGCTCGACCCCGCCTGCCTCTGTTACACCTGCCAAACCTTCAGCAAAGCGTATCTGCGGCATCTTTTTCAGGCCAGCGAGATTCTCTTTTCCTCTCTCGCCACGCTGCACAACATTCACTACTACCTTGACCTAATGCGCCAGATTCGCCAGTCGATCTTGCTGGGCAACTTCCCGGAGTGGTCCAGGCATTTTCGAGATCAGCAGCATGCCGAACGCGAAGAGTCGACTGCGAGCAGCCACTCCGACCTTTAATTGCAACTCGTGCACGCACTATACGACAATAGGAGAGGAAATAATGATGCCTTTAACAGAAGAAGACAGGCTTTGGTTCTCAAACCAAATGGCTCTCATGCGCACTGAACTCTTAGAACGCATCGAAAAGTCGGAAACTACTTTGCTTACTGAGTTTCACCAAATGGCTCTCATGCGCACTGAACTCTTAGAACGCATCGAAAAGTCGGAAACTACTCTGCTTACTGAGTTTCACAAATGGGCGTCGCCCGTTGAATTGCGCCAGCGGAGTCACTCTGCGGCCATGCGCGCGTTTGACGCAGAACTCGAAGCCGTGTCAGACCGCGTCACGAAGCTAGAAGGTCCGCAATCCGCCAAACACGGCACTAACTGATTTTTTCCTGCGCAATTCGGCGACGTTCTACCCGCCACCTTGCTCAACCGCACGCCGCACCCCTACCCATCCCATTCTCGCCATCCCCACTGACCAGCTTAGGGCGTAGCGGCTAAGGCTACTTTGGCAGCTTCCTCAAAGGGCGACTGTGACGGCATTGAACTCGCGCGCCTCTACAGCAGCAATTCTTCCTCAGATTTTCCCGTGACGTGACGATCTGTAGTTTTACATGTCACCCGGACTGTGTCTCGTCGAGAGTGCACCGGGTTAGGCAAAGATTTTTATGAAATGTTCCTGTAGTTCCGCAATTAAGGTTTTTCTAGTTCTCTCTACCGCTGGCATGCTTGGTGCGCAAATAGCACCCCGAGATCGAATTACTCGGCCAATTGACGAAACCGTCCAAGTAACTCTAACCGGCAACGTACATCCGCTTGTTGCGCAGGCAACAGCATCAGCGTCGGCTGACTTCGCCACTCCCATGGACCATATGGTTTTGCATTTGCAGGCCAGCGCGGAGCAGGAAGCTCAGCTCGAGACGTTGATTGCCCAGGAAAGCGACCCGAAGTCGCCCAATTACCGTCATTTTTTGACGCCGAAAGAGTTTGCCGCTCAGTTCGGCGCTTCAGCTTCCGATATAGCCAAGGTGAGCGGCTGGCTGCAGAGCCACGGCTTTACGGTGGAAGAAGTTCCGGCCGGCAATCGCGCCATTATCTTTAGTGGGACGGCGTCGCAAGTAAGCGGCGCATTCCAGACGGAGATGCGGCAGTACAACATCAATGGTGTTCAGCATCTGGCCAACGTGAGCGATCCGCAGATTCCAGCGGCATTTGCGGGCATTGTGGGCGGAGTCTTAAAATTGCACGATTTCCGCTACCAGTCGCATGCTGTCAAAGGTGCGCCCATAGCTCCAGCTCAGCGTGTTGGTTCCATGTTCAATCTGAGCGGTAGCGCGCAAATACTTGCGCCTGCCGATTACTACACGATTTACGACATCAATCCGCTCTTGAGCGCAGGTGTTAACGGCGCTGGGCAAACGATCGCAGTGCTCGCTCGTTCCGACATTTATTTGTCGGACGTGCAAAGCTTCCGCAGCATGTTCGGCTTGAAAGCAAACGATCCGAAATTCATTGTGACCAATAGCGATCCCGGCCAAGTGAATGGCGATAATCTGGAAACGACGCTCGATACCGAGTGGGCAGGGGCGGTGGCGCCAGGCGCCAGCATCAAAGTAATTATCTCGTCATCTTCCGCATCGTCGGATGGGATCGATTTATCCGCGACTTATGCTGTGAACAACAACGTCGCTCCCATCATTAGCTTGAGCTATGGTGGCTGCGAAGCCAGCATGGGCAGTACTGAATTGGCCTTCTATAATTCGCTCTGGAAACAAGCGGCGGCCCAGGGCCAGACTGTACTCGTTGCGGCGGGCGATTCCGGCGCGGCCGGTTGCGACGGTTCGAGTGCCAAAACCGCAGTGAACGGCAAGGCCGTAAACGGACTATGCACGTCTCCCTATGCGACGTGCGTGGGCGGAACCGAATTTGTGGAAGGAAGCAATCCCGGGCAATATTGGTTGCCGGCCAACAACGCCACTACTTTAGCGTCGGCCCTTAGCTATATTCCTGAAACCACCTGGAATGAGAGTGGGGGAAGTCTGGCGGCCGGTGGCGGCGGAGCGAGCTCTGTTTACACGAAACCAGTCTGGCAGACCGGTACAGGAGTACCGGCGGATGGAAAGCGCGATGTGCCGGACGTTTCATTGACGGCGGCAATGCACGATGGCTACACGGTGGTGCAGGGCGGCGAGATCGGCTATATTTTTTCGGTCGGCGGCACGTCCGCTGCGACCCCTTCCTTTGCCGCTCTGATAGCGCTGGTCAACCAGAAGTACACTTCTTCCCAGGGTTGCATTAACCCGGTGCTGTATCCGCTAGCCACGAAGCAGGCTGCGGGCGGCGCATCAATCTTTCATGACGTCACAACAGGGAACAACTCCGTACCTGGGTTGACTGGATTTTCGGCCGGAGTGGGATACGACCAGGCAACCGGTCTAGGATCTGTGGACGCCAACAACTTGGTGAACCATTGGAACGATGCTGCGGCGCCAACGGGAGCTCTGACGATTTCCACGTACGCGGCAACCGTGTCGCAAGGTCAAACCAGCACTGCAGCCGTCAAGACGACAACCAGCGGAATCAGTTCGGCAGTTGCGTTGACGGTGTCGGGTATGCCCACCGGTGTGACCGCGAGTTTTTCTCCGGCTACGATTGCCTCCCCTGGTTCGGGTAGCGCAACTTTGAACATTGCAGCCACCTCGACAGCCACTACCGGTGTGTACACGTTGACCGTAACCGGAACGGCAGGTTCGAAAACTGCCAAGTCCAGCTTCACGTTAACGGTGCTCGCGCCTTCTTTCGGGCTTGCCGGGCCAAGCACAGCGCTCGGTATGCAGAACGGCCAAACCATCACTGCGGTGGTGGGCATCACTCCGCAGAACGGCTTCACTGGCACTGTCACTTTAGGCACAACCGGCTTGCCCGCCGGCGTGACAGCAACGTTTTCGCCAGCCACGCTGAGCGGCTCAAAAGCGGCTACCAGCGTTATGAGCATTGTGGCCGCCAAGTCAGCCCACGGCGGATTTTACGGCTTCAACGTCACGGCTTCGAGCGGATCTATGAACCAGACAGCGTCGATGAATGTAGCTGTGAATGTGTTGCCGAGCTGCAGCATGGTCTTCACGCCTGGCACCATTACCGTCGCTCCAGGCGGCACCACCAAAGTGGCTCTGACCTGCCCTTCGGCTGGCTCCGCCATCAGTATGTATCCGTTTGGCATGCCATCCGGCATCACGGCCACTTTGTCTTCTTCAACGCTTGGCGTGAACCAGTCGGTGACCATGACCGTGAGCGCGGCCAGTACCGCCGTACAGGGCTCCTACGTAATGGGGATCTACGCTACCGAGGCAAATGGCGCGTTGCAAGAACCCAACGTTGCCATCATGGTAAGCGGTCCTAACTCAGCGCTTACGCTGAACCCCTCCACCATCACGCTCGCTCCTGGCGGTTCAGCTCCGGTCGCCGTATCCTGGTCGTCAACCGGCTTTCCAAATCCCAACATTGCAGTCGGTGGCCGGCCCCAAGGCGTCAGTGTCAGCTTCGGTCCGGTTTCGGCCGCAGGCGCCGCTCTTACGTTCTCGGCCTCCTCTGCAGCGGTGACCGGCAAGTATACGATTTTGCTTCAAGGGTTCGGCGGAATTGTCATGCGAACTGCCACCCTGAACGTGGTGATTGCGCCGCAACCTGCCTGCACGCTGGCTGCGAATCAGGCCTCCCTAAGCGTTGTGGCCGGGAACTCGACCACGGTTTCAGTGACTTGTGCGGTGACTCAGGGCAGCTTCGGCGCACCGCTCAGCCTCTCCGCTGCAGCGCTCAGTTCTACTTCGAGTGCTTCGGCAACGGCCGGCAGCGTCGCAGGAATTACGCTTCAAGCTCCTGGCACCTTAACCGCTGGATCGTCGGCTAGTGTCACGATCGCCAGCGCAAGCACAGTCAAAGCTGGAAGCTACCAGCTGCAGGTGACCGCTTCCGGCAGTGGATTTTCGAAGACGATTACAGTGCCTCTGACCGTGGCCGCGCCGCCGGTTTGCAGTTTAGCCGCAGCACCTTCATCCGTCAGTGTCACGCTGGGTCAATCAACCACAACGAAGCTGTCCTGTACCGTCACGCAGGGCGCGTTCACCTCACCCTTGAGCCTGACACTGGCAAGCGTTCCTACTGGTGTGACCACGCAACTGAGCCCGGCTACGCTAACCGCCGGTTCGTCGACTACCCTTACCTTAAGTGCCGCGAGTACGGCAAAGGCGGGAACTACTAACTTATCTTTGACGGCAGCCGGCAGCGGCTTCACTCAAACCATCATCGTCCCAGTGACTCTGACGGCGCCCCCGACTTTTGTCCTAACTCCTGCGCAAACTACCCTTACTGTGAAGGCTGGAGCAACCGTTCAAGTAAACTTGTCGAGCCAGCTCTCCGGAGCCTTTAGTGCGCCTATCGCCCTTAGCTGTACTGGTCTTCCAACGGGAGTTACGACATCCTTCTCAAAAACCAGCTTGGCAGCGCCGGGCAGCGGCACTTCCGTTGTGACGTTCACCGCAACAAGCGCGACCAAGGCCGGTACCTACAAAATCAACGCAGTGGGAACCGGCGGTGGCGTGACTCAGTCTCAACCAATTACGCTCACAGTTACGAACTAGCCCTCGAGGGAAATAGCAACCCGACAACCCCGAAACGCTTCACAACCTTTGCTAACCGGCCTCCCGCGAAATGGAAACAAGATCTCCACTTCGCGGGGGCAATTCGAGGACGTGCTACCCGTACACCAATCGTTCACGAGATGCGACTTCATCCTACCGCTGAATTCCGCTCTACCATATCTCGTGTAACTCAACGTACAACGCCCTCCCGCTCTCCGAGATATCGCGCACTCCAACCCCCTCACGCGCACCGTTTCATTTTTGTTCGGAGAAACATTAAGGTGAATACCATTAAAGTAGATCAAAACACTTACTTTCGACCAGTTTTTGACGCCTCCGGAGCTACATCTCTTCAGATCGTATCCAGTCGGACCGGAGCAAAAGTTTTCGTAAGCCACGATAGTCCGAACGGGGCGAACTGGCACCCTCTATTTGTTTTGTCTACTTCTGTAACGCCTACCCAACATGCTTGCAGCGAGGGGATCTGCGTATCTACGGTACGCGCGAACACAAAGACGTAAGTAATACAAACGTGTCGAGGTTCACGCCATTTCTTCGGAACAGAATCGGCTCGTAGTTTTCAAAAGTGACTTCGTTAAGAAATTTAGTCCCTTCGGCAGCAATAAGGGGGTCGGTCTCAGCTTTTGGAACCGTTCTCTGCTTCGGCGAATAGTCATAGGGTCCGTATATGATCCCCGCCGGAGCGATGTGTTTGTAAATGGCCGGGTCGCGGCCGAAAGACGAGTTTATCGGACGGTAGGGCGGATCGCTCCATACTGGCGACAATTTGTGCGATGCCACTTGGACTCCATCAGAGTTGAGTTCAAATTAATCTGAAGTCACAATTGACCGTCGTTGTGTCGGCCAAATGAGCGGCACGCCGTCCATTACGAGATCGCGGCATACGCCATCGAAAACACAGGTAACTAAGACCGACCCAAAAAAAAACAGTGAAGGGCGGGGCGAAATCGTATTCGGCGTTTTCAGCGAATCCCTCCCGTCCACTGTGTTATAGTTCGCGGAGGTTATCTGGTTATAGTGGGCCGCGTTTGTGCCAGACGACCGTCGGCTCTGAATGCGAGTTCGGTCTGTTCATTAGTTACGACCTTCGGAGGCAACTTCATTTGCAGCGTAGCTGTCCAGAAAGTTACCGAGTTACCGCCATCCCTCGTCGAGGCCAGCCGGCGGCGATGCCCACAAACCGTCGCAACTCTAGGGAGAAGTAATCAATTGACGGACGTTTTCGTCAGCTATGCAGCCGCGGATCGCTCTCTTGCCTCGTCTGTTGTCGCTGCACTAGAGTCCCGGAAATGGCACGTCTTTTGGGATCGCACCATCCCACCCGGCAAAAAGTGGCCCGACGTTTTGCAGCAGCGGCTGAGTAACGCCAAGTGCGTACTGGTGCTACTTACGCGCGAGTCTCTGAAAAGTAGTTGGGTCACCTATGAGGCTAGCGTAGCGCTCCAGCGAGGGACTCTTGTGCCACTCCTGTTGGATCCAGACATCAACCCCAATCGCGATCTTCCGGAGATGTATCGAGACCTTCACGTCGCGTCGATGTCCCCACACGGAGAGTTTCTACGCACGGCGGGGCTTCAGGAACCGTGGGTAAAAGCGATACGGGAACTCGTTAGACAGGGGACCCGCCGCCGCTCTTTGCTCTTTGCAGGAATCGCGTTGTTGACGCTCTTCGTTCTTCTAGCTTCCATTTACGCAGCGGTAACGCTCCATAATTCGATCGTCGAATGGCAGGCAGGCATTCGCTTTGTTGAGCGGGGCCCCTTTTCGAAGATCGAAAATGAGAGGCTCAAGAGTGCCATTCGGGGTGCGAGTTCTATTGATCTGCTAGCGGTGAACGCTAGTAGCATCACGTCTGTATTCCGGGAAGACTTTGCGATCTTCTTGAAGAATCGAAGCCATCGGATGCGCGTGCTCCTCGCCGATCCCCACACGCAGTTCTACCAAGAGATGATGATCATGACCACGAAAGGAATCGGGAAAGATAAAGAAGCGATCGCCAACGACATGTCAAAGCTCAACTATTCCAGAAGCGCCATTCGAGCCGACGCCGTGGCCTCGGTGCAGTTTCGGCTGTACCAAACTCACTTTCGGATGCCAATTGTCGTAATTGACAAAAATTATTGTTTTGTGACGCTTCGCCTCACACCTGATCAAGCGCCGGAATCGATCCGCATCGAGCTAGGCAAGCCCGACGCGGGAACGCTATTGGAGCAAACTGTCGCTCGGACGCTTCGGTCTGTGAGCTTTTTTCTTTCCCCTTCGGCTGAAGTCAACCCAAATGAGGAGTCGTGCGAACGCCATTTCGACGCGGTTTGGGATCACAGTTTACCGTTTCAATGATGGGGGCCCGTAATAGCCTTCTCGATGACACCGCTGCCGCCCCGACTCTTGTCGAGATAGCGTTAGAGCAGATCACTCCTCTCTGCGTTGTGTGGTCGTGGCCTGCTGAAGACGATTAGTCTCGAAATCTCAGTTTGTTGGCAACCGATCAGTCGTCTCGGGACTGGTGCCAAGGATTCTGACCGAAAAATTCGGCTGTCGGAAAACCACTGTTCTTGCGCGCGCGATGCACTGACTTCGCGCACTAAAGTCGTAGCCAGCCACGAGCCACCTTCTGCGATTCGATCAACTTGACGGACAACGCGCTAGCCGCCGATTTAAATTTCTAGGCGGCGAGCCTCTTCGGAGAAGCGATGAATGTGAAATGGTTTTGCTTTCACCGTAGTTGATTACAACTCAGTTTCCGGCCAACTTTTGGGTTTCGACCCTACGGACGGATGGATTGTTCACCAAAAAACCCAACTTCCGGTTAAGCCGACCATCCGGCAGCTGGCGCAAATTTTGATCTACACTGCGCCGTTACACATGAGTAATCGGAGAGAAGTACTTTTTCGATTGAGTCGGAGTAGCCGCCTTTCTTGCAGAACCGTTTTACCTTGCGTCAGGCTATCGTTCTGGACAAATTTGTTTATATTGGTCAGCGAGGGATCAGATGCTTCGTGTGCTAACCGCCAGACCGGCTCCGGCTCTTCGGCCATTCATTCACTTATTTGTGCAGCGTGACGGGGATATTGGTAGCGGTGAAATAATCGAGCCAGTGGTAGCGCGGTTAGGCGCCAAGCTCGAATTTAAATTCGCCGATCGGTATAAGATCCGTAGTTATTCGAACAACGCCACGTTGCCACCGTTGCCTTTCGCTTTGCTGGGTCCGCAAACCTTCCGACGTGTGTGGTTGAGCCTAACAAGTCGGGTGGAATCGGTTGCTGTGACATTTCAGCCTTGCGGATTTCATCTTCTTTTTGGCGTACCGATGAATCACGTCGTTGATATCGCAAGAGAAGGCCGTGCGCTCTTGGGAAAAGATATTTCGCACCTGTATGAAGAACTCGGCAATTTGACAAAATTTGCCGAGCGGACAGAACGATTAAATGCATATTTCTTAAAAAAACTAGGAAGCGTGACAGGCGACCTCTCTGTTCCAAGTGCGCTGCAGGCGTTGGTTTTTCGCCGGGATCTCACGATTTCCGATGCGGTACAGCAGACGGGTTTGAGTCGGCGGCAGTTTGAACGCAAATCGGTGGCTTGCGCCGGTATGCCGCCAAAGGATTTGAGCCGCATAGCGCGTTTCAGCGTAGCGCTCCGAATGAGCAAGACGAATTCGCTTAGTTGGACCGAGATCGCTCACGCTAGCGGCTACTACGACCAAGCACACATGGTCAAAGACTTTCATACCTTCGCGGGCCAAAGCCCAAGTTTGACGCTGCGGGATAATTCGGCAACCCATTTTGTAAATTTTTCTGTGATGGGTGACGTAAAGCAAGAGCGGTTCGGCGTACCGAAGCCGAGGGTATTGCCTCCGTGGCGCGGGCGGTTGTGACATTTCGCGAAAGATGTCGCATCCTTACTATCGCTCCAACCAACTAATCCTTACAGTGGCGTAAGAGGGGTAATTAATGAAGACATCCACCTTAGACACGACTCTGCCGGGTGCGGCCGCTGCTAACGATTTTACTGGAGCATTGGCGCTGCGCGCAGATCATCGCTTTTATTTGGGCATGTCGATTGCCATCGCCGTCGGCACTTTCGCGGGGTTTGCACGAAGCTATTATTTTCGGAGCTATTTCCACTCGTCGGCAATTCACCCAATAACCAGACTTCATGGCTTAGCGAATACGTGCTGGATTTTGCTTTTTGTCCTGCAGAACGCATTGATCTTCGATAACCGGCGTACGCTTCATCGACGGCTAGGTTGGGGAATCGGGATCTTATCCTTGGTGATCGTCCCGCTTACTTTCATGACGGGAATAGTGGGCGCTCGGTTGAACCACCTTGGACACGCCCCCGACAAGTATGCGAGTTTTCTGACCTTTTCAATCCGTAACACCTTAGAATTCGCGGCTTTGGTTGGATTGGCCATTTATTTTCGGAATATCCCACAGGTCCATAAGAGATTCGCACTTTTAGCAGCCGTTTCCCTGTTCGGCGAGGCATCGATTGGGAGGATTCCGGGGCTTTCGTTTGCGTTGATGGCGCTGATAGTACTCGCGTTCTATTTCGCTGGGCCGATCTACGATTGGCTCAGTCGGCGCCGCGTGCATTGGGTCTATCTATGGGCCATTCCAATCATGCTAATTACTGGACCGCTGACACCGCTTACAAGGTTGGCTGCGCGCGCCGGAGCTTGGCATCGTTTTGTAGACTGGCTGATTTCGTAGCCTGGTTTTGGCCGTGATCGACTGGCGTTTGTCCGAAAAACATTCAAACACTTGGGAGAAGGGATATGGAAAAGAATGAGGCCATTTTGACTACGCTAAAAACGGCTGTTGTTGTACCGGCGAATCTAAGCCGCTGGGACGAACCAATGCGCACGACTGGAGAAAAAGTCTGGACGAAGGTCTCCGCGAAAGACACCGGAGACGCCTGGGCGATGTTTGAAAGCAGGGTACCAAAAGAACTGAGTTTACCGCTGCATGTTCATCACGAACAGGACGAGTGGTATTGGGTTTTGGAAGGCGACTTTGTCTTTGAAGCCGGCGGCCAACGACACGGGCTGAGCACTGGAATGAGCGTGCTTCTTCCGCGCGCGATCCCACATCGTTGGAAGAACAACGGCCGGGATGGCAGATTGCTAATTCTCGTGCAACCAGCTGGGCGCATGGAGTACTTCTTCGACCGAGTGTCGAAAGCGACTCCCGAAGACCGCAAAGATATGGGATTAGCTAGACAAGTCTTTGCGGAATGCGGAATGGAGTTGCTCGGCCCGCCCATGGAGTGACCGCACCGCTCCGAAACTGGCAAACAACAGCCAAAAAAAAAAGAGCGCATTCGCTAACGACGGTTGCTAAATACATCGCCGTTAAACACGATCAACATACCAACCTGACATCTTTGACATGCGCGTAACGGACAAGTGAGCGGCGGATGGCCGAATACGCGCCGATTCACGAGAGTGATTAGCTGATGTTTTTGAAAGCATCAAAATAGTGGCTTTCGCCTGCGTCCTCGTATTCTTCAGCGACCGATACGCCAGCGGCTCCGAGCAGTTTCCGATACTCTTCTGCTCCTAGCGAGATTGATTCAAGCCCAGTCATCACATCAGTCCAAACGTGAGGTTCGGCGGTCGACGTGAATAAGAGGCGACCACCCGGCAGTAAGATATCGGCGAACCTTTGGATCAGCCGGTGCTGTTCTTCGGCTTTGAGAAGGAACATCAGTCCAACTGATAGGACGGCATCGAAGGTTCGGTCAAAAAAACTTGATTCTAGAGCAGATTCGCAAACAACGGATGTGCCAGGCAGGTTCCGTTGGAATGCCGAGACAAATGATGGTGCCGCATCCACCCCGAACACTTGGAGCCCTTCTTCGACGAGTACGACCGTTATCGGAAGACCAGGCCCGCAACCCACGTCAATTACGCTGCCCGCTCGCGGGAGCGTTCTCGCCCAGTTCCGCACTTCGTGCACGCCTATCGCATTCGATCGAGTCCTGCTGTTGCCTCGACGCGCAAGAAATTCTGCCGAGACTGATTCATATCCATTTGATAAATCCATCTCGTGATGGTAGCGAGTCACTGCACCAATCTGAGCTGGAAACTAGCAAAAGCGGTTCCAACCCGGGAAAGGTCTTCAGTACGGGTGACTCTACACATCGCCGTTACACATGATCTATCCAGCGCTGCGGGTCACACGGGGCAGAATGGTGAGATCGAGGTCCGTAGATTCCGTACATTTCTGCGATGATGAATTACCAAACAGTGAGTAATTTGCACGACACAGCTATGTCTCGGGACTCAGTTTTGCTCCGTTTGCCATCACGCCAGGCAACACAAGGCAAACGAAAATTTGATTATCATCTGACTTCTACTTAAACCAGATTTTCGGCTCAACCGACATTCCGGGGCGCAGTTCATTGAATCCATCCTGGTTTGGCCGGAAGCGGATGCGTAGTGGGAGACGTTGCACGATTTTCACGTAGTTGCCGGTTGCGTTTTCGGGAGGCAAGGCGCTAGTTCTGTCACCGGTGGATGCGGGCAAGCTCTCCACATAGCCTTCCAGCGTCTTATCCAGCGCGTCCACCTTTATGGACACTCGTTGACCGGTTTTGATTCGGCGCAGCTGGGTTTCTTTAAAGTTGGCGGTGACCCAAAGATCGTCTGTCTGAATGACCATCATCAACTGCTGACCAATGGAAATTCTTGATCCGACTTCAGCGCTTCGCTGCGATATTAATCCAGACACGGGCGCAACAATATGGCAGTAGCTAAGGTTCACCTTGTCTTGGCGCAGCTGGGCCTCAGATGACTCCATACTGCCCCTACGTTGTTGAATGTTCGCGTTCTTGATCAGCAACTGACGGGGGGCATTAGTAATCGTTTGCCGCAGTTTGGCCCGCTGCTCGTTGAGCTGTGCCTGGCGCTGCTCAATTGTATGTTCAGCCGAAGCAACCAGAGCCATCTGCGAGGCAACGGTAGCAGCTTGTGCTTTAGCCGTAGCGTCATATTGGTCGTAGTCTGACTGAGCTACTTCATGCTTGTCAATCAGCTGCCTATAACGCTGGAGGTCACTCTGGGCTTTGCCGTTGTTCGCTTCCGCCTGTGCCAACTGGGCCAGGTCTGACAGGTATTCCTGCTGCGCCGAGGCTCGCGAAGCGTCGGCGTTTGCCACTTCCGATTTGGCGGTAGCCGTGTCAGTGGCATTTGAGGTGATGGTAATGGGCACGTTCGGCTGTTCGCCGCGCAATTGCCCGATGGACTGGTCTAATTGGGCCTGGGATTGCGCCAGCGTGATCTCAGCATCGGTTGTGTCCAGGTCAACAAGTGGCTGGCCGGCTTTGACGAACTGATTGTCTTCTACGTAGACGGCTTTGACCGTGCCTGCTATGCGGGAACCGATGGGATTCAAGTGTCCGTCCACTTGCGCATCGTCCGTGCTCTCGTAGGTGTTTGTGTAGGACCACCACAAGAAGCCGGCAACCGCAAGTACGATCAATATCAAGCCGCCAAGCAAGAGGGTTCTCGTTTTTTTGACGGGATCGGGCGGTGCCTGACTCTGGCCCTTTTGGCTGGATTGCTGCCCTTCTTGCTCTTCGTTTTCTGGTTTATGCGTGTCCTTCTCTGTGGTCACCGGCATCTTATTGTCCTTTCAGAATGGTTGGAATTATGGTTTCAGCCTGCCCGATTGCGCGGGCGATATTAATTTTTTGCGAGGTTATGGGAATAGAGACTGCTGATGTAATCGCGATTGGCGGCGGCCAAGCTTTCCTGTGACTGCACTACCTCCACCGAAGTTGCTACTCCGGCGGTAAATCGATCTTGTGATTGCTGGAGCGTGGTTAAGGCCAGGTCGCGATTGCTCTCTGCCAGCTTCACCTGGTCGGTTGCAACCTGAAAATCCAGGTACGAGTTCCGAACGTCCTGTTCTACGACGCCGCGCTGATCTTCATACTCGGCGCGCCGCTGGTCGATAGCCGCCTGCGCCTGCTGTTCATCGGCTTTGATGCGGCCACCCTGGAAGATGGGGATGCTGAGCGACGCCTGTCCGGAAAAGACGCCGTTTCCATGATTGGGATTGACCCCTTCCACCGCGACGTACCCGTTCACGTTTCCGGTAGGCAGATGTTCCGCGCGAGAAGCTTTTAATGCTTCTTCGGCCGCCATGAGCTGCATTTGTGCGCTCTTCAAGTCGCTGCGATCGGCGAAGGCTTTGCGCAAGGCCTCGTCCAGCGGCATTGGGACGGCGGGCGTGAAGGGAAGTTTTTCGGCAAAGGTCAAATCTGCCGCTTGCGGCAAACCGATGGCGCGGGCCAGGGTACGCTCGTCCTTTGTAAGGTCGGAACGTTGCGAGGTCAGCCGCTGTTCCTCGGTCTGGTATTCCACCTGACTCTTCTGTGCATCCACCGGCGACTTCGTGCCCGCCTGCATCTGCGCAGTGGCTTGATGAAAGCTCGATTTGGCATACTTCACTTGCGCCTCCTGCGATTCCACCAGCGCCACGTCTGAGAGGATTTTCAGATACTCGCCGCCCACCGCCAGGACAACCAATTCGCGGGCATCGCGATCGCTCATTTCCGCGGCGTGTTCCGCGGCCTTGGCTTCCAGGTAGTTGTGGCGCGCTGTCATATCGAAGAAGTTGTAATTCAAGGTGGTGCGCGCATCGTAGTAGTGGTAGGGACCAACGGTGGCTGGAAGCGCGATGCCGCCGCCAAATGTTCCCGAGCTTAAACCGATGGTTTGCAAGTCGGTTTTGGCTCCGGTCTCGCTTACAGTGGCCGATACAGTTGGAAGAAGCTGGCTTAACGCCGAGAGGCGCAAGGCGCGCTGCTGCCGAAGTGAGGCACTGGCGCTGACCGCACCAAGGTTGTAATGCAAACCCATCTTGATGGCGGATTCCAGGGTAAGCTGCGGGTTTCCCTCCGGATTGGCAACGCTGCCGGCGTAATTTCCCTGCACCTGAACTGTTGTGGTGGAAGTGTTAACGCTGGAGGTGCCGCTCTGATTGGCCGATTGCTGCGTGGTCACTGAACCGGACTGTTGCGATTGGCGTCCGGAGAGTTGCGGCTGTTGCGCGCGCGTCGCCTGTTGCTGGCTGCCACTCTGCGCGTCTAGAAGCTTGCAGTCGAGTGCCGTCAGAATGAATACTATGACCGGTACAAAGAAGCGGAATGTTGAAGTTCGTGTCATGTGATATCTCCTAATGGCCTTGCACAGCTGCGCCAGCCTCCGGCTTTTTCAACAGCAAGGGAAGTGGAATGGCAATGAAGGCGAGCAATGCCAGAATGCTCAGAATGTCTATAAAGGAAAGTATTGCCGCCTGTTTTTGTACTGTCTGATAAAACTGCATCAGCGCCTGATGCTGAGCGTCCGCCTGGGACGCCACGGTGCCCAAGGCCTGATGGGTGAGAGCCTGAATTCTGGCTAAATAACCGGCACTACCATCGGTGGCGTGGCGAATCAGATAGTGCTGATGCACTTGTCGATGGCGGGAAAGTGTGGTGGTGAAGAACGATGTGCCGACCGAGCCTCCGACATTGCGCGCGAGGTTTGTCAGTCCTGATACGTCGTTACTCTGTTCAGGCGTGGTTCCGACATAAGAGAGTGTGTTGACCGGGACGAAAAGAAACGCCAGGCCGACGCACTGGAAGGCGCGGAGGTAGGAGACATAGGTAAAGCTTATCTGCAGGTTTATGCCGGTGGAATAATAGAGCGCGATGCCGGTGATGAAGAAGCCAAAAACCACCAAATAGCGGGCGTCCATTTTGCCGATCAGAAGCCCTACAACCGGCATGAAGATGAGGGTGGTTAGGCCTCCCATCGATATGGCGAGCCCTGAAAGTTCAGCGGTATAGCCCATGTAATTCTGCAGCAACTGGGGCAGCAAAGTGAGGGAGGCGTACAGCACCAATCCCACAAGAAACATCAGCATGAATGAAACCGCGAGGTTTACATTCTTAAAAAGGCGCAGGTCGAGCACGGGCCGCTGTTTGTTTCTCACCAGCCAGAGTTCCCAGGCAATGAATCCGACTAACCCGATGACGCAAAGTGCGGTGAAGGTTACGATGAAGCTGGAACCGAACCAATCGTCTTCCTGACCCTTATCCAGAACGACTTCAAGCGATCCAAAGGTCAGCGCCACCAGTCCGAAACCAAGTAAGTCGAAGCGGAAGTGGCCCTTCTTCGCTTCCGCTACTTCCCGCTTGATGGCTGGAGTGTCTTCAACGAAGCGGTTAGTAAGAAATAGAGACAGGATAGCGACGGGAATATTGATGAAGAAGATCCAGCGCCAGTCGAAGTTGTCGGTGATCCAGCCGCCGATAGTCGGTCCGATAGTGGGCGCAATCACGACAGCAACCCCATAAAGCGCGAATGCCTGGCCGCGCTTTTCGGGCGGGAAGGTGTCGGCGAGAATGGCTTGTTCCGACGGGCCCAGGCCGCCGCCGCCAGCGCCTTGCAAAACACGAAAAAACAGCAGCAACGGCAGCGTCGGGGCCAGTCCGCAGAGCAATGAGCTGGCGCCGAAGATAGCGACGCAGGTCATATAGAAGCGCTTACGCCCAATTAGTGTTGTGAGATAGGCGCTGATCGGGAGAATGACGGCGTTTGAAACCAGATAGCTGGAGATGACCCATGTGGATTCGTCCTGCGAGGCACTCAGCGCCCCGGCGATGTGCGGAAGGGCCACGTTGGTAATGGAGGTTCCAGTACTTCCATAAAGGTAGCGAGTGTGACCGTCAGGGCGATCGGCCAAGGGTTGATGGGAGGTTTGTCCGGCATTGCGCAAGTAGGTATGCATTGGCGCTGCCAAACGCTCAGACCGCGAAAACAAGGGGTTT
>CAVVLT010000023.1:0-351154 GCA_963749105.1 Bryobacterales bacterium | reverse complement strand
CGCGCTGCCGCGAGAGAAAGAGGAGCCGCTCATCCGTTCACCCGGAGTTCGGTCAGCTCCAAGCCGCCTTCCATCGGGTTGCGGATGATCGGCATTCGCGCCAGCGCTTTGTGATCGAAGCGCGGACGGCCCGTCGAAAGAAACGCTTCCTCTGGAAGCTAGGATATTCCCGCCGGAAGCTGCTTTCGTCGCCGCCGAGGTCGGTTGAGATCTTCCAGCGCCGCCAGTTCAACTGTTCGTCGGTGAGGTTGTAATTCTGGCGGAGCAGCTTCTCTCGGGCGAGCGTGAAGCCTCGAAGGCCTGGGGCCCGGCGATCACGCGGCTGATCGGGATGTTCCCACCAGGCGAAGAAGAACGGCACCCACTCGGATTCGCCGCTGACGGCGCGCTGCCACATCAAATGGAATTCGTTGCCTAAGCCGTTCGCCGTCGATTCGACGAGGACTTCGGTATCGGCGTCGTCCGGCACGGAGGACATGACCGCGCGCATGAGTTCCGCCGCTTTCAGGTAGAAGGCGAACTCGGAGAAATGCACGCGGCGCAAAGAACGGCTGCGGCCCACGGTCGGCGTGTTCGCCGTGTGGAACTTGATGTAACTGCCGTTGGCGTATTTGAGGATCGGCCGGATGTACCGTCGCGTTCGGGTTTCTTGAAGCAATCGCGAAAGGCTACATAGTTTTCGTCGAAGGTCTGGAACACTGAAAATGTTGCCTGCGGTGTCGTCGTCTTGCGCTAAGACGAGCGTGTGCTGGCCGGGGTTGTGCGTGGTGTCCCGCCAGAAGCGCGAAGCGATGTAGGTTGAGATATAAACCTGCCGGGCTTTGAGGACGATGACGCGGACGGGTTTGCGCTGCGCGCGCAGTTTCGCGATGAGCGCCGCCAGTTTGACTTGCGCCGGACCATAGTCGAGGCGGATCTTGCGGCCCAGCTTGTCGTTGATCTTCAAGCACTCGCGGCTGAACACCGCATCGTCGTTGAAGCCGTCGTTGAGGGCGATCAACTCTTCGTTGGTCATGCGCGTCGGCTCATGCGGTGGCGCGATCTTCCTGGTCGTCGTAGAGTTCGCGCAGCAAAGCGGCGCGCATTTTGGTTTTGGCGTTGGCGAGAACGTTATGGGCGGTGGTTCTGCCCCAGCGGCGGCTGCGGGCGATCTTCGAGAGCGGCACGCCGGCGATGTGCTCCGCTAAGATCTCGGCTTCGTCGCTGTCGAGCGTCGCTTCGGCGCGCCCCGCCGAGAGCGAAACGACGATGCACTGCTGTTCTTCGACCAGTTCTTCGAGCGCCGAACTGCGTTCGATCAAGACTTCGGGCAGCTTGGGATCGTTCTCGCTCTGCGTTTGGTGGGTATCGTCCCAGTGGTCGGGCATCTGCACATAGCGCCTCGGATACCGCGGGCCCTGGAAAGCGTCGAGCATCGCGCCGCGAATCCGTTTGCAGGCGTAGATGCCAAAGTTGGGATGGAGCTTGGGCTTGTAGCGATAGGCCGCTTGGCAAAGGCCCATGTGCCCGGCCGACACCAGTTCGTCGATTTCGATCCAGGGCGGCAAGCGGCGATTTCGTGCTTCGCGATGCGCTCGACGACGGCGAGATTTTCTTCGACGAGCGAGCGCTGATGAGCATTCAAGGGGCCGAGATTCTTCTTGCTGCGGGGTTTGCACTGGGGCGCGAGTGCCTTCTTGCTGCGGGGTTGGCACTGGGGCGCGAGTGCCTTCTGATCCAGTGCGCGGTCGGCACTTGGCTTTGGGTTTGGGTTTGGTTTTCATGCCGCCCCGTACTTCGCCGTCAGCGCGTTGGCCGCCGTGCGGGCGTTGGCGATGCTGCCGAGCACGAGCGTCGTTTCCTTGTGTTTGCCGTCGCAAAAGAAAACATGAAACGGTTCGGTCGGGTGCTCTTGCGAGATCCAGGCGACGACGAGATGCGCCGGCGTGCGGAAACATTCGTAATGCGCGAAGCCAATCGCGTGGACCGGGTGCCAGCCGACGCCGCTCGGGTTCGGATCGGCGGCGGCGACGGCGCCGGACGGCGGCAAAGCCGAGATCTCGATGCCTTCAAGCAAGCCACGCACTTCGCGGCGCTGCTGTTCATCGCCCAGCGTCGGCGCATGAGCGTCGCGCATCTGGAAGCCGGCGTATAAGTCGGCGGCGATAAAGCCGAGGCCGGCGATGGCGAGCACCAAGCCGGGATGCAGCTTTTCCTGCCGCCCGGCCCAAGCGAGAACTGAATCGGTTGTGAGTAGTTTCATTGCTTTCCTTTGTTGAGACTCGGGCGTTGTAGATGGCCGTGAACTGCTCGTAGGTGATCTGCTGCGAATCCGCCGACTTGTCGCCGCCGTTGAGCTTGCCGGTCAGCCGGGCGATCAGCGTGATGTTGTGCCGCGCGTTCATCACGGCGGCGAGTTGCGTTTTCGGATCGTCTTTGGCGGCTTCGAGGATCGCCAGCGTGTGCGCCTGGAGGGCGTTCATTTGGTACACCAGATCGGCGCCTAACGCCTTGGCGGCGCTGCCGCTATCGTCGAGCCCTTCGGTGCGCGCGACCGCTTTGGCGATCAGTTCCGGGGTGCAATCGAGGCGATGGCGGTCGAGGGTACGCGCACACACGCCATGCGTTTTGGCGATGGAGCGCGTCGATTGCTCCGCATCGGCCAGCGCCGCTTCGATCTGCTTGCGCTTGGGGTGCAGGCAGATCTTGCAGGGCTTTTTGGCTTTCGCGGTCATACGTCCGGCCCCATCACGCGCTGCAACGTCAGTGTCGGGCGGTCGTAGTAGCAGTCGGAATGCGAACAGTTCCGATGCGGTTCATGGTGCAGGAGTTGGAAGTCTTCGAGCACAACAAGCCCGCTGCCGCACTCGTCGCAAATCAGCAAGGTCGGCGCGTAGACCGTGCAAGGGTTATCCATCGAGGCTGACTCGCTGGCGACGAACGCCTTGAAAGAGATCTCGAACTCCTCGCCGTTGCCGAGCGTTACGCGGATCATGCCGCGATCCTCGGCAAAGTAGGAGCGGTCGATCTTCTTGCAGCCATGCGTCCGCAGCGCGGCGATCTGGCTCCTTGAATGGCGGCCAGCGCGCGCGCGTGAAAACTTTGAATATTCGCGAAGGTGGCGTCGCTGTCGTTGCTGCGGGGTAGCGTCACTCTGCGCCGCCGCCGAGAAACGCGCCAGGATCGATTTCGATCAGGCGCCTGATGATCCTGTATGGCTGGTTAATGCGCCGCCGGCCCGTTTTTCCGCCACGGAAGAACAAGCGCCAGATCGAACCATCGACGAGCAGCGCGTAGATTTTTGCGTCGGCGAAGAACATCTTGATGACGGAATTGGTGAGCGGGTCGGCTCTGAGTTCGCGGAACACGCCGCGTTTCAAGCGCCGCCGTTCGGCTTTCGTGCCGATGCCGAAGCGGTGGCCGGCGGCTGTCCAGATGCGCTGTTGGGCTTCGTCCAGCACATCCGTGAAAAGACTGAGGGGCAGCAGCGTCATCGCTGCCACCATGCCCAAAACCGCGAGCCAAGTTCGTAGACCATGCCGAGGAATTCGCCGATGAGGACGGCGAACGCCCAAAGAAAGAAGGAAAACGCCAGCGTCACGGCGCCGACCAGGAGCGCCAGTAAATCTTTGATTCGGGCGATCATGGCTTGTTGCCTCCCCAGCCGTGAGCCAGATCCACCGCCGCCAGCAAACGAGGCTGGCAGATGTTCATTTCCGTGAGGAAAGCGAAAACTTCTTCGGGCGCTAACGGCGAAGCGCCGCTGCAAAACGCCTCTTCGGGGTCGGGGTCGGCGACGGGGCGCGCCGAGCGTTTACGGCATTGCGGAATCGGATGATGCTGCGATGACGGGATGCGGGGAATCGACGCTCATGCGCTGCGCCGTCCCTCGAAAGAACGGCGGGCCGAATGCAACGACCGACCGCCGCCGTCAGAAAGAAATAATGCGTAACCGCGCGGCATCTGCCGTCAGGTTGCCGCGAATCTCGGCGAAATCCGAGCGGGATGACCTCAAATGACGCTTGATTATCTTTGTTTGCGTGTGCTGGCGCAAAAGCGCCGATAGTTCTTACATGACTGCTGCTGAACACGCCGCTTAACAACGCGCCTGGCCGAACCGACTGATCGAGAGTGCGGTGCGCCCGAAAACGGCCAGCCCCATTGTCCTGCTATGCCCAAAGAACTCGCCGCGCAACCGGCTTGAGCTATCGCACGATCCTGAACCACATCCGCCTCGGCCATCTGCCGGCGCGGCGGCTGGGGCCGAAGTTGTGGCAGATCAACCAGCACGGGTTGAAGGATTGGCTCCTCGGCACGGATCGCCGACTCGCCGCGTCACCGCCGTTCACGAAGAAGTGCGCCGGGCGGAAACGCCCGGCGAGCCGAGCGTCGTCGCAAATCGTGGGTTTCTGCGCCGTCGTGCGCCACGCCGTCGCCCGTGTTTATGCGGGTTCGGGCGTTTCGGCGTCCGGCGTTTTTGCGTCACGGAGGACGAGCGCTGCGCGCGCAGTTTCGCGATGAGCGCCGCCAGTTTGACTTGCGCCGGACCATAG
Source organism: Bryobacterales bacterium (assembly GCA_963749105.1). Lineage (GTDB taxonomy): Bacteria > Acidobacteriota > Terriglobia > Bryobacterales > Bryobacteraceae > Bog-105. The sequence goes on along the minus strand of CAVVLT010000023.1, from coordinate 346,622 downwards.
TTCAGGCGGATCTTGCGGCCCAGATCTTCAAGCACTCGCGGCTGAACACCGCATCGTCGTTGAAGCCGTCGTTGAGGGCGATCAACTCTTCGTTGGTCATGCGCGTCGGCTCATGCGGTGGCGCGATCTTCCTGGTCGTCGTAGAGTTCGCGCAGCAAAGCGGCGCTCCCGTTGGCGAGAACGTTATGGGCGGGTTCGGGCGTTTTGGCGTCCGGCGTTTTTGCGTCACGGAGGACGAGCGCTGCGCGCGCAGTTTCGTGATGAGCGCCGCCAGTTTGATCTTGCGCGCGGACCATAGTTGAGGCGGATCTTGCGGCCCAGATCTTCAAGCACTTGCGGCTGAACACCGCATCGTCGTTGAAGCCGTCGTTGAGGGCGATCAACTCTTCGTTGGTCATGCGCGTCGGCTCATGCGGTGGCGCGATCTTCCTGGTCGTCGTAGAGTTCGCGCAGCAAAGCGGCGCGCATTTTGGTTTTGGCGTTGGCGAGAACGTTATGGGCGGTGGTTCTGCCCCAGCGGCGGCTGCGGGCTGCCTGCGGCGCGCGACCGCTTTTGGGCGAACAGCGTTTTTGTGTCACGGAGGACGAGAAAAGCGCGTTCACGAAGAAGTGCGCCGGGCGGAAACGCCCGGTGGCGAGCGCTGTCGCAAAACCGCCGTTCCGGCGCCCGTGCGCCACGCCGTCGCCCGTGTTTATGCGGGTTTGGGTGTTTCGGCGTCCAGCGTTTTTGCGTCACGGAGGACGAGAAAAGCGCTGTTTTGGACGGCTGCCGGTCACGGCTCTCCAAACCTGTACTTACTGAAACGAAGGTCTCGTTTTCGGAATAGTAGTCTTGCACTATGCCGCAGCGCATCGTGAGACCGTCAAAGGCCAAACGCCGATCCATTCCGACTTACCGGAAGAGGACGCAAATGAAAAAAACCAAGGCGGATCGCTACGTCGCCGATTATGGGGTGAGTACCGACCGGCAGGGCGAATCCGGGCTGGGTCTCGAAGCGCAGCGCGCCGCAGTCGAACGGATTGCTTCCCGGCCGTCCCATCATCGCCGAAGACACCGAAGTCGAGAGCGGCAAGCGGCACAAGAATCGGCCGCAACTCCTCGCGGTGCTTGCCTTCGCCAAGAAAAGAAAAGCCGGGCTCATCATCGCGAAACTGGACCGCCTGGCGCGCAATGTTCACTTCATTTCGGGCTTGACGGGGGTTCCGACGTTCAGTTCGTCGCGGCCGACATGCCGCAGCTAATCGTCTGACGATTCACATCCTGGCGGCGTTTGCCGAGCACGAGCGCGAAACGACCCCAGCGCGCACGAAGGCCGCCCTGCAATTCGTTAAAGCGGATCTAAGCGAAGCACGGAAGCCGGATCAGCCACAGCGGACGCGCCTACAGCAAGCTCGGCAATGCCAACTGGCAAGACAGTTTATTGAAAGCCCGGCAAGCGCACAATCCGACGCCGCCCAGTCCCGAAGTCCTCGACCTCATCCCGCCATCGCCGCTCCGCCGGCGAAAGCCTGCGCGCGATCGCAAAACGGTTAAACTCGCTGGGACTCAAAACGCCCAAGGGCAACGTTTGGTATGCCTCAACAGTGAGTAAAGCGTGTCAGGAGAAATCGGCTATTATGGCCTAGAAGAAGCACCGAGCTTCATTCCTCTAAACAAAAACGCTGAACCCCGGAGGCCCAAAGCTCCGGGGTTTCGCGTTTCTCATTCTGACTCTCGGGTTGAGCGCGCAAATCAAAACGGGCATAAAAAAACCGCGTTCGGGCGAGATATGGCAATGCGCCGAACGCGGTCAACTTTCTTTCGCTTACCCCCGGCCCAGACCAAATGACAGACACATCAACCGGGAGAACGAAGCTAGTTTCGTCCGACTGTTTCAGTGTACGGGTCTGCGCTTTTGGCTTGGCGGGCGTGGCCCGTCTAAAGACCTTGGCCACGAGCATGAGGAACTCCACCGCCAACCGCGGCTCGCCTTCGCACAACACCGGAACTTGGACCGCCACCATTCCCGCAGCTATCTCCAGATGGAAGCTCTGCTCGTTGTACCCTTTGTCTTCGCCAAGCGCACGATACCGAGAGGCGATGGACTTAAGGAAGGCCGCTAGTTGCAGGTCGCCGTCGCCCTCATAGTAATTCGCTGGGATGGTGACCGTCAGCGGACCCTCCACCATGCTGAACCGGAATTCCTCGACAACACGAAAGCCGCCCCCCATTCACTTGCCGGCCGCCGCTCTCGCTTTTGCCTTATTAGCGGTCGCTGTTGTTGGCATCAAATGGATTTGGCTTTGCCGTTCGAGTTTCTTTAAGCGGTCCTGTCTATCTGCTTCCCAGCGCTCCTGATCAATTTTCTGTGCGACTTCCCAGCGTTCCCTCTTGTCTTGCCGTTCGGCGGCTTTATCCGCCATTATTTGACCCACGATGGTTTGCAACGACTCCAGAAGAGCATCGTTGGCCTTCCGTGCCTGCGCCAAGCTCTCTTCGTGGGCCTGCTGCTGCTTGTCCAACACCGAAAGGACAACGTTCATGGTGTCGAATTCGGGTTTGACTAGGGCGGTACTTCCCGAATCCTCCTGTTTGGCGGGAGCTGCCGACCGCTTTTGAATGGGAACGGGTATCAGGTTTTGACGCTCCAATTTTAAGCGTTCGACTTCGTGGGCGTCGTAAAAACGCATCTGTACGCAACCGCGTTTGAATGTTTCGTACTTGATCTTGCCCTCTTCTGCCCACTTATAGATCGCCCGGAGACCGATGCCTATCTCCGCCGCCGCCCGTTTCGTATCGTACTTCTCAATCTGTTCAACCTTGGCCAGTTTCTTTTCCATCGCTTTTTTGAAGCCTTTCCCTCTTTTTGGATTTTGCGGGCTTTGCACTGCATTGCATGGGCGTGCCAGTACATTGCAGGCAATGCACGGGCGTGCCTATGCATTGCACAACAATTACCAACCGGCTCCGTCGCTCCGCAAGGTCCAGCGGTACTGAACCGCGAGTTGTGGGGGATGCTAGACCCTCGGCATGTCGCCGGCGTTCGATCCTAGCGCGTTTGGGAGCGCCATGAATTCGTGAAACTGGCGGCAAAAGCCGCAATAGCGGTGTTCGATGTCTTTGCGATGGAAACTGCGGCGCTGGCACACGGGGCAGACAATCGATGGATCGATCCGCCGTCCGCCGAAAGAACGTCCATAGCCACTCCAACGACCGGAAGAAGCCGAAGGCGCCCAGCACGAAGCAGCCGAACAGGAATCGTTTCACGTCCGCAACTCCCCGCTGTCGCGCAAGACAATCCCGCGCTTGGCGAAAAACACGTCGATGGCCGCCAAGTTTTTCGCGAAGGTCTGATTGTGCTCGTGTTGCAGCACCCAACACAGTACGTCGAGAGCCAGCACAAGCTGCGACATCGGTGCCTCTCTCTGAAACGGATTCGGCACTTCGCCGAGCACGATGGCGGTGAGCCGGTCATGGGCCGCCTGGATCTCCAGCGGCGGGCGTAAGGAAATGTCCATCAAAACGACTTTAACGCCAAAAGCGCTACGCCCGGGCCGCCTGCGATTTCTGCCCGGCCTCGGCACGACTGCCCGGCTTCCGTAAGCGCGTTTTGGACGGGCTCAGTCACGACTACACTGCGGCCGATTCGATGATGGCCGCCGCGTTGAGTTCCTCGACAATGCCCGCGACGGTTTCGGGCGGCAAGCCGCCGCGCAGTATCTTCGCGAGTGCCGCAATCGCCGTCTCGCGCGCAGAATCATCGTGCGCGTCCCACTCCACCAGGATCTTGACGGTGATGCGGACCTTTTCGGTCCTCCCGCGCTTCACCCGCACACGGACCTTTGGGACAGGGTGCTTGTCTACTTGCTTCGCTGCTCGCTTCGTCGCCATCTCACGCTCCTTCATCAATAACGCCAAAAACGCTACGCCCGGGCCGCCTGCGATTTCTGCCCGGCCTCGGCGATCCGTTGCCGCGCTTTCTCCATCCGCGCGACGCGCAGCCGCTCGGCGGTGTGCGGATATGCCCGAGCGACGATCTCGAAGATCTCGCCTTCGCAAAGCACCGGATGCTTCTGCTGGCGCAGCCAAAGAAACAAACACAGGGCGCGCCAATCGCTTTGGAGTGGTCGCTGAATGCTCACAACTGCACCTCGCCGCAGCGCGGACACCAACGGCGGGAGTCGATCTGCTGAATCGTTGGCTCGTAGCAGTAGCGGCAACGACGCGGAATGTTGGCCGGTTGCTGGGGTTCCGGCGCGTTCTGCGGCGCTGGCGGCGCTGGGGGTGGCTCGACGGCTTCCGGGGGGAGTTGGCTGCGCGCATGGTCGTAGCGCGCGCACCACATGCGCCATTGGTGCAGGCTATGCACTTTGCCTGTCGGTTTGTCGTTGAGCCAGAAGCGCAGGCAGTCGAGAGATATGGCAAAATCCTCGGCGACGTCGCACAACGCATCGGCGAATTCCTTTTGATCCGCCAATTCGGGAAAGCTGCTTTCGATGGCTTGGCGGACTTCGGCGCGTTGCTCCTCGCGCAGACTCGGGGGGAACAGGGGCGCATCTTCCTGGGGGCTCATCGTTGAGCCTCACATTTTTCGCAAATTCGACTGCTATCCGTGCCTCGATTGACGTGTCCACACCAGCGGCAAGTCCACTCCCAACCTGTATCGAGCAACAAAAGAATCTTCTTCATGCACATGCTCCTTTGGTACGAGTAGAGGCGGCGTTGCCGCCTTTGGCTTTCGGTTTCTCGGCTTCGTCTTCTTTCGCCGCCGGCGGATCGCCGAGAACGGGCTCGCCGCCCCACTCGAAGACGAGCACGCGCTCGCACAGCGGGCACGTCGTAACGCGGGTCGCGCTTTCGATGGGCTGGCCGCAAAGGCATTCCGCGTGGTAGGTGGAGTGGAGTCTCATGCGCTCGCCTCTTTCACGCGGTAAGTCGGGATGTCGGACTTTGTGGCCTCCCGCCGCTTCTTTTTGATTTGGCGCTGTACGCCGGCTCGGTATTCGTTGAAATTTAGGAATCGCATGAAGGCATTCGCCGCTGCATTTCTAACCTTGAGCGGCAACTCATCTTTGCCCGAATACCGGTCTTGCTCCCATGCCTCTTGCAGCTTTTCCATAAAGACCAAATGCAGTTCCATATCATCCACCGAATGAATGCCGCCGACGTAGCGCCGTCCTACCTTCTTTCGCCACCCGGCGATTGTTTTGATCGTCGGGCTTTCTTCGTCGCTCATGATTGCCCCGCTTTCATCGTCTTCTCATGGCTCTCGCTTTCGGCTGGTTTGCGAAGTGATTCGATCTTCGCTTGCATCTCCGCGATGCGTGCCTTCAATGAGCCAACCCACGCCGCTTGGGGGTTGCTCTGGATGGATTCGCGGCACGCTTCGATTTGTCCGTGCAACCATTCCGGGGAGTTCTGCCGCCGCGCTTCGGCGCGCAGCTCGTCGGCCAACCGTTCGGTCTGCTCGCGTGCCTTGTCTGCCGCTTTCGCGCTCATCGTGCGATAGGCGGCAAAGGAACTTCCCTCAAAGCATTTAGGCACGGCTGTCAGCAGCAGGCCCGCCGGGTTTGTGGTGCGCACGGTGATGAGCTTGGCTTTCTCGTGAACGAAGTGGGCGATTTCTTCGGGAGTACAGTCGGCGCGGATCTTCCGGCAGGCTGCGATCAGTTGGTTGGCCGCGTCGTCGTCGGTTTTGGCATGCGCGTTCAGCGCCTCCCCGACCAAAGAAGAAGAACCCGACGACGACGGTTTCGCAACGGTTTTAAGAGGTTTAGAACCAATAATGATAGGCCGCGCAGATGTAGGATCCGTTTCCGACGCCGTGTCGGACCCCTCTCCGACAGCGTGTCCGACCCCTGCCGGACTTTCATTTTCATTTGTCGGACCCCTCTCCGACATTTGTTCTTTGAAGGTTTGAAACTCGCTCAACATCCTGGTACGCAGCTCCTTGTAACGCTGCGCGGTTTTCTGATACTCTGCATATTCAGCCGGGTGGGATGAGGCCCAAACTTCATCGATATACGACTGAAACGAGGGCGATTTACCTCCATTTGTCCGATAGGGGCCGACATTTTCTGAAGAGAAGGCGAAACTAGCCTCAGTCGGATCGTCGATCAAAATGATCTTCTGGCCTTCAAAGCGGATGTACCCAAGCTTTTCCATTTGCTGAAAAACCGGATTCACTTTTTGCCGGTCCGGTTCCCCTTTAGCGTTCGTCAATTTCAGATCGCGGGCAGCGTCGACCTGCTTTTTCAGCGCGTCCGTTTTGAAGTCGACGGGCCAATCCGAGAAGTTGCCCCAGGCGTGGCGGATCAGCCAAAACATCACGCGCGAGAAGAGCGGCGCATCCTCGTCGGCGATCACTGCGTCCAGCAATCCGTTGAACGTGACCGAGTAGCTTTTGTTTTTGTGGCGTGCCGCGAAGGCGAGCCAGTTGGAGTTGTCCTTCGGCTTCTTCTCGCCGCTCATCGGCGCACCCCGCCGTTTACGTTTCGCAAAAAACCGCCAGTACCGATGGTGGCCGGTACTTTGTCCGAGCTTCGTAATGAATCTGACAAGAAAAGGCTCCTTCTCAACTGCGCGGGGCAGTTGACGTTGAGCCGAGGAACCATGCAAAATGAAAGAAGGTTCTGCGACCTTTCACGGGGCGCAGTTCTTCGGCGGGTTTGTTCCTGGTTGTCCGCGGTCATTCTTGGCAGTTTGTAGCGCGGGTTTTCAGGGTTTGATCTACAGCCGAAATCTCAACGGCGGCAGACTTGGATTGAACTTCGTACAATCGAGTTTTGCCGCCGTTCGAGGTACCATTGCCCCCACCCACCGGAAACGATTCTTTGCGCCGTCCCCTCGCCTATCGGGAAGAAGCTTTTTTGCAGAGTCCAGAATCGCGTCCTTTGCGATTTTTGTCGGAATACTTGTGGCCGCTGGCTCATTTTCACGAGGAGAAAATCTACGACACGATCGTATTTTTTGGTTCGGCGCGCGTGCAGGAAGGCGGCCCTTTAGCTCGCTACTATAACGAGGCACGTGAACTGGCCCGCTTGCTGACGGTCTGGTCGGAATCGCTTTCCAAGCCGCTCACACCCGCAGACGGGAAGAGCCATCGGTTTGTGATCTGCACTGGCGGTGGACCCGGCATTATGGAAGCGGCAAACCGCGGCGCTAGCGATGCAGGCGGGAAGACGATCGGCCTCAATATTGGTCTGCCTTTTGAACAGCGGCCCAATCCTTACATCACGCCGGAACTTTCTTTCGAGTTCCATTACTTCTTCATGCGCAAGTTTTGGTTTGCGTACCTGGCAAAAGCGCTGGTGGTTTTTCCGGGTGGGTTTGGAACTTTGGACGAAATGACCGAGATTCTAACTCTCGCGCAAACCAAAAAACTGGAAAACAAAATCGTCATTTTGCTGTATGGCTCGGATTACTGGCGCGAGATTTTGAACTTTGACGCACTCGTGAAATACGGCATGATTGCGCCCGACGACATGAAACTTTTCGGTTTTGCGGATACGCCGGAAGACGCGTTGCGCATTTTGAAAGACGGTTTGACCCAGTATTATTTAGAGCCCGAAACAGGTATGCCGCGTACGGCGGAAGAAGCGCCGGAAATCGCTAAATCGCGGACGTCTTAAACTTTACTTGTTCCAGCGTTTGCAGGCCGGCATCGGCGGAGGCACGACGGAAGCGGAATCCACTTTATTCGGTCCTACCGGCAGCGCCATGGAGTCTCCCGTTTTTCCTATCTTCATTTCAAGGAGCGGAATGGCGCACTGCTCCGTCTTTGCTCGCGCTTCAGGAATAAAGATCTTCGGTGGATCGCCGGCGAAAAGTTGCGGGTTCACAGGGATCTTCGCCTTGGTTGTCGGATAGCGAAACGAGCGGACGCTAAAGAGATCGGTTGCGTTTGGATCGGCGGCCACCAACGCCCCGACAAACAAAATTACGGTAACAATGCCTTTCAGAAACACGGTTTGCACCTCGATTTTAGGGTTTGACGGATCAAACGCGAATTGGTCTTCACCAATCTGTCGAACCCACGAAAATAGTTTGACCGTTTACAAGCTTGATGTCGACCGTCGCGGCCGCAATGGCTTCGGCGAATTCGTCCACCGTTGGCAAAACGCGCGCTTCCGGCAGCACTCCGTCAGATTGGCCGCGGCTTTTCCGTTCCAACAGCTTTGGTGTAATAGTGCCTTCAATCGCGTCGCCGCTTACGACGATCAGAAAAATTCCCTTGGCGTTCAGTTCTGCCGAATAGTTCCGCAGTGCATCTTCACCCGCGCGCTTGCTCTTTGCTACGGGTTCGTAAACCGGCAGTACGGGCTTCGTGCCGTAGAAATGCGCCCAGTGGCTTGTCACGAAAATAATGCGTCCGCCGGGTTTCAAAATCTCCGCTCCGCTGCGGGCGAGGTTCAACTGTGCCGTGAGATTGAGAGTCGTAGCATAGTCTTCGGCCTTGCCAGTTTCCAAGCCGCCGCTGGCGTTCAAAACGATTGCGTCCAACTGGCCAAACTCGCGCGCGATCAGGCTCATCATCTTCGAGACTTCGCTGGCAGCGGTAATGTCGGCTTGAGCCAGCAGTGCGGTGCGGCCCAACGCGGCGACTTGTGCCGCCACCTGTTCCGCGCGAGGCGCTTTATTACGAAAGTTAAGCGCCACGTCGAAGCCTCGTTGCGCCAGTTTTAACGCCGTCGCTGCACCGATCCCGCGCGATGCTCCTGTCACCAACGCCTTACTGGACATGCTTCCCGTGAACGCTGCCGACAATCTTGTTAACCGCATCACTAAGCGACAAAGAACCGTCGATGTGCTGCTTCCAATACACCGCGATACTGCTGTGCCAGCTTGCCCATTCATCCTGGTACAAGTGTTTCGCGTCCGCGTAAGGAAAGTAGTTATTTACGCCGGCGGCCGCCAGATCGCGCCGCGTCAATTCACCCGCCGTGTAAAAGATGAATATATGGAGCAAATCTCTGGGTGTTAGGACGCCCATCCTCTTGGAAGCTGCGGAGATCTGGTCGGCCAAACGGCCAGAATTGGACGGAACGAAGCCGTGAGACGCTTCATGAAACAGCATCTCTAAGGCTGCGTTCCCCTGAATGGCCGGATCGGCGCTCGAAATGATTTCGTGCACTCTGCTCCAGCCATATGTGTACGTGTAGGCGCCAGCCCAGTTCGCGTATTCCGCTGCGTCCACCCGAATTGGATCTTTCGGCCAAGTGGTTTCGTAGACCGTGGTGAGCTGTTTCATAAGCAGCGGCGCATAACGCTGAAGCAGCGGCAGCGCAGCTGCAATCCATTGGCGATTCGCTTGATCGTGAGCGCTCCACCAATGTGCGCGATAGGTGGCTGCCACCGAATTCAGCGTGTCCCACAGCGCGCCGTCTTCCCCATTCACTACCAGTTTCGAAAGTGTTTCGTCTTCCGCTAATTCCGTATCGATTGATTGCATGCGCGGGTCGAGCAGCAGATCATGGCCAATCATTGAATGCCTATAAAACGCGAGCGCTTTGTCCCAAGCGATCTTGTCCGCTCCCGCCAAGTCTTCGCGCGAATTCTGATGAAGTGCCCGCTCGTAAAGAAAGTGATGCAAGTTCAACCAAAAATCAGAATGAAATTCGAACGGACCCGCCTGCACCACGGGAGCGGCCCAAATCGCCCGAGAAAGGAAACATGCGATGCAAGCAAGCCGTTGGCTTAGGTTCACTAGCTCAGTCTAACGTTCTACACTGCTTACATGCGCTTTGTGACCTTTGAACATAGCGGGAAGTTCGGCCCAGGTCTGCTGGCACCCGACCAAACCGTGATAGACCTCACCGCTGCGGGCTTCCCGACTCTTCTCGATCTAATTGAAGCTGGTGACGACGGCCGGGGCAAAGCTGAAGACTTTGCGGCCGGAGCCAAAGCTGAGAATAAATATGCTCTGAGCTCGGTGAAATTGCTCGCGCCTATTCCGCGTCCACGCAAACTCATCTGTGTGGGATTGAACTATCGCGATCACGCAGCGGAAACAGGTTCCACGATTCCCGACGTGCCCACGATTTTCAATAAGTTTGCAACTGCGGTGATTGGTCCAGGCGCGGATATTGTCTTGCCGAAGGTCTCAAAGTCGCCTGACTACGAAGCAGAATTCGCATTCGTCATTGGGCGCGGCGGCCGCCATATTGCGAAGGAAGATTGGCAGGAACATGTTTGGGGATACACCATCGTTAACGATGTTTCCGCGCGCGATTATCAGCGTGCCACTACCCAATGGCTGATGGGCAAGACGTTCGATACTTTCGCGCCAATGGGACCCTGGATCGTAACAGCTGATGAGATTCCAGATCCGCATAACGTCAATGTTCAGCTGGAAATTAATGGCGAGATCCTGCAGGATTCCAACACCCGTGAACTGATCTTCAAGATTCCCGAATTGATTGCTTTTCTTTCGAGCGTCTTCACGCTGGAGTCCGGCGATATCGTCTCTACGGGCACACCTGCGGGCGTCGGCGTGGCTCGCAAACCGCAGCGCTTCCTTCGTCCCGGGGAAGAAGTCACGATCAAGATTCAGGGCATTGGCGAATTAACCAATCCGGTTGTCGCCGAAGGTTAGTATGGCGTCTTTGACAGCGGCGCAGTTGAGCCAGTTGTTGGGCTGCCAACTGCATGGGCCCGCGGATGTGGAAATTCGCGGAGTCTCAACTGTTGAGAAAGCCGGCCCCGGCGAAATTACTTTCTTGGCGAATATGAAGTACGCGCCGAAGGTGAAAGGGTGCCGTGCATCGGCGATCATTGCTGCCGAGCCGCTTAAGGATTTCGGTGGCGTCACGCTCGTTTCGAGCAATCCGTATCATGATTTTGCGCGCGCGCTGGCGCAGTTTTATCAAGCTCCCAAACCTGAGCCGGGCATCCATCCGCTGGCGTTCATCGCGAAGACAGCGGTGATTGGAGCGAATCCTTCGGTTGGTCCTTTTGCGGTGGTGGGTGAGCGTGTCACCATCGGCGCAAACGCCACTTTGCATCCGCATGCCGTGATCTACGAAGGTTGTACCATTGGCGATGATTTCACCGCGCATTCGCAAGTGTCAGTGCGCGAATTTTGCCGGATTGGCCATCGCGTCACGCTGCAGAATGGAGTGGCGATTGGCGGCGACGGATTTGGTTTTGCCAAGACCAACGAAGGCCGCCAGTACAAAATCCCGCAAGCGGCGATTGCGGTGATTGAAGACGATGTCGAGATTCAGACGCTGACTTCAGTGGACCGCGGCGCGTTGAGCGAAACGCACGTAAAGCGCGGTGCGAAGATCGATAGTCTCTGCCAAATCGGCCACGGTTGTGTTGTGGGCGAAGATAATATTATCTGCGGCCAAACCGGCTTGGCAGGCAGCACAGTTCTGGAAGAGAACGTCATCATGGCTGGGCAGACAGGTTCGTCGGGCCACATTACGATTCACAAGAACGCGATCGTATGGGCGCAATCGGGTGTTGGACACGATGTGCCGGAGGGAGCGGTGGTCAGCGGTTCGCCGGCCTTTGATTCGAGGGTGTGGTTAAGGGCGTCAGCGGCTTATTCGCGGCTGCCGGATATGCTGGGTAAGTTGCGAGCGCTGGAAAGACGGGTCGCGCAACTAGAAGGAAACAAGCCTACAGGCGAATAGCTCGTAGGCTTAGTCTTTTACTCGCTTTTCCGAACTTCTGCTAATCGATCCCAGAACAGTTTCGGCAACTGGCTTTCGATCTCGGGAGTAATCAAGCCGACGCTGTCGAGATCCTGGATATGCACCCGATCCTTGAGACGAAAACTGGTGAGTTTCATGCGAACCAGATCGGCCACCGAGGCGACCGAAATTCCTTCTCGCGTTTTGTGGGGTGGAGAAGCCGGCACAGGCTCTAAATAGTCGGGCCGAACCTTCTCATTGAGGAAAAGAAGATGAACGGCTGACTTGGTCCGCGGCTGCGCTTCATCGGTCAGCATGTGGAGTCCTGCGGCATGCCGGAAAATCCAGCCGGCCTTGCGAGCCGCATCAGCCACCGAATCGAGCTGTGGCCGATCGATGGCTGCATCGACATCCGCAGTGAGTCGGGCACGCAAAGGATCGCGTTCGAACACGTGGATGAACACCGCCATGCCGCCCACGATTCGATAAGGTATGCCGGCCGCTGTTAGCATCGAGTGAAGTTGCTGTATGCGGTCGAACAGTTGTTCCGCGTGAATGTCGTAGGCTGAAGCCGTCAGCATATGTTAACCACCACGGGTACCACTCTCGGCCGCGCTTTAAAACCTATTTAAGCGTGATGCTTAAACGTCTTGCCGCTCCCAGCGGGCGCATCAAACGCCGCCAACTTCTCATCCAAGAACATCAGCGACCGCTTCAGCAGATCCTGATACCTCGGATTCTCGGCCTTTTCCAAATCTTGCAGCACTCGTGTCCGTGAAAGCTCCAAGCTTTCGCGCTCCCGCTGGCGGCTAATTTCAGCCGCGTGCAACTGGTTGACCTTTGACTGCTCGTTCCGAGTGGCCGCCGCTTCTATCTGCGATTCGACTGCTTTACTCTCCCAGCCTCTTGCCATACTCCTAGCTTGACACACTTGGCGGGACTTTTCAGCGTCCGCCTAGCAATCTTTCTAGTTTTTCCAACCCCGGTTTCTCGCCAATGGCGATCAAATAATCGCCCGCCGAGACCAAAGTATCGGGCAGCGGATTGAATACCATCTGCCCGCCAGCCCCGCGAATTGCCAGCGGAATGACACCCATCGTGCAACGCGACTGAATTTCGCCGAACGTTTTGGAAACGAGCTGGCTCTTGGGCGAAAGCTCCATCTGTTCCATGGTTACCTGCGGTCCCACGTCGGTTGTGGCGATATTCAAGAACTCGACGAGGTGCGGCTTGACCAGCGCCTGAGCGATGCGGTGGCCGACAATCGCGTAAGGCGTAAACACAATATCCGCCCCAGCTCGGCGCAGCTTAATTTCGGCTTCCTCTTCGGAGGCGCGCGTCACCACCGTCAAGCCGGGGTTCAGCGTCTTCGCCGAAAGAATAATGAAAAGATTTTCGGCATCGCTCGGCAGCGACGCAATCAGACCTTTGGCCCGCATCACTCCGGCGGCGCGCAGCGTATCGTCAAGCGTCGCGTCGGCTTCCAGGCCAAGCATCCCGAAATGCATCGCCCGCTCTACGCGTTCCACTTTTCGGTCGATCACAATCACCGTTGCTTGTAACCGTTGCAACTCCAGCGATGCGTTGCGCCCCACGCGCCCAAACCCGCAAACGATGAAATGGTCGTGCAGATTATCGATCATTTTTTTCTTCCTCCGCTTCTCATACCGATCATGTAGCTCTAATTCGATGATGCTCTGTGTCATGGCGCCGACCGCAATGAAAATTGCGCCAACGCCGAAGATAATCAGGACGGAGTTAAAGATGCGGCCCACATGACTGAGCGGATGAATCTCCTCGTAACCTACCGTGGTGATGGTGATCAGCGTCATGTAAAAGGCATCAAAGACGCTGTAACCCTCCAACAGCACGAAACCTGCGGTGCCAATACCCAGCATCGTCGCGATCAGCGCGGCGACGAATGCTGCGCGCCGTAATAGCCGATTGTCGGGCGCCAGGACTGCGGACTTCGCCATTGAGGAGATTATCGTCTATTGACTGTTATCCTGAGTAGTTAGCATCCCTTCCATGCCGCAGTTGCGCTACAGCACTCCACACGGTATTACCGTCACTCGCACCGAAACGAAACTGGCCTATGCGCGTGGTCTCGGCCATATCCTGAAGCAGCTTGATACAAAGCGCGGCGCGTATTTTTCATCTGGCTACGAATACCCTGAGCGCTATTCGCGTTGGGATGTTGCCACGCTTGCGCCGCCGATCGAGATTGTCGGACGCCACCGCACCTTAAGCCTCAACGCTCTCAACGAACGCGGCAGAATGCTTTTGCGCCTGTTTGAACCGCTGTTGCGCGCACATAATCATTGGGATTTTCAGCGCTCCGCTGATGAATCGCTGACCCTCCATCTAAAGCCGCTGGCCGAGCGTTTTGCCGAAGAAGAACGCAGCAAACAGCCATCGCCTTTTTCGCTGGTGCGTTTATTGGTTCAAGAATTTCGCAATGCCGCCGACTCGCGGCTTATGCTGACCGGCGCCTTTGGCTACGATTTGCTCTTGCAGTTCGACCCTATCCAACAGCACCTGCCGCGGCACGATGAGAAGACGCTGCACCTCTTCCTTTGCGACGACATTTACTTCATGGATCGCAAGAAAGAATTGATCGAGCACTATCAATACGATTTCAGCGGCGAAGCTGGTTCGACTGCCGGGCTTGATCGTGTAGCAGCTAGCATTCCTAGACTGAAGAAAGCCCCGGCAGCCGCCGAAATCGTTTCCGATCACAAAACCGAAGAGTACATGGAAAAGGTAGAGACCGTACGCGAAGGTATGCGCCAGGGCAACTACTACGAAGTGATTTTGCGCCAGACTTTCAGCGCGCCTTTTTCGCAGAGTCCATCTGAACTTTTCCAACGGATTCAAAAGTCTAGTCCAAGTCCTTACGAATTCATGCTGCAAATGGGCGATGAGCAACTTGTGGGCGCATCGCCGGAAATGTTCGTGCGCGTGGAAGAGAATCAGGTCGAAACCTGCCCCATCTCCGGTACTGCGCGCCGTTCGGGCGATCCGATCCGCGATGCCGAAAGCATTCGCGCCCTTCTCAACTCAACAAAAGAAGAATCCGAACTTACCATGTGCACGGATGTAGACCGCAACGACAAGTCGCGCGTTTGCGTGCCGGGCAGTGTCAGGGTTGTGGGCCGGCGGCTGATTGAGTCATATGCCGGGCTGTTTCACACGGTGGATCATGTGAAGGGCGTGCTCCAGCCCGGGTTCGATTCCCTCGACGCTTTCCTGACGCACATGTGGGCCGTGACCATTATCGGCGCACCCAAAAAAGCCGCGGCCCAGGCGATCGAGGATCTCGAAAAAGATGCGCGCGGCTGGTATGGCGGGGCTATCGGCATGATTGGCTTGAACGGCGACATTAATACCGGCATCACCATCCGCACAATCCATTTGAAGAGCGGGATCGCAAAATATGCGGCGGGCGCGACACTGCTATACGATTCCGATCCGCGCGAAGAAGATGGCGAATGCCGTCTCAAGGCCACCGCATTTTTCCGGGCGCTGTTTCCCTCCGCAGTCGTGGGTCTGGAAAGCCATTGCACACGGAAGGTAGGGGAAGGCGTTCGTCTGCTGCTGGTCGATAACGACGACTGCTTTATTCACACCCTCGCCAATTATGCGCGGCAAACCGGCGCGACCGTCTCCACTTATCGCTCGAACGTTGCGCTCGAAGCAATTGATAGCAGCAAGCCCGATGTTGTCTTGATCTCACCCGGCCCGGCGCGTCCTGCCGATTTCGGCGTCCCCAATCTCGTGCTCGAATTGGCGAAGCGCGGCATTCCTACTTTGGGTGTTTGTCTTGGGTTGCAAGGCATTGTGGAAGCGTTCGGCGGCGTCTTGGAAGTGCTGCCCTATCCAATGCATGGCAAAGGTTCGCTGGTCACGCACGAAGGCAAAGGTGTTTTTCAGAACCTGCCGTCACCGTTTCGTGTGGGCCGTTATCATTCGCTTTATGCCAATCGCGACACGTTTCCCGCCTGCCTTGAAATTACCGCGGAATCGGACGACGGCATCATCATGGGCGTTCGTCACCGCGACCTCCCCATTGAAGCGGTGCAGTTTCACCCCGAATCGATTCTGACTCTGGAGCGTGACTGCGGCTTGCGGCTGATGGAGAACATGATCGAGGCGTACGCGCATGCCGCATCCGGCGCGTTAGGCTACAAGTAAAGCTAAGTGGCGGAGAATTCAAGGGTAGCGATCATTGGCGGTGGACTTGCCGGCCTCTCCACAGCGCTCGCATTAGGTTCAGCGGGATATCCGGTCACCGTCTATGAAGCCCGGCCGTTTCTAGGCGGACGCGCCACGTCTTACGCGGTGAACGAGATCACCATCGATAACTGTCAGCACATCCTACTCCGCTGTTGCACCAATCTGCTCGATTTCTATAAACGTCTCGGCGTGGCGGAACAAATCCGTTTTTATCGCGAATTTTACTGGATCGAACCAGGTGGCCGCATGTCGGTTATGAAACGCGGCCTTCTTCCCGCGCCGTTGCACTTCACCGGATCATTTGCTACCCTGCGCTTTCTTTCTTTTGCCGACAAGATGTGCGTCGCCAGCGCGCTGCTCGCCGTGAAATATGAATACGGTAAGCGGACCGACCTCGACCAGATTACGATGGCTGCTTGGCTCCGTGAGAAAAAGCAAACGCCGCGTGCCATCGAACGCTTCTGGCGTCAAGTACTGGTGAGCGCCATCAACGAAGAGTTGGACCGTATGGCGGCTTCGCATGGCCTACAAGTCATGTTTCTGGGCTTTCTGGCAAACTCGCAGTCGTATGAAATGGGTGTGCCCGCGGTACCTTTGGCGAATTTGTATTCGGCCGAAGCGTGGGCGCGCTATGAGTATGTGAAATTTGCTTATCGGTCGCCGGTTGAGCAACTACAGATCGACAACAAGCAAGTGCGCGGTCCCATGAAAGCGGATGCCTATGTGCTGGCAGTGCCCTTTGAACGCGTGAATGCAGTTGCTCCACAACTGCAGTTAGATCTTGCGGCGTTCACGCACTCACCCATCACCGGCATTCATCTTTGGTTCGACCGCAAGGTAACCGACTTGCCGCACGCCACACTGCTGGACCGTACCATCCAGTGGATGTACAACAAACACGATGGCCGGCATTTGCAACTGGTGGTGAGTGCCTCGCGTAACCTCACCGAGATGCCGCGCGCCGAAGTAATCGAAATGGCACTGAAAGAGCTCGCCGAATTCTTTCCTAACGTGAAAGGGGCAAAACTTGAGCGAGCGCATGTGGTGAAGGAGGTTCGAGCCACGTTCTCAGCCGTACCGGGTTTGGAGGTGAAGCGCCCCTTGCAAACCACCGAAATCCCCAATCTATTTCTCGCTGGCGATTGGACACGCACGGGTTGGCCGGCAACCATGGAAGGCGCGGTGCGCAGCGGCTACCTCGCCGCAGAAGCGGTCATCGAACATTTCGGCAAGCGCCAGCGTTTCCTGCTGCCCGATGTAGCATGAATTACCTAGTCAAGGGCTGCCCGGATTCCTGCAACCCCACAACAATCCACCCATCTAAGTCAGTAGAGCTTACAGAAAGGGTCGAAGTTCGACCCGAACCCGCCGATCTGTTACCATAGCAGGATAAATTCTGCGGCGTGGGATCTGCGGATTCGGAAAATTACTACCTTGAGATTAAGAAGCATAGCTGCTGGCGTTATTCTTCTAGGCGTGTCGAGCTTTGGATTGAGAGCAGACTCTGAAGATTTCGCTGACGATTCATCCGGTTCGTCTAAAGCCATCATAAGCAAGTACTTACAGGCAACGACCGAGCAGACGGCGACACCAAACTCTATGGAAGTGGAGATCAATGCGTCGGTCCCGCGTTTGCAGCAACATGGCAAGCTGCGCGCGCTGCGAAAGATTTCCAAAGTTGGGTTGATTACCTACCGCGTTTTAGGTTTTCAAGGCGACAACACGGTTAAGAAGGAAGTGATCGCGCGGTATCTGCAGGCGGAGCAGCAGTCGCAGAGCGATCCGGGCTTAATGCTTACTCCCAAGAACTATAAATTCAAGCTGAAGGGTGAGCGTGTGGTGCAGGGGTCGGAGCAGGTTTACATGTTCCAAGTGGCGCCACGCAAGAAACGGGTTGGGCTTTTTAAGGGAGAATTGTGGCTCGATGCAGGCTCCTATCTGCCGGTTTTAGAGAAGGGCCGGTTAGTCAAAAATCCCAGCATATTCTTTAAGAAAGTGGATTTTGAACGCGCTTTTTCGATTCAGAATGGCGTGTCGGTACCAGCCCACATGACCAGCACCATTAATACACGGGTAGTAGGAATAGTGGAGTTGGACATAAACTACACCAGTGTTGCGCTAGGCAGCGATGACGATGAATCGCTTGGTGGCGGCCAAGCAGTCGCGGTTTCTGCTATTTCTTCTACCCTGCCGTAACGTGTGCCCCGTCACCGTCTGATGCGCCTAATTCCCGCTACACCCCCGGTCCTACCCAGTCGCGTAGATGCGGTTGAGAATCTCAGAACCAACCAAGTATCCTGGAAGTTAACGTCCTAAGGGAGCACATGCGAACTCTTTTTCTAAATCCCCCTTCCTTTGAAGGTTTTGACGGTGGAGCAAGCTCCCGTTGGCCGGCGTCGCGCGAGATTGAATCGTACTGGTATCCGGTGTGGCTTTGTTATCCGGCAGGTCTGATACCCGATAGCAAGGTACTTGACGCGCCCCCGCATAAAGTGTCGATCGAGCAGACGGTGGCCATGGCGTCGGATTATGAACTTCTGGTGCTTTTCACGTCCACTCCGGGCTTCAACGTCGACGTGAAAATCGCCGAAATGATGAAGGATAACAACCCGAAACTCAAGGTTGCCTTCGTCGGACCGCCCGTCACTACCGAGCCAGAGCGGACGTTGCGCGCTACCTCGGCGATTGATTTTGTCGTAAAGCGCGAGTTCGATTACGCGATTCGCGACTTCGCTCTGGGCAAGCCGCTCGAAGAAATCCCGAGTGTGGCGTTTCGCAAGAACGGCGGCATCCAAAACAATCCCGAGGCGCCAGTCATCGAGAATT
The DNA here is from genome assembly GCA_963749105.1 of Bryobacterales bacterium. Taxonomy (GTDB): domain Bacteria; phylum Acidobacteriota; class Terriglobia; order Bryobacterales; family Bryobacteraceae; genus Bog-105. The sequence continues at coordinate 327,941 of CAVVLT010000023.1, read as the reverse complement.
TGGACGAATTGCCGTGGGCGAGCAAAATCTACAAGCGAGACCTGGATTTTACCCGTTATAACGTACCGTTCCTGCTTAATCCTTTCATCTCGTTTTACACGAGCCGCGGCTGTCCGGCACAGTGTACGTTTTGTCTGTGGCCGCAAACGCACTCCGGCCATCGCTGGCGCCTGCGCTCGTCGGACGATATCGTGAACGAGTGCCGGTGGGCGCTGGAAAATTTCCCGGGACTGCGGGAGATCTTTTTCGACGACGACACCTTCAACTATCAAAAAGCGCGCACTATAGAACTCTGCTCGAAGTTGAAACCGCTGAAGTTTACGTGGAGTTGTACCTCGCGCGTCACTACAGATTACGACACGCTGAAGGCCATGAAAGACGCGGGTTGCCGCCTGTTGATCGTCGGCTATGAATCTGGCGAACAACAGATTTTGAAGAACATCAAAAAGGGCGCGACGATCGATATGGCGCGCCGCTTCACCGCCAACTGTAAGAAGCTCGGCTTGACGATTCACGGAGATTTCATCGTCGGGCTTCCCGGCGAGACGCGCGACACGATTCGCACCAGCATCAATTTCGCTAAAGAACTGGATGTCGAAACCATTCAGGTTTCCATTGCACACCCGTATCCCGGCACCGAGTTCTATGACCACGTGAAAAAGAACGGCTTGATTACCATCGACTCGATGACCGACGAAATGGGACACCAACTCCCTAACTACAACTATCCTGGCTTGGACAAGGGTGAACTGGTGGAATGGGTGGAGCGCTTCTACGGCGAATACTACTTCCGCCCGAAAGTGGCATTCCGGCTTGTGAGCAAGGCGATTTTCGATAGCAACGACCGCAAGCGGCTTTACAAAGAGGCTAAAGAGTATCTGGCGCTTCGTTCCAAGCGCAAGCAATACGTCAAAGATCAGGTCAAGCAAAAGGAAGAAACACCACAACCTCCTGTTCTGAGCACTGGTGACTGATTTTGCCTGCGCTGCCGAGGAAAGCCAAAACCCTCTGGCTTACGCTGCTGGTGATTGTCCTGAATGCGAGCGGTAATCTAAGCTTGACGCTGGGCATGCGGAGCCTGCCGGGTACCATGTCTGCCAATCCGCTGGACTATATCCGCGCCATGTTTCATCCGCAAGTAGCGCTCGGGATGGTGCTGCTTATCTTGTGGCTTCTCACGCGAATGACGCTGTTCAGCTGGGCTGATCTGAGCTTTGTGGTGCCCGTAACCGCAGTAGGCTACATTTTGGCGGCAGTTTTGGGACATTTTTTTTTGGGCGAAACGGTAACGCTGACCAATTGGCTGGGCACGCTGCTGATTTTTTGCGGCACCGCTTCGGTGGGCACTACCAAGCCGCTGACAACGGCATGCGAAAGAGGTTCGCAATGAAGTGGGTGTTGTTATCCATCATCGTTGTGTCCACAGTTTTCGGCGATTTGCTGCAGAGCTACGAGATGAAACGGAGCGGCGAGCAAGCTGTGGATGCGCGCGGTTTAGCGAAGCTTCTACGCATGATCGTGAGCCGCCGCTATTTGTTCCTAAGCATCGTGGCCATGGCGATTTCGTTTTTCGCTTTTATGGCGTTAGTACAAATTGCGCCGCTGAGTTTCGCGGTTCCAGCGTCGGCGGCCACCTTCGTTTTGGAAACGGCTTTGGCGAAGGTTGTCCTGAAAGAGAAGGTCGGCCCACGCCGTGCTGCCGGTGCGTTGTTGGTGCTCGGCGGCGTGATTCTGCTGGCGCGGTAGCATAAACGCTTGCGTGCCCTTTGGCTGATCTTCGTTCCAGCGATTCTGTATCAATGCCTCGCCATCTTTGCTTCCCTGCGACAGTTCGGCCGGCGCAAACCAGCGGCTTGGATGGCGGGTGTCTCGGTGTTAAAGCCTTTGCGCGGGCTGGATCCGAACACGGCGGAAGCGTTCGCCTCCCAAGTCGAGCAGCAGCATCCAGCATTTGAAGTTCTGTTTGCCGCACGCGAACCGGACGATCCGGCAGCGCTGGAAGTAGCACGCCTCCAAAGCAAATACCCACAAGCTCCGGCGCAGTTTTTCAGCGGTGGTCCTGCCACGTTGAACCGCAAAGTGGGTCTGCTCGTGGAACTAAGCCAGCATGCGCGCTACTCTCTGCGCGTAGTGAACGATAGCGATATCCGGGTGGGACGCGACTATTTGGCAGAGGTGACGGCTCCGCTTGCCGACCCGGATGTCGGGGTGGTCACCTGCCTCTACCGGGTTAAAGCGCATAATCTGCCGGCGGCCTGGGAAGCTCTGGGGATCATGACAGATTTCATGCCCAGCACCATGGTGGCGCAACTGATCGGTGTGCGGGAATTTGGGCTGGGAAGCACGCTAGCGTTTCGCGCCGAAGATTTGGAGAGGGCGGGCGGGTTCCAGGGGTTTGCCGATTTTATTGCCGACGATTATCAGCTCGCCAAAAGCATCACGGCCCTTGGCAAACGCGTGGTCCTTTCTACTTACGTAGTGGAAACAACCATTGGTGAGGCGACTTGGGTTGGTGTGTGGCGGCATCAGTTGCGCTGGGCGCGCACCATCCGCCTGTCGAAGGGGGCCGGTTACATCGGGCTGCCCATTACGCACTCGGGTTTGTGGCTCGTAATTGCGCTGTGGGCCGGGTGGATGCCGATAGCCACCCTACTAGCGACAGTCCGCATCTTGTCCGCCCTGACGGCTGGGGGATTAGTACTGAAGAGCTCCCTCGCTGGGTCCTTCTGCTGGCTTGCCCCCCTCTGGGATTTGTACTCGTTTGCTGTTTGGTGTGCGTCTTATTGCGGCAGAACCGTGCGCTGGCGGGATCGCACCCTCACGATTGGCCCCAAAGGGCGTATTCTTAATACTTAAGCATGCTAGCCTGTTATGGGCGAATTCCCCATCCAGTCCGGCTTAGCCCGGTTTTAATCGCTTATACACACAGGAGTCTAGAAAGTAATGTTCTCGCATTTTCGGAGCGTGTCGCTCCTCATTGCATCGGCGGTTGTGGCTAGCCGTCTTTCCGCGCAAGAGTTCGCTCCTGCGAAGGTAGCCATCATCAACCTGCAAATGGCCGTTAGCCAAACGCAGGAGATCAAGAAGGATGTCGCCGCTATGGAGGCCAAGTATAGCCCCCGGCAAAAAGCGATAGAATCGCTTCAGAAAGAACTGCAAGATATACAGAAGCAAGGTACTACTCCTAACTTGCAGCCTGGCAAGGAAGCCGAATTACAGGCGCAGTTCACTTCAAAACAAAAGCAACTGCAACGCCTCCAGCAGGATCTACAAGCTGACGTGGATGCGGAGCGGCAAGACGTTTTAGGCCATGTGGGACGGCAAATGTCGGATGTGGTGAAGGGATTGGCGCAGGAAAAGGGCGTCGATGTGGTGATAGAAATCACAAACACGCTTTATTTCAAGCCCGCGCTTGATCTGACCGCCGCTGCGACCGCAGCCTACGACAAAGCGTATCCCAGCAAGTAAGGGAGGGTGTTTATGGCGAGCTATCTGGAAAGTTACGGAGTGGGAGATGAGCGTAGGAATCGGACAATTCGCTACATCATCTTCGCCGCCGTAGCCGCGGTTCTGCTCGCCGTGGTTGGCTATTTTGTGCTGCATGACTACAGCGAAAAGCAGGTAGCCAAGCATTTTCTTGCCGAACTGAATGAACACAATTATCAGGCGGCTTATTCCACCTGGTGCCCCAAGCCCTGCGAACAGTACGATTACGCGCGTTTTTCAGCCGATTGGGCAAACAAAAAGATTACCTCGCCATGGAAGATCGATTCCACGGATAGTTGCAAAGCGTTCTTGACGGTAAATGTGACGGCAGACGGTGCGGAGCTTCAATCGTTGAGCGTTGAGCGCAACAGCAAAGTCTTGAGCTTTGCGCCCGCTCCGGATTGTCAGGAATACAAGTGGCACTGGAAACAGTTCTTCCGCAAAATTTTCAGCGGCGGCGGCTAGAGTTGGTTCGCCTGGCGACGGAAGCTGACGCCAGCGGTGATATGTCGACGTATTGGTAATGTAGTTGAAAGTTATCGGATTAGCCCTGGAAAACACCATTCCTCAAGAACGTGTCTCCTACTGCCGATATGAGCCTGTCAACGCAAAGTAGAAATGTCCTAAAACGCGCAAAGTAGAAATGTCCGGTTTTAGTGGTGAGAATCGAAGAGTAGGTTTAGTGTGAGAAAGATGTTCGAGGGAGGTCGCGCTTCCTTGAGCAGATCCGAAGACCGCTGTGACGGGGCTGGCTCCGAAGCAGAAGGCGCCAACCCTCCAGTCAAACCGGGCCCAAAGCTGCCCGTTCTGGAGGGTTTGGTTTTGGTGGTGAAGACTGCATTGGTGAAGCTTCGGAGCAGCGGTGTTCGGATAGAGTAAACGCGAAGACAGTCGGGCCGGTTTTGCCCGACTCACCGAATGAGTTTTGTCCGAGGTTTCGGAATGGCAGAGAGCGCCGCTTTGTCGGGGCTGGTGAAGTGAAAGTTCTTCATCCATTGACTCTTCGGGCGCGAGCCCTTGGAGAACTTGGGAGTCGCCAGGCGTGGCAGTTTTGCCGCAGGAGCCTTTGAGCGGGGCGCACATTCGGTTACCGCCAGATAGTGAGAGCGAAAACGAACGGCGAGTGAACCATCGAGGCGAATTTCCACGCGTACGTCGGCACCGCGCAGACCAGGTCGGATATCGGCCTTGGCGAATTGGTAGTGTTTGTTGTCGAACTGAATCGTATAGTCGTTGGCCACTTGGCGGCTCTCCACATAGCTCAACGAAGCAGCCAACGAATGAGTAGATTGCAATGGACGATGCGCATCGTCGCTGTTGGCGGCCGGCACGGTGAGCGTTTGATTCCACCAAGGAATAAACTCCGTTTCCAGGTAAGTATTGGCTTGTTCGATTGTCTTGGCACGGGCGACGCGCAGGCCTTTCACTAAGCGGTCCTGGGCCGTCCCGAAACTGCGTTCGACGCGGCCTTTGGCCTGGGGCGAGTGCGCGCCGATCCAGAGAATATCGAGTTCTTGTAATGCTCGGCCTATCTGTGTGGGCGGCAACGGTTCGCGCTCGTCCCGCGGCACTTGTTTCTGATCCCTGGGTATTTTGGGCGCCGTTCGAAACAAGCTGGCCTTGTCGGTGTAAAAGCTGACAGGACGGCCATGGCTCTCCAGATAACTCCACAACAGCCGCATGTTCTCTTCCGTTCAGTCGTGCTTCACAAAGCGTGCATGGAGATGACTGGTGGCATCGTCGATCATGCTGATCAAATACAACTTCTCGCCGCGCTTTTCCAGCCACTCGTGCTCGCTGGTGTCCCATTGCACTAACTCGCCCTGCCGTGACCGGCGCGGCCGCCACTGGTGAATCTTTTCGATGCGCTGTCTCTTGGCTCGCCACAGCTTTGCTTCGATCATCCAAGCACGCACTGTTTCGCGGCTCACTGTGATCTCGTAATGCTTGCTCAAGTACTCGCTGGCCAACGTGGGACCGAAGCCCCGGTAGACATCTTGTCGCAAAATCTCCAGCGCTTTTTCCTTGTCCTCGCTTGCCAGTCGCCGGTTCGAGGGCAGACCCCGCAGCTTGTGCACGACTGCTCGGTCTCCCCGTTCCTTGAGTTCTACCAGCAACCGCCGGATATGCCGCTCGCTTTGACCGAGTTCTACAGCAGCTTCCCGCTGCGTGATCAGTCCTTTCTTGGCTTTCTTCAGTGCGACCAACCGGTCCCGGTCCTGCTGCGTCATGAGAAGTGTTCCTGATTCCACCTCTCCACGGTCCACCTGTCAATAGGACATTTCTACTTTGCACGATTAGGACATTATCATTTTGCGCCGACACTGCCGATATGAGCCTTGTACAGAGTCGCAGCACTTGCTAAACTACCAATGTATGCCATGGCCGCAGCCAGCACGCAATCCGCTACCAGACGACGGGACTCGTGCTGACGATTCCTATCTTTACGAGCGTTTTGAGCTTATCTCGAAGAAATATATTGGCGGATTAGACTCGCAGGAAACGACACGTTTGGCTCAGATCGAAGAATCTTTAGACCAGCAAGATTCCGCCACTGCCGACCTTATCGATACACGTAGCCAGAAACGTATGAGCCGAATCGATGCTACGCTTGATCGCGTGGAAAACGCCATCCGAGAGTTGCAAGCCTCAAAATTGCAGTAGTCTTGCCCCGAGTTCGAATGCCCCGGTTTATCCGCACGAACCAGGACCTTCCAAAGTTCAGCGACTACACCCGCTATCGTCCTTATCTTCGAAAAGATTTCGAGTATCGATGTGCCTATTGCGAAATAACTGAAACGTCGGTCTTCGGCATAATAGCGTTAGGCATCGATCACTTTCGTCCCAAGACCCGGTTTCCAGATCTGATCTGCTCTTACGAAAACCTGTATTACTGCTGCAACGATTGCAATCGCTACAAAGGCCGGGTTTGGCCTTCGCTGGAGCTTGTAGCCGCTGGCTATTTCTTTCCCGATCCGTGCGAATGCGACATGTTGAGCGAACATTTGCGCGAAACAGAAGACTGCCGGTTAGAGGCGATCACGAATGCCGGCATGTTCGCTCTGGAAATTTTGCGCCTCAACCGCGCAGCATGTCTGCGCTTTCGTGGCAGACGGAAATTGCTGCAGCGGAGAATCATAGAATATCGGAATTTAACGGACGCGCTGAAGCCAGTGGAGATCCGCGACCTGCTCGCCCAGATTCTGACAGATCTTGAGATCGAATGCGCTGAGCACTTCGGCCGACGCTATTAGCGAGCTGGGGCAGGGAGCATATTGCGTATAGCGGCAATGTGCCAGCCGGAGTGATCGCGCGTGAGCACAATCGACGTCCACATTTTACGGGTGGTATTTCCGGCGGCGTCCATGAGTTCGTAGCGTCCGTCCGCGATCGCCACATTCTTAGACAAAAAGCGTATCGACTCGATAGCGATCGTCCGCTTGCCGGCTTCGCGCTGGGAAGCCGCGATGGTGCCCTTTACGACAGCCTCGCGCCCTTTACGCCATTCACCCGATGAGACCAACTGATCGGCGTCCGCGGTGAATAGCCGCTCGAGAGCCTCAGCATCTGGGTGTTCGCGCACGTCTACGTATTGCTGAATTGCCGCGCGAATGGCAGCCGTCGGATCGGCCGCGCCGCACAGCGAACTTGCTAGCAGAGAAAATAGAACAGCTGAGCGAAAAGCCATGTTCTTATTTTGCAAAAAACCAGAACTGTCCCAAAAGTCGTTGTGAATTCCAAAACGGCGATGTAAGTCCGGTGTGGGAAAAGATCGCTTGCGCGTCTGAGATAGTCCACTTACGCCAATCCCGTCGTGCATGCTGCCCATACCAAACGCGAGCAAGCCCTGCGACCTGCCGAAGCGGACCTGGTTCCCCCTGGGGTTTGTTATGTCGCCAGTACCAAGCTTCGATATCGCTAGCGCAATGCGGGTGTGGATGTGTACTTCGCCACCAGCGAGCGCAGCGACTGCAAGGGAGCACCACACTCATGGCGGCCGCCAACCTCGATTACTGCCCTTGACCCAATTCAAAGTAGGTGTCAAAGAAAAAGGATGGACAATCCAGGGCTCGCATACGTGCGGATGCAACACCAGCCGACGAACGCCAGCCAGCGTACCGTTTGCTGGACAGCGCTCGTCCTGTAATGACCGAGTGCTTAAGCGATGAAGTGCGGACGCCAGTTTAGTAAACCGGCCCGCACTCCACCTGCCGATTACGCCGCTTTACCTATCGCGCCATGGGGATCGATCACGAACTTCCGCGCTGCACCTTTGTCGAAGTCTATGTAGCCTTGCGGCGCCTGATCCAGCGAGATAAGCGTCACGTTCACCGCCTTCGCAATCTGAATTTTGTCACGCAGAATGGCCATCATCAGCTTCTGGTTATATTTCATCACCGGGCATTGGCCAGTGGTAAAAGTGTGCGATTTTGCCCAGCCAAGTCCGATCCGAATGCCCAACACGCCGCTCTTCGCGTTTTCATCCTTACTGCCGGGATCGTCAGTCACATAGAGACCCGGGATTCCAAGCGCTCCACCGGCTCGCGTCACGGTCATCAGTGAATTGAGAACGGTGGCCGGGTGCTCATCCACCGCCTTGTCGCCATGGCCGCGCGCCTCGAAGCCCACACAATCGACGCCGCAATCCACTTCAGGTGTGCCGGTAATCTGAGCAATCCGGTCACCGAGCGGAACCTTGTCACGCAGATCTACCGTCTCGCAGCCAAAGCTCTTCGCCTGCTGCAGACGTTCCGGAATCATGTCGCCCACCATCACAATGGCCGCACCGAGCAACTGGCACGATGCCGCACAAGCTAGCCCCACTGGCCCTGCCCCCGCAACATAGACCACCGAGCCTGGACCAACACCCGCCGAGACCGCACCATGAAATCCAGTTGGAAAGATGTCCGAGAGCAGCGTGAGGTCCTTGATTTTCGCCATGGCCTGCGCCTTGTCGGGGAACTTGAGCAAATTGAAGTCCGCATAAGGACACATCACATAGTCAGCCTGGCCGCCGACCCACCCCCCCATATCGACATAGCCATACGCTGCGCCGGGACGCGCCGGATTGACGTTCAAACAAATGCCCGTTTTCCCTTCTTTGCAGTTCCGGCAGCGTCCGCAAGCTATATTAAAGGGCGCCGAGACGATATCGCCCACGTTGATAAACTCAACATCACGGCCCTTTTCTATTACTTCTCCGGTAATTTCGTGGCCTAGAATCAATCCCGACGGTGCAGTAGTTCTGCCGCGGACCATATGTTGATCGCTACCGCAGATATTCGTAGCGACCACTTTGAGAATGACCCCGTGTTCACATTTGCGATCGCCTAGAGCGAGCTTCGGATAATCAATAGACGTCACTTGGACCTTACCTGGGCCCATATAGGCAACGCCGCGGTTACTTGCCATATTCGTTTCTCCTTGGAACAGTATCGAGTTGAAAGCGGCGACTATCATACTAGAAAAATTTGGCGGGGACGGTTTATTAAACACGGACGCGCTCTGCAGGGATTTGCCGCCCCCGCGCTATTCGGAAGTAGCGATTGCAATTGCCCTCGCAAGAAGCGAAGAGATAAAATTTCTAAACGTGAGTTCTTCTGCAGGCTCTCGAGAAATTCCTTCAACTCCATCTATCGCATTAGACATGAGAAAACATGACGAGTCGTAGAGACGTTCTCGAACGAGTTTGGTAAGCAGAATCTCGTACCTCTTAGCGTAAGAGGCCTCCTTAAACTCCGGAAACACATGGAAATGAGGCTCTCTCGCCCGAACCAAACTCACTGATCGGGGCGCGTCCTCTAACAGCATCAAATACCCAAGCCATGGGCGCGCCGAAGGACTGAAAGCACCTTCGCGATACGCGGCCCAAATATCAGTTGCACTTCCGATCGCCTCCTCTGTGCGGTTATTGTAATTGTTGCCAAATGATCCTACTTGCGATTTGAATTCGACCGCAGCCAACAGTTTCTTGTCGGATACAACAAGCAGGTCCCATTTTTTCTCAGGACGGTACCAGCCAGGCAGTTCGACGTGTTTTTCGCAATAGACATGTGCCTCGGGAAGGCCGTTCTTGCAAAGAAGGTCTCTGACCAGATCGACGAAACCATTCATTTGGGCGCCTCCAGTCACAGCCGATCTTGCGCCCGCATCCTTGCTGCCTGACGATGCCCCCTGCTTGATCGCTTGGGTTTGGCGAGTACCCCAAAACTTTTGGACCGCCGTCTTCAAGCCTTCGTGGATCTCGGGACTCAGGTTCATTTCAGTTCCTTAAGCCCGTTCGGTCGTAATTTTTGCCTGACTAAACAAAGATGCGGTTTCGTTGGCAATCCGCTTGTTTGCAACCTCAAAGTAATGTTCGTCAATCTCGAAGCCAATGCTGTTCCGACCCGCCTTTGCTGCGGCAATTGTCGTCGTACCCGTACCCGAAAACGGGTCAAGAACCGTGTCCCCCACGAAGCTGAACATGCGAATGAGTCTCTCGGCGAGTTCCAAAGGATAAGGCGCAGGATGATAACGCGTAGAGGCGCCAGTTAATCCAGACCAGATCTGCTGGAACCACTGTCTATGATTCTCTTCGGAAATGACGCTCAAGATACGAGTTGGAACGCTGGGCGTCCGATAACCACCGTGCTTCCGCTGCATGAGGATAAACTCGATATCGTTCTTAATTACTGAGTTCGGCTCATAAGGCTTCCCCAAGAAACTTGATCCATTTTCAACTTCGTAAACAGCGTTGGAAATCTTATGCCAAATGATCGGTGCCAGGTTATCGAACCCTAATTTTCGGCAGCGCTCTTGAATCGAGGCGTGAAGAGGAACTACCGTGTGACGCCCATTGTTCTTGCGCCGCGAAAGGCAAACGTCTCCGACTATGCATATCAGCCTACCGCCCTTAACCAGCGCCCGAAAGCAATGTTCCCAAACCTTGTCTAATTCGTCCAGGAAATGTTCGTAGTCCTCAATATGACCTATCTGCCCCTCGGAATTTCGATATTCCTTCAACGTCCAATATGGCGGAGACGTCACAACTAGATCGACACTACCGGGCGCCAACTCGCTCATTCCACGGGCGTCGCCTAAATTCAATGAGTGTTCTGTTGGAATCCTGCTAACAGCCTCTTCGATGAGACCGACTAGCCGTTTGTCTTTAGCAATGCGGGGGAGATCTGTTTGGGGATTTTTGAGTGGCAGTATCTCTTCAGGAACAAGATCCGAAATGTTATCGAGGCGGAGTGCCGTCGCCTCATTCTGCGGGCTTTCATCACGGCGATGCTTCAAACTTGAGATCATAGCTCTGCTGGACGATGACAAGAGGTCTCGTATGATGATCGCATTTCACGTGCATCCTTAAAGCGGGTAAAGCGATAGAAGCACTCAAAGGTTTTACCGTAAGCTGGTAAACAGTGGTCATGCGAACAAAGATTCGAAGTCTTATCGGTGTATTTGCCTTACTGGCTCTGCAAGGCAACACTCTGGCGCAAAGAACTGATGTCACACGAGTCACCCTGGATAACGGCCTTCGGGTGGTCGTGATTCGCGATCCGCTGGCGCCTGTTGTCACTCTTGAGGAGAATTATTTGGTGGGCGCTAATGAAGTTCCGGCAGCTTTTCCAGGGCTGGCCCACGCACAGGAACACATGGCATTTCGCGGCTGCACGGGCCTCAGCGCAGATCAAATCGCAGCAATCTATGCTCAACTCGGCGGCCTCATGGATGCCCAGACACAACAGAACACCACGCAATATTTCGTAACTGTCCCGGCGCAGGACTTGGATCTAGCCATGCGCATCGATTCAGCTTGCATGACGGACGTGGAAGATGCGCAATCTCAATGGGCACAAGAGCGCGGCGCAATCGAACAGGAAGTCGCAAGCGACCTGTCGAATCCCACTTACAAATTTGTAACCCGGCTGAATCATGACTTGTTCGCCGGCACTCCTTACGAGCAGGATGCCTTAGGCACGAAAGCCTCCTTCGATCAAACGACCGGCGCCATGCTCAAGGACTTTTATAAGAAGTGGTACGCGCCTAATAATGCCATTTTGGTGATCACCGGCGATGTCGATCCGGTAAACGTGCTTGCCAAAGTCAAAGAGTTTTACGGGCAGATTCCCCGCCGGCCGATTGGCGAACGCCCGGAAGTGAATTTGCAACCAGTGCGCGCCGATTCGTTTGAACTGCCCAGCAATTTACCTTATCTACTTACTGGCGTCGCGTTTCGCTTTCCGGGAACCGATAGCCCCGATTTTGCAGCTGCGCGTGTGTTGACGGACGTGCTGGGGAGCCAGCGTGCGGCGTTGTACGATTTAGTGCCGCAAGGGAAAGCCCTGGGCACCGACTTCGATCTGGTTGAAACTTATCCAAAAGCCAGCGCGGCGTTTGCCCTCGCGGCGCTCCCTTCCGGAACCGATCCAGCCGCAACATTGGCCGAAGTGAAGCGTATTATCGACCGCTATGCGAATCAAGGTGTGCCGGCCGAATTGGTGGAAGCAGCCAAGAAGGGCGAGTTGGCGACAGCCGAATTCGAACGTAATTCGATCTCAAATCTGGCTTCTTCCTGGTCGCAAACTTTGGCTGTCGAAGGTAAACAATCGCCGGATGAAATTGTCGAGTCGATCAAGCGCGTGACATTGGCAGATGTCAATCGGGTAGCTAAAAAGTATTTGCTCGACATTTCCGTCGTTGGAACATTGAAGCCTGCGGCCTCGGGTGAAGAGGTCTCGTCGAAAGGTTTTGGGGGCGCTGAAAAAGCCATGGCTACACCCACCAAGCCGGTTGCTTTGCCGGCTTGGGCCGAAAGCGCCGTGAAGTCGCTCCGGGTGCCTGAGTTGATGGCGCGCCCAACTGACGTGACGCTTGCGAACGGCATACGACTGATTGTTCAAACTGAACGGACGAGCCCGACGGTCACCTTACAAGGCTCCATCAAGACGCAGAATCAATTGGAAATGCCCGTGGGCAAAGACGGTGTTGCGGACATTCTGGAAGGCCTCTTTTCTTACGGCTCGAAGACGCTCGATCGCGTCGCATTTCAAAAAGCGCTGGATGACATCGGCGCCTCCGAATCCGCTGGCGCTAGTTTCGGCCTGAAAGTGCTTTCACAGGATTTCAAGCGCGGCGTGCAGCTTCTGGCTGACAACGAATTGCATCCAGCGCTGCCAGAAGATGCCTTTAAAATCGTCCAGCAACAGACGGCGGAGTTAACGGCCGGCGAATTGCAAACCCCTTCTTACCGCGTGGACCGGGCCCTATTGCGCGCGCTGCTTCCCGCCAACGATCCCCTGCTGCGTGAAACAACTCCGAAAACAGTTAACGGAATTCAATATGCGGACGTGCTGAAGTTTTACCAAAACACGTTTCGACCCGATCTAACAACTATCGTGGTGATTGGCGATATCACGCCAGAAGATGCGCGCGTGGTGATCGATCAGTATTTCAGCGGCTGGAAGGCAAACGGTCCAAAACCCGATGTTGTGCTCCCGCCGGTTCCCGCCAACAAAGCGAATGCCGTAAACGTGCCGGATTCCAGCAGAGTCCAGGACGAAGTGGAATTAGCGGAACAGTTGGAGATGAACCGCTTCAGTCCCGACTATTTTGCCTTGCAAGTAGGCAACCATGTGCTGGGGGGAGGTTTCTATGCCACCCGTCTTTACCGCTCATTACGCCAGCAAGCGGGACTCGTTTACACCGTTGAAGATTCTCTCGATGCCGGCGAAACGCGAGCGATTTACAGCATTTCTTACGGCTGCGATCCAAAGAATGTTTCGAAGGCGCGCGCTATGGTCGAGCGCGAGTTGGTAGACATGCAAAAAAACGACGTGACGCCGGAAGAGTTGCAGCAAGCAAAGGCTCTCTTGCTGAGAGATATTCCGCTGGCTGAAGCGAGTGAAGATGCTCTGGCGAGCGGGTTAATGGGCCGCGCGCGCGTCGGCTTGCCATTGGATGAACCGCGCCATGCCGCCGACCGTTACTTCAACATGACCGCCGACGAAGTGCGCAACGCATTTGCCAAGCATATCGACCCTGCGAACTTCGTCCAAGTCGTGCGCGGACCGGCCCCGCAGTAAAGTAGTTAGATGTTCGAACGCTTTAGCGAAAAAGCACGGCGCGTAATATTCTTTGCGAGATATGAGGCGTCGCTATGGGGCGATGATTACATTCAGACCGAGCATTTGCTGCTTGGTCTATTGCGCGAAGACAAGCAACTGTTCAATGCACTTTTACATTCCTCCAATCCTTTCCCTAATGCTGCCGAGGAACTTGGGCTCAAACAGACCGGCAAGACAGTGAGCGTTTCGGTAGACTTGCCTCTCTCGTCAGAAGCGAAGCGCGTGCTTGCTTTTGGGGCAGAGGAGGCGGAACTTCTTGGAAGTTCGACCATTGAAACGGGCCACTTATTGCTGGGATTGCTAAGAGAACCTGGACCAGCCTGCAATTTACTCGTGAAGCACGGCTTAACTCTACCTTCGCTGCGTCAGCTTGTGAAAGGCGTCGCGCAAAAGGCTGTAGGCAGCGAGCAGATTGTCGCCAACCTGCGCTCCGAATTTAGAGGCGTAATTATGGGCCAGCTCAAGCCTGAATTAGAACCGGCGGTCGAGTACGGCATGCGTTCGGGCATCGCAAAATGACGATCAGCGAACTCGGCGCCCAAATCCGCGCACGGAAGATTTCGTGCGTAGAACTAATCGAGCAGACGCTCAAAGAGATTCAAGAACGCGATAAGTTTTGCAGCTTGATCACATTGACCGGAGCGCAGGCCTTGGCTACGGCACGCCAGCGCGACGACGAACTGCAGGCCGGTAAGGATCGCGGCCCCTTACATGGCATACCTATCGGTTTGAAAGATCTCTTCTACACGCGTGGTGTGAAGACCACTGCCGGGTCACTCGTGTACAAAGACTTCGTTCCCGAGTACGACGCGACGGTTGTCGCCAATCTCCAAGAAGCGGGCGCTATTTCGATTGGTAAAACCAATCTGCATGAGATCGCATTTGGCATTACGTCGAAGAATCCCCACTACGGCTTTGTTTTGAATCCCATTGACCCAACTCGTCTGGCAGGCGGATCGAGCGGTGGATCAGCTGCGCTGGTGGCCGGCGGCTTTTTGCCAATGGCCCTAGGAACGGATACGGGCGGATCCATTCGTGTGCCAGCATCGTTCTGTGGAATTGCTGGTTTGAAGCCTACCTATGGGTTAGTAAGCAGATATGGCGTGCTGCCGCTGGCGTTCAGTTTGGATCATGTAGGACCGCTCGGAAGCTGCGTGGAAGACTGCGCGCTGGCTCTGAATGCGTTGGTGGGTGGCGGAAATTACAACGTGCCCGCGCCTGTGGATCTGAAAGGCGTGCGGGTAGGCGTGCCCACAGATCCATTGTTTGGAAGTGCGGCTGACGACGTCCTAGGCGCCGTCGAAAAGGCTGTAAGTATTATGCAGCGCCTGGGTGCCAACGTCCAAAAGATAGCAACGCCCGCTTTCAATGAAATGAACGCCACCGCCCGTATGGTGCAGTTGGCCGAAACTGCTGCCATCTACGTGGAGCACATCGACAAGAGCCAATTCGGCGACGATGTTTGGGCACTGCTCGAACAAGGCCGTATGATCATGGGACACGAGTATGTAAACGCGCAACGCATGCGTACACTATTCCGCCGCCAGTTCGACGAACTTTGGACGAAGGTGGATGTGTTGGTTGGTCCCACGACGCCGATGACGGCACCACGGCAGGATCAGGTGAACGTAACCATTCAAGGCCGGGAAGAGAATGTCCGCATGGCCGCCACCCGACTCGTGCGCGCCATCAACCTGCTTGGTGAGCCAGCACTGTCGATACCATGCGGGCAAGGAAGCGATGGCATGCCCATAGGATTGCAACTCGTCGCTGCCCCGTTTGCAGAGAAGACGTTGATCAAGGTCGGGAAAAGTTTAGAAGCTAAAGCGAACCCCCAGTTGACCTGAAAACGGAATGCCCACGGTGGTGCCGGGTCCGAAGAAATCGCCCAACCCTCCGGCGGGCACGCGCAACTGATTCAAGCTGGTAATAGGCTGACTCTGGGTGCAACTCGCATTCAAACAAATGGCCGTTGCGTTATATAAGTTATTCACCGGATTCGGCAGCGCTGCCAGATTCGTTACATAGTTCGCACCTGGATTGTTCCGGTTGAACAGATTGAAAAATTCGAAGAACGGCACGAGCATGTAACGATCCTTGAATTTGAACGGCCTCGATGCGCGCAAATCAATCTGAATGTAAGGCGTGCCGCGGAACTGATCAAGCGTAGTTTGAACGCCGTTGATCACTGCACGATCGTCAATCGCATCGCCAAAACCGTTTACATCCACTGGAGTCGTCATTGTAAACGGACGAGCGCTTTCGGCTTGACTGAGCGTCGTCAAATCCACTCCGCCCCACAGGTGAAGAGTTCCAGCCAACACAAAGCGATGTGTCACATCTTCGCCCGAGGGTCCGTAGTCGCCTTTGGCAAACGCATTCTGCGGGTTACAAACGCCATTGACGTAGTCGAATAATTCGCCCAACACGCAGCCCCAGGTCTTAGCGCTCGATAACGTATAGTTCATCACTATATTGAAGCGTTCAGAGACGTTCCCCTGCAGGTGCACGGACATTCCGTTGTAGCTTGACCGGTTGTCCGTTCGGTATACAGAGAGACTTGGAACGAACTGTTGTTGTGTGGCGATGTCACTCGCGTAGAGCGGAGAGAGCAGCGTGTATCCGGCGGAATACTGATAGCGCCGGTAGGCGTGGACACCCTCTTCATGGGTATAGTCGGCGGTGACTTTCCAATTCGAATTGAAAGCGTGTTCCACGCCGCCTGTCGCATGCAGTGCGTAGGGAGTCTTATAAGCAGGATCGATCAAGGCCCCGGTTCCGCCGTTGGCCACTCCCAGCAGACAGCCGGCGTCGCCGGGAGCGGCGCAAACCGTCGGACCGCTATTCACGGCTTGAAAAGCGCTGACCCAGCCATTTTGGGCCAAGTCGTTATAGAACATGCCGAACCCCGTACGAATCACCGTCTTGTTGTTTTTTCCTAGCGCGTAGGCGATACCCAAACGAGGAGCAATCTGCAGCCTGTAGTCGTGCGGCGCACCTGGATGTGCGAACAAAGGAATCTGTAGCGCTTCTACTGTAAGCAATGCTGGATTTTCCAATTGCGATTGGCCCGACGCCGTAAACAGACCGAAGGTTGTGTCATAGCGGACGCCGTAATTGATCGTAAAAGACCTGGTGGCGTGCCACGAATCCTGCGCGTAAAATCCCAGGCGCTGCACGTTTTGCGAAAAAGACCCATTGCCTGCGGGCGTACTCGAACAAGTAGTTCCTGGCGAAACGCTCAATCCGCCGCTGCCGGAACAATTCAGATCGGCTGCAAACTGCTGTGGGTTCGCCAAATAGTCGCTGGGATCCATGGCGAACACCGTAAGGCTTTCCGCGTTGGCCGAAAGCGCGCCGCTCATCACTGGCTCATGAATTACGTCGGCTCCCCAGTTGAATGAATGCGTGCCTGCCACGTGAGTCAGTGCATAACGGGCTTGATATTTTTCCTGGTTGCGCAGCACGGGAAACGCGGTGATCGGAGTTACAAATTGATTGTCACCGAAAGTTTCGAAGCCGGAGATCGTCTGAGAGGTGGAACTGAAAGGAAAGGCAAGGGCAAAGCCCAAAGTCGAATTGCGTTCTTGCGTAAGGTGGAGAAAACTCGCATCCAAGGTAAAAGTACCGAGCCAAGTCGGGCTAAAAATGAACTGGTTTCCGAGAACAATATTGAAGTAGTTGGAATGCCATGTGGTGCCTGTAGAGGGTAGCGTCGCCTGTTGCACGAACGCGTTATCCGTCGTGTACGAATCTAGCGAACCACGCAGAAACCAGTGCGACTTGTCAGACGGCGTCCAGTCCAATCTCTGAGTAGCCAAGTTATCGCGAAACGGGATGCCAACGGTATTTGGCACTGAAATAGAGTTGACGCCCGGAATCAGACCCTGACTGGCCAAGGATGCCAGTGCTTGAAATTGTGTCAGGCTGGCTGGGCTATAGGCGATGCTGGCTTTTTCATGTACTCCTTCATAGGAGGAAAAAAACCACAACTTGTTCTTGACCATGGCGCCGCCAAGCGTTGCAACGTAATTTTGTCGCGAGAACGGTTGCTTTGGCAAAGGCGCGGGGTTCTCAATCGGATA
Organism: Bryobacterales bacterium; assembly: GCA_963749105.1. GTDB lineage: Bacteria > Acidobacteriota > Terriglobia > Bryobacterales > Bryobacteraceae > Bog-105. Next base: position 310,258 of record CAVVLT010000023.1, on the reverse strand, counting down.
ACGGGCATCCAACGCGGCGGCTCGTTCATAGAACGCGCCTAGCCCATGCAAGTCGTTTGTTCCGCGCTTTGTTGTGATGATGACCGAACCGCCCACGGTTCTGCCGGTTGCGGCGTCCTCTTGCGACGTTTGGACCGCGAACTCTTGAATGCCATCGGGCGAAAAATTCTGCAAAAATCCACCAATGTAATCGTCTGAATTGTCGCCGCCATCAACGGACAGGACATCGTTCAACCCAGAGCTCCCGCCAAAGGATACGGCAGTTATACGAGCCTTCGTGGGGTCCGACGGCTCCACGGGCTCTGTTCCAGGCACCAGAAAAGCGATATTGGCAAAGCTGCGGTTGGATAATGGGATGCTCCGCAAGTCGCTCGAACTCACCACTCCCCCAAGCACTGCACTGCTGGTGTCAATTGGTTCCGATGTGATCGAAGAAGACGAGCCGATTACATTGACGGCCTGCCGTAAGGTGGCCGGACGCAAAATGACAGAGATTGCGCGTGCACTACTGACCTCCACCGCAACATCGGCTTCGGCCTCTTGCAAACCGGGCGCTGAAACAACCACACGATAGGAACCCGGTTGAAGATCGTTGATGCGAAATTCGCCGCGTTGATTGCTGATTACTTCTCGCCGGCTGATCGAACCTAAAAATTCTACTGAGACCTTGGCGCCAGCCACGGTTGCGCCACTTGTATCGTTGACGGTGCCTAGTAGGTTTCCCTGAGCATTTTGCGCCTGACACAAATTGCAGAGAATCAGCAGTGCGAAAAGTAAGGTAAATCGAAAATAAAAGGCCACGAAACACTCCTCATCATTTCAGATAAGGATAGCAGTTGCCGCCGGTGCAATCAGCGAGCGGTTTCAAACGAAACCTGCGCACTATTTGACTTGCTGCGATTCGATATAACGCGTCAGATTGCGCACCCGCATCTTCGCAACGTCGGCATTCCCGCCACTCATGGAAGAGAAGAATGGCCCCCATACCGGCATTTCTTTGTCGCCATGGACGCTCTCGCTCACGCCAGTTATTGAATTCATAACATTATCGGTTGGGAACTTGCCACCGTTTTTTTGCGCCAACACGGTCAGATCGCTTGGTGGTTTCTTCAATGCGAATGCGGCCGGTCCATCGCCTTTTGCATCCTTGCCATGACAGGAGGCGCAATAGTATTGAAACATCTCCTTGCCTGACATGGATGGTTTCCGTACCGCCGGAGTTTTCGTTGTTTGTGGCTCATCCGCCACATTGGCTGCCGTCAATGCTAATGAACTTGTTATTAACAAGGCAAGCGGCATGATAATTCGGTTCAACTGGTCCAGTAGCATATTAACTCTCTCTCTAATCTAGTCTCCTAATTGTGCGATGGCACTGGCTGTGCGCTGTGTCACGGCAAGGTCGTGTCGCTGCCGGTCATGCTTACTAACTTGCCTTCAGGTGTGACATAGAACGTATCCTCCACCCGAACGCCGATCTTTTCCTCGGGAATATAGATACCCGGCTCGATCGTAAACACCATGCCCTTTTCGATCGGTTTCGCATAATCCCAAGGGTCATGCACATCAATCCCTACCGAATGCCCGATGCCGTGTATGAAATATTTGCCTAGCGGTTCACCGTGCAAATCTTTGCCATGCGCATTCATGTAATTGAAGGCGATGCTATCAAGCGAATCCGGATATTTGCGCTTGGGATCGTTGATGCGCGACTTGCCCGCGATAAAAGCGTCGATAGCCGCTTGTTGCGAACCGCGGACGATATCGTAAATCTCTTTTTGGCGTGGCGTGAACTTGCCGGAAACAGGAAGGGTGCGCGTGATATCTGACGCATACATGCTGCACTCGGCGGCCGCATCGATCACCACCACATCGCCAGCCTCCATCACACCACTGTCCTCTTCATAATGCAGAACGGTTGAATTCGCGCCCGAACCGACTATGGGCGGATACGACGGCCGCGCACAACCTTGCTTCATGATCGACTCAGTGAAAACGCCCGCCACGGCTCGTTCCGTTGTGCCAGCGTCCACGACTTTGCGCAGGCCGAACTGCGCAATTGCTGAGACCTTGGCAGCTTTAGAAAGCAAGGCGACTTCCAGCGGATCTTTGATTGCTCGCAGCTCGCCAACGAGTTCTGAGGCGTCAGCCAACGGCGGCCGAGCATCGCTACCCAGCGTTGTCGCCACCCAGGTAACCAACGCCTGCGCTGCCGGCGAATCCGGCTGGCCTGACAGCTTGCGCAAGATGCCGCGATCTTCCGCCGCCAGTTCACTTAGTAAAGTCGCCAACTCCGGCATAGCTCGCACTTCATCCACACGCGTGAGCGCAGCGGCGTTGGGTGTGGCCGCGTCAATCTTTACTCCGGTGTAGAGTTCGGTATGCAAATTGCGCGCCGGCAGAAACAGAATCTCGCGGTAAGAATGCGCTGGAATCTTGTCTTCGGCCGGTTTGGCCGATTGAACGAACAAAGCCGCCCCCGGTTCATTCCAGCCCGTCAAATAATAAAAGTCCGAGTCTTGCCGGTAAGCAACGAGCATCGAGCGCGGCTCAGATGCCGCAAAAAGAATGGCGACGCCGCCTTTGAGCTTGTCCGCCAAATGCACGCGCCGCGCATGATAGTCGGGTACGGGATCGGCTGCAGGTAAGCGAACCACGCTAAGAAGCAACCATGCCAGCAAAAAACGGTTCATTTCTTGGGCCAATAAACGCTGGTTTCGATATCGCTAATCACAGCAGCGAGCGCACGGCGGTGCACGAGGCAGCCTGTCATGGTGGAAACCTGCTCGTTGCTCTTACGCAGCGGCAGCGCAAACTGCATGAACCGATCGTGATTCAGCTTATGCAGAGCGACCAAACGCATAACATTTGGCCTGCGCATTGCCCAGCTGAAAAACTTTCTGGAAATCGGTTTCGGCCGATGGCCAGGTGAGAATCTCGTTGTAGTCCTTCTCCCCTTCCGAAGTCAGACCGGAAAAGCCAACGCCGCCGAAGGCAAACTGAGGCACCTTCAATAGAGCTTCCAGAGTTTTGTCATGCAAGTCTGCGGCGAACAAACCCAGGGTAGTTAGCAGGACTGCCGGCAGCAATGAGTAAGTCATTTTCGTGGCGGATCAAGCGGCAAATCAGAGGCTTCAATCGCGCGCCACCCGCCGTCGAGCGAAAGCACATTAGAATAACCCATTTTTTGAATGTTATCAGTTGCCAGCGCGGAACGGTAACCGCCCCCGCAATAGAGCACCAGCCGACTATTCTTGTCAGGAAAGGTTGTTTCAATATCGCGCTCAATGATACCCTTGCTCAGGTGCAACGCGCCTGCCGCGTGCGCCGCCGCGTACTCATGCTCCTCGCGCACATCTATTAACTGCCCCGCCTCACCTGCCGCCAGCAATCTCTTGTACTCGTTAATATCGATCTCATGAATGCGTGTTTTCGCGTCGTTGACAATGGCGAGAAATCCGGCGCTATGGCCATGAACGGGCATGCTCATTCTTCACCGGCCTGCGTTTGGCTTGTCGCGCCGTCCTGCACGCGCTGAATATTCGCGCCCACTGCCGCCAGTTTCGCTTCAATCTTCTCGTAACCGCGATCAATATGATAAACGCGATCCAACAGCGTCTCGCCCTTTGCGACTAGCGCCGCCAGCACCAGCGAAGCACTCGCGCGCAGATCTGAGGCAATCACTTGAGCGCCAGAAAGCGTGTCCTCGCCGGCCACAATCGCCTGGCGCCCTTCAATGCGGATATTCGCACCCATGCGCGCGAGTTCCTGCGTATGCATAAAGCGATTCTCGAAAATCGTTTCGGTCACGAAGCTGATACCCTGCGCCACCGTCATCCACGCCATATACTGCGCTTGTAAGTCAGTCGGGAAGCCGGGATATTCTTCCGTGGTAATGTCCACTGCTTTGGGACGACGCGAGCAGCGCACGCGCAGAGCTCCGGGATGCGAGTCGTCAAACTCGGCGCCCGCCTGCTCCATCTTCATGATGAGCGAACCGACGTGCTCGGGAACCAAGTTAGTAACCAGCAGATCTCCTTGCGAAATCGCACCTGCCAACAAAAAAGTACCCGCTTCGATGCGGTCGGCAATGATCGTGTGCTCAGCCCCATGCAGCTTTTCGACGCCTTGGACCTTGATGATGGACGTGCCAGCGCCCTCAATTTTCGCGCCCATCTTAATGAGCAGATCGGCCACATCCTTCACTTCTGGTTCGCGCGCGGCATTACGAATAATCGTCTGGCCCTTTGCCAACACCGCAGCCATTAACACATCTTCTGTGCCGGTAACGGTGATCCGGTCGAAGTGAATATTGGCGCCCCGCAACCCATTGGGCGCTTGCGCTTCCACATAGCCGTGCGATTGTACGATCGTCGCGCCCAGATGTTCGAGCGCCGCCACATGCATATTGATCGGACGCGCACCGATGGCACATCCGCCCGGCATGGAGACACGGGCTCGACCGGTCCGCGCCACCAGCGGGCCGAGCACCAGGCTCGATGCACGCATCGTTTTCACAACTTCGTAAGGCGCTTCTGGACGGTCCAGCGTCTTCGCATGCACGGTTACATGGCCGCCGTCCTGCGTCAGTTTCGCACCTGCATATTCCAGCAGGCTCTGCATGGTGCCGATATCTTTCACTTGTGGAATGCGATGCAGAATTACCGGCTCATCGGTTAGCAGGCAGGCGGCCAACACGGGAAGCGCGGCATTTTTCGATCCGCTCACGGGCAGTTCACCGCTCAATGGCGCGCCACCCTGAATTTTGAATTTATCCATTACTGTTCAGTTCTATTCGCCCAGCGCAGTTCGCAAGCGGCCACCGGCGGCAGACAACTCTGCCTCCGCTTGAGGCCGGGTGAGATTGCGTTTGTGCATGACAATTGCCGTGCGGACCGAGCCAGCCGCGCTCAAAAGCCGCGAAGCTTCATCATAAGATACCCCCGCAATGGAAGCGATGATGCGGCGGGCGCGATCGACTAACTTCTCATTGGTCGGCTGCACGTTCACCATGAGATTGCCGTAAACATAACCGAGGCGAATCATCGCGCCCGTGGTCAACATATTCAAGACAAGTTTGGTTGCGGTACCCGCGCGCATTCGGGTAGAACCGGTGACCACTTCCGGCCCTGGGGCCGGTGTGATTGCGATATCGGACGCCTGCGCCAGTTCCGAACCCGGGGTGCAGCTTAAGCCAACCGTCAGCGCACCCAGAGACCGGGCATAAGCAATGGCGCCCAAAACATATGGCGTACGACCGCTGGCAGCTATGCCAACCAACACATCGCTCGCAGCAAAGTTGTGAGCTATGAGATCCTGCTTGCCCTGATCCGGATCGTCCTCGGCCTTTTCGATCGGATGACGCAGCGCGCGATCTCCGCCGGCAATCAAGCCTTGCACAAGATCTGGCGGCGTGTTGAAGGTGGGCGGACATTCGGAAGCGTCCAGTACACCCAGGCGTCCCGACGTCCCTGCACCTGTGTAAAAAAGATGACCGCCATTCTGTAGACGCACAACGATCTCATCCACCGCGCGCGCAATCTGCGGCAGTTCACGCTCCACCGCCATCGCAATTTCTTGATCTGCGGCATTGATCACACGCAACATATCGATGGTAGGCAGCGCATCGATATAGGTGGAGGCCGGATTCTGAGCTTCTGTTACTAGGTCTCGCAGCATAAGAAAAGAGAAAGGCCGCAAAGAGCGGTCAAGCCCTCGGCGGCCTTGCGAAATCTATCCTGCTCGAAGCGTTTTAAGCGCTGAACGAGCTGCCACAACCACAGGTGGATTTTACTTGAGGATTACTGAACTTGAAGCCCGAGCCTTCCAGCGTCTCAACGTAATCGACTTCAGCGCCATCCAAATAAAGCATGCTGGCCGAATCGACAAATACGTTCAGATCGCCGAACTTATAAGTCTTGTCGAGCATACCGGGCTGGGTTTCGAAGGCCATGGAGTAGCTGAACCCCGAGCATCCGCCACCGACGACGGCAATCCGCAGGCCAGCCGGCTTCGGATCCTGCATACTCAAAATTTCAGTGACTTTGCCAACGGCATTTTCAGTGAGTTGAATCATCGTAATCTCCTTAAACGCGCGCACAGCGGGACCGCCGAATCAAGCGCTTGCACCTTTAGTGTACATGATTTGGATGCTAAAGGCGACTGCTAGGATTGTCCTGTCGGCGCAAAATGATAATGTCCTAATCGTGCAAAGTAGAAATGTCCTATTGACAGGTGCAGCGTGGAGAGGTGGAAGCAGGCACACTTCTCATGACGCAACAGGATCGCGACCGTCTGGTGGCGCTCAAGAAAGCAAGGAAGGGATTGATCACGCAACGGGAAGCGGCTGCGGAGATCGGTCAGAGCGAACGGCATGTGCGAAGGCTGCTGGTAAAAGCGCAAGAAGGAAGGCGATCGGGCGGTGGTGCCTCCCAACCGGCTGTTTGCGGCTTTACTTTTATAGCTGCGATTTCGCGAGATGCCGTTCTTCGTGTCTACGGCGGAGGCTTGCAGCATCTGGGTACGAACGAACAATCAATTGTTGGATAGACGACCCTTCAGACGAGGCGAAATACTTGTCCTCCGCTGCGAAACCAAGCGCACCAAAGGCGGCAAACACTTTAGGATCGTTCTTAATACTGGATGCAGCGGAATGACTGAGTTCCAGCTTTTCATCCATCGCCACTGAAAAAGGATCCTTTTCAGCGGTAAGCCTTGACTGGCGAAAGTTGAACCGGTTGCGACTGTGCCACGGCGTTGGCTTTGGCCACGACCACCGCTTCGCGAGTGAGGCGCGCACTTTCTTCGGCAGTTACCACCGGCGATGCGGCGACCACCATTGACCTTTCACAATCACGCGCACACCGAAGCCAAAACTGCTTTGATCGGTGACAAAAGGAACCTCATTCTTGATGTTGATACCGCGTTGCGGAGACAGACGATAGCCGGAGAACTGACGGCGATACCGGCCAATGCGCAGGTCAACATAGCTGGCACCCTGTTTTTTGGCCTCCGAGATGGCGACCGAGCCAAGCTTTTCTAATTCAGGCGAAGGCTTGGTCGACGTCGATGACGGTTCTCCAAAAAGGAGAGCGGCGGCGGAAATGGACGTGCCAAGGAATGCGCGGCGAGTTGTTTTGTGGGGTACTAGGTAATACTGTAACGAAAAACTCGCCTCATGAGAAATTTGGATTGAATTTTCTGATCAACGCATCCGCTCTCGCCAGCAATTGCTTCGTTTGCTTCTTATTCGGATCCCTGCGGACCTCCGTTTGCGCGTGCAGGAAGTGCTGTTCCACGCAATGTTTCAGCGCGTTCCAGTCTTCGCTGCCGTGATCGAATTCCGCTTCAGGCAAATCCAAACTAGAGAGCAGGTGCGATTTAGACGGCTCGTGCGCAAACTTCGCGACGGCTTTCTTAAGCGTGTCGCGTTCCTCCACTGTCGGTTTAAAAAGAGACATGGTGACGTCGCGCTGATAGTATCACTTATCGTCCGGCAAGGTAAAATGAAGTGTCCTACCGTTCCAACAAGTAAAGCCCACCTTAATGCCGAAAAAACTCTGGAAAGTCACTGTGGAATTGAAACTCCGCTACCCAGGCACCAAAATTTTCCAATTAGCAACCGCCGATGAAATTGTGGAAGAGCGGGTGGAGCCCGGAACAAGCGATAGCGCCGCTGAAGTGCGCGTTTATCGGGTTCATAAAGAGTACAACGACTTTCAAAGCTTCATAGTTTCGCGGTCTGAACTAGACGCGAACGCCGTTGTTGTCCCGGATTCGAGTCAAAATTAGCGGTTCTTCGTTGGGATCGCTAACTTTATCGTCTCGCTAACTCCCGTGCTGTTTGTTTCTCCTAAGTGTTCGAGGACGTAGTTACCGGCAGCATCCTTCTTAACGGCCGCCCGCGGAAAATACAAATAGCCGGCGATCGCATGGTCGAATTTGCCGGCAGGCAACTGCCTGTCTTGCAATTGGCGCTCCAGGAGCTCGCGATCAAGCACACTTCCACCTGGCCGTGGATAGTCCGGAGGATTTGGCGCACCATGCTCCACACCGACCCCGCCTCCCGCATACGTTCCATTCACGCGTTGCCCGGTAACTGGATCGCGCCCGCTCTCATAGCCAATATGCGCTTCGGTATGAACCTGGGTATCGCTGCCTAAGCCCGTCGAAGATCGTCGGGGCGAGTTCTCTTTCTGAATCTCCGCAGCAACGGCAGCGGCTTCCGAGCCGCGGGTCACGTCTCCTTTGTCTCCGCGCTTGAGCACAAAATCATCCAGCAAAATCTCGGACGACTGATTTTCGTGCGGGAAATAAGCCACTTCGAACACCAGGTATTTGCTGCTGATGTCGAAAGCGAATAAGGATTTAGCTTGATCAGCAGGAATGAGAGATGCGGCAAACGTTACGCCTTTACCGCTTGCTTGCACAGCATAGTCGTCCGGCGTTGCCCGCGGATGAACTCCTTTGAACTGTGTATCTTGAGCGAAAAGAGTTAGAGAACTCCATGCCAACAACGGCACGAGCCGCGCGAAACCTAGCATGCAGACCGCCTTCCATTCAAAAGCTTAACCCAGTTTGTCCTTGTGACGCATTCCGTACAGTTTTCGGCCTCAAATCTTGCTCACGATTTTCGCAGTAAGCCGGTAGTCGCAGTTTCAAAGTCGAGGCCCTTTTTTTCGCGACCGAGAGCGGCAACAATGGCAGTAAGGATGAAGACAGTCGCGGCGGTAGCGGCCATGGCCGTCGCATAACTCATCTTCTCGGCAAGAAGAGCTTCGAGGTAACTAACAGGTCCGGCTAAAAGTACACCGCACTGATAAGCAAAGCCCGGCAGGAAGCCACGGATCGAATTAGGAGAAAGTTCACTCAAGTGTGCGGGGATCACGCCCCACGCGCCTTGCACACAGAACTGCAATAAAAATGCGCCGGCAACCAACAGAGCGCTGCGCGGTGCGTAGGCCCAGAGAGGCACGAGCAGAACGGCTGTGAGTAGAGCGGAGACGATGGCGCGGCGGCGGCCGATACGGTCGGAGATGAAGCCGATGAAAGTGCCCCCTATTATCGCGCCCATATTGCCGACAGCAGAGATGAGAGAACGATCGCGGACGCCGAAGTGCCAAAAACGCTGCAGAAAGGTCGGGAACATGTCTTGGGTGCCGTGGGAGGCTAGGTTCATACCCGTCATAAGCAACACCAAATACAGAAAGAGACGCCAGTGTTGAAAGATAGAGAGGCGCAAGTTAGCCCAACTCTCCTCCTTCGATTTTTCCCAGATGGCGGATTCCTTTACGCGAACGCGCACGAAGAGGGCGAGTAGTGCAGGGATCCCTCCCAAGAAGAACATTGGCCGCCAACCCCAGCGTGGGAACAGGAAGAGATAAGCGAACGAGGCGAGCAAGTTACCGAACGCGTAGCCTTGTTGCAGGGCGCCTGAAACAACGCCGCGCCATTTGACGGGCACCTTCTCCATCGCGAGAGAAGCGCCGACTCCCCATTCGCCCCCCATGCCGATGCCGAACAGCGCGCGCAACACCAGAAACGTCGTGAAGTTGGGCGAAAAACCGGTGGCGACTTCCACGATGGAATAGAAAACGAGGTCAATCATCATTGGCAAACGGCGGCCATAGCGGTCGGCGACGAGACCGAATAAAAAAGCGCCGATGGGTCGGAAGCCTAGCGTCAGCGTGAGCGAAAAAGCAATTTCTTTGTCTGACTTGTGAAACTCGCTACCGATCGCAGTGAGGCAGAAAACGACTAGGAAGAAATCGAAAGCGTCGAGAGCCCAGCCAAGGAAACTGGCGGTGAGAGCGGGCCAATGATCGTTTGTGGGCGTGACAGCGCTTGGTTCAGGCACTTCGAGCCACTATAAACTATCAACGGAATTTGGAACCTCACCGTCTTGATTTACGTAGCACTAAAACATGATGGACTGGCTCCCTTGGGCTCCATTAGCCGCTGCCTGTTGTCACATCTTTGAAGAATTTGTGTGGCCGGGAGGATTTGCGGATTGGTATCGGCGATATCGGCCGAATGCGTCGCGGATTACTCCGCGCATGCTGGTGATTGTGAACATTGCATTGTTGGCCGCCTGTGTGAATTATGCGCTCTTGGCAAACACGCAGATGGGCGTCGCCGCGGTCTTGGGCATATCTGCTTTACTTTGCTCGAATGGCCTGTGGCACGCGTGGGCTAGCGTTAAGACGCATACAGTTTCGCCCGGAGTCGTAACGGGAATTCTACTTTACGTGCCGCTAATGATTGTCGAGTTTGATATTTACGTGCGAACCGAGCGAGTGTCGATTTGGGTGGCGGCTATAGCGGCGGCAATTGGTGGTTCATACCATGTGTGGTCGGCGCTTTATCACCGTCTGGGTGCCAAACGACTAAGTGTTTAGCGAGTTTCTGAAGAGCCACTGGCTGCGGAGTTGGGAGCCCACAGGGTTTCCGGGGCAGCGAGTTTGTGGTTGGCCCAGCGGCTCCAGACGAAGAGCGCGTCGCTAAGGCGGTTGAGATAGCGGACGGCTTCTTCAGGCACGCTTTCGGTGCGTGCCAAGCCGACAAGCAGCCGTTCGGCGCGGCGGCAAACGGTGCGGCAAATGTGAAGATCAGCGTCGAGACGACTACCGCCTGGGAGGACGAAGGAGCGCAGGGTCGGCAGCACAGTGTTGGCCTCGTCGATTTCTTTTTCGAGCTGATCGATTTCGGTACCGGTGACGCGAGGTTGTTTGGGGTGGACGTCGTCAGGTAGGGTCGCGAGAATTGAGCCAAGGTTGAAGAGTTCGTGCTGAACGCGTTTGAGGATGATTGCTAGGGACGCGACGGCGGGGAGAGATTCGGCGGTGATGCGGGCTGCGCCGATGAAAGAATTGAGTTCGTCGACGGTGCCATAAGATTCGATGCGGAGATTGTCTTTAGGGACGCGCTGTCCGCCGACGAGGTGGGTATCGCCGGTGTCGCCTGTGCGAGTGTAGATGCGGTTGAGGGCGATGCGGGGTTCGTTGAAGGTTGATTCGCTCACGATGATTGCCTAGATTGAGTTTAATTGGCGGGTGGCACGGAATCGGGCGAATTCTTTGGCGAAGACGCTGTTGGCCCAGGAAGGAACGATGTTTCTAAGAGTGACCAGCTTGCCTTGTTTGAAGCGAGCAATGAGGCGATGTTGGCATCTTCGGGTACTGAGTGACCGCCTTGAGAAACTCGCAGAGCGACACGCGAGACGTTTAAGTCGGGTGAATTTACACAGACAAACACAACGCGCGTGAAGAAGCCGTGCGCCTTCGCTTCCCGCAACAAACGGGGATCAGGACGAATACCTTCCGTAACGAAAGACACTCCGTTGTCTAAATACTGTCTGCGTTGAACGTCGGCAATGCGCGTTGCCCGAAGGGCGGCGCCCGACGGATCATCAGGCGCAATTTGTTTAGAGATGATGTCAGGATTTACGAAAGGCAAGTTCCACTTTGCTAGGCGACGATCAAAAAAAGTCGACTTCCCCGATCCATTTGGACCCTCCAGAACGATGAAATTCGGAGGCCTTGGATTTTCTGGCACTACGCAGGTGATCTAAGCAGGACCGCGAACTAATTCCTTGACGCGAACTAATCCATGGCCCTTTTTATAGCTGACGACATAGCGGCGCCCGTACGGTGCAGTTTCGACCGTCGCTTCGAGCAAGTCATCATAGTCGTAGACCGTGCCGTCAGGGAATCTCCCATCAGGGCCAAGGTCTTCACTGGTCAAGTCGTCCCCGATTTCATCCATATAACGGTTGAAAGCTTCGTTGTCGAACGGCTCTTTAACATCACTCATGAGGGCAATCTCCAGCACTCTGATTATAACGACACAGGCCATCTGCTATACTGCGGCCAGTTGGGAAGTTCTTCCCAATCACCATTGCCAAGAGCGGTTGATAAGCCCTACCTCAAACGGTGGCGATTATGGATCGAATGGCAAAAGCTATAATTTGGACAGTGTAGATATGAGTGTTCCCATTCGCGTGCTGGTGGCTAAGCCTGGCTTGGACGGGCACGACCGGTTTGCGACGCGGGCATGAAAGTCATTTACACAAGTCTCCGGCAAACGCCGGAAATGATCGTCGATGCAATTCTGCGGGAAAATGTCCGAATGATCGGACTATCGATATTTCCTGGCGCGCACGAAGCCTTTGGGCCGCGCGTGAAGGAGTTGCTGCGCGCAAAGGAGATGAATGCGTCGGTGGTCGTGGCTATGGCTGAAGTATTTCAGCCGAGCGCCTCGCTGAAGAAGATCGTTCATTTCATTTGCAACTCAGTAAAACAGGCGGCCTGGGCCTAAACTCGGGCAAAGAGAATCCGCCATGTACCGCAGCATGAAACGGCACAGCGGAGAGAAAAGGAAATTGATGCAAGACAGACTGAACATCGCCGTGTTTGTCGATTACGACAACATTGAAATAGGCGTTAAGTCGACGTTGCGGCGCGAGTTTGATGTATCGCTGCCGCTAGGAGCTTTGAAAGAACGAGGCGATTTGGTAGCCAAGTTCGCTTACGCGAATTGGGGCCGGCAAGATGGGGCCACCCGACAGATGGCGGAAAACGCAGTGCAGATGGTGCAGCGTATTCCGTCGCCGCGCGGCGATAAGAATGGAGCCGACATTAATCTGGCGCTGGATGCGTTGGAGATGGCGTTCACGCACGCACATGTGAATGCCTTCGCGATTGTAAGTGGCGACAGCGATTTTATTCCGCTGGTGAACAAGCTCAAAGAATACGGCAAGACCGTATTCGTGGTGGGCGGCAAAGCGTTCACTAGTACCATTTTGCAGCAGAACTGCCACGAATTCGTGAGCTATGAATCGCTGTTGGAGGATGGCGATCGGATTGTGGCGTCGCCGATGCCCGACCGGCGCGATCTGCGTGGCGGCGGCGGTGGCGGCGGCGATCGTCAAGAGCGTCCACAAGAGCGCCAAGAGCGCAAGGAAAAAGAACGTAAGGACCGCGAGGTGAACAAGGGCGCGCGTCCGGCACCGCTGGAACTTTCACAAGCGATGCCTCTCGTTGAACGCGCCTTACAAGTGTTGGAGCGGCGTGCCGTGCAGCCGCAACTCGGTCTGCTGAAAAGCACCATGTTGCAGCTTGATCCAGCATTTAGTGAACGCGCTTATGGGGCGGGCAGTTTTTCCGATTTTGTGGAAAAGTTGAAGAAAGCTGACTTTATTAACGTCAGCGGGTCTGGCGGTCGCTACATCATTGAACGGCGCGGCGGCGGTGGAGTCGAAAAGGTGGCGGCGCGTCCGGAAGACGCACTGCCCGCGCTGCGCGACGTTTTGGAAACGCATCGCATGGAACTGGAAGAAGGCGGAGCAACGGCGGAAGAACTCGAAGGCTGGATGGTAGCAGAGAATCCGGAATTTAGTTTGGCGAAGTTCGGTTTCCAACGCTTCACTGAATTGCTTAACTATGCGCAGGATAAAACCGTCGTGCGAGCGGAGCCTGATGAGGAACGGGGCCTAGTAGTGCAATTGGGCGCGGAATTTTATCCACCAGCCTTGCCGCCGGCAGTTCCTGAGCCAGCGTTTGAAGAGGAAGAAGATGAGCCTCAGCCCATTGTCGAGGGACAACCGACCATCTTTGAACCTAATCCGCCGCCGCCCAAGCCGAAAAAAGTGGCTACGCGGAAGCGGACGACCGGTGGAGCGGGCAACGCGACCAGACGGCCTCGAAAACGCAAAGACTAGTTGATAAATGCCGGCGCACGCGCAAACGTGAGCTGGCATTTTTTTCTCTTGACTCAAGGCGAATAAAGAGAGAATATTCTTGAAGAGGTTTTATCCCTAATGAAAATCAGCGAAAGTTTGCTGCCAGAGTTCGATCAAGAATCCGCCATGACGAAGTCCGTCTTGGAGCGGTGTCCCGAAACTAAGTTTGACTTCAAACCGCACGCCAAATCGTGGGAATTGATTAAGCTTGCGAGCCATTTGGCACATTTGCCTTATTGGGCGCTCATCACCATGAAGCAGGACACCTTTGACATGGCGCCGGTTGGAGCGCCCCCTTACAAGGAAGAACCACCAAAGACGACGGCGTCACTAATCGAGAAGTTCACAACGAATACCGCCGATGCGCGAGCCGCGATTGCGGAAGCGAGCGATGCCGATTTCATAAAGATTTGGACTCTACAGCAAGGCGGCAAAGACTTGTTTAGCATGCCGAAGATGGTTTGCCTGCGGAGTTTCGTGCTGAATCACGGCATCTTCCATCGCGGCCAACTGGCAGTTTATCTACGAATGATCGATGTGCCAGTGCCGGCGCTCTATGGCCCATCGGCGGATGAAACTGGTTCTTAAGCTGGATTTGGATTTGAATCTAGCCACTGCTTCAGCAGATCGGCGGGATCGCTCTTGAGATTAACGGCTTGGGTTTTTGTCGCACCATCCGGTTCGATGAAGGCTGCGACAATACCTTCAGCCGTGGGTCGAAATTCCAGGCGGCGCTCTCTGGCTTCCAGGCGCAACATATCGTCAAACCACGCCATATAAATCTTAGTGCGGATACGGTGACCGGCAATGGCGGCCTCCTCAAAAAGCTTTTGTGTATAAGGGCCAGTTTTCAGCTGTTCAGCCCAGGGCCCAACGGCCACTGCGCGCTTGCGTTCTTCCTGCCGTAGTTGGTGTTCGCGCGGATCGCGTTCTTCTTGCGATTCCAGGTTCTTGAGCGAACTCTCCAAATTGTCCAGATAACTCATCTGATCAATTATCCGCCAATGGGACAATAATCGCCATGGATGCCCGGCTGGAAACTTACCTGGTGAAGGATGCGGGACGGATTGCGACACCCGCATTACTGATTTATCCCAAAATTGTCGAGCAAAACATTCGCATTACTCTCGGCCTGGTCGGGAATGATCCGCAACGATGGCGGCCACATATCAAGACCGCAAAGTTGGGGGCGGTGATCCGGCAGATGATTGGCAATGGAATTACCAATTTCAAATGCGCGACCACGTTGGAATTGTTGACGGCGTGCCAAGTGGGGGCAGGAGACGTGTTGGTGGCCTTTGCGATGACCGGGGCGAACGCGCGGCGGCTCTTGGAATTGGCAAAACAGTTTCCTGCCACCCGCATATCCGTGTTGGTCGAAGCCACCGAACAATTGAAGGCTTGGCACGACACGAAAATCGGCATTTTTGTGGACGTGAATCCTGGCATGAATCGGACAGGCGTGGCTAACGATCGGGCTGACGAGATTCTGCGGCTTTGCCAGCAAGCCGGTGCGGCTTTGCGCGGATTGCATTGGTACGACGGACACATTTCCAGCGGTGAAGCGGAGGAACGCAAAGCGATTGCGTATCACGGCTATGACCGCTTGGTCGAGATTGTGAAGTCTGTCGAAGCCGCAGGTTGCAAAGTGGGAGAAGTGATCACTTCCGGAACTCCGGTCGCACCTTACGGGTTCGGGTATGTAGGATTTAAGCAAGCGAATTTCGTTCATCGTATTTCGCCGGGCACTGTTGTTTACAACGACACGACAAGTTTAAAGCAGTTGCCGGGCCTGGGTTATCAGGCTGCAGCCTTAGTCTTGACGACGGTCATCAGTTATCCTTTGCCTAATAAGATTACTTGCGATGCGGGGCACAAGAGCGTCTCGGCAGACGCTGGCGTGCCGACCTGCGCCGTGATCGGCCATCCTGAGTTGACGCCAGCAAAACCGAGCGAGGAACACCTGCCGATTGAGGTTGCGGCTGGTGCAATTCCACCTAGCATCGGCGAAAATCTCTATTTAATCCCGCGGCATGTTTGCCCGTCCGTAAACAATTTCGACGAAGCGTTGATGATTGTCGATGGGCGGATCATCGGCGTGGAAAAAGTGAATGCCCGAGGACATGAGAATCCACTCCTTGGACAAGGCGCTGTTCGTCAATGGGAAACGGCAGCCAAGGCCGGAACAACTGCATCTAGCGTTTGAAGGGAAAGTAGACTGTTTTCAAAGATTTTAAAACGGGCTGCGGAGATTGGTTGCGAAATGCATAGCAAGCCTGGAGTTAACACAGATAACTATTCTTCCCATTCGCGCGGCTCCTTGATCTCGTGATAACCTTGCGGAACCACGAACAATTTGTGATCGGGTTCGCCAACGTTCAGGCTTGTCATTTCAAGCGTTACCTGCTCAACTCCATCCAAGATCTGCAACTCCCTAACCGTAACACCAAGGTCATCTGCAACCCACGTCTTGGTGCTGCTCAGCTTATCAGTTCCGTCTAAGACGTAGAGTTTGCAACGCATACCCAAGATAATCTTAGTGTCACCGGTCATGACCATCCAATGAGCCGGCATGGACAGCCAGGGTGGCTCGCCGATGCCGTCTCCTAGATTCCAGAAAACGTGCGCTTCAGGGTCAAGTTCAACAGCTCGCTTGTTCAACTTGTCGGAAATCACGACCTTCATGTATGGTGGCTTTGGATTCCCAATAAACTCCACTCTAATTTGCCCGTTTGAGTTTCGAAAGACACCAATGTTAATTCGCGTAGGTCCCGGCCCTGCGACGTACTCAGCCGAGAATGGATGGTGTCTGCGATGTGCTTGCACCTTTTCACCTCGTGTAGCGCCTTCCGGCAGAGTAAGTTCGCTCCTATTTTCGGCTGGCAGGTGGAATGATACCGCACATGCGTGCATAGACTACCGCCTGTCCGTAATGGTCAAAACTGTGCCACGTCAGAATTGTGGCCATCGAGGCGCGTGTGGTCATCCCGCTGCCGAAGGGAGATTTTACTTGAGCCAAAACGTTTTCCGCAGTAATCGTACCTAGCGCTTTGTGGCCATAGACGAATGAATCTTTTAGGAATTTGACGATCGCGTCTTTGTTATCAAGTGAGTCGGGGCCGTTTTCGGATTTACCAATTTCGACGAGAGGCTTTTCGCCGAGTATGGAGGCGGCGACTTCGTCGTTGACGGCGGCAATGTGGCGCATTTGTTGAGCAAAGGTCCGAACGCCAGTAAATTCACCCGCCGTTGGTGCAAAGTTGTATTTGTCGGCAGGCATGGCTTCGGCCAGGGAAACAATTTCTTTTTCGGCCGAAGTAAGGTCGCCGTCAAAGGCTTTGGCAAACGTGGCCTCGGGTGCTTTCGCGGCAAAGGCAAATGCGGTCGAAATTACGAATAGAGCAAGTGAGCGTTTCATTAGTGTGATCCCCGCTCTTCACTATACGGTAGGGTGCTTTCTTAGCGGGAACGGAACTTGCTGGTGAGTTGCGCCAGTTTCTCATCCATCGAAGGAGCCTTGGGCTGGCGCTGCGGTGGCGGAGCATTTTTAATCTTCGGCAAATCAGACGCTTCGAGTGCCTTGATAGAGAGCGCGATGCGTTTAGCTTTGGGATCGGCGGAGAGCACCTTCACCTTCACAATCTGCCCTACCTTCACAACTTCATAAGGATCTTTGATGAATCGGTTGGAAAGTTCGCTGACGTGAACGAGGCCATCTTGATGAACGCCGACATCGACGAAGGCACCGAAGTTCGTCACGTTTGTTACGGCGCCTTCAAGGATCATGCCCACTGTCAAATCGGAGATCTCTTTGACGCCGGATTGAAATTGTGGAGCGCTGAATTGTTCGCGAGGGTCGCGGCCGGGCTTGCGGAGTTCCTCTTTGATGTCGCGCAAAGTGTAGATGCCGGCCTTGTCGGTTTGAAATGCTTCGATCTTGAGTGAATCGACGTACGCAGGACGAGCAATAAGCTCGCTCACCGTGACTTGCAGCGAGCCGGCAATTTTTTCGACGATCGGGTAAGACTCGGGATGAACGGCGGTCATGTCGAGAGGATTTTCGCCGTCGCGAATGCGCAGGAAGCCTGCGGCTTGTTCGAACGTTTTCGGGCCGAAACCAGGAACCGCCATCAACTGAACGCGCGAACGAAAACGCCCATTTTCATTGCGAAATTCGACAATTTTCTGCGCGGTTCGCTCGGTGATGCCTGCCACGTGACGCAACAGCGCGAAAGAGGCCGTATTTAGATCGACGCCCACACGATTGACGCAATTCTCCACCGTACTTTCGAGCGCTTTGTTGAGATGGCGTTGATCGACGTCGTGTTGATACTGACCGACGCCGATGGACTTCGGATCGATCTTGACGAGTTCGGCGAGGGGATCTTGCAGGCGGCGTCCGATCGAGATGGCGCCGCGAACGGTGAGATCGAGATCAGGAAACTCCTGGCGAGCCATTTCGGATGCGGAGTAAACCGACGCGCCCGATTCATTGACGACTACGCTAAATACGTTGGCAAGTTTCGCTTCCCGCAGGAGATCCTGAATGAATGCCGAGGTTTCGCGAGAGCCTGTACCGTTGCCGATGGAGATGGCGCGCACATTGTATTTGTTGATGAGCGTGAGGAGAGTTCGGGCAGCGCCAATGGTGTCGTTCTTCGGCTCTAGCGGATAGATCACGCTATGATCGAGCAGCTTGCCCGTTTCATCGACGACGGCGATCTTGCAGCCCGTACGAATCCCGGGGTCGACGCCGAGTGTGCCGATCGGACCTGCTGGTGGTGCGAGTAACAGATTCTGCAGATTCTCGCGGAAAACTCTAATGGCCTCGGCGTCAGAACGTTCTTTCAATTCAAGACGCACTTCTGTTTGAATAGAGAGATTGAGCAAACGCTTCCAAGCATCTTCCACAGCGAGTTCCAGTTGCGGTTGCCAGTCGCCTTGCTGGCGAAGCACTTTCCCTTTCAGATACGAAACCGGCTTCAGGGGATCGAGCTCGATTTGGAAGTAAAGAATATTTTCTTCCGAGCCGCGGCGAATGGCGAGCATGCGGTGCGACGGTATTTTCGACGCCGGCTCGCTGTATTCGTAATACATTTTGAACTTGCCTTCGGGATCCAGCGCATCTTCTACTTTGCGGCTGGTGACTAAACCCTCATTGAGCATGAGTTGGCGCAGATGTTTGCGGAACTCGGCAGTTTCGCTGATCTGTTCAGCCAGGATGTGGCGCGCACCCTCGAGTGCTTCCGCAGCACTTGCAACGCCTTTTTCCGCATTGACAAATGTCTCCGCGAGTTCGGCGAGCGGCCTTCCCGTGGCTTGCTGCGCCCAAAGGTAACTTGCGAGGGATTCGAGTCCTTTTTCACGCGCGATGGTAGCTTTGGTGCGGCGCTTAGGCTTGAACGGCAAGTAGAGATCTTCCAGAGTTGTTTTGTCCAGCGCTGCTTTGATAGACGCCTCGAGCGTAGCCGTCAACTTGCCTTGTTCCGCGATGCTATTCAGAACCGTTTCGCGGCGCTCCTCGAGTTCGCGAAAATACGCGGCTTTCTCTTCGATGGCGCCAATGGCAACCTCATCCAAATTACCCGTTGCTTCTTTGCGATAGCGCGCGATGAAAGGAACGGTTCCGCCGCCGTCTAGCAGCGATAGTGTGGCAACTAAACTTTGGACGGAAAGATTGAGTTGTTGCGCGATATGAACGAGGATCGCGATTGGAATTGGCTTTGGCTCATGCATCGAGTTTGCCTTCCCATGATAAGGGAGGACTAGGATTCCATGTGTTTAGGCGCGACCACGCAGTTTGGCGAACCACCAGCGCAGGCCAACAAAGAGAAATCGCCAGTCCTTAAAGAATTCTGGCGGCTTGCCTTCGAAGGCATGGCCGATAAACTGCAGAATCCATCCACCGACGAACAGAGCGCCGAGCGCCTTCCACCAGCCGGGATCGATGAGCAAGAGCGGTGTGAGTAGGAGAGACAAGGCGATGATGGGAATGCCCGCGGTGTGGCAAAGGCGATTAATACCGTTCTGATGGCTCAAGGAATACTGAGCAACCCAATCCTCCCAGCTCCGGTTTCCTAACGTCACAATGAGTGAAGTTTATCACCTCATAGAGATAAAGGGACGGAAGGGATGGAGAGCTGTTTCGCCAAGCGAGGCGCGGGATTGGGTGAGCGTAATCGAGAGAGGGTGGCCGTGGAACTCAAAGAGAATTTGGGGAGAACAGCGTCACTAGTTTGATGAGGCTTTTTCCATGGAAACGCTAACGGAGCAGAAGACCAACAAACTAGATCTACCACCGCCTTATCAGCTGGTGCAGGGACGGCATGGATGGATGCTGTGTAATCTGAACGATTCCTACATGGGGCAGGCGATCGCCAAGTATGGCGAGTGCTGTGAACTGGAGTCGCAGTTCCTGCTGAATCTAGCGAGCCGCGGTGGGATGGTTGTGGAAGTTGGCGCCAATATGGGGATCCACACGGTTCCACTGGCGCAGTCCCTGGCCGTTCAGGGCCGGAAAGTGCTGGCCTTCGAGCCGCAGCGTGTCATTTTTCAGCAATTGTGCGCCAATCTGGCGATCAACGGCCTCACCAACGTGACCGCCTTGCCGTATGCCTGCGGCAGGGAAGCGGGAGTGGTTACATTCGAGGAGCCAGATTACCGCCAAGGCGGGAACTTCGGAGGTATCTCGATGCAAGCTTCCAGTTCACCGGCGCGCTCTTCCACTGTTCTTGTGCCTTGTGTGCGGGTGGATGATGTGGTGAATGTTGAGCACGTGGGGCTGCTGAAAGTCGACGTCGAGGGCTTCGAACTTAAGGTACTTGAAGGCTCGGTAGCCACCATCCAACGATGCCGCCCTTTACTCTACGTCGAAAACGACCGCGTTGACCAGTCGCGGGACCTTATCGAATGGATCTGGGCCGCCGGATACAACCTGTGGTGGCACGTTCCGTGGCTCTTCAACCAGGATAATTATTTCCACGTTACGGAAAACATTTACAAGACCATTGCGTCCTTTAACATGCTGGCCATTCCCCGGGAGGTGCCCGCAAATATTAACGGCATGGAGCCCATCCACGACAGCAGCTTCCATCCCCTCGCCAAGGCTCCGCGCGCTGGCTTATGATGCCGTACATTGATCGACCTCGGCCGATCGGTTGTAAGATCTGACACTCACTGAACATTGATTCGGGGTTGAATTGACCGTTGAATTGAGATATTCTACCTGCGGCTAAATTTGCCGGAGGATTCCATGTCCAGACGTACATCGCTCATCTTTTTGGCGCTGCTGATTCCGGCTGCGCTCGTTTCACAAACCGCCTCTAAGAACATGGCGGTTGGCACTTGGAAGCTGAATGCTGCAAAATCCAAGTTCGACCCCGGCCCCGGACCTACGGGCGCGACCGTCACTATAGGGGAAGACCACAAAATCCAATACGCTGAAGAAACCGCCGACGGCAAGTCGACTAGCTGGTCCGTGTTGCCGACAGCCGACGGCACACCTGCTCCCATCGTGGGCATGGGCGAGGGCTCCACACTCGTCGAGAAGAGAATTGACGGGCGGCACACCGAACACACCTGGAAGACGGGGTCAGGCACGCTGAATGGTAAGAGCGTGATTTCGAAAAACGGCAAGACAATGACATACACATTGACCGGTACCGGCGCGGATGGCAAGCCGGTGCATAACGTTGAGATTTTCGAGAAACAGTAATCAGATCAGCCGCTTGGATGCGGGAAAGCTTGTGGGATCTGCAACGCTACGCGTGCTCGGTTCACTTATATAACATGAGGGAATATATGGACCAATTCACGCGGCGTGATTTCGGGCGTACGATTCTGGGAGGCGCGGCTGCCTCCACGCTGGGCAGGCGTTTGCAGGCACAAGATGATTGTGCGCCGCCAGACGGTACACCTGTCGACTTTATCGTTCCTTCAAACGTGCAGAACATTGCGCGCAAGTCGGTGGCGGAGTTGACGGCGAATGAAGTGGCTCGTCTGCGGCTGGCTTATCAAAAACTGCGTGCGTTGAGCGATTCCGACCCAACCGATCCGCGTGGCTGGATGCAACAGGCTAACGTGCATTGCTGGAATTGCGGCGGTTCGGGTTCGGATATCCATGGCTCCTGGACGTTTTTTCCCTGGCATCGAGCATATTTGTATTTCCATGAACGCATTTTGTGCAAGCTGCTCAATGATAGTTCGTTCCGGCTGCCTTACTGGAGTTGGGACGATCCGAACTACCGCAGTTTGCCGGCGATTTACCGGGCGGCGAAAGTTGGGGCTGCGGCGAATTCGTTGTATGATGCGAACCGTTCAAGTGCGGCTTTGGGTGGTGGGTCGATGCCGAGTTCGATTTTTCCAGCGGCGCAAAATCCGATGAACTCGGCGAATTTTGCGGCGTTCGGCGGCGGGTCCGATGCAGGTGGATCGCTAGAGTTTGGTCCCCATGGCGCTATTCATATGTGGACGGGTGGACCTGACCAGCCGTACGCCGATATGGGCAACTTGTCGCTGGCGGCACGAGATCCGATTTTCTATGCGCATCATTGCAACATTGACCGGCTTTGGGCGGAGTTTGTGCGGCGCAATCCGGTGGCGCATGCGAATCCAACCGACGAAGATTTCCTGACGCGCAGCTTCCAGTTTTTTGATGAAAACAAACAGTTGGTCACGATCCGCGTGCAAGACGTTTTGGACCCGGTGCCCCTTGGTTTTAGTTACCGGCCGGGTGCGAAACTTTCCAAGACCAAATTGCCAAAGTGGACGCAGTTGAAATACGATCCGGCTACGCACTTGATCCGCTTACCGGCGCCCGTCGTGCAGAGTGCGGTTGTCCGGCAGCGCTCAATTGTTGTGAAGGGCGTAAAGCTGCCAACGACTAGCGGTTCGTACAACGTTTTCGTGGGCGATGCACCGGCGACCGGGGCAGATCAATCGAAGGCCGCGAATTATGTGGGGTATATCGGCATCATAGTAGGCGCGCATCATCACGACCAGCAATGTTCGCTGGTGCTCGATGCCACTAACGTTTTCCTGCAGACTGCGGGGAGTGCGGGCGCGCTGCTAACGTTTGCACCCGCTGGCACCACGAACGGCGAACCCCTGGAATTCAGCAGCGCCTACCTGACAGAAGAGTAAGATCGAAAGAGGATGTGGGCCATTGCCTACTTTGTTGCGTTCGCACCTGTGGCGGTGATGGTGGACAAGCCCGTGACCGTTACGGTCGCGATTCCCGACCAAGTGCGGCATGCCGGCTCAGTTTTGCTGAAGCTTGAGGGTGTGGTCGTCCGGCGCGATGCTCCCGCAGTCTGGAATGTTTTCTGGGATATGCCGCAGGCCACCGCGCAGACCTCGGTGAATGATATACATTTCGCAGGTTATGTTACTTCGCTAGCTAATTCTGCGTTACGTGATCCGAAGCCTGCCAATTTTACCCTGCAACTGCCAGCCGCGGCAATTACCGCAATTCACCGGCAAAGCAGCATGCGCCTGACATTTGTTCCAACGAGAAAACTGCCAGAGGGCGGAGTGACAATCACGGCGCTGCGTTTGGAATAGCTATGTCAAAGGCTTATATTCGCCAGCAAATCGAACAACGGGGTAAGGCAGCGGTTTTAGTGATGCTGAGTTCGGAAGCAAAGACAGAAAAGTATTTGGCGGCGTTGGGCGAATGCTTTGAATATTCCGAGCAGCACCAATCTTCGGCCAGCGCGGCGGTTGGAGTTTCCGCAGGCAGAGGGCATTTGTACCGCAGCCATGAGCACGGGCCAGCATTGTATTTGAAAAATTTGGGCGTGCTTTACGGTCAGGTGAGTAAGAAAGGTTGGGAGAAGTTGCAAGGGGCCGTCGCTGCATCGGACGATGTGGCGGGTGCCGCGCCCATGCAGCCGATTCGCAGTTTGGGATCGGCTGCGCCCGTGCCGACCGCGCCGCAGGTGGCTTGGGGTTTGGCGCGCATTCAAGCGCCGGCGCTTTGGCAGCAAGGCTTGAGCGGTAAAGGTGTGCTGGTAGCGCACTTAGATACTGGCATTGACGGCGAACATCCATCGTTGAAACCGGCGATTGAGCAGTTTGCCGATTTTGACGCGACCGGCCACATCATCGAGGGCGCGCCCATTGAAGATTCCGATGTCCATGGATCGCATACGGCCGGGATTATTGCGGGCAGGACATTTCAAGGACAACAGATTGGGGTAGCGCCCGGCTGCAAACTCTTGAGCGGCGCGGTGATTGAAGGTGGAGACCAAGTGGCGCGGGTTTTGGCAGGCGTCGATTGGATGCTGAACTTTCCGGTGCGTGTCTTGAATTTATCGCTGGGATTTCCGGGTTATTTTGATCAATACATTCCTCTGTTGACGAAGCTTTTGGCTAAAGGAGTCTTTCCGGTGTTTGCGATTGGGAACGAAGGACCGGGAACCAGCCGTTCGCCGGCGAATTATCCGCAGGCGTTGTCGGTGGGTGCGGTGGATCAGGATGGCAATGTCGATCCGAGTTCGAGTAGCGAAACGTTTCCACGTGAAATAAATCCGTTGGTGCCCGATTTGGTGATGCCTGGTATTGACATCGTTTCGGCTAACGCCGGCGAGGCGAATTTCCGGTTGGATAGTGGGACGTCGATGGCGGTGCCGCATTTGGCTGGTTTAGCGGCGTTGCTGATCGAGGCTTGTCCAACGGCAACGCTGGCTCAATTGCAATCGGCAATTTGCGAGGCGTGTGTGCGCACGCCTGCGATGGCGGCGGCTCGGGCTAATCTAGGGATGCCGGATGGGGTGAAGGCGCTGGCGGCATTGCAGGGGTTGGTTGCGGGGGTCAAGGTAGCAACGGGCGTCAGGACGGCGACTGGGCGAAGTTAAGAAATTCGTGGTAAAGTTGGATGTGACTACAGCCACTTCCCTGGACAATTTGCTTGAACCTTTCAGCCAGTGTATGGACGTTCAGTCGGCTCTCAGAGTAACCGAATTTCAGGTTGACCAAAGAGTTCAAGCCCGAGTGGAAACGCTGGCCGAAAAGGCAAATCAGGGCGTTCTCAGTGAAGACGAACATGCCGAGTACGAGTCGCTTGTGAATGCTGCCGATCTTATCTCGATTTTGAAACTCAAAGCAAAACGTCGTCTGAAGGCCGCCGCTGGCGGCTAGGTGGACAACGCAACTCGTGCGTTCGTGCGGGAACGCGCCGAACACCGTTGCGAGTATTGTTTACTAGCGCAGGATTTTTGTCATTTCAAGCATCACATCGAGCATGTTGTTTCTAAACAGCATGGCGGAATGGACGAGATCGCGAACCTCGCTTTGGCCTGTCATCGGTGCAACCTCCGAAAAGGTCCAAATCTGACTGGCATCGACCCATCAACTCAGGAAATTGTTAGACTTTTTGACCCGCGACGTGAAAACTGGAATGAGCATTTTAGATCTGTAGGCGTGCGGATCGATGGGCTTACTCCGATCGGAAGGGCGACCGTTCACGTGCTGGCAATGAACGACACGCGCCGCTTGGAACTGCGCCTGGAATTGAAGTCGAACTGAGACTTCGATCAAGCCGCGATTTCACACATCCCGCGGCGTAAAGCGGGCATCGACAAGATCGAGTTCCCGCTCCAGTTTACGCAGTACTTCGTCGTGAATTTTGTTTTGGCCGCGCAGATGCGTCGCGACGGCTCGTTCAACGTTACGTAATTGTTGAGCTAGGCCGCTATAGAAATCGCTTTCATGCATGTCGGGGCTGGCGGATTCGAGGGAGAGGAGGCGGCGCCGGTAATACTCTTCGAGTCGCTCGAACGCTTCGAGGTGCTGGCCTTCGCTTTCACCGCGCAGGCTAGCGAGCTTGGCTAGGGCGGTTTCAATCAGCTCGCGGCGGGCCCAGGTTTCTTCTTCTTCATCCCTGGTGGAAGCGCCGGTGAGGCCAAGCGTACGGATTAGGAACGGCATGCTTAAACCTTGCAGCACTAGTGTGGTGAAAATCACGCAGAAGGTCAGATAGATGATCATGCTGCGCTGTGGGAAAGGAATTCCGTCGCGCAGGTGTTCGGGCAACGAGAAAGCAGCCGCCAGGGCAAGAACGCCGCGCATGCCGGCCCAACCGACGAGCAGCGCTGATTTGGGTGAGAGTGCTTCCCGATTCGACGGCAGCAACGAGGCGATCCAGGCACCCGGCATGACCCACAGGAGCCTCAACAAAACGACGATGCCGCTGAAAAGCGCTCCGGCCGCGATTAAGTGAGACAAACTTTGGCCGCGGATATCGGCCAGAATGGTAGGCAATTGCAGGCCGAGCACGAAAAATACCAGCGCGTTTAAGATGAAATCGAGCGTGTTCCAAACGGCGGAACCTTCCATCCTAGCTTGCAACGAAAAGAACCCGGAGCTGCGGCGACCGATGTAGATACCGCAGGCGAGCGTAGCTAGAACTCCGGAGCACTGCAGACTTTCCGCCGCCAAATAGGCGATGTAGGGCGTGATCAAGCTGATTGTGATTTCGACGGGCGAATCCACAATTCTGCGAAGTAACGCGTGAGACGCGATGCCGACCAGGAGACCAACCGCAATTGCGACGAAAATTAAGTAGAACAAAGTGCCGACGCCTTGCGCAAAGGTGGGCGCGCTACCGGCGAGCACAATCGCCAATGTAAAGCGCAGCGCAACGAGGCCGCTGCCATCGTTCACCAGGCTTTCGGATTCGATTAATTCAGTGATATGGCGCGGCAACCCCAGGCGTTTGGCAGTAGCGGTGGCGGCAATAGCGTCGGTCGCAGCAACCACCGAACCTAGTACCAGTCCCAGACGCCAATCGAAGCCCGGAATCAGCCACTGAACAGCCGCGGCGGAACCAAAGATCGTGAAGCCGACCAGGCCGAACGCGAGCATAATGATGCTGAGTAAATTGCGGCGAAATTCGCGCCAGGAAATGTGGAAGGCCGCCAGGAATAGCAGCGGTGGAAGAATGACCAGAAACACAACGTCGGGGTTGAGTGAGACGCGCGGAACGTGCGGCAGGAGGCTGAGACAAAGGCCGCCAATTACCATGACGATGGGGTAGGCGATCTGTAGGCGTTTGGCGAGGATAGCCAGTGCCGAGACCAACAGAAGGAGGAGCAGCAAAATGGGCTCGATGCTGCTGATGACCGAATCCCGCATGGTTCTTATGATGATGACAAACGTCGTGATAACGTAACGGCTAATGGTCAAGCCACGTCTCAGCTTTTCGCAAATCTGGAATATGAGCTTCGGTTTTCTCGGCATACAGTTCGGCTGGACGCTGCAGATGAACAACATCAGCGCGATCTATGAATTTTTGGGCGCGAAGGCGGATCAGCTGCCAATTCTTTTCTTGGCGGCGCCCGTCACAGGCTTGCTCGTACAACCGCTGATTGGCCACTGGAGCGACAACACTTGGAACTGGTTGGGGCGGCGGCGGCCGTTCTTCTTGGTGGGTGCGATTCTCAGCTCGTGCATGCTGGTGCTGATGCCGATGAGCAGCGCGCTTTGGATGGCGGCCGGAGCGTTATGGATTTTGGATGCTTCCATCAACGTAAGCATGGAACCGTTCCGCGCGTTTGTGGCAGATATGCTGCCGGACGATCAGCGGACGCGTGGATTTACCATGCAGAGTTTTTTTATCGGCATTGGCAATGTGGCAGCGGCAGCGGTGACCGGCAGAGTGCTGAAACTTTTTCCGGCCAATGGTGAGGCAGGAATTCCAACATGGGTGCGGTTTTCGTTTTGGATGGGGGCGGTGGCGTTCTTGGGCGCAGTTCTTTGGACCGTATTCACAACGAAGGAATATCCGCCAAGCGACGCCGAAAGAGAGCGCTTGAAAACGGCGAAGGCCTTTGATCCTGGGCAAGTATACCGGTCCATTGTGGAAATGCCAAGCGCCATGCGCCAACTGGCCGCCGTGCAGTTCTGCACCTGGGTTGGTTTATTCTGCCTGTTCCTTTATTTCGCGGTCGCTATCGCGCGCAGTGTTTTTGGCGCAACTTCGCCGGCCGATCCTGCTTATTCGGAAGGAATTGTTTGGGCCGGATATTGCTCGGCGTTCTACAGTGGCGTGTGTGCACTCATTTCACCGTTCCTGCCGCTGATCGTCGAACGGATTGGTAAGTGTAAAACGCATTCGTTTTGTTTGCTCGCCGGTGCAGCAGGATTTCTGACGATTCCATTGATCCACGATAAGTGGCTGCTCTTCTTGCCTATGGTTGGAGTGGGCATCGCATGGGCTAGCATTTTGTCGATGCCGTATTCGATTCTGGCGGCAGCGATTCCACAAAACAAAATGGGCGTTTACATGGGCATTTTCAATTTCTTTATTGTGTTGCCCGAAATTACCGCGTCGCTGTTTTTTGGCTGGATCATGAATCACATGTTGAACAATAACCGTTTGGCGGCACTGATAGTCGGTGGCTGCTGTTTTATCTTGGCGGCGATTTTGACGCAGCGGATCGAAGAGCCTCACGCGAAGGAATCCGACGCGCTTGTCCCGATAGCCGCTTAAAGATGGAGCAATTGCGCACGTTCTCGGTCAGGCGCATCACTGCTAACGCAGCAGAGCGCGTGACGGATCGAATCGCGGCAGAAGAGCCGCTGGCGATTCTCGTCAAGCACTGGCAGAAGGATGCGGAAGTTACGACCAACTTGGCTTTGACCATGCGAACACCCGGTCATGACAAAGAACTGGCGGCGGGACTATTGTTAGCGGAAGGCGTTGTTCGGCAGAGCAGAGATATTACCGATATTCGCATTTTGGGAACCGACCCATCCAATGAAGTCTTGATCGAACTCGCGCGTGGAGTTGATTTTGAAGCTTGGCGGGTGGCGCGTAACGGGTTCGTCAGTTCAAGCTGCGGTGTATGCGGCAAACGAAGCCGCGAAGCGATGCAACAGGATATGCCGCCGGTGCGAGCCGATCAGTTTTCCGCTGCGCCAAAGGTTATCCATGATTTGCCCGGGGCTCTTCGCAAACGTCAGCCCGGGTTTGCTGAAACGGGCGGTTTACATGCGGCCGCGCTGGTGACAGGCAGCGGCGAGATTGAAGCGGTGTTCGAAGATATTGGACGTCATAACGCCCTGGATAAGCTGACTGGCTGGGCATTGCTCAACGGACGCGTGCCGATACATGACCGCCTCATTTTCATGAGCAGCCGAGGCAGTTTCGAACTTGTGCAGAAAGTAGCGATGGCAGGCGCGCCCATGCTGGCTACCGTGGGCGGCCCTTCCAGTCTAGCTATTGAAACGGCACGCGAGTTACAAATCACACTTCTTGGTTTCGTTCGCGACCAGCGCTTTAATGTGTACTGCGGCGAATGGCGGATCAGCTCGGGGCCTTAGACTTGGGCTCGTAGCGAAGCGTTCTCACGCTCCAGAACCTGTAGCCGTTCGATCAGATCAAGAACCACGGCAATCCCTTGCAGATTAATGCCCAAATCGTTACGAAGGCGCTGGATTGAACGAAGCCGGCGGATTTTTGAGGAGTCGAACAGAAAGAGTGTGCCGCTGGCGGCGATCGGCTTGAGCAGGCCGCATTCCACAAATCGCTCCACCACTGCAGGGTGCACCCCGGCACGTGCCGACAAGTAATCGAGTGTCACTTCATCGGACTCCATTGAACTAACCACCAGGTCGTAGCGCATAGCCATTATTTCCCTTCCGCCGACGGTTCCCGAGGATTGAATCGCGATTCCGCTGCCAGCTGTGCAAATAGTTCTCTCTCCCTGACCGTTGGTAGGGAGGGCACGACGATCTTGAGTTTGACGTATTCGTCGCCGCGTCCACCACCGCGTTTTTTGAGACCCTGTTGACGAAGCCGCAGCCGCTGCCCCGCTTTCGAACCGGCAGGAATCGTCATCTCCACATGCCGGTCGAGAGTAGGCACGCTAACCTTGGCACCGAGCACTGCCTCCCATGGAGTCACCGGTAGTTGCACTTGAATGTCGTCACCCAGAAGTTGAAAGATCGGATGGGGCTCGATGTTCACATGGAGGTAGAGATCGCCAGAAACTGATCCCTCCGACCCAGCTTCGCCCTGTTTCGCAAGCCGGATCACGGAATCTTCACGAACGCCCGGCGGGATGGTGACTTCGAGCGATTTCATTTTCCCGTCAGCCCCTGCTAACTGAATGGTGCGAACGACGCCGCTGTGAGCTTCTTCGACCGTCAACAGTATGGCGGCGTTAATGTCGCGACCAGCCATATGGAACCCAGCGCCACCGCGCCCGCCTCGCCGACCGCTAAAGAAGCTTTCGAATAAGTCGCCGAACTCCTCCGATCCCTGCTCTCCGTTGAAGGAATCGGCGCCGTTTTGATACTCCGCGTGGCCATTGGATCGAGATCTCCCATTGGCGCCGCGTTGGTCGTATTTCTTGCGTTTCTCAGAATCGGAGAGCACCTCGTAGGCTTCATTGATTTCTTTGAAGCGATCCTCTGACACCTTGTCGCCAGGATTCAAATCCGGGTGATGCTTGCGCGCCAGGTTTCGGTATTCTTTACGAATGTCGTCTTCGCTGGCGGTCTTGGATACGCCAAGAACCTCATAGTAGTCTTTGCTGGCAACGGGCATGGCGTGTCCAATCGAGATTAGGGTTGTTGCGATACCCGAACGCGCGCCGGCCGGAGAACCGTATCGCCGGTTAGATAGCCACGCTGGAGTTCATCGACGACTACTCCGGCAGCGTGTTGAGCGCTGATTACAGAAGCCACGGCTTCGTGTAAAGCCGGATCGAACGTTTCCCCCACGCTGTTGTTCTTGTAAGGAGTAACACCTTGTGTCTCAAGCAACGCGAGC
The DNA here is from genome assembly GCA_963749105.1 of Bryobacterales bacterium. GTDB lineage: Bacteria > Acidobacteriota > Terriglobia > Bryobacterales > Bryobacteraceae > Bog-105. Next base: position 279,746 of record CAVVLT010000023.1, on the reverse strand, counting down.
GTCTTGCGGTGAATCGCCTCTAAGCCTTCAACCAGCGGCGCTGGAGCGTTTCCCACTTGTTGAAGAGCGCGCTCGAAGGAATCGACAATTTCGAGGAAGGCGAGAATGAGATCGCGTTTGCCCCTGTGGACAGCGTTGGAAACCTCCCTTTCAGAGCGGCGCCGGAAGTTATCAAAATCGGCAAGCGCTCGCAGGTACAAGTCATGTTCGCTACGCAGTCGATCCTGGAGAATCTCGAGATCAGGCCGCTCAACCACCGCCGTGGTTTTTCCGTTAATTTCGGTGGAATCCATATTTCGGTGGAAACCGCGCGCAACTTTGGTACCGCGCGCGGCAACGTTTCCTTACTTCGTTTGTTTGAACTCCGCGTCGATTACATCTTCTACGCCGCCTTTTGTCGAGCCACCCGAAGCTCCTGCCCGAGCGGCGGAGGCTGCGGTTTGATCGGAAACGGTCGACGCGAGCGAGTGGGCCAACTGCTGAAGGTCGCTGGTCGACTGACGCATGAGCGCCAGGTCGGTGGATTCGTTTTTCACAAGCGCGCGGATTTCCGTGATCATCTGATCCGCACGCGCTTTCTCATTCGCGGGAACTCTGTCGCCGAGTTCCAGGATCTGCCGTTCGACTTGATACGCGATAGAATCTGCACTATTACGGGCGGCTACTTCTTCCTTCCGCTTCTTGTCGTCTTCGACGTGGGTTTGGGCATCTTTCACCATGCGGTCGATTTCATCTTTCGATAATTGAGTCGATCCGGCAACGGTGATTTTCTGCTCTTTATCGGTCTCCTTATCCTTCGCGGCGACGGTTAAGACGCCGTTGGCATCGATGTCGAAAGTGACCTCGACTTGCGGCGCGCCCCGCCGAGCGGGCTTTATACCTTCCAGCCGGAAGTGAGCGAGGGTGCGATTGTCGCGTGCGAGTTCGCGCTCGCCTTGGAGTACATGAACATCGACGGCCGTCTGATTGTCTTCAGCAGTCGAGAATGTTTCCGATCTGCGCGCCGGTATAGTGGTGTTCCGCTCGATCAATTTGGTCAGCACTCCGCCCATCGTTTCGAGGCCGAGGGAGAGCGGCGTGACGTCGAGTAACACAACGCCCTTTACTTCGCCTGCCAACACGCCCGCTTGAATGGCGGCGCCAATGGCAACCACTTCGTCCGGGTTGACCGATTGATTTGGTTCTTTGCCACCGGTCAGACGCCGTACCAAAGCCTGCACGGCAGGGATACGCGTTGAGCCGCCAACCAAAATAACTTCATCCAAATCGGCCACTTGAATTTTGGCGTCGGCCAGCGCCCGCTCGACCGGCACTCGGCAGCGCTCCACCAAGTCCGCGGTGAGTTGATCGAACTTAGCTCTGGACAGTTTCATCTCCAGATGCTTTGGCCCGGTGGCATCAGCCGTAACGAAAGGCAGATTGATCTTAGTCTCAACTGCGCCGGAGAGCTCGATTTTGGCTTTTTCTGCGGCTTCGGACAGACGCTGCAGCGCTTGCCGATCTTTTCGCAGGTCAATGCCCTGTTCGCGCAGAAATTCTTCGGCAATCCAATCGACCAGGCGTTTATCGAAATCATCGCCGCCTAAGTGCGTGTCTCCGGCGGTAGAATGGACCTCAAATATGCCGTCACCTACATCGAGGATAGAGACGTCGAAGGTGCCGCCGCCCAGATCGAAAACGAGAATGGTCTCGTTCCCCTTTTTGTCCAAGCCGTAAGCGAGTGCAGCCGCGGTGGGTTCATTGATGATACGAAGAACGTTGAGGCCGGCGATTTTGCCGGCATCTTGCGTAGCTTGGCGCTGGGCATCATTGAAGTACGCCGGCACGGTGATGACTGCGTCGGTAATTTTTTCGCCCAAGTATTTAGCGGCGTCTTCCACCAGCCGGCGAAGCACGATCGCGGAAACCTCTTCCGGCGGGTACTGTTTGCCCATCACCAAAAAACGAACTGCGTCGTCAGTGCCAGCCACAACTTTATAGGGCACATTCTTGATCTCGGACTGCACTTCAGAGAAACGGCGTCCAATAAATCGTTTGGCCGAGGAAATCGTATTCTCGGGGTTGAGCACAGCTTGGCGTTTAGCCAACTGACCGACCAGACGTTCACCGTTACTGGTGAAGCCAACGACCGAGGGCGTCAACCGGTTCCCTTCACTGTTGATGACAACGGTCGGCTTGCCGCCTTCCATGACAGCCACTACAGAGTTCGTAGTGCCTAGATCAATTCCAATTGCTTTTGCCATGACTGGTATCAGTGTCAGCAATTGGGAGACCACTAGAAAGCAACGGCTTTTGCGCGGCATCAACGTTATCTGCAATCGTTCGGCTCAAGCGCCAATTACTTACCGCTGACGACATATGGTCACGTGACATCTGCCGGTCAGTTGCAACTTGAGCTCGTCAAGATAAAATCAAGTTAGATGAAGCTGCGGTTTCGCCAAAACAGTTTGCGTCTGCGCGTGAATCAGCGAGAAGTGGAACAATTGGCCGCGGGGCTCACCTTGTCGGAACAAATAATATTTGGCGGCGGTGGCGCGCTCGAGTATGTGCTGGCGCCAATAAATGGCATAGCGGGTACGGCGGAGTTCGATGGAAAAACGATTCGCGTGACGGCGCCTTTACGAGCTTGGGTGCAGGGTGACGAAATCGGGTTCTACTTCGAGGTCGAGCCGGGATTGAAAGTGGCCATCGAAAAGGATTTGGAATGCGTGGACGGGCCAGAGGCCGAAAAAGATCCTTACGCATTTCCCCGGACTGAAAAAACCTGTTAACTCAAGGACGCCCAATATCCCGGTGCTGTTCTTTCACTGTAAAACCGGCCTTCTTGAGACGTTTATAGATCTCGTCCGCTATCAATACCGATCGATGGTGACCGCCCGTGCAGCCAAACGAAATCGTCAAATAAGACTTCCCTTCGCGGATATAATGCGGCAACAGGTAGATCAGCAACTCGGAAATTTTACTGATGAATTCAACCGTCTGCGGGAATGAACGAATATAACGTGCCACACTCGGGTGGCGGCCGCTCAGCTTTTTGAACTCTGGAATATAGTTTGGATTGGGCAGGAAGCGAACGTCGAACACCAGATCGCTATCGGTCGGTACGCCGTGTCGAAAGCCGAAGCTGTTCACGTAAACCACGATGGTGCCAGTCTGTTCGGAACTTTGGAATTTAGATGAGATCAGCGCCCGCAACTCATGGACATTCAGCTTACTGGTATCGACATTCAAATCGGCCAGCTTCTGAATTGGCTTGAGGAGCGTGCGCTCGTCTTTCAAACTCTTCAAAACGGTGCTTTCCGCGCCAAGCGGGTGCGGCCGGCGCGTTTCGCTAAAGCGCCGGCGCAACGTTTCATCGTCGGCATCTAAAAAGAGGATGCGCGTATCGAGTTGCTTGCGAAGTTCGGCAAAGATCTTAGGAAATTGGCGCAGTTGATCACCTTCGCGAATATCGATGATCAGCGCGGCGCGGCGGCGCGTTTTTGAGTCATGCGTCAGATCGGCAAACTTCGGTACAAGCGCGATGGGCAAGTTATCCACTGCGTAGAATCCCAGATCTTCAAAGGTTTTCAGCGCAGTAGCTTTGCCCGATCCGCTCATGCCGGTGATGATGACCAAATCGGCTGCGGCGAGTTGTTGATCGCGGTCGGAAGAGGGGACAGTCGGCAAGGCGCGAACTGCTTTCGCCTTAGCCACGAACAATCACCCAGTGAATGTCTTGCGTAGTTTTATGATTCAATCAAATCCAAATGACCGTCCGTGCGCCTGACTAACACGGCGAGACAATCGCGTTTAGCGTCCATATAGACGAAATAGTTGACGTCGGAGTCCATTTCCAGTATCGCCTCTTCGAGCGACATCGGCTTGCGGTCCTCGCCGTAGTTCACTTTGTAGATCTTAGGTTTGGGGGCGCGATTGTTGCCGTTGGCCTTGGCTTTGACTTTCGCCGGCGATTTGGCGGGAACGCCCTTGGGCACAGGCGCCGCCACCGGCTCAGGACTCTCCCAGCTTTCTTTATTCGAGCGAACCGACTTGGCATCGCGATGCGTGTCGCGCCAGCGGTTGCGCATCTTGAGGACTTGTTTTTCGAGATTGGTCGCAGCGCCAACCAGGGCTTTGTCGAGATCGGCATCTGACCCTTCGCCGATAAGGGCGTGGTTATAGAAATTCACCACCACTTCCACTTTGTGTAGATGCCGTTGTACCTGGTGCATCACGTGGGCTTCGCGTTCGCCGCGGCGTTCAACCAGTTTGCTGATCTTCAACAGCTTCGCACTGAACTTTTCTTGAAGGCTGGGTGTGAAGTCTTTTGTTTTACTGGAAAAAATGAGTTTCATTTTGAACTCCTTTGAGTAGCGCTGGAAATGCGCTAAAGTCCTATTCAGGCCGGATTCTGCGCTGATGCGTAGAAGGAATATTCATATCCTCCCGGTACTTTGCCACCGTTCGGCGCGTTACCTGAATGCCTTCGGCCTGGAGTCGAGCCGTAATCTGCTCGTCGGTCAGGGGATGCGACGCATCCTCTTCCACAATCATTTTCTTTACTCGTTTTTTCACCACCAGCAGCGGCGTGGCGCTACCTACGGGTCCTTGCACGGCTTCGGAGAAGAAGTAGCGCAATTCAAAAATGCCTTGCGGCGTGTGCGCATATTTGTTTGCCACGGCGCGACTCACGGTGGAAGGGTGAACGCCAATTTCTTCGGCGACTTCTTTAATCATCATCGGCTTAAGCGCGTCAATTCCCAAATCAAGGCATTCCGCCTGCCTTCGCACAATGGATTGACAAACTCGCAAAATAGTTTGCTTACGCTGTTCGATGTTCTTGATCAACAGTAAAGCCGAGGCGTAGCGTTCCTTGACCCAGTTGCGAACATCTTTATCGGGCTGCTGGCCGCGGTCAATCATCCAGCGGTAATCGGCCTTTAAACGCAGCTGCGGAATTTCGTCGTCATTCAGTGTGATGACAAAGTCGTCGCCTTCCTTAAAAATGTAGACATCCGGCTCCACCTTCTGGGCGGGCGGACCAGAAAAACGCAGACCTGGGGCGGGGTCCAGATGGCGGATGACATTGAGCGCGATCTGTACGTGTTCCAAAGGACGCCCAAGGGCTCTTGCTAACGGCGCGAGCTGGCGCGGCGTTTCCATGCGCAGATGATCATGTACGATTTTCCAGGCCACTGAATCCTTGGCGTCGCGCGCCTCCAACTGCAGCAGCAAACATTCGCGCAAGTTCTGCGCTCCCACACCTGTGGGTTCCAAAGACTGAACAGCTTTCAAACCGGCCTGCACTTCGGCCATCGTGAGGCCTTCCGCAGAAGCAATTTCTTCCAGCGGCGTTTCCAGATACCCGCTCTCTTCCAGATTGCCGATAATGCCATTGGCCGCTCGGCGCACGCGTTCCGGCAGCACTTCGACACTGAGCTGCGATTGCAGATGGTCGCTCAGACGAACTGGATAGGAGAGGAACGTTTCGAACGATGGTTTCTCGACGGACTCGGACGCCGGGCTCTTGAATCCAGGATCGAGGTAATCGTCAAAGAAACTGCCGAAATCGATTTCCTCAAACGGATCGGTTTCGGTTTTGGCAGCTTCTTCCACCGGCGCTGCGGCTACAGCGATTTGTTCAGCCGATCCTTCCGCCGGCGGCGGATCGGCATAGGCTTCGGCGTCGCTCTGATCGATCTTCTCGAGAAGGGCGGCATCGGCCGGATCGCGGCGCGCGTCCAGTTCGAGCATGGCCTGCAACTCGGCGGGTGTTAAATCTTCGCCGCCATCGCCGGCTTCTTCGAGAACCGGGTTTTCGTCCACTTCATTTTGGATCATTTCCCGTAATTCAAGACGATTTAACTGCAAAACGGCGACCATCTGCATGAGCCCGGGCGTGAGAATCTGACGTTGTGATTGGGTCAGGCTCAGGCGTTGCGTGAAGTCACTCATTCGCCACTAGTTTAGCACCCGAAATGGCTTGGCGAACGCGGTAAAAGAAGCGGATTGTGCCTATTTTCCACGGGTTTACCGGGCTAGGGGTCGAGTTATTCGAGCGGATTCGCGGGCCAATGACGATAAAATCGCGGAGTGAATCGACTCGCTATCGTTATTGGCTCCACAGCTCTTTTAACCCTGCTTGGCTACGGGGTTTACCAAGGATATTCCAGCTATCGCGCTAGCCAAGAGCAGGTTAAATCGCTGAGCCAGGAGGTCAGAAAGACCTCAGAATTAGCGCAGAAAGAATCCGCCGATGCACAGGCGGCGCGACAGAAGGCGGAAGAAGCTGCCAAGAGTGCTGCCGCCGAAGCCGATGCGCGGCAGCACGCCGAAGCGCTCAGCAAGCAGTCGGACGAGCAACGCCAACAGGCGGAGGCGGCACGCGACCAGGCATTGACCGCTGCACAATCCGCCAGCGAGCAAACCAAGCAGGCGCAAGAGGAAGTGCAGAAGATGCGCGCCGAGCGCGAGCAAGAGTTAAACAATATGCAAGAAGCGCTGAGTAAGTTGGTGGAAACGCACCGCACGCCGAACGGCATGGTGATGATTCTGCCGGATTCGACCTTTCGATTTGCGTTTGACAGCGCGGAGTTAACGCAGAAGAATCGGGAGTTGTTGAGCAGGATTGCGGGAATTCTGTTGGTGTCCAAGGGTTATGGTTTGGCGGTTTATGGGTACACCGACGATGTGGGTACGGCGGAGTATAACCAGAGCCTTTCAGAACGGCGCGCCAAAGCAGTGGAAGATTATTTGGTCAAGTCGGGTGTGCCGGCTGGGATTGTGAATAGGAAGGGTTTTGGGAAAACGAGTCCGATGGTGAAGGGGAGCACGCTGGAAGCGCGAGCGAAGAATCGCAGAGTAGAGATTGCGGTTACGGATAGCCAGATCAAGTTTCCAGAGGATGGTGCGAGTACGGCGAAATAGCGGTTCTTTAGCTCGCTTTACGCCGTGGCGAGCTATTCTTTTTCGTCACTCTGGCAGTTCGCGATTGGCTCGGAGGCTGAGTCTCCATAGCGGCCCGCAAAATGCGGTTAATTCGCGTCTGATATCCCCGACCACTCGATTTGAGCCATTGCACGGCATCCGAGTCGAGACGGATCGTCAGTTGCTGTTTAGTGGGGGGCCAAGGCACCTTTGCTTTTTTCAAGAATGATTCGTCTAACGGGGGGATATCCGAATAGTCGATGTGGAGATCATCAATGCGGTCAACCCTCGCCAAGTCGCTCTTGAAAGATTTGTTGCTCTTATTTATTCGCTTTCCTCATTGAAATAATTCGCGTACGGTCATCGCCTTGCGGGGGTGGGCAATGATCACCGCTCAAGCCGCCAACAAGCCTAAAGTAATCAGCCGCTCCTCACCATAATCAAAATGGTTGTCTTCAAAGGTCACGCACGGACCTCCAAAAACCTGTTCAACATCTGCAAAATCTATCCCATGCTTTGCGACGTTGCGCCGATTCTTCTTTTCATTCCAATCGATGATCATCTCATGCTTGTAGTGTCTTTTGTCATTACAGCTATGTCAGCGATCATGCAAAAACGAATTTTTTGAACGGCCGCCGGATAGGGCAACATCATCCGCGCCGAAGGCGCAATCATCCGTCCGATTATCCGTGCGCGTGGCGACTGCTCATAGCCTCACTTCAGCCCATGGCCGCGCTCGTCTGAATCTGCCGCGGGCGCCCGACGTCGGCCGACTTCTGGATAGCCGACTTATACGGGAGTTGGCGACTTTGCTCTACGCTGCGCCGTCAGGGACGGTTAATCCTTCAATGGGCTTGAGTGTCCAAGGATTGGAGATTTGTACGAGTGGCGTGTAATAATCCGGCCCCGAGACGTTTCACCCACACTCGACCATCATCAAACGCGCATAGCCAAGAAATGCTCCGCTCGAACTTGAAGGCTGCGCTGCCGGACTAGTAAGGCCCAAGAGGTCAGCGGGATCCGCCAACAGGAGAATGCTTATCAGTTCCCGCAAGCCGTTCGCGAATCTGCTCTTTCACTTCCTCATCTATGGGCGCTATCCGGACTCGGACTGACCGAATATCGGAATTGAGCTTGGGCTCTGCTTCGCTGGGCCATGCATGGTACAAACGATTGTGCTTGGCGTCTACTACCAGAAGCAACGACGGAACGTTGGAATGAGCCAGCCGCCTATACCATTTCTTATCCAGAGCATAGAACTCGCCTACTGGGTGTTCTGTCGCCTTTACTTCAACAGCGCTCAGATTGGTTCCACCCTGGCCATTCGGAAAAGCAACGATGAAGTCTATCCCCGAATCGTCGGTTGGCCGTGAGACGAACGTCGCTCCTAAGTCCTGCAGGAAGAGTTCGGCCAGCAATTCGGCTCTTCTGCCAACGATTTCAGCCTGTGACCGTGTGTTGTTCATAGGAACACCGAATACGTCGGCTTGTGCCGCCTCCGTCTCCAGAATCGCACAACTTCATCATGTAGGATTTTTAAGTTATTGGCTGTCAGCTCGTATCCGACTGGGATGCGCGTGATTGCTTTTATATCGACCCCTTCATGAACGGACCGGATGAAGACGCGCTTTGATGGTTCATGAATACCCAGAATGTAGGTCGGAGCCGGAATTTCCAGGAGGGCGGCGATATCGTCTCGGCTGGTGGAAATCGCCAAGCTCTTCTTTGGATTCGTGGCGGCAGTCGCTTTTGCTTGCAGAAAGAAGAAAGGCCGCTTTCCGGGAACAGTGGTCAACTCTACGTAGTAGTCAACCACTGGCCATTTGTCGCCCAAATGCGTGAGGTCAAATAACGGCGCCGGAAAAGTAGCGTATTCGGTCAAGCAAAGCTCAACGATATTCTCGCCGCGTTTGCCGATAACGTCTTTCAGGGCTCTTTTCTTCACCAGTCTGATCCAAGGCGTGCGGAGTTGAACTACGAGAGGTTATCACACCGCGTCATGTCCCGCGAACATGATCATCACGTACAAGAAACCCCGCCGGCGGATAGCCGCGTGAATTTAACGAAACGCTAAACTCTCCATTAGTTTGCTCGGTAAAGTGCCGGGTTAAACGGGTTCCGATGTGTCGTCCGCCATTCGGACAAAAGTGCCCGACCAACCAAAAACGGACCGGCGGTCAGAGTCGGGTCGCCCGAAATATCACAACTGCCTTGTCGCGTTTACCGATCCTTGGTGAGTGGAAAGCGGATGGCGCCCGAATCACGGCCTAACCGGAAGTTAGGACGGCCAAGCCCGAACCAGCCAGCGCCGGTGGCTGGTGTCGACAAATGCAATTCAACCTATGCACGATGGCATAATTTCTTTGTGGCGGATGCGAACATCGATGACAACGCTGTTCTTCGCCTTCGGATTTGCGGCCACGCGGCTTGCCAGGCCGTGTTCACGATCTGTGTCAGCTGCGACCGTGGCCAGCGCTACTGCAGTCAGGAATGCCGGTCGGAAGTGCAGCGTCGGCACATGACGCAAACTGTCGCTACCGGCAAAGTGAACTAGGGAGGGATTCCCATCGGCGTTGTCAACAGCGCTACCGAAAGCGGGCGTCGCAACCTTCCGTGACAGATCAAGGTATCGTGCCGATCACTTCGCCGGCGCCTACTCAGATTTCCACTGTATGCCGCTGCGCGATCTGCGGTCGCCACAGTCTCTGGATTGATCCATTTCCCTCCGTCCCACGGCGATACCGGTCGGCCGGCCGTTCAAAAAAAATACGTTTTTCTATGATCGCTAACAAGCTACGATAGAGCCAACGCCTCGAAGAGGCTCTTAAAGTTTTCACACTCCAAGAATTTAACTCTTAGGCAACGAATTACCGATGAGGCGCGTCGGAAGCAACAATGCCAAAAAAGATCGGGGTTTTGGGGTTTGTGTGGGTCGTGTCCTCCACATTTGCTTTTGGTCAGCATCTCAACTATGGTGTGGTGGCTGGAACCGCTCTGACGAATGATTTCGAATCTACATTTTCTGGCTGTTGCCTGGGTAATGGCTTCCCGCAGTTGCGGACGCCGGCTGGAAAAAGTGCCTTTATTGTGGGCCCGATGTTAGGGTGGAATTTCTCGCAACATCTCTCGGTTGAGGGGAATGCGCTGTATCGCGAACTGCACTATGACAATCTCGATCCTGCGGGTCCGCGCGATGCGGTTGTGATCTGGGAGTTTCCAATTCTGGCGAAGTATCAATTCTCTAATTACAAGCTTGGGAACGCCTCGCTGCGGCCGTTTGTGGAGGCTGGCCCTTCGTTTCGAGCGACGGGAAACTTGAATCAATCGAACCCTTCGCATCGCGGAGTGTCAGCAGGGATAGGCTTCGGGTTTCAGGTTCGCAAAATGCTGATCGCCCCGACGCTGCGTTACACGCGCTGGGCGGCGGATACAAACTTCCTTGCGTTGTCGAGGCCCGATCAGCTTGAGTTGCTGGTTAATTTCAGTTCGTCCTCCAAACCGCGACATTGACCGCTCGGAAAGCACACATCGGTTAGTCGAGGAAGAGAATAAATACGGCAAGGACACGGCAAACTTAATTCCGATCCATGAGCCAGAGTGACGAGTTCACCGACGGCTCTGAGCCGGCCAGCGGTGCGCGCTTTTCAGAGCGATTGCATAGAACAGGGTCGTCAAACACCCCACGAACAATGCCGGTATTATGCACTGGACAACTCCCCAATCCAAACCGTCGCCTTGCCAGACCATATGCGGGTCGTGTCCAAGCAGTTCAAGGATGAAACCCAAGAGGAGGAGATACGCGGGTCCCATGAGGATTCCACTTCCCAGGATCTTCCAAATTCGAGGACCCTCTGCGTCCTTCAACTTAAGCACGAAGGGCAAGTAGAGAAACGCGACCGGAAGCGCGAACATCATTGTGATGCGAAAGATGAAGAGGAACCCGGCGGGAGAGCCTTGGCCCAACCAGAGACTGAAGAGAGCAACGGAAAGGACTACTGACGCAAGCCACAGACCTATGCGTCTCCAGGTGCTCACAAACTGTTAACTCCGTTCGCGCGAGCCTGTCGTGGTAGCCCCAGGAAGATCAATACCCGGTGCAAAGTAGAAATTCTCGCCAAGGTAAATGCGGCGCACTTCAGGATCGCGGCCGAGCGAATCAGGCGAACCGGCGCGGAAGATGCGGCCATTGCTGATGATGTAGGCGCGATCGGTAACCGCCAGCGTTTCGCGCACGTTGTGATCGGTGACCAGAATGCCGATGCCGCGGCGTTTTAAATCGCCAATGATCCGCTGCAATTCGAGTACTTGAATCGGATCGATGCCGGAGAATGGTTCGTCGAGCAGAATGAAATCGGGCTGCAAAACCAACGAGCGGGCGATTTCTACACGGCGACGTTCGCCACCTGAAAGCATGTAGCCCTTGCTATGGCGCACGGTTTCCAGGCCAAGGTCGCTGATGAGATTGTTCATGCGCTCGCGGCGTTCGCGGCCGGTGATACGCAACGTCTGCAGGATCGCCATCAAGTTATCTTCGACGCTCAACTTGCGGAAGACGGAGGGTTCCTGCGGCAGATAACTCACGCCTTTGCGCGCGCGCAGATACATGGGCAGCTGCGTAATGGGCTCTTCATCAAGTAAAACATCGCCTGACTCAGGGCTAACCAGACCCACAATGATGTAAAACGAGGTGGTCTTGCCCGCGCCATTGGGACCGAGAAGACCAACAACTTCGCCTTGTTCGACGCGCACACTGACGTTGTCGACCACCTTGCGACCGTTATAGGATTTCGAGATTTCAGCAGTTTGCAGCGTGCGCATGTGGTCTATGTCCGAGTTCACGTCCAACTCTATGTCTTATGATACGCGTTGATGCTGCCAGCGATTGCGATACGCAATACCTACGTCTTCGTCGGTGTTTTGGTTGCGTTGGCCTGCTTTCGGGTTTGTTTTGCAGGCGTGCTCTGGTCCGACGAGGATTACCACATGGCGGCAGCGATCCACATTTTGCATGGCAAGATCCCTTACCGTGACTTTTGGTACGACAAGCCACCACTTTCGGCTCTTTATTACCTGATGATCGGCGCAGTGCCGGGGTTGGTCTTGCGACTGTGGGATGCAGCGTACGTTCTGCTTTGCTGCTTCTTAGCGCACAAGTTGGCGCGAAACTGGTGGGGCGAAGCAGAAGGACGCGTGGCAGCGCTGTTGGTGGCGTTTTTCACCACGTTCTATCTGCCCGCTGCGGTGATTCCGTTTGCTCCAGATGCGTTGCTCATTGCGCCCCATTTGGGGGCGATCCATCTTGCTCGTCAGGGAAAAGGTTGGGCGGCAGGATTGATTTGTGCGCTTGGCTTCTGGATCAATGTGAAGGCACTGTTTGTTTTGGCGGCCTGCGCGATTTGGGCGATCTCTTCCGTGATTGCATTCAGCGCAGCGATAGGGCTAGGAGCCCTTGTTCTGGCGGCATTGGGCGCCCTGCCTGGTTATTGGGAGCAGGTTTGGATTTGGGGATTTTCGTATGCCAAAGGCGCTCCGCTAGATCATCCGATCATGCTGTCACTAGCACGTCTTGGCAACTGGTTTGGATTTCACGCAGCGCTGGTCATTAGTTGGTTCATCGGGGCACAGCAGGAACTAGTTAGGCTCGCTCTTTGGTTGGCATTCTCGTTCGCTGCCGTTTGCTTCGGTAACCATTTTGCGCCGCGCTATTTTTTGCAATTGCTGCCGCCACTCGCGGTGGTAGGTGCGCGTGGGATCTGTGTCGCATTCGCGGAACGAAAGCGCTTTGCCTCGGTGGCGCTGGTTCTTTTGTTGGTCGTTCCGTTCGTGCGCTTTGCGCCGCGTTATTTGCTCATGTTGAGAGGTGCGCCGTGGAGTGACATAGCTTTGAATCTAGACAGCCAACGAGCGGCAGCGCAGATCAACAGGCTGGCGCGTCCAGGCGATACGCTCTTTGTTTGGGGCTATCGACCCGATGTATTCGTCTACACCCGGTTGAACCTGGCAAGCAAATTTTGGGATTCGCAGCCGTTGACGGGTGTCGCCGCAGACCGGCATCTAAACGCGCGCGCGCCTGTGGCAACCGATCAAACCATTGCCCATCTCAAAGCAGTTGAGGAATCTCGCCCAACGTTTTTCGTCGACGGTTTGGGCCTATTGAACGACAAGTTGACGCCACAGCGCTTTCCCGAAATGCGCGCTTTGTTGCACGGCTATCGTGAAGTGGCAAGAACGCGTCTGAGCATCATCTACCAGAAAGGTGATTAGACTACTTCTTGATCATCTTACTGAAGGCAGGCTGTTTGAGTTCACCTTCCACAAGCAAGCGGTCATCGCCGCTGTAATAGGTAATTTCCCTGCCCTTGGTCACACCGCGAATGTTATCGACAATTTGCGGCGATCCGCCGCTCAGAATTACTTTGTCTTCCTTGGTGTAATATTCGCCATGATCGGCAGAGCCAGTACGTTTGTGATTCGGCCCCAGAATGTCGACCACCATCAGGCCACCATCGGCAAACGCATGGTCAAGAGAAGAATCGCCGCTGTTATCGTTTGTCTTAGGAGTCAGAAACGCACGCAATTCTTTTGAAGTGACGGTCATGTTATTGCGGAGCAGCGTTACGCCGCCGCTATAAAGCGCGACACGAGTGTCGTCGTGATAAATCAGATCCGGCGCTTTCACAGTCGTATACACCGGATTATCGGGAGGTGCTGTCGACTTGCCGTCAGCTGGCGTCGGAGCCTTCTTGTTATCGACCAGTTCACTCACCACGTTGCCCGCGGCATGGAGTGTTTGTTCGTCGCGATTGATGTCGATCTTGTCGGCGGTAATACGATTCGGTCCTTGCCACATTACAACGTGACCTTCGTAAAACACGTTATAGTTGTTATCCCGCGAACGCATCTTATCTGCCTTAGCCTGCAGCGGCTGCGTTTGATCGAGCATTGACGTACCGGGCTTCTGGCTTTTGTCCGGTGCACGCACTGAAAACACTTTGCCCGTTACATCCATGTCGCCTGTGGTCTGGTTCATCACAATGAGATCGCCAGATGTCGAGCCGGTATCGTCGGAGACTTTGGCGCGATCAATCAAAGTAATTCGATTGATCTTTTGCTCTAGAACGGCTTTGTTCGACGTTGCTTTGCGCGCACCCTCCAGATAGCGGAAATGCCCGTTTTGTTCGATGTGGTCGATGTCGCTGGAATTCGGTACAAACTTCGCCGTCATATCGTCGCTCCAGGTGTAGGCGGGCGAAGGGGGCTTCTTCTGACCGGCGGTCGGAGGCTTGTCGGTGCGCGTGGTCACATCCCACCCTTTAAACGTGTCCACATAGCTATGATCGCCGTAAACGATGAGCATCTTCGAAGCATCGAGCACGCGGTGGACTTGTTCGGGACGGTTTGGTTTGAACTCCAATTGCGCTTTGGATTGTGTATGGATCTCTTGTACCTCTTGACCGCCTGGCTTCATTTCGAGGTCGATGCGATCGCTGCGCAAAATGCGCGTCTCGGTGGGAACCACGCCCGGCTGTTCTACCGGAGATGACTCGGCCACTGCTTGCCCTTGCGCTGTCACTGAATGCAGAAAGCTGTCCGGTTTGTCTTTCCCGGCTTTTTGTTCGAGATCGAAATGCAGATCGGCCGTGTCACCGGTGATCACAGTTTTGGCCCGCTCCTGCGTGGAGGCAACGCGCGCATGGTGGGTTCCCAATACTTCAGTCATGTTGCCGTCGTCATCGAAATGAGCGGTCATTTGATCGGCAGCGTACTCCACATGGCGGCCTTTGCGGTCATCGGTTCCAGTCGCGTTGTCCGAATCAATCTCACGGACCTTACCTTCCTGTAGCGTGACCACCGATTTCTGCGCCTGGATGTTCATCGTCTGGCGCTGCAACTTGGACCAAGGCGAGAGATAAATTTTCTGTTCGGCCTCGTTGAAAATAAGGTCGTCCGTCTCCACATGCATGCCGTTGCGGTCAAGCACAACCTGCGACTTCATATGCAGGAGTTTGGTATTGGGATCATATTCCACGCCGACGGATTTGCCGCTGCCATTCGGAAAAATGAAAGATGCCGGCTGGTCGGTGTGCGCCTTGAGCGTTTTAGTTTCGTACGTGACCCCGGATGTTTGCACCTGCACGCGTTTGGCGAGTTCGTCTTTGTTTTCGGCGTCCTTATCGACCGGAACGTTCATGACAATGCTGACTGGGCCTTCCGAAATCATGACTTCGGAACGCTCGTCAAAGACCGCCTTGTCGGCTTTTATGTAGGTGTAATTGGCGTCTTTCTTATTAAAGAGTTTGAGGGCCAAACCGTGCAACTCAAAGGCTGACGGATTGTTCGTGGCGCGAAATGACGATGCTTTGATGTCGTAAATCGGACGATTTGTTTTTGGATCGTCTTTGTAGCTCTTCCAACCTTGTGGCGCGATACCTTCTTCGCCCGGTGTCAGCGCAGGCCGCTGGTTGTAACTTCTGTGTTGAGCAGCGGAGCGGCGTATGACGTAGGTGACGCCAACAATACCGGTAATCAGGATCGCGGCAAAAGCTAGAAGGGAAGAGGCGCGCCGCATGGGGAACAACTTTCTACCCCTCTAGGTTAACAGCAAGCAATCTCTGTTTTTTAAACAGACCAAGATCTCAACCACTCTACCATGCTATTATCAGGTCATGAAAGCAGTCAATCTTCAGGACGCAAAAACTCATCTTTCACGTTATATCGATGAGGTCCAGAACGGCGAAGTGGTTGTCGTATGCCGGCACAACAAGCCGATTGCGGAAATTCGCTGCATCGAACCCACCGATCACGGTATACCGGAATTCGGCATTTATGACGGTTTCGGCGTATCCGAATCATTCTTTGAGCCATTGCCCGACGATCTGCTCAGCGCTTTCGCAGGCGTATGAAACTGTTGATCGATACCTGTGTCGTCTTGTGGCTTATGTTGGATTCTAAGAAGATTTCGCCTACGTTGCGCGATATCATTGCGAGTCCGACGAACAGTCGTTACCTAAGCTCGGTCGTGGTTTGGGAAAGTATAGTGAAATGGCAGTTAGGCAAACTGAAGCTCCCAAAACAGCCATCCGAATTTTTTCCCGAGGTCAAGGAGCGCGGTAAGTTTAAGCAGTTGCCGATTCATCAAGCCGCTGCGTTGCAACTGCAGAAGCTACCCAAACTCCACGCCGATCCGTTTGACCGGATGTTGATTTGTCAGGCTATCGAAGACGGCATGACTATTGTCACGCCAGATCCTTTGATAGAACAATATCCGATTAAAGTACTTTGGATGTAGCTTCAAATTCGCCACGGTTCTACGGGGCGAGCTTCTGCGAAATTCCGCGGACGATGCCGGCCACCTCGGGACTTACGAGGAAGCTATCCCATCATTGGGGCGTCTCGCGGATTTGCCAAAGTGGACCGTCCACGCCCAGTTAATTCGGGTCAACTGCAGAAAAGGGCAAATCCATAGTCTGCAGCCGAATAAAATCTGAGCGTATCACCATCAATAGGCAGATTGCTAAAATTCTATCGTCATTATTTTCAACAACATAAAATTAATTCTTGTCACTCTCCCCCTGAGTGTGCTAAAACTATCGCTGGGACGGGTTGATAGCCTCAACGGTTTTGTGGCCAACCCAAAGTTCCCGACAGTTTTTAATTCACCAACTCAGTGGAGGTTTTAGTATGGAAATTCGTCCGCTTCACGACCGCGTCGTGGTCAAACGGATTGAAGAAGGGGAAGACAAGACCGCTGGTGGTCTGATTATCCCTGACTCTGCCAAAGAAAAGCCGCAGCAAGGCGAAGTCGTTGCCGTAGGAAACGGCAAGATAAACGATGCCGGAAAGCTGATCGCTCCCGATGTGAAGGCAGGCGACCGCATTCTGTTCGGCAAATACTCCGGTTCAGACATCAAGCTGAACGGCACGGAGTACCTGATCATGCGTGAGGACGAAATCCTCGGCGTGATTTCTACCAATGGCACGAAGTAAGGAGGACAAGAAATAACTATGGCTGCAAAACAAATTGTTTATAGCGAGAATTCGCGTCAGGCTATTCTGCGCGGTGTCAATCAGCTGGCTGATGCCGTAAAAGTGACGCTCGGTCCTAAGGGCCGCAACGTTGTATTAGAGAAAAAGTTCGGCGGTCCCACCATCACGAAGGACGGTGTAACTGTCGCGAAGGAAGTGGAACTCAAGGATCCGCTGGAAAACATGGGCGCACAGATGGTGCGCGAGGTGGCTTCGAAGACTAGCGATATCGCGGGCGACGGCACCACCACCGCCACGATTCTGGCTCAGTCGATCTTCCGTGAAGGCGTGAAGTCAGTAGCTGCGGGTGCGAACCCGATGGCCCTGAAGCGCGGCATTGAGAAGGCCGTTGAGACGGTTGTCGAAGAAGTAAAGAAGTTCTCCAAGCCCGTTTCCGGCGATGCGATCGCACAGGTTGGCACCATTTCCGCCAACGGCGATTCCACCATCGGCAATATCATTGCGGAAGCGATGAAGAAGGTTGGCAAGGATGGCGTCATCACGGTTGAAGAATCGAAGACGATGGTGACCGAGTTGCAGACCGTTGACGGTATGCAGTTCGATCGTGGCTATCTCTCACCCTACTTTGTCAGCGATCCCGACCGCATGGAAGCCGTTCTCGAAGATCCCTACATCCTGATCCATGAAAAGAAGATCAGCAACATGAAGGATCTGCTGCCGCTGCTCGAGCAGATTGCCCGCTCCGGCAAGCCGCTTCTGATTATCGCTGAAGAAGTGGAAGGCGAAGCGCTCGCCACTCTCGTTGTGAACAAGCTGCGCGGCACGTTGAACGCATGCGCCGTCAAGGCTCCTGGCTTTGGCGATCGCCGCAAAGCGATGTTGGACGATATTGCCATCCTCACCGGCGGCAAGTCGATCATGGAAGAAACCGGCATCAAGCTGGAAGGTGTCCGTTTGGAAGATCTGGGCCGCGCCAAGCGCGTCACGATCGACAAAGACAACACCACCATCGTGGATGGCGCTGGCACCCAGAAGAGCATTGAAGGCCGCATCAAGCAGTTGCGGACGCAGATTGATGAAACCACCTCCGACTACGACCGCGAGAAGTTGCAAGAGCGCCTCGCCAAGCTAGCTGGCGGCGTGGCTGTCATTAAAGTGGGCGCGGCGACCGAGACCGAAATGAAGGAAAAGAAGGCTCGTGTCGAAGACGCTCTGCATGCCACTCGCGCGGCTGTGGAAGAAGGCATTGTTCCCGGCGGCGGCGTTGCGCTGTTGCGTGCGGGCAAGGCTTTGGCCAACCTCAAGATGGGTGGCGACGAGCAAATTGGCGTCGACATCATTCGCAAGGCAACCGAAGAGCCGCTACGCCAGATTTCTGGCAACGCCGGTTTTGAAGGTGCCATTGTGATTGAGAAGGTTCGCGCCAACGAGGAGCCGAATTTCGGCTTCAACGCCGCGACCGGCGCCTACGAAGATCTGGTGAAATCGGGCGTGATCGATCCGACCAAGGTGACGCGGTCGGCTCTGCAACACGCTGCTTCGATTAGCGCTTTGATGTTGACCACCGAAGCGATGATCTGCGAAATCCCAGAGAAGAAGGCTGCTGCCGGTCCGCCCGCAGGACACGGCCCTGAGATGGATTATTAACCCAGACAGTCCCGCGAGGGAATGTGAAAAGCCCGCTGAGCGAAAGCTTGGCGGGCTTTTTTACTGGCTTTTTTAGCATTTCGGCGGAGCCGTTAAAACATAGAATCAACAAAATGTTCTTGTATTCCCTCGGCGCCTAAGGTTATACTACGTTCGAATGCGTAAACGCCCAACGTTGCGCACCTGGGTCACAACCTCTGCTTTGGCTGTGACATTTACAGGTGCCCAGGCTGTGTGTGGAAGCGAGACCCCCCTATCGCTATCTCCAGAGCTTTCTTCTTTTTCGAATGAGAATACGCCTCTCAGCGCTTCGCCGGAAGCGTCCATAGTGGCGGCCGAGCGCGAAGTTGAAATGCGCAGAATCGTTGAAATTCAACGCGTGATGCAGCGAAGTGAAGCGGATTTGACTCGAGCGGTCACATCGATTCGTTGGGAGAAGCCGATGCGGAAGTTCGAAGGCCATGGCAAATTTCGCGCCGCGGACTTGATGCTGTTGTCGGTGGAGTTCGAGCACGAGTTTCATCGCCCCATGCCCGTGACCGCGCGCGGCGAGACAGCGACTCACTTGCGGCTTGGTCTCGATCATCGCGGCAAGTTCGATGTGGGAGTCGGTCCTGAAACACCCGAAGGAATTTGGCTTCGGCGAACGCTGGAAGCGCGACAGATCTCTTACATCGCTTTTCGTCGAGCCGTGCGCGGATCGGCCACCGCACCTCACATCCACATTGGGACGGCCAGTACCCGTATCCCTGTGGGCCTGCGGGCGGCATTTAGAATGGCGTTTTATCGTCATCATAAGCCCGCACAGCAAAATCTTTCCGCATCGATTCATAGATTTCACGCTTATCATGTGAGCGCAAAATCGCCAACAATCGTAGTGGCCACAACGAACTACCGAGTTGCGCATCGGCGGAGGACGCAGCCGTTTAAATCTAACCAGGAGCTTGCTGTCGCAGTTCAAAAGCCTGTGGCTGCGTCCGCCCTGGTGCTTTCCATGATTTCGCCCGTCGTCCATTGAACGAGTCCGCCGTGCGGATTGGCCTCATTTCGGATACGCACGGATTCTTAGATCCAGCGATCTTTAGCTATTTCGCCGAATGCGATGAGGTTTGGCACGCCGGTGATTTTGGGCCATTCGAAATTCTGGAACAGTTGGAACGGTTCAAACCATTGCGCGGGGTTTGGGGCAATGTGGATGGCGACAAAGTAAGGGCAGCGGTGCCCCGCGATTTGCAGTGGGAGTGCGAAGGATTGCGGATTTACATGACCCACATCGGGAATGAAAGACAAGTACACGAGGAAATCGCCCGCTATCGTCCAGGTCTCTTCATTTGCGGCCACTCTCATATTTTGAAGATCACTCGTGAACCGGAACGGAATTTTATCTATATGAACCCTGGCGCAGCGGGACATCATGGCTGGCACAAAGAGCGCACGATTCTGCGATTTACGCTAGCAAGCGCAAAGGTCAGCCAGTTGGAAGCGATTCAGTTGGGTCCGCGCGGAAGCGCCAAAGCAACATAAGCATCAGCCGCGCAGAAGACGATGTACTCTGTTCCTCCCACTTCATAGACCGCAGGAATGCCGCCGATGGGGGAACTGAGCGGCATCTCCCAAACAACCTTGCCGGTTTGTTCATCGAGCGCGCGTATCATTTTGTCGGAAGTACCGGTAAAGATCAACCCGCCCGCTGTGACAACCGGGCCGCCCTTGGTACGATGAGTTTTGCCCAACCCCACCTGCCACTTGATGGTGCCGGTATTGAGATCGTAGGCAGTCATCGAAGTCCACGGCGGAGCAATGGGAGAAACGCCCGCACTTGTCGAGAGAAAACCGAAGCCACTCTCGTAACGGTCAGGGCCGGCCTTCGGAGCGGGAACGAGTTTCAAAATACATGGCAGGTCTTTCGAGACAACATAGAGCGTTCCATTGGTTGGATCGACCGCCGCACCGCCCCAGTTAGCGCCGCCGTTGTTGCCGGGCATTTGCACGGTGTCGCGAAGTCCGGGCGGTGTGAAGAGTCCCTCGTTACGGGCGCTCTGAATCTGATCTTTGATGCGCGCGCGTTCGGCAGGATCGTTGATGAAGGTGCTCAAATCGTCGGCTGTAAAACTCTGGCGCGCGAACGGCGGAGGCTTGACGGGAAAAGGCTGCGTGGGCCACGCGTGTTCATTCGGCATGTCGGATTTGGGGACGGCGCGTTCTTCTACCGGCCAGAGCGGCTCGCCGTTATCGCGCCTGAATACCCAAATAAATCCCTGCTTGCCGACTTCCGCAACGATATCTACCCGCTTGCTATTGTGTTCCACGGTGAGCAGCTTCGGCGCGGTGGCATCGTCATAATCCCAGATATCGTGATGAACCATCTGGAAATGCCACAAGCGTTTGCCAGTGCGCGCATCAAGCGCCAGCAGAGAATCTCCAAAGAGATTCGCACCCGGCCGGTCGGCGCCATAGAAATTGTATTTGGGGCTGGCCGTCGGAATGTACACAACGCCGCTCTTCGGGTCGACCGTCAGCTCACTCCAGGCATTCGCGCCACCGACGGATTTCCACGCATCCTTCGGCCAAGTGTCGTAACCGAATTCGCCTTCGTGCGGAATGGTGTGGAAGACCCAGCGGATCGCGCCGCTGCGAACATCGTAAGCGCGAATATCACCCGGCGCGGAACCCCAGCCTTGATTCGTCGCCGAGCCAAGAATCAGAAGGTCTTCAAACACGCGTCCAGGCGTAGTGGATTGCACCAACGAAATGCTCTGCGGATCGCGGCCTAGCCCTTCTTTCAAATCGACGCGTCCCGCTTTACCGAACGATTCAATCGTTTTCCCAGTGCGCGCATCAATAGCCCGCAGCATATGGTTCGCGCAGTAGAGCAGACGGCGCTCGGAGCGATCTTTACTCTCCCAATAATTGATGCCGCGATTGGTGATGATCTTCGTATCGGGCTCGGCCGTATGTCGCCAGATCTCTTTGCCGGTGGCTGCCTCAAGCGCGACGATGGCGTTGTTGTGGGCCAGTACATACATCACGCTATCGACAACCAGCGGACTGAATGGATAATGATTCGCATCTTCGATCGGATACGTCCAGGCCACTTTGAGCTGCCCAACGTTACTTCGATCAATCTGCTTCAACGCAGAGTATTGGGCGCCGTCAGGAGAGCCCGCATAGTCGGCCCACGTGAGGTGCGACTGGGCAAACGAATTCAGGCTCGCGCAAAACGCGAGGCCGAGCAGTACTCTCTTCATATTCGCTAATTTTTCACAAGCACGGCATTCTGCCTGTCGGCGCCGTGGCAATTGTCGAAGAAACGCTTGACTCTTTCAAACTGATCGGGCGGGAGAGTGGCGGCCTCGGTGCGCAGTTCTTCTGTCATGACAAGCACGCCCGGCTCTTGTTTATAGCTGAGGGAAAACTTGGCAAATTCAGAATCGAAGACGGCGGGTGAGGGTGCTTCATCGACGGTAAACCCCTCGGGGAGCTTCACACGAACAGTTTTACGATAGAGCCCGGCGCGCAGAACGATGGGGCCGACGCGCTTTTCGTCTTTGGGAAACAACGGTGCGACCGAGCGTGGAATCTCTAGAATGCCGGGACTAAACACAAGTAAACGGCCCTGCATCGTCTGGCCGTAGTCTCTGGAATCAAAATCTATTGCCAAATCAAACCTGTTCTGTTCGAAGTGGTCTTCTGGAGCAATCTTCGAAATCAGCGCACCCTTCGCGCGGTACCCAATGAAACGTTGATAGTTGGCTTTATATTCGTCCGCGTTTTCGGAGGCGTGGCGATGACGCTCTGAACTCGCTGGCTGTCCAGATTGCGAATTGAGGAACGATGCCGAGAGTTTGCCGTCGGGCAGTAATGTTGCATCTGCCGAAACCTGAATGAGATTAGCTTCGGGTTGAGTCACTGGCATCTTGAAAAGATCTCCGTGCTCACTCGCAAGGAGCAGCGCATAACTTCCTTGCAGATACCAAGGCAAGTCGCCCACAGGAGTCTTATCGTCCGTCGGATCGAAGAGGAGCACGCGGCCCAGCGGACTGGAGGTAACGGTGGCGGCATTAACTGAGTCGGGAATCTTGGCGGCCAGAATCATGTGGTTGAACTGATAAGGCGAGGGCCACTGTTCGCGGACGAAAGTGCGGTCGCCTGAGTGAATGGCTACCAGGTAGGATTGAAGACCGGCCGCCTTCAACATGCAGCGCATGAGGTTTGCTTTGTCTTTACAATCGCCATACTGCTTGGTAAACACAGTATCGGCGGCATGTGGCACATAACCACCTCCATTCTGTAAATCCAACTCAATGGCGACGTAGCGCATAGTTTGCACGTAACGGCCGATCGCGCATAGCTTTTCGTAGTCGGATTTCGATCCTGCCGTAAGCTGTGCTACCTTGGCCGCTATTTCGGGAGTAACTTCGTCCTGGCCGGACGCCAAAGAATACTGCCAGCGGGAAACATCCGCCCAGGAGTTTAAAGTTACGGCGGTTGTCGAAGCACCTGCGGGCGGAAGAAAAGAAACCGCAAGACGCGGCAAGGTCGAGCCTGAGTCATCCTCGGCATCCCGAAAAGGAAGATCTTTTAACTCCCACGTATAGGATGAACCATCGACAATCGGCTCCATCGGCGCTTGGTTGAATAAAACCGCCTTGGCAGTCCAACCGGCAGGTAGCGTCACGGTGTAGCGCGACACCAACGACGGCAGATGATCTTGAAAATAGAATACATCCTGCGCCGTAATCGATTTCTCCTGAAGAGTGTATTCGTAGGCAAAGACAGCGCCGATTTCTGGATTCTCCGCCACGATGGCGCGGTAGCGGCCCTCACTATAGAGTTCGGAATCATCGTGCTCGCCGAAATCGATCACAGCGTTCTTGTCAAAAGTTTTCTGAAAGCCATTCGGGGCAACAATCCAAGCGCGAAGATCTTTGACATCACGGCGATTTTTCCAATAGTGCACCCTTACGCGGGCGTCTCTCTTACCTTCTTGATTGAGGATCTTGATTGCATGACGCGCCACAACCGTCATCGTGCCGGATGGGTCCAAGGTTACGCGCTGTTCATCTAACAGCACGGCCGCGTGCACCTTGCCCGGGTATGCCGGAAGCTTCCGTGTAGAAACCTCTTCCACCCACGAGGGCACGTCTTTGTTGGCGGAGCCCCAAACGGCTGGGGCAAGTAACAGGGCTGCCAGGATTGAAGTAAGTCGCATGGTTTACTTCCTACTGTTTGGTCACCGGAGGTTGCGCGTCCTCTTCTTTAAGAGTGATCATGTGCTCGTCGCTCGCATGGACTTGGTCGAAGACGGCCTTCAACGTTTTGTAATTGGCCACATCGAATTGAGGCAGCTTGTCGTGGCCGAAGATAAACGTTCGCCGGTAGACCATAGTGTTGGTTGTTTTCAGCAAGGAAACCTTAGCGGTGTATTGTCCAATGGGAGGAAATTGGAACGACGGTGGTGCTTCGGGGTGATCCAGCTGAAAACCCGCCGGCAGATGAATATCGACGGAGTCAATCTCGCTCCAGGGATAATCGAAGTAGATAAGGTTCACGCGATTGGCATCGGTGAAGTAAGCCGGCTGGCCGTAAGTGAAAAAGCCTGGCTTCAGAAAAAGCCGTTTGCCGGTGCGTTGCGCGTACCCTTTTACGCTCAGCCGGTAGAAGACGCCGACGGGCTTACTCGCATCGGGTGACACCGTCAATTTGATGTTACTAACCTCAAAATCGGCAAAGCGTTCCTTTATTTTTTCACGAATGTAGGTTTCGCGTTCGGAATCGTTTTCATGAGCGTGTTCGATACGCCATTGAATCCCTTCGTTGCCCCAAAATAGTTCGCGGATATCGCCTTCCAGATCGCCGTTCGCCGAAAGAGTCAGGTCCGCAATGCGCTGCAGCCGGGTCTCATCGGATGTCAGGAGAGGCGTCTCCACCCATTCTGAATTCTTCGAATCGGGGAGCAGAGCGTAGACCCCTTGTTCCGGCCAAGTCAGCGTTCCGGGAGCAGCAAATTCGTCGCTCACGTCATAAAATTTCCACTTGTCGTTGATTTGAACGGCAGCATCGGAGTTATTCAGGAAGAACGCAGACTGCACCTCGGGAGTGAAGATGAACGAGCGGCGGTCGGCGACGCGTGCTTGACGGGCGTCATAGCCAGCCGCTTGCGCGAGAGCGATGAAGACGTTATCAATGTCCGGCGCTGAACCCACTTTACGGCGGAACGTATCGCTTGAGTTGCCATTGGGCTTGTAGGCTTCGCGCTCTTCGGTAGTGATGTCGGCGCCCCAGATGTTCTTGATGTTTTTGCGGCAGTACTCCGCCAGCAGAGCGAGCTTTTCATCATCGGTCTTTCCTTTCGACACGACTTCCAAAGCCGTTTGCTTCATTTCTCCGCTGATCTTAATCTGCTCTTTAGCTTTAGCGTTTTCCTGTTTGCCTATGGAAGTCCAGTATTTGTCTTTGCCGACTTTATCGTTCTCTTCGTAGTAAATCAGCATCCACTTTTTGCTCGAACGGCCAGGCGGCGAAAAGGGCTCTTCATGATAGGCGGGCACGTTGCGAACAGTGAACGGATAAAAGCCTTTTGAATCTACTTGGCCTTTTATGGGATCGCAGCCGAAGTTCATCACGCGCATCATCGGCATGGCGACGTATGCGTTGGTGGCTGGTTTGACATGAAAGGTGACTTCATCAACAGGAAAGTCTGTCTGTACATCGAGAGGAATGTAACGGTATAACCCCTCGCCTTCGTTTTCGGTCCAACGATATTCGATGATCGAACCGGGTTCGACAGACGGGAACGCGAAGGAGACGACCTTGACTTTGAGACCACCCTTTTTGACTTCTACTTTGTCGAAAATGGCGTCGCGCTTCACGTCAATGATCGTGCCGTCAGGGTGTATAGTGCGGGCGCTCACATCCGAAACGTGAGCCTTGCCTTGGTACTCAATCTTGATGTTGGAGTACTTTTCGCGGCCACGCTCGTTGAAGATCTTGATACGGATGTAGGTGCTGGTGACGTTTTGGAAGGCGCCGTTGAGGGCGTTTTCGATTCGAACGTCGCGGAAGAAAGCTTCGGCATCAGCGTTGGCATCTGTTTTGGACTGCTTCAGGGCGAGTTCGTCAGGATTAATAGGACGCCATTCGGCGGACGAGGCGGGAAGTGACAAAGAACAAAATAGCAGCACGAGAATGGTAGTTTTAGCAGGCAGAAACACAAACCCTCCGTGTTGGTGATTCTACCCTATATTCGCGCTATACGCAAAACTACTTGGGATTGATTTTACGCCTCAATGCAGAGGAGATGATAATGGAGATCGGCATGGAATACAAAACGTTAGGCAATACAGGTTTACTGGTTTCGAAGTTGTGCTTCGGCACGATGACGTTCAGCGGAGGTCAAGGATTTTGGAAAGCGATCGGCACTGTGGATCAGGCGGGCGCTGAGGTACTCATCAAAGCCTCGATTGATGCTGGCATCAATTTTTTCGATACGGCCGATGTCTATTCGGAAGGCGAGAGCGAGCAGATGCTTGGGCAAGCTCTCAAAAATTTGAGGATCGCGCGCAAAGATGTGATCATTGCCACCAAAGTCTTTGGACGCGTGGGGCTAGGGCGCAACGATGTGGGCGCGTCGCGTGGACACATTATGGATGCGGTGGAGGCAAGCTTGCAGCGACTGCAGACCGACCACATTGACCTTTACCAGATTCACGGCAACGACATTTTGACGCCGGTGGAAGAGACTCTGCGTGCGCTGGATGCGCTGGTGCAGCAGGGCAAGGTGCGCTACATCGGCTGTTCCAACTGGCAGAGCTGGAAAATTGCCAAGGCCTTGGGGATATCCGAGTTCAAAAACCTGGCGCGCTTTGACACGCTGCAGGCTTATTACTCGATTGCCGGGCGTGATTTGGAACGCGACATTGTGCCGCTGTTGGAAGCAGAGAAGACGGGGTTGCTGGTGTGGAGTCCGCTGGCGGGCGGATTGCTTTCGGGTAAGTTCAGCCGGGAGAATCAGAAGCCGGAAGGATCGCGAAGGTCGGAGTTTGATTTTCCGATCGTCGATAAGGAGCGGACGTGGAAGGTCTTGGACGCGATCGCGCCGATGGCGAAGGCGCATGGCTGCAGTGCGGCGCGGGTGGCGCTGGCATGGGTTTTGGCGCGGCCGTTTGTGACAAGTGTGATTATCGGCGCGAGGCGGCCCGATCAGTTAGAAGATAACTTAGCGGCGGTGGAGTTACGACTTACTGAGGATGAGATTACCCAGTTGGAGGCAGTGAGCGCGCTGCCGCCGGAGTATCCAGGCTGGATGTTGCCGTTCCAAGGTGCGCAGCGTATGGGGCCAGTACCGAGAGGTTAGACTGCCGACTCACTCACAAGCGCCGGCCGCCGCATCCCTCTTTTCACGCGACCTATTGGTGTTCAGCGATCTTTCTGAGATTGTCCAGACCCGTTTCGAAATGCTTCCCCATCAGTTTGTCCATCTTCACAAACACACTCATCACCTTAGTGATGAAGACGTTGGTTCCCTCCATTGTCCAGGTAACCTTAGTCGAGCTTCCAGCAGGCTCCAGCGTAAAGCGATTCAAATTGTGTGCTTTGAAAGGCTTCACGAAGTCCACTGCGACGGAAATGTTGGAGGTGGCGAGCGATTCCGTGATAGCCATTTGGCCCTTGCCGGAGCTGCCGCTCCCTTCCCAAGTGGAAATAGCACCGACGCCATTAGCCGCGCCACTGTACGATCGCGTCATTGTGGGGTCCTCCCGATCCTGCGGAGCCCACTTCACCCAGTAATGAAAATCGTTGAGGAACGCGAAGATTGTCTCGGGGGAAGCCCTGATAACCGTCGAGCGCGATATTCGGAGTGTGTCAGATTTTGTCGCGGCGAAGATGAGAACAGCGGCGACGACGGCTGCGATGATGATGACAATCCGCAGAAACAAACTCTCTCCTTCCTGTCGAGGATACACAAGAAAGCGCCAGACTTTCAACGAAAAGGCATATGCGGTCTGGGAAATTCAGTCCCGAGTTACGGGTATCCGTGAGTGGGCTCTTCAAGGTTGTGCTGGGCCGCCCCCGGCAGCTTAGCCGCCAAACCCGAGGAATGCGCCTCCTCGTCCCCAGATGTCTCTCATTCAGCGCGAAACGCTTGCACCGTGTCGACTTGCGCAGCACGCGCGGCCGGCACTAACGACGCGCAGACTGCCGAGATAACGACGACCGCTGCCGATACGACAAGCGGAATCGGGCCCGGCAGCTGAAGTTCGGGAACGTAATTGCCGGCCAGGGTCGACAGCCCCCAGCCGAGCAGACCGCCTGCGGCAATGCCAATCGCCGCGGTAGTTGCACCGTCTATCAGCACGCTGGTGAGAATCCAGCGCGGCTGAGCGCCCACTGCCAGCCGGATGGCGAACTCACGGGTGCGCCAGCTTACCGAAAAAGCCAGTACGCCTGCAATTCCAACAACCGAAATCGCCAGCGCGAGAATGGCGAATCCTCCGAACACAACGGTGTTTACGCGGTTGTTCGCAAGAACTTCGGTTCGGACATCCTCCAGAGTGCTGGTGTGATCCACCGGTTGAGTCGCTGCCACCGCGCGAATAGTCTTGGTGATCGCTGGGATGAGCGCGGTAGGATCTTTGCTTGCGTGTACCAGGAGGCTCGCCCCGAACAACGGCCCCTGCGCGAACGGCTGATAAATTGTCAAATTGTGCTGGGGAAGAATGTTCGCGTCGTCCACATCGGCCGTTACGCCGACAATCCGCAGGGCACTCGGGCTGATGTTGGCGTACTTGATAAGAGGATCGGTCCACATGATATGCCGGTTTAACGCGTCTTGCCCGGGGAACAACTGTTGGGCAACGCTCTTACTGACGACGACAACCAGTTCGGATTCCTTCTTGTCGGCCTCGGTGAAGTCACGACCCTCGATGAATGGAATTCTCAGCGTGGCGAAGTAGCCCGGTGAAACAAACCGGAAGCGGGCGCGTGAAACGTCTTCGCCGCTTTCACTTTTTCGACCCTCGACGGCAAATTGCAAAGTGAAGCTCAGAAAACGCCTTTCGAGCCACGGAGCTACCATGGCCGTTGCAGCGCTATCCACTCCGGGCAACGCACTTACTTTGCGCTGGGCTTCCTGGTAAAACTGGACCATCTGTTGCGGCGTCCGGCCATCGGAAATCAAGGGCAGATTGGCAATCAGAACGTGGCCTGTCTCGAAGCCCGGCTGTGCGGTTTGCATCGATAGCAACGTGGTGAGCAACACACCTGCACCCGCTAGCAATAGGAATGAGGCGGCGATCTGGATAACGGTAAAAACGCGAATGCGGCGACGGCTGGGGGTGACTCGGGTAGTGCCGCTGGTCAGCGCCGGTCCCCGCGAACGATCGTCGGAGGGCAGGCGAGGAGCAAACGCGAGAAACACTGCCGCTGCCAAGGCCAGTAGCAAACCCGTCCAAAGCAAGTCGAAATCGACGGTTAGATCGGCGGCCCTGACCGAGAATCGCAGTGCGTAACGCGCCAGTACGCTCACCATCGGAATGGCCACCAATACACCGGCTAACCCTCCGCTGCCACATAGAACCAGGCTTTCCGCCAATAACGACCGGCGAATAGCGGCGGGACTTGCTCCGAGCGCGGCGCGAACGGCTAATTCCGATTCGCGACGAACCGTCCGCGCCAGGATCAGGTTTGCGACGTTCGAGCAGGCGATCACGAATAGCAGGCCCGAGGCGCCAAACAACAGCCAGAGGATGGTGCTCGCTTCGGCGTTGATCTGGTCGCGCAACAGGCGGGCATTGATCTGGAAGTGATTCTGCGTCTTGTAGACGTCAGGATGGGCCGCCACCATTGCTGCGTAGACGGTGCGAAGCTCCGCACGCGCGGAGTTTAGGCTCGCCCCAGGCGCCAACCGGGCAAACACATCGGTCATGCGATGCTCGCGGCCTTGCACCATCGTTGCCGAAAGATGGTGCGGGCTGGTGACGAGGTTGGCGATCAGCTGCGTTTCCGCCGGATACGGGATGGATGGCTCTAGCACACCGACGACGGTGGCTGAACGGATTTGCATCATGCTACCCAGCCGTATGGTCTTGCCGATCACCTTCGGATCGGCATGCAGCGCGGTAGCCCAGAACTTGTAGGTTAGGACGACTGCCCCGTCAGCCTTTGGCCCATCGTCGCGCTCATCAAGCAGGCGGCCCAGTGCGGGCTTCACCCCCATTACCCCAAAATAGGCTCCGTCGACCACTCCCGCGTGGAGTTCCCGCGTCTCGCCGAATCCCTCTGCCGTAAAGTCGACGGTAGAAAACGTGCCGAGTTTGCCGATAGTCTGCAAGTGTGCGCCTATGTCGGTAATCTCAGGGATTGAGAAGGTGGCGTTGCTCATCTGCATGCCGGGCGCGCTCTGCTGGATGTAAATCAGGCGATCTTCATCGCGATTCATCAGCGGACGCAACAGCACCCCGCGCACAACACTGAAGATGGCGGTGTTCATACCGATACCGAGCGCCAGCGTGAGGGCGACGGTGGCCCACAACGAAGGGGTCCGCCCTAGTGAGCGGATGGCAACCTTTAGGTCGCCTAACAGCGCGCCTGCATAGCTGCTGAACGCAAGCCTCATTCTTAGCGCTTTGTTCTCTGCTGGGTTGATCGTGAAGCTACTCACTTTGTCTCCTCTTGCCGGTTTGGCCACCGGTCCATCCGCCAAGGCTGACCACAAACGCCCACCATTCAAGCATGCACACTGCTGGCCACTGCTAGCGCTTTGGCAAACCCATGCAAGTGAACGAGATGACTGATGTCTGCGCGGTTTCGCACTTTCCGCGACGTCCAGTTGGGGCACTACCCTTCCCGCAAACGAACATTAGAGGAGCTCGCAACCGGTTTGCGAGTGGCGGTTTGTTAGTCGTTTACTTTGGACCAAGAACAGTCAACATGTGGCCATCTGGATCAGTGAAGGTGGCGGCCCACATGTTGGTCGTGATCTCATGCGGTACCGCAACGAAACTGCATCCTCGTTCCTGCAGGGCTTTGTAAGAGGCAGCCACACTGTCAACCGGAAAGATCACTTCAACGGAACCGGCGAGCGTCTCCCGTGCGGCCTTCCCTGCGGGTTGATTGAGCACTATTGTGATATCGCCTGCCCGAACGAAGGCCACCTCGCCGGGGTTACCGACTAATTCCAAGCCGAGCGTCTCGGTGTAGAACTTGATGGAACGGGCAGCGTCTTTAACCCCAAGAGAAATCATCGACACACGCAAATGCAGCGGCGGTTGTTGGACGACTATTGCGCCAACGGCCAATGTCAGGAAAAAGGCAGCTGTCATGCACTCAGTGTGCCTGAAAGGTGGTCGGAATTCTTGCCCGATCTTGCTAAATTGCGAAGCACTGAAGATGGCGGCGCGCCGTAATGCGACTTGAACAGCCGGCTGAAAGCAGACGGACTGGAAAAGCCAACGTCGAGGCAGGCATGGAGGACGGACGAGCCAGTTTCGATCAGGTGACGGGCTCTGGCAAGACGTAGCTGAGTTAAGTAGGAGTGCGGCGTCTGTTGAAATGCCTTAGTAAAACCTCGATGAAAGTGAAAGAGGGAAAGACCGGCAGTCCGAGCGACAGAGGCGAGCGAAATAGGTCCCGATGCCTGGGAATGAAGGTACTCCCGCCCAATAAGAAGCCGGCGATGAAGTTCCTGGCGGGTCGAACTGCGCGCAGCGGAAAGTCGGGACACCTGTTCGCGAATACGTTGATACAAATGCAGCAGGTCCGTGCCTAGATCCACAAATTGCTCTTCGCAGACGCTGGGTGCCAACCCGTCGGCGCATCGACGGGCAAGGTTCTGTACGCGTTGAAGAGTGGACCTGTCATGGTCGTTGTGCAAGGCAGAGAGGTATGGCAAGGCGGGAGTGGCGTTTGGTTCTATATTGAAAGCGTTCTCAAGCGGCAGCGTAATATCGACGGCAAGCTGCTCGATAAAACCAGCAGCAAAGAAAACACAGCATGTCTCGACAGGCCGCTTCGCCGCGATATTCATCGAGTACGTTTCACCCGCGGAGAGGACCAAGAAGGTCGACGGATCGACCAGCAACTGGCGTCCACTCACGACCCAAGCCACTTCGCCCGCGATCACTGTCTTTATCGATGAAGGACCAGAGAATCCTTCTACACGATGGTGAGTAGCGCGCGCGTGCAATACAAGGTTGTCAGTGCCGAAGCGGGAACCGGTCGGGAATAGATAGGGAGCCTGACCCACCTGCTATTTATAACGCTTTTTCTCAGCGAGCGGGGGTGAGTCCCAGCCAGTTGCGTTTTTGCGCACGCCGGTCGACCCGTTTGGTCTCGTAGATAGCGCATAAGTAGTGCGCGAGTTCGCCGATCACGCCGATGGTAGTGGGACGTCCGTCCAAATTGAGCCCTAGATCCGTTACGGTCCACAGATGAAACATGCCGTCGGCGAGAACTGCGGCTGCGCTTACCGCCGTCTGGCGGTTTTTGTCGTAGAAAGTGAAGTCCGCCAACTCCGGAAGTACGGAGTGTTCGAAGATCGCCCAGGTCTTGGCATCGCGTATAAACGTGTCGAACTCTTTGACGCCTGTAGCGGCTTGGTAGCGCAGGAAAAGACCGGCGCGCAGGCGGACAACGGTAGGGGCAGAGCGGCGGTCGACAATTTTGGTCCAGTTCTGAGTCGGGTTGGGCCGGCCGCGACGCTTGAAAAGCGCGGACATATCCGCGAGCCTGCGGAACAACGATGTTTGGAAGTTAAACCAGTCAGGCACGGCGTCTCGCCGAAAGGTAGTGGCTAGAAAGCGGTAATAGTCTCTGGGCTAACTGGCGGAAGCGGAAACGGTCCGGCGCTCTGACTTGCGGCGGTCGATCACGCGGACTTCGAACGAGCGCACCAGATACTCCGAAACAGAGTTGATGGTGTAGACGGCGGTCGGCTCGCCTGCAACGTTGCAGCCGAGTTCCGGATGAGCCCAGATAAATTCGAGTGCGATCGAAAGGGCGCACTTAGCCGGCACTGCTGAGCTGCCATCGCGGTTAGCGAACTCGTATTTGCCTACTTCCGGCAACAATGCGTCTTGCAATTTGGTGCGTGTGTATGGATTACGCGGAAGCGGATCGAACTCGCCGGAGCGCGTGGCGCGATGATACTGATACCACAAACCGACGCGCAAACGCATGTCCACTGACGATCGTCGACGATCGTCTTGCGTGCGACGGTCCTCGTTCTCGCGCAACTTAAGTGGGCGCGGAGCCTCTTCAATTGAAGTTGAAACCATTCTTAGTAGCCCCTAGGCATATTCAAAATCTGGCGAAACGGCATTCGGCTGCGCTTCACACTTGGAAATTCGCATGCCAGTGTACGTATAGTAGACGTAAACCACTTAGTTTTTCAGTAAGAAAACTCCTAAGAAGTTGTTTGAGAACTACTGGTACCGAAGACTATGAATCGCAGTGAGTGCCCGTACTCCGGTGAGTTTTGAATAAGAATCGCTTGGTACTTGCGCTTGAAACGGTAAAAATTACTCTAGAAAGTAGGGAAAAGCAGTTACCCGGAGCTTAGCGGCGCCGTATGGAATGAGCTCCAACGTTTCGAGTGGCTGCGGGCATTGAGCCTTTTTGCAGCGCAAAGGGCTGTCGGGAAGGGGTCCTGCCGAATCACTTTCCAACTCCCACTCGGGAACGCGACGGCCCTGTGTAACGAGTTTCACAGTCGGCGCGGCAAAATTGAAGGGTTGCGATTGCATGGGAGACTCGCTGACCTTGAAAGAACGAGCGGGGTTCTTCGGATCGAGCAACAGCGCGTAGTTCCAAGGCGTGGTCGGAAATACCTCCCAATCCTTACTAGGCCCTGTTTGTTTTTCCTTACGCCAGCTCTGCTGGATTTTGAGCGAGTAAACCAGCGGGCCCCGCTCGATGGAGATGGAATTGTGGAACCATGTGGTGGCGCGCACAGACATTGGGATTTGCAACGTGACGGTATCGCCGGGTTTCCAGGTGCGATTGATTTCAAAGAATGTTCCAGCTTTAGGGCCCGGTTGTTCGACTCCGTTGATGAGGAGCTTCGCGGATTCCGCCCACGCAGGGACACGCAGCTTCAAAGAGAACGCGAGTGAGTGCGCGGGACGAACAGTAAAATGAATGGTGTCGCGAAACGGATAATCTGTTTCTTCTTCGATGGTGACGGCCGTGCCTGCGATGGTGGTGTTGACCTCGCTGGGAGCATAGACAATGGCGGCGAGACCACCTTCGTTCGTGGCCATCCAGAGACTCGCCGCCAGTTTGGGCCAGCCTTGATGCATGTTAGCTGTGCAACAACCAAAGTTGGGTTCAAGGCCGAAGAGATTGGACTCGGGTCCGTTGCTAGACCAGTTGCGCTTTGAAAGAGAGCACATCACTTGGTTGGGCTGTTGGTCGTACTGATGCGCCCAGAAGTCTTCCGTGATGGTGGCGGGCAACGCGTTGTAGGCGATCTTTTCCAGACGGTCGGCGAAGCTTTCGTCACCAGTAATGGCGAGGTCCGTTTCGAGAGAGAACATGGCTTCGACCACTGCACAGAGTTCGATGCCTTGCGATGGATCTTGACCCGCGAAGTGTTCGTCGGCGCTGAACATACCGTTGGGCAGGCGGTGGTATTGATCGAGTACCTTGAACATTTGGTAGATGGCGGCTCGGTCTTCATCCTTATTGGTGATGAGTGACCAGACGGCCGCGGCTTTCAGGGCTTGCGCATTGTTGACACCGTGCGAATCGAGATTCGCTGCGGGACCGGAGACTTTCTCTTTAAAAGGAAAATCGGCAGCCTGAGCGTTCCAATCTTTACCTTGTGAATGGAGTTTGCGGGCGAGATCCAGCAGCGTGGGATTTCCGGTGCGGTTATAGAGCCAGAGAATGCTCAGCACTTCGTCCTGCCACCGATAGACCGCCCATTCCTTGAGGGGACGTTTGTCGAGACGCGCGGCTTGATAGGCGAAATATTTGGTCATGAGGGGCATGACGCGAAAATCGCCAGTGGCTTCGTAATATTGCGTCAGGACCTTGAGCATCACAAAGTTGGGCCACCAATCCTGATTCTTGGTAGGACCGATCCAGCCGGCGGGAGTTTGATGATCCAGAGTCCAGTTGAGCCACTTTTTCACCTTTGCGATGAGTACTGGGTTTTGGGTGAGGAAGGCGAGTGGGACCAGGCCGTCGAGAAAGTAAGGGCCGCGTTCCCAGCTTTCGCCCGTCCCGCCGAGCCAACCGGAGTTGGGTCCAAGATCGGGCCAAAATTCGTCCAGATGGCCCGAGAGTCCTTTGGCTTGGAGGTTGAGTTCATTGAGCAACCAGCCGCGAGGTTTTACGGAGGTGAGGCGGAGGGTTTGAAAAGTGTTGGGCGCTAGAGGCGCCCGGTTCGGGATCGAATCCGCGGCGTATATCGTGGCGGCGCTGAGAAACAAAGCGAAGAGACGCATTCACTGGAGAGTGTATCGCTGAGAGCTAACCACCGGTTCGCACTTTCGCTATTTGACTACAGCTTCCGGCAGCAGTTTCGGTTCGTGATAGCCGAAGAAGCGGCGGCGCTTGATGGTGTGGGCGATTTCTTCGGGCACCATGTCCTCCCAAGGCGCGCTGTTGTCTTTGATGCGTCTTAGGACTTCGCGCGAGAAGATGTGCAGGACACTGCGGTCGAAATTATCAAGCGGCTTGATGCGGCCGCGTTCCATGAGGTGTTGGAACAGAGCGCGCATGTCAGCTGGAATCTCTTCAGTGGCGCCAGTGGCCAACCCACCCGCGATTTGGTTCAAAAGAGGATACACGTAGATGCGCAGATTCTTCGTGAAGAGTTTGCCAAATGCTTCGAGAATGCCGCCTTCCAGATTGCAATAGTATTCCTCTTTGAAGAGATCCTGCAAGCTGGCGGCACCCATGGTGATAGCGATCGGTTGTTGAGTGTAGCGCGTCAAATAGGCCGCTAGCCGGTAGTATTCGAAGTAGTCAGAGATCAGGACTGTTTTACCGGCGGCGGCAAGTAAATCGGCACGGGCCAGAAAGTCGTGCAAGTCGATATCGCCCGAAACCATCAGGTTTCGCATGGTAATTTCCATCAATTCGACGACTTGACTTCCGTCAACACCAGGTTCGTTCGCAAAACGTTCGTGAGCGCTGCGCATCATATCGATATTGACCTTAGTGACCGGGCGGAAGCTGCCGCGTTCCACGATGATCGGGCGTTTGCGTAAGACTTCAGAAGGCTGTAACACATCGCCGGTTGGTCCGAACATCGCTGCGCCGCTGAGGCCGAGTTGAACGAGCTTCAGGCTCATGACGCGGTTATCGATGCAGCGGAAGGCGACACCTGAAAATTCAATCATGTCGATTTCGATGCGATCTGTCGAAAGATTGTCGAGCAAGGATTCGAGCAGTTGTTGCGGTGTGTGATGAAGAAAAAATGCGGCGTACAGCAGATTCACGCCGACGATTCCGAGGGCTTCCTGCTGCAGCGTGTTTTCTTCATCGAGCATGCGGACATGAATAGTGATTTGGTTGTGCTGATCGCGCGGGTAGGCCTGAAATTTGACGCCCATCCAACCATGGCATTCGTTGGTGCCCTGAAAATTTCGCGCCGCCACAGTGTCAGCGAAGGCAAAGAACGCGGTTTTGTCTTCACGTGTAGAACCAAGACGCTCGATGTTTAAGCGATGTTCGTAATCGAGCATGCAGCACAAGCGTTCTTTTGAAACGTAACGGCCAGTCTTTCCATAGATGACATCGCTGACGAGCATGTCGTACGCAGAGATGGATTTGGAAATGGTTCCGGCAGCGCCTCCCACCTTGAAAAACCAGCGCGCGACTTCTTGGCCTGCGCCGATTTCGGCGAATGTGCCGTAACGCAGAGGGTCTAGGTTTATTTTGAGTGCTTTCTGAGTGGTACTTAGCCTAGGGCGTTCGTCGAGTAAGGTGCTGTCTGCGATCAAATGCTGCTTCATGAGAGTCTTATCGGGCTAATAGGCACGGAGACAACATTAATTTTTCGTGCTTGGGGTGTTACGCGGATATGAAGTGATAGAGTGCGGCACATGTGGAGAATTTGTTTTCTGTTGGTCATGTTTGTAAGCGCGCCGCCGCTGGTTCAAAAGGATGTGCAATATGGGAATCCGGGTGGGCATGCGTTGCTGCTGGATTTGCATGTCCCGGAAGGGCCGGGGCCGTTTCCGGCGGCGATTTTGGTGCATGGCGGAGGCTTCGATCAAGGCAGTAAGAGCACGAATGTGAGGCCGTTGTTTGATGTGCTGACGAACGCGGGGATTGCGTGGTTCAGCATCGATTACCGGATGGCGCCTGAGTTTCATTTCACGCAGGCGAATGAAGATGTGGAGACGTCCATTCGCTGGCTAAAGGAGAACGCGAAACAGTATCGGGTGGATCCCAAGAAGATTGCGTTGATTGGCGAATCGGCGGGTGGCTTCCTGGTGAACTATGTCGGAACGCACGAGACGAAGGACACCCGGGTGGCGGCAGTGGTCGATTTTTATGGACCGGTTGATTATGGGAGGTTAGCGGAGCAGCGGCGCGATCATCCAGAGCTGTTCAATATGACAACCATCAACCGGCATGCGGCGAATGGCGGCGGCATCTATTTCTTTGAAGCGCAGCAATTGGACGCGGAAGGCTTGGCAAAATTGCATAGCATCTCGCCGCTATTCGCAGTGCACAAAGGAATGCCACCGTTTTTGTGTATCCACGGAAACAAGGATGATCAGGTGGCGTATGAGCAAACGCCCATGATGTGCGAAGCGATGAAGCAGGTTAAAGCGAGTTGCGAGATCGTGACAATTGAAGGCGGCGGTCACGGCATGGCCGCCTGGAAAGATCCGGCCATGCAGCATTGGAAAGCTGAGATGGTGGCTTGGTTGAAGAAGAAACTTGGGAGCTAGCTCGCTCCGGCAGCAGCTGCGGCGTCGAATTCTACGCCAAGCCGGGATGGAAACGGGCCAGTGTAGCCTAATTGTCCAGCGTCGCCGGGAGCGCGGCGCAGATTCTTGCGCCGGAGCAAGGGCTTCAAGATCCCTGGGATCTGGATTCGGTTGACGTATTGGCCAAAGCAGGTGTGCAAGCCGTAGCCCCACAGCATGGATGCGTATTCGGGGCGGTCGACGCGGAATTCGTCGGGAGCATTGACGAAGCGTCGGTCAAACATGGCCGATTGCGTTGCAGCGAGCACCATCGTGCCTTTCGGAATCAGTGTGGCGTGAGCGGAATCCCTCGCCACGGTGTAATCTTCCGCCGCGATACGGAAGACGCCGGGGTTATTCGGGTTAAAACGTAAGGCTTCGAAGACGTATTTTGCAAAGAGTGCGTCGTCGTTGGCGCGAGCGGCCGCTTGGGCTTTTTCGAGTTCCGCTGGGCGCTTTAGTAACTCATCGAGCGACTGGGCACAGCACTTAGCGGTGGTCGGAATTGCGCCCGTGAGTAGGCCGATTAAGTTATTGCGAATGCCTAAGTCATCCATTCCAGGAGCGCTGGCGGCTTGTAGTTTGAGGCAGCGCCCAAGTACGTCGTCGGCAGTCTTGTTGGGGTTGGCTTTGCGCGTCGCGATAGTTTCGTCGAGCCAGGCACGCGCTTTGACGGATGCGGCGCGAGCGGCAGCTCCGGTCGCAGGATCGTTCGTCAGATCGCAAAACAGGAATTGGAAGATGGCGGAGCCCCAGTCGACTAAATCCTGTTCGGATGGAGGAGGACACCCGAAATAGGAGGCAATCCATTTGGCGGGCACGGAACGGCCTAGATGCGTAGCAACATCTATACTGCCATTGGAAGCGGCGACCGCTGCTTCTGCAGTTTTGGCAACGAATGGAACAATTTGGCTCGCCACATCTTCGCGGCGGACGACGGAACGCATGTTGGCAACATCGCGTTCGTAGTCGGGCGAGTTCTGCATGCCGAGAAAGAAGTTATTGCCACCCGTAACGATCTCCATCTTTTCGCGATAGGTAACTTGGAAGACGTCATCGCGAGAGAGGACTTCCTGAACGTCAGCGAAACGCGTGACGATGGCAGTATTCTTGACGATCAAGACTGGCTTGACTTCCCTGAGGACGGCGAAGACAGGCTCGGGGTATTGAAGCGTATGCTGCTTCAGGTGTTCGACGAAAGCGGCGGCATTGGCTTCGGCGGCCGTCAGCGCGGCTTGGCCATCTGTCTGCAATCGTTGCAGTTGGTTCTTGAGGTCGTCTATCAGTGACACTGGGTTCCTTCTACTAACGCGGGTCCACAGTTCCGGTGGACATCATTTTAAGCGCGGTCATGCTGGGAATGAAGAAGTAATCGCCGCCACGCAGCTCGACAAAATTGGTCAGACCGCCGCAGATAAAGGGCGGATTATTAGGATCTGCCGAGCCCTGGATTACGAACTTACTGCCGTTTGCGTGTTCGCCATGATTGCCGAGCAGCAGATCCTTGTCGTTGCCCTGGTGAGAATCGTTGCCGTATTCGATCCATTGCTGTTGGATGAATTCGAACTGCCTGGCTAGGCTGGCGTTGAGCGCCATAAAGGCCACCCCACGTTCTTCGTTATCGGTGATTGGTTCGCCTTCGGGCACATAGGAGCCATAGGGCAAACCGCGGCGCGTGATGCGGCGGCGGTCGGTCAGCTTACCGTGGAAGCCAAAGGCATCGCGCGGGTTCACGCGGCGGAGGTGCGCACCAAGGGGACATGACGCGCCAGATGGATCTTTACCGAAGGTAAAGTTTACGTTCTTGCTAGGGTCGGCAACGATAGCCGCGTCCTCGCGATCGGGCGAAAGTTCGGTAGGTGTACCATCACGCCAGCGGCCGACAAACTTGGAAGCGAGCTTCTCTTTGCCGCCGGGATATTCTTTGCCTTTCTCATCTAGATATTTGCGGAAGGTGGCGACATTCTGTTGTAACTTCCGGTAGACCATGAAAGTGCCGTTATTCGCAAGTAAGTGAGGCATCGGAGCAACCGGTAACTCACCGGCTTCGTCGGCGTAACCGAGGAGTAACTCGCCGGTAGCCAGAGGCGCCCAGCTACCGTCTTTCAAGAGTTTTCCCTGGCCCGGTTGCTCCTTTGACTTGCGTTCCATGCCCAGGTAATCTGGATTGCCAAAGCCGTCGGTATAGCCAAAGTGTTCCTTGGTTGTAAATTTACCATCGATCTTGAGCGAGGCCGCGTCTTGCTGGCCAACCACCGCGACACCGCCCGCGTGAGCGACTGACTGCCGTATGTTGCCGCAAGCGCCTTCCAACGCTTGCTCGGACATGGCGTTTACGGCAACCCAAATGTGGACCAGTTCGTCGCGCCAGATCTGATCCCAGCGTTCCGGACCGTTTGGGCCGACATCGCCCAGAATGGGTCCGCGCTCTTTCATCCCTTGCAGGAACTCGACGGGGAAGCTGAATAACGAGGCTGGAGGCAATTGCATCTTTGCCAGGCCTTTGTGGGTAAAAGCAATATTGATCGTGGATGGCGGCTTGCCGTCGTCCCATTCTTCGCCGGTGGTGATTTGCGGTATCAGTGCATCGACGAACTGCTGCGCTTTCTTACCTTCAGAAATCGTTAAAAACAAGTAACGCGCAAACGGCATGTTGTAAGCGCGCAGGACAAACCCCTGTATATCAGTTTCGTTCAACTTACTCATTATTGTTGTCCTCCCACTTTGGCGACTTGCGTGAGCGGAGGGTAATTTAAGCCACTGCCGGGCAGAGGTTCTGGCGCGGTCTGTCGATCTTGCATGAACTTTGCGAATGCCTGCTGGATTTCAGCGGCCGATTTGCCCTGGTTACTTTCGATAAAAGCTGCGACACTGGCTTGCGTTTGTAGCGCGTGCAAGGTTTGACGAACCGTCTTATCATTCACGTCGGCAAAGAAAAAGGTAGTGGTGATTTGACACTTCTTCATATAGGCGATAAAGGCATCGATGGGATCTGTGCCGGGAAAGCCGACGCAATGACTCCAGATAGCGTTAACGTGATCGGGAACCTGCGTGGCCAAAGCTGTCAAGTATGGATCGAGATCGCCATCGAAATTCGCTTCGAAGACAAGATATTGGGAGTTGAGGTGCTCTTCAATGGCGGGGCTGCCGACGAAGACAACGTCGTTCATTACAGTTAATCGAGCCAAATGCGTGCTGGTGACTTTGGCGAAGAGACTGCCTGTGCCGCGATCCAACTTGCCCAGATACACGCGAAGCTGCAGATCGTGCGAGACCTCGGCGTGAGGGTCATCGATGATAGGGGAAAGAATGGTAAGTCCATAAACACTACCGCTTTTGTTTGGCATGTTAATTCTCTTTTTTTAAGCGCCTACCGGAGCGGCACCCGTGGTTCCGAGATCGCCTTGGACCTTCAGCACAAACTGCGAATAGGCTTTCGCGAAGGCGTCGGGCGACAGGCCGGTGCTCGTTTTGGCTAGAGTATCGACAGCGGCTTGGACACGGTGAGCTGCCTTGACGTCGTTAGTGGCAGCGTGCGGATAGGCACTATAGTAATGGTCGGTTTCAAACTGGACGCGCTGGATATAGTTCTTGAAGGGCGTGATGGGCACAGCGCCGGGATATTTTTCGCTCCAGTGCCAGAACAGGTTCAAGCCGACAGCGAGCGCGCTGGAGAAGGCGTCGATGTACTGGTTCCAGGTGCCGTTGAAGTTACTGAAGAACAGCACGTAATCGTACTTCATTTTCTCGCGTTTTTGGGCGCCGCCGAGATACGGAAATTTCTTGCGAGGGATGATCACCCAACGCGCAAAATGAATGAAAGAGAGGGTGACGAGGTCGTTGTTCAGGGCCGGGATATGACCGAGCAAGAAGACGAAGATACGGAGAAATATGGTCTTCCAAGGCTTCATAGGCGTGATGGCATTCATCGCGTATGTTTTGCCGTTAATGTTAGTCAAATCAATTCCCCTCAGAATCCAGGTGATAAAGATATCAGATTCGTTTCAACTGGGCAACGCAATATTTTGGACAAAGAACTGCTTTTGGGGATTGCCTTTGCTGCTTGAGAGGGCGGCGCTAAGTTAAAAGCGCTGCAAGCTTCTTGGTCGCGGTTGGAAACTTCCCAATCCCTGCGCCCACTACCTCGTCGGCCACCGTTAGATAAACATCGCCTACGGTACCCGTCACCCGCGTATGCGCGCCCTTTGCCAGGTTCCGACACCCGCCCGCTACAATCATGGCTAGACCACTGTTCTTATGCGGATTCGCCTCAGCGTGCTCATGGACGAACACCAGGGTCGTATGGTCGAACAGATTCCCGTCGCCTTCGGGCACAGATTCCAGCTTAGCCACTAGATACGCGAACTCCTCGACATGCCAGCGGCAAATATCCCGTAGCACGTGAGTGCCATCTGTTCCATCCGCCCCGGAGGTCTTGCCCTCCGCATGCGTGTAATCATGATGACGCGCCGAAGTGTAACCAAGCCAGGGAAAGCGCGTCAGGCTCTGGCACTTGGTCAGCATATAAGAAGCAACCCGGGTCTGCCTCATCGCCAGCGCCTGCACCAGCAGGTCGCTCTGCAGTTTCGCAATACGCGGCCAATCTTTCATATCGCCGTCGAAATCCGGCGGATCTAGGTGGGCATATTCAGGCGGCAAGCCGGCAATCGCACGTTCTAAATCTCGAATACCCGACAGATGCTCATCAACGCGCGTTTTGTCGTCGCCCGGCAGCTTTTTTTCGAGTGCCGAAGCATCCGCCAGTACGGTATCCAAAATACTGCGCTTCCGATTCACCCAGCCTTCTTCGCGCGCACCGAACAAGCGATCAAAGAGCCGCTGCGGAATCATTTCCGGCGGCAGAGCCCGCTCATATCCGGCCCAACTCATGTTGCGCTGCATGCTCTCGCCGAAGGATTCTTGCGCCACACCAATCTGCAACGAGCGAAAACGCGAATCGCCGCCAATCTTATTGGCAATGATCTGGTCAATCGAAGCCCCGCTCGCCCCGCGACCTGTGAAATCCATGCCGGTCATAAGGCCGCTCATGGAATTAGTGTGACCATTCCCCTTGCCACTGGCAGCGGCGTTATCCACGCCGCTCAGTACATGAACGTCTTTGCGCCACGCGGCTAGCGGCGCTAGACAAGGCGTCAGTTCGTAATCGCAGCCTTCTTCCGACGGAATCCAATAGCGTTCTGGAATCCCGTTGCCGTTAAACCAGAGGACAAAGCGGCTTTCAATCGGCTTAGGTTCGGGCGTGGCCG
Organism: Bryobacterales bacterium; assembly: GCA_963749105.1. Taxonomy (GTDB): domain Bacteria; phylum Acidobacteriota; class Terriglobia; order Bryobacterales; family Bryobacteraceae; genus Bog-105. Next base: position 237,004 of record CAVVLT010000023.1, on the reverse strand, counting down.
CATAGGCGGTTCCGGTCGAATTAAACATTGAAGTCAGCGGCGGTAAACCGATCGCAATGCGCGCCCCAGTTGCGGTCAGCCCTTTCAATAAAGTCCGGCGAGACGTTCTAACGCGGTCTGTGATTATCTGCGACATGCTCTGGCAAATCTCCTGGGCGTGGATTCTTCTGACCGGACTCGGTGCCGGAAAACTCGCGCAGCACCACTAACGATAATATTAGCTGTTTGAACTGGAACCCCGAATCGCGAAAGTTTTCGGTCACCATGCGCAGCAGCGGCCGATCAGCCGGCGTATCGCTTCGCCCTGCCTGAAAGCGGAAATATTGCTTCACCACGCACTCCTGGCACTGGGTACTCTTGGCCAGTACAGCTCCCAACTGAAACGGTGAAGTGAAATCGGAATTTGGAATGCCCGCCACGTAAGCTTCGGTGTTAAGCGGCAGAGTCACCGTGCGCTTTGGCACTTTGTGGCCTTGTTCCTCTTCGTCGTCGGCGTTTTTTCCGCGGAACTCGAGCACGAGTTGTTCGCGTTTCGCGCCAATCGCATCGAACTTCTCCAGCCCAAAACCGACACCGTCCATCAATTTGTGGCATGTCGCACAGCTGGAACTGGTGGTGTGTTCGGACATGCGGTCGCGATTAGTCTGCGGCTTCGCCTCGGTCACCGGAGGCAAATTCGTATTCACACCAGGCGGCGGATCCGGCACGTGCTGACACAAGAACTGTTCCCGCACGAAGAGTCCGCGCGCGGTGGGCGACGAATCGTCCGGTTTCGCCGTGAGCGCCAGAAACAAACCCTGCCCTAAGATGCCCGCGCGTTCGGAGTTAGCAGGAAAAGGAACCCGATCGAAGTCCTTGGCTGGCGCCGTCACACCATAGATACGCGCTAATTCAGGGCTGACATAGCCGTAATCGGCGGTAAAGAGTTTCATGAAGTTGTCGTCGTTCCAAACCAGGTCGGAGACGAACGTGCGCGCTTCGGTGGTCATCGCGTTGGCGGTTTCACGCGTGAAGTACGGAAACTTGCGGCGGTCCTTGCTGGCGGTGAGCAGTCGATCGAAACGCAGCCACTGGCTGACGAATTCATCAAGCGATTCATGTGCGCGCGGATCGGCCAGCATGCGCCGGACTTGTTTCTCGACGCCCACCCGGGTAGCTAATTCGCCGCGCTCAGCGGCGGCAAAAAGTTCGGCGTCCGGCATTGTGTCCCACACTGAATACGAGAGGCTGCTCGCCGTGGCCCAGGCTTTCAGTTTTGGGTCTGGCGTGGTGTCCAGCCAAAAGAGGAAGTTCGGCGATTGCAGCATCGCTTCAACAACCAGCTGCGCGCCCTTCAGAAAATCGGGTTCGCGGACAAGCAGCGCTTCGTATCGCTGCTGCTCACCAGCATCCAGTGGACGGCGGAACGCCTTCTTTCCAAATTCACGCACAAAGCGCTTGCCACATTCGACTGAAGGTTTGCAGGGGATAAGCCCATGCGTGTCTCCGCCGCGGAATGCGGCTCGCGCCAGTTTCTCGGCGGCATTGCTGTAGCCTTCCACCAGCAGCGGCGAGAGGCTCTGCCCGCGCGACTGGTTGCGGAATCCATTCACGAAATCTTCCGGCGGAAATTGCATGGCTGGCGAGGTTTGGTCGCCCAGCAAATCGCGCACCGTGTGGTTGTACTGGCTGTGAGTTAAGCGCCGGAGTTCGGCATCTGCTTGTAGTGCGCCCGTGCCCGCACTCTCCAGTTCGCGGTATTTCAGCGCTGTGGCAAGCTCGCTTCCCGACAGCTGCGACAACTTGGCAATCCACGCCTTCAACACGGTTTCTTCCGGACTGCCCGGCCTGATACGCTCACCGCCGGTGTGCGGGATGCGTGCCGTTGGCTTTCTAAGTAAGAGCGATGCGTCCCGGTGATCGCGGTCGATCAGACTCACCAAGGAATTGCCGAAAGCGTCAATCTTCTGCGCGTCCGCGTCTGTCTCTGGAAAATGCAGTCGCGTCGCCGAGGCTACACCCTCGGCATTGTGGCACGCGCGGCAATTTGCTTTTTCCAGAATCGGGTAAAGCGTGGTGCGAAAATCACCACCCTGCGCCCAGAGCGCTCCCCCTGCTAAACCGATCAAGATTAGCCGTCTATGCAAAAAGAACTCCCCTTAGGAACACGGCTGTTGCCGGGCGGCGCCGCACATTCAGTAGAATATCGCAAGATGCGCCAATTGATTGTGGCTACTTTCGTCTTTGCCATTGCCGCGCAGGGCGCAACCGAACGCGAGGTCGCCGAATGGGTACTCCGCTGGGAAGGCAGCGTGACGCTCGAAGGGTCGAACTCGCCGCTGAATAACCTGGCGCAACTGCCCCGTGGCGAATTTCATATCGCTTCCATCGATCTCACCGCAGCCGTCATGCACCCATTGGAACTGCGCACCCTGGCAGGTCTCACACATTTGCGGCAATTGTATCTCCCGGGGCGAATCTGGAATCCCGGCGCAGGCAACGAAGACAAAACCGGCGTTTTCGAAGCTCTCGCTTCTCTGACTGGGGTGGAACGTCTCGCTTTCGGCTGGCATTTTAACGCGGATATCGCAGTGGATGATAACGATATTGCCAAGCTCTCCGCCTGGTCCGGTCTGAAACAACTGCGTTGTTCCCAATGCAGCCTCGCCAAAGCCAACTTGGCCATTTTTTCGCAACTGCGCGATCTCGACCTCAGTTACAACCCCTTCACCGACGAAGGCATGAGTTCACTTGCGGGTTTGAAGAATTTAAAGCGTCTTATCCTCCGCGATACGCTCGTGACCGATGACGGATTGAAATATTTGAAGGATCTGACAGGGCTTGAGGAACTCGATCTGTCGGGAACGCGTGTCACCGGCCGCGGCGTCGCATATCTCAGTAGCTTGAAATCCATGAGGAGCTTGAACCTGCTGGGCGCTCAAGTGCCGGACGAATCTATGGAGATTCTCTCCAGCATGAAATCGTTGGAAGCTCTGAACCTCTACCGGACCCTTGTTACTAACTCCGGCCTCGCTCAACTACAGGCGTTGAAGCATCTTACGGATCTCGATGTGCGCTACAGCCGAGTTACTTTCAACGGTGTGGAGACTCTTCGTGCTGCCCTACCGCAAGTGAAGATCCGTTTCGATGGGGCCGCTCTGCCGAAAACCAAACTTGCCGGCGCTGCCATGCCAGCGGATTCTTCGGAGCAAGCGATTGCCGCTTGGGTCAAGCGAATGGGTGGCACATCCGAAATGACCGGAGATCAGGTGGTCGGCATTAATCTGGCCTCAACATCTTTAAGCGACGCACAGCTAGTCTATTTGGGAAATCTTAAGAATCTCCAGAAACTCGAACTCCAGGTAACGCAAGTCTCCGATCTCGGATTGACCTCTGTGCAGAAGCTCACCGGTCTCCGGGAACTCAACTTAAGCAACACGATGGTCTCTTCAACAGGACTGGCAAAACTTTCCTCGCTGAGCCATCTGCAGACCCTTAATTTGGCAGGAACACTGGTAGACGGGACAGGTCTCGCCCATTTGAAAGAATTAAAGGAACTGCGCAAGATAGACCTCTCGGGCTCGCAGGTGACAGATCGAGGATTGGAAAACCTCGACCAGCTTTCCACTCTGCGCGATCTACGCCTTCGTTATCTCGATATCACCGATGCCGGCTTAAACGGTCTGGCGAAAATCACGCGACTCGAAAAGCTAGACCTTTCCAGCACCGCCATAACCGACGCGGGCCTTAAACAAATCGCCGCCCTGACAAACTTGCGGGAGTTGTATTTGAATTTCACCGGCATCAGTAACGCGGGACTGGCGTCGCTTGCCCCTTTGCAGTTGTTGGAACGGATCGAACTTTTTCGGACGCGCACCACAAACGAAGGAATTGCCTCAGTTGCAGTATTGAAGAATTTGCGGATCGCAAAGCTTGACTACACATCGCTCGATGACAAAGCCGTTGTTTTTTTGAGCACGCTTCCCAAGCTGCGCGAGTTGAGCCTGGATGCCACAAGCATTACAGATAAAGGAGCGAAAGGCCTACAGTCGATTACCGGCCTTCGCTCGCTGAATATTTATCACACGCTCGTTACCGAGAAGGGGATGCTCGCCTTGCAGGCCGCTCTGCCGGATTGTAAGATCGTCTTCGATCGTGATTCGGCCTTACCCAATCGGAGAATCCGCCAATGAAAGCCGCTTGCTTCGCTTTGTTAGTGTTCACAGTTTCCGCCTACTGCAAAGAGGACACACAGTGGATTAACGATCTGGGCGGGTCCGTGACTCGGGACGCGCAGAACCGTGTGACCGGCATCAGCTTGCGCGGTACCTGGGTGGAAGACATGGACCTCCGCCGCCTGAATCAATATCCTGATTTGACCGTCCTCGATCTCTCACTCACTCACATCACCGATGGCGGCATGCAAGAAATCAAGAACCTTCGCGGCATCACCGACTTCAGTCTTTACTTCGCCGAATACGTCACCGACGAAGGTGTTGCCGCGATCAAAGACTGGAAAAACCTCAAGCGCTTGAACCTCCACGGTACGAAAGCGGGCGATACGGCCCTAGAGCATATCGCCGGAATCACTTCCCTCGAATCACTCGACGTTGGTTCGACGCTTATGACTGACGTCGGCCTAGAACGGCTAACACTGTTGACGAATCTAAAGGAATTGACGATGGGCGGCAACGAACTCGGCGATGCCGGCCTGCAAGCCCTTCGCCAGATGCCCAACCTGACCTTCCTGGACCTCAGCGGACGTCAAGGCAACGACAAAAATGTCTGGAGCATCGCCATGTCCAACGTTGGCCTGCAAGCCGTTTTGACGTTAAGAAATCTCCGCGAACTGCGCTTTAGCTGTGTCTCCACCACGGTAGGTATCGAAGGCGCAAAATTAGGAGAAGTCAGCACCTTGAGCGTCACAGAGAAATGGCTCGAACAACTGAAGTCTCTCACCCACTTACAGCGGCTCAAACTCCAAGGGTGCGGACGCATCAATGACGAAGCGATAACAACCCTCATCGCGATGCCCGCCCTGCGCGAAGCAGATTTAAAGGGTACCAGCGTGACAGAAAACGGCGCCCTCAAGCTCAGGGCAGCCAAACCCGGCGCAGTCGTTTATGTCGGGACGTGGGAAGGAAAAGCGGCCGCCTACCGCAATAATTGAAGAGTTCTTCAAGAGCTGAAATAGAGATTTCCTTACTTGTTCAATGGCAACGCGTGCTCTTTGACATACTTATCGATTCGTAAGTCGTAATCGGCGCCGGATGCGCCTGGTGGAATGTAATGAAATACCTCGGCGTATTCGAAACCATATTGTTTGCCTAGCTCACGGCTGCGGTCCATGCTGAATTCGCGGATGTAGGCGCGATCGGCGGTTGCGTCATCGTCGCCGAGCAGTGGCAGGCGCTGGTTGCGTTTAGCCAGTTCTGCTCGCAAACGTGACCCGGCGTGGCCGCCAGGACCCTTGGCGATATTCGCGCGGTTCACTTCAATTTTCTTGTCGATCTGTTTGCTGATGTCTACCACCCTGGTAATTTCGGGACGCCGCGCGAAGTAATATTTGTCGGCCACAGTCTTCGGCTCCAAACCTGCCGCGAACTGTTCTTCGTAGTCGTGCGCCCGGCCAGCCATCCAGCACGCTGCCTCCACAGCTTTCGCCAGGGTGTAGTGATCGGGATTCTCTTCGTCGTGCGCCCAAGGATCCCAACCCACGACTGTATCCACCTTCAGCAAACGAATCAGAAAGATGAGACGGCAGATCAATTCGTTAAGCGAAACGTCCGCCATGCGATGGTTGCTGTAATTGAGATCGAAGTGTCCCTTGCAACCCAATATACGCGCTACTTCTGCGTTGTCTCGCTCGTTACCAGTTACGTTGTCGCCGATAGTCCCCGCTGTGCCGAGTCCGCTGGCATCGCCCATATCGTCGTTAGTCGCTCTGACAAGGTATCCCGTATAGCCCTCTTCGATCAGCTTTGCGACTGTGCCTGAAGCCATCAGCGGAAGATCGTCCGAATGGGCTTGCAAGGCTAGCAGCACTTTTCCCTTATGCGGTTGACCCGGACTGGAACTCTCCAGCACGACGCTCGAGACATTCCCTGGCTGCTGTTGTTGAATTCGTGCTAACTGCGCCAGTGCGTTCGCGCTAAAAAGAGCCCCGCAGAAATTGCGCCTTAACATGCGTTCGATTATATATACTCCGGGGTGAGGTTGAGCTGTTGCGAATTACGGAAATAAAGTCGGCAGGCTTGCGCCATGGAACACCAGAGGGTGGCTGGGCGAATGAACTAAAGGCTGACGATTGCGTACATACGCTGATAGCAGTTTTCACCGACGAAGGAATTACCGGGTGGGGATCGGTATTCACGAATGATGAACTTGTGCGCGGCGCTCTAAATTTACTCGCTCCACTTTACAAGGGAGAGAACCCTTTGGAACCCGAACGTGTGAGCGAGAAGTTGCACGCGAATACCTTTTGGATGGGACGCGGCGGGTCCGTTACACATACAATCAGCGGAATCGATATCGCGCTGTGGGATATCCTTGGCAAGGTCACGGGACAACCTGTGGGTCGGTTGCTGGGAGGGCGGTATCGCGAACGCGTAAGACCCTATGCGTCGCTGTTAATGCGCGAGCCTCGAGCCTTGGCGGAGCAGCTAGCTGCGCTTAAGGTTGAGGGCTTTCGCGCCTTCAAAATCGGCTGGGGACCGTTCGGCCGAAAGAGTTTTGCTTTGGATGAAGCAATCGTCAGAGCCGCTCGCGCTGCCCTTTCTGCCGACTCCTTGTTAATGGTAGACGCGGGCGCGAGCGATGCATTTTGGCCTCAGGATTACAAGTGGGCAACCCGCACGGCTCGCATGCTTGCCGACTATGACGTTCACTGGTTTGAAGAGCCGCTCCCGCCGGACAACCTGCACGATTACGTGCTGCTACGGAACAATTCTCCCGTTCCCATCGCGGGTGGTGAAGTATTGACTCGCAGACAGTCGTTCACTCCATTCCTCACGCAGAAGGCTTTCGATATCGTCCAGCCGGATGTCACTAAGGTGGGAGGGATCAGTGAGGAGCGCCGGATCGCCTGGATGGCGGAAGAGAACGGGGTGCGCTTTATTCCGCACGGCTGGAACACCGCTCTTGGCTTGGCGTGCGACCTGCAACTTGCTTCGGCAAACCGGAACACCGACTTGGTTGAATACCTTACAGGTTCACCGTTTATCGACGATTTGGCGGAAGGTGGCTGGAAGCTCGATGCCGACGGTATGTTAACCATTCCCAATCTTCCAGGCTTGGGAGTTTCGCTTAATATGCTTGCCGTTGAAAAATATACCGGCGAACGTTTCGGCCCAGCGAGTGGCGTTTAACTAACGCAGGCGTCTCAGCGACAACGAGATCCGGTTTAGGTTGCCAGAAAATTTGCACAAGCAGCTTTCACTTGCTCAGTCAGCTTCTCCAAACTGTCGGGCTTAACAATATAATCGCTCGCGCCCAGCGAGAATGCCTTTTCTTTATCCGCGGGGCGGGAGGATGTGCTGATCACAACAACTGGAATCGTCTTTAAAGACTCATCGTTGCGGATGCGGCTCAACACGGACAGACCGTCGATCTTAGGCAGGTTCAGATCCAATACCATAAGTTGCGGACGTTCCGCCTGAGCGTAAGGCCCCGACCTTCGTAAGAAAGCCAAGGCTTCTTCGCCGTTCGATACACGAAAAACAATGGCCGCGATGCCGGCTTCGCGCACTGCGTTGCGAAACAGGAATGCGGCGCCATCTTCATCTTCTACATGTAACAGCATTGGCACAGGTACTGCGGTAATAGACATGCAATCCATAAAAACGTCACACAAATTTTTACTTCTGGCTGGTACTATTACCGACGGTTGGTCACATTTCCAGAGTAAAGGACAATGGGAACAGCCGCAACATGTTAAATCGCATTTCCGTGCATGGCGCGCGCCAGCACAATCTGAAGAACATCAGCGTCGAAATTCCCCGCAACACGTTCACCGTCATTACCGGGCTGAGCGGATCGGGCAAGAGTTCGCTGGCCTTCGACACTATCTACGCGGAGGGCCAGCGGCGCTATGTGGAAACGCTATCTCCCTACGCACGTCAATTTCTGGATCAGATGGAACGGCCCGATGTCGATTCGATCGATGGGTTGAGTCCCGCGATTTCGATTGAACAGAAAACGACATCGCGCAGTCCGCGTTCGACAGTGGGCACGGTCACTGAGATTTACGATTATTTGCGCCTCTTGTATGCGTCGGTGGGCGTGCCGCATTGTCCGCTGTGCGGGGCTGAGATCGCTAAGCAATCGCCAGCGCAGATTCTGGAGCAGGTTTTTAGTATGCACCAGAACGAGCGGATCATGATTCTGGCGCCGATTGCTCGCGGGCGAAAAGGCGAATACAAGAAAGAGCTGGAACAAATTGCCAAGGGTGGCTTCCGTGCGCGCATTGATGGCCAACTGTTAACCCTGGATGATCCGATCAAGCTGGACAAGCGCAAAAATCACACGATTGAGGTGGTGATTGACCGCTTGGTAGTGAAGCCGGGGATCGAGCAGCGCCTGGAAGCTTCGATACAAACGGCTTTGAAATGGGCCGACGGCTTGGTGATTGTTGCGATCGTCGATGGCGAAGAGCGGCTCTACTCGGAGAAGTTGGCGTGCCCGAACGACGGCACGAGCATCCCGCAATTGGAGCCGCGGTCGTTTTCTTTTAATAGCCCGTACGGAGCGTGCGAGACCTGTCACGGGGTAGGAAGTACTTGGGCGTTCGACGCGGCCAAGGTGATTAGCGATTCTTCCAAGCCTCTGATGGAAGGTGGTTTGGGGCCCGGCGGAACTTCGTCTTATATGCTGTCCGCGCTCACGGAAGCGAGCGAAGCGCTGGGTTTGGATCTGGCGGTTCCGTTTGAGGATTTGCCCAGGAAGATGCGCACGGCGCTGGTCTATGGCAATAGTCAGTTTGCGGGCATCCTGAAGACGCTGGAAGATCATTACAGCCGGGCGAGTGAAGGGTATCGCGAATGGCTCATGGAGTTCATGTCGCCCACTTCATGCCCGGCTTGCCAGGGGCGTCGTTTGAAGCCGGCGAGCTTAGCCGTCAGCGTTAAGGGCATTTCGATTGCCGAGTTCACCAGCATGTCGATGGCGCGTGCGCTGCCGTTGGTGAAAGAATGGAAGTTCACGGAACGCGAACTGAAAATTGTGGCGCGTGTCATTGAAGAAATCCAGAACCGGATGACGTTTCTGACCGATGTTGGGTTGGATTATCTGAGCTTGGACCGATCTTCGGCCACCCTTTCCGGCGGCGAGGCGCAGCGCATCCGTTTAGCGACGCAGATTGGTTCGAAGCTGCGAGGAGTTCTGTATGTGCTCGATGAGCCGTCGATCGGACTGCATCCGCGAGACAACAGTAAATTGCTGGACACCCTGCATTCGTTGCGCGATTTGGGCAACACCGTGCTGGTGGTCGAGCACGATGCCGAAACAATTGAACGGGCAGACTACGTGATCGATTTGGGTCCGCGCGCTGGGCGTCTTGGTGGCGGATTAATGGCGCAGGGAACGCCGGCCCAGATTATGAATACACCAGCGTCGCTGACTGGTGAATATCTTTCGGGCCACATGATGATTGCTTCGCCTTTAGTACGTCGCGCAGGTAATGGAAACAAACTTACTGTCAAGGGCGCGCGTGAACACAATCTGAAGAACGTGGACGTGGATTTTCCACTCGGGACGTTCACCGTGGTCACGGGCGTTTCGGGTAGCGGCAAGTCAACTCTGGTGCATGACATTCTCTATCGAGCGCTGGCGAAAGAAGTATATGGTTCAAGCGCAATGCCAGGAGCGCATGAATCGGTCAGTGGTCTGGAGTTTATCGACAAAGTGATTGAGATCGATCAATCCCCGATTGGCCGCACGCCGCGTTCGAATCCAGCGACGTACACCGGCGTCTTTTCGCCCATTCGCGATATCTACGCCATGCTGCCGGAATCGCGCGAACGGGGTTACAAGGCGGGGCGCTTCAGCTTCAACGTAAAGGGCGGCCGTTGCGAGGCTTGTCAGGGCGACGGGTTGAAGCGTATCGAGATGAACTTCCTGCCTGACGTTTACGTGACGTGCGATATCTGCCGGGGCCGCCGCTATAACCAGGAAACCCTGCAAGTGAAATATAAGGGCTTCAGCATCGCCGACCTGCTTGAATCGAGTGTCGAAGATGCGCTGGGCATTTTGGAAAATATCCCGCAGATTCACGCCAAACTCAAGACGCTGAATGAAGTGGGCCTGGGCTACATTCATTTGGGGCAGTCGTCAACCACGCTGTCCGGCGGGGAAGCACAGCGCATCAAATTAGCCAAAGAGTTGAGCAAGCGCCAGACCGGCAAAACGTTTTACTTGTTGGACGAACCGACGACCGGACTGCACTTCGACGATGTCCGCCATCTGCTGGACGTGCTGCAACGTTTAGTCGATTTAGGTAACACCGTGCTGGTGATTGAGCACCATTTGGATGTGATCAAGAGTGCCGATTATTTGATTGATCTTGGCCCCGAAGGCGGCGAGGAAGGTGGGTACGTTGTGGCCACCGGCACGCCCGAAGAGGTGATGCGCAACAAACGCAGCCATACCGCGCAAGCGTTGCGGAAGATAATGAAGGCGGGACATGCAGCCTGAAGACCTGGACAGAACGGAAGGACCGCTCATTGAGCCTGCCAGCGTTCCGCTCTGGGAACCTTTGCCCTCGTTTACAAAACCGCCAGAGGAACGCGATCCTTTTTGGGGCTATGCGGATTTGCTGCTGCTGATCGGGCTTTTGTTTATGTCCGTGATGGTGGTTGGTGTGGCCGCCAGCGCTTGGGTGCATTTTCATCCAAGTCTAAGAAACGATCTGACGGCCTTGGCGCTGCCTATGCAATTTGTGGTGTATGCGCTCGTGTATGTCTGCTTTTTTTTGCTGTTCAAATATCGCTATGATCGGCCGGTGTTCCAATCCCTTCACTGGTGCAAAACCGGAACCAATCTGCTGATGGCTGGTCTTGGCGGAGTGCTGCTGGCTTTTGGAATTGGCATCGTCGCATCTTCTCTTAACACACCGAAAGTAGATACGCCGTTCGACCAATTGGTGAAAACTCCCTGGTCGTTCGCGCTGCTCGCTATAACGGCTGTGGTGTTCGCACCCTTGTTCGAAGAAATGGTGTTTCGTGGATTTCTGCAGCCGCTTTTTTCGCGGACCTTTGGAGTCGCAGCGGGAATTGCGCTGACTGCTTTGTTGTTTGGCGGATTGCATGCCCCGGAGTATCAGTTCGCCTGGCAATACGTGGCCGCAATAACGGTCGTTGGGATCGCGCTCGGCATCTTGCGGGCCAAAACAAATTCGATTATTCCTGGAACCGTGATGCACGGCTGCTTTAACTCGGTTTCGGTAGTGGGCCTACTGGCCACAAAGTACATAACTCATAAATGAACGCCAGCACTCTTACCCAAAGTATCGAGACGATTGAATGGACGCCGGATGGTGTCGTAATGATTGACCAGACGCGGCTACCGCGCGAAACGGTGTTTGTCACCTGCCGCGATTACGTCGAAGTGGCAGAAGCTATTCGCAGCATGGTGATTCGCGGCGCTCCCGCAATTGGGGTAGCGGCCGCCATGGGCGTGGCAATTGGCGCGCTCAAGTCGGAGAATCTCGCAGCCGACATGCCGCTTATTTGCGAGACGCTGGCGAAAACGCGGCCCACGGCGGTGAATCTGTTTTGGGCGATTGACCGTATGCAGCGCGTCTATGACGAAACGAAAGCAGCCGGCCCTTCGGCCGTGCGTGCGCGCCTCGTCAAAGAAGCGGCGCTGGTGCGCGCGGAAGATATTGCCATTAATCAAGCCATCGGCCGGCATGGTGCGGAGTTGGTGCCGGACGGCAAAACCGTGTTGACGCATTGCAATGCGGGCGCGTTGGCGACGGCCGGGTTCGGCACGGCGCTAGGCGTGATTCGAGCAGCGGTACAGATGGGCAAAAAGATCGATGTTTTCGCCGATGAGACGCGGCCTTTTCTGCAAGGGGCGCGGTTGACTGCGTGGGAACTGCAACGTGACGGCATCGATACGACATTGATCACCGACAATATGGCCGGGCACTTCTTAAAGAGCGGCCGGATTGGCTGCGTCGTAGTGGGTGCCGATCGCATCGCGGGAAATGGCGACGTCGCCAACAAGATTGGGACTTATAGCGTGGCTGTGTTGGCGAAAGAAAATGGCGTGCCGTTTTACGTGGCAGCACCAATTTCGACACTCGATCTTACGCTCACCTCGGGCGAGCAGATTCCGATTGAGGAACGTGCGGCAAAGGAAGTGACGCACGTACAGGGCGTTCACGTGGCCCCGGAAGGTATCAAGGTTGCGAATCCTGCCTTCGATGTGACGCCAAATCGTTATGTAACGGCGATAATTACCGAAAAGGGCGTGGCGCGCGCACCATTCACGGAAAGTTTGAAGAAGTTGGCAGGTTAAGCGCGCCCCAGTCGGAAGCCAGCAATCGGCTGATATTCTTGAAGTTGCGCAAATTTTTTCCGTACCTTCGTGTTTGCTCGGTGCTGCTTGTCTCCGTTCTGCTGACAGGCTGGACGCTGAGCACGGCCAAAGCAGCCAATGGGACGCATTGGGATTTGCTGGAAATTCTGACAGACGAGTTGAACCGCGAATTTGCCGGGCTGAAGGCCAAGGGCGATCCGCCGCCCTATTATCTGGCGTACGAAGTGACCGAAGAACAAACCACTTTGGTGGCGGCAACGCTGGGCGCCCTGTTGACGGATTCACAATCGCACATCCGAGGCTTCGACACTACCATCAGAATCGGCGCGCCGTCGTTCGACAATTATCACCCATACAAAGATTCGCGCGCGCACTTCACGCATTTTACGCAGATTAGTTTGGGTGACGACGCCAACGAAATCAGGCGCTCTCTCTGGGCGGAAACGGATCGCGTGTATCGGGGAGCCTCGCGCCGCTTGTTGCAGCTCAAGACCGACCAGCAGCTACTGGTGGAGGACAAAGAAAAGAATGCCGATTTTTCCGTAGACCCGGCCGTGAAATATGCGCGTGCGCCTGAGCAGTATCAGATCGACAAAGAACTCTGGGCCAAGCGTGTGCGCGAATGGTCGGCCGAATTTAAGAATCACGAAAAAATTCTTGGCTCCGGCGTCACCTTTATGGCGCGGCGAGATCTGCGCACGTTTGTGAATACGGAAGGTTCTTCCATTCAATCCGGCAGTAATTTATTTCGCATTGAAATGCAGGGTGAAGCGCTGGCCGCGGATGGCATGGGGCTGGAAGATTTCGATTCCATCGAAGCGGCAGACCCCGCGCATCTGCCGTCTGACGATGCGGTCCTGGAACGGGTGAAGATTCTGGCCAAGAAGCTAGACAACCTGGTGGCTGCGCCTCCCGCTGAACCCATTGTGTGTCCGGCGATTTTGTCGGGCCGCGCGTCGGCGGTATTCTTTCACGAAATTTTCGGTCACCGCGTGGAAGGTCACCGCCAGAAAGACGTCAGCGAAGGACAAACATTTACCAAGATGTTGGGAACCAAAGTGCTCCCGGATTTCATCAGCGTCACCTTCGATGCGACACGCGAAAATTATCACGGACAGGATCTCATTGGCCACTACGAATACGACGATGAAGGGGTGAAAGCGCAGCCTGTCAAGGTAGTGGCAGATGGTGTATTGAAAACGTTCCTGTTGTCGCGCTCGCCAGTCGGAGAGTTCAAAGCATCGAACGGACATGGCCGGCGGCAACCAGGAGCCGAAGTGGTTTCGCGCCAATCGAATCTGTTGGTGGAATCCTCTAAAAGCGTTTCGTCGAAGGAACTGCGGGCGAAACTGATCGAAGAAATCAAACGCCAACAGAAACCTTACGGCCTCTACTTTGAAGAAGTTTCCAGCGGCTATACAACCACCGGAAGGCAGGGGCTGCAAGCATTCACGGTTGTGCCACTGGTGGTGTACCGAGTTTTCCCCGACGGACGTCCAGATGAATTGATTCGCGGAGTGGACATCGTGGGTACGCCGCTAGCCAGTTTCCAAAAGATTGTGGCAACGTCGGACAAGGCGGAGGTATTCAACGGCTATTGCGGAGCGGAATCGGGCAGCATACCGGTATCGGCGGTTTCACCGGCCATCCTGGTGTCCGAAATAGAGACGCAGAAGAAGCAAAATTCGCAAGAGAAGCAGCCCTTGCTGCCGCGGCCGGAGGAAGGCAAATGAGAAGTCGAATCGTGGCAGCCCTCGCGCTAAGCGGCTTCGCAATCACCGTGTTGTGCGGTGCCGAGACCGATATACAAAAAGACGTGCAGTTGCGTGCCATGGTAGATGAGTTGGCGCGGACGAAGACCCTGCAACTCAACAATCTGGATAAGCCCTACTTCGTGCAATACACCACCAGCGATGCCAGTGAAGTTGCTATCACCGCTAGCTTGGGAGGCATTCTGACGTCGGTGAGTGGGCGTGCCCGTTCGCCGCGAGTGGAGATCAGGGTCGGCAGCTATCAGTTCGATAACAGCAATTCAATTTTCAGCGGCGCCTCGCGTTTCGGGGCTTTGCCTATCGACGATAATTACGAAGCTTTCCGCGATGCCTTTTGGTTAGCCAGCGACGCGGTTTATAAATCTGCCACCGATCAGATCACGCGCAAGCGAAATGCGCTGCGCGAGATTGCCGAAGCGGATCAGACGCCTGACTTAGCCCCTGCCAAGCCCTTGATCGATTTAGAAGCGCCGCCAAAACTGGCAGTGGATCAGCGGAAATGGGAAGAGATTTTGGCGCGAATTTCACAACGTTTTGTGGCCGCGCCGTCGGTCAGCCAATCGAGCGTGCGGTTCAGATCCATTTCGTCGGCCTACCGCATTGTGAACAGCGAAGGAACAGTGGTGCGGATTCCGCAGGAGTTGACCGAACTGACCATTCGAGGAGAAGCGCTGGCGCCAGACGGCAACAAGGTTTGGAATTACCAGGCAGCCACGGGGTTAACCATTGCGGATCTGCCCGACGCCAAAGAATTGGAAAAGATGGCCGAGCAAGTGGCGGCCGATCTGGAAACTCTAGTGAAAGCGCCGGTGAGCGAAGACTACAGCGGGCCGGTTCTATTCGAGCAGGAAGCGGCCGCGCAGATGCTGGCTTCCACGCTGACCGATGCAACCAGACTGCAGCGCAAGCCGATAGCACCGCCGGGATCCAACACGGGCCAGGTGCTCGAGGGTGTGTGGTCTTCCAAAGTTGGCAGCAAAGTATTACCCGAGTGGATGAGCATCACCGACGATCCGCTTAAGGAAACATTCCAGAACGCTGCTTTGGCAGGTGCGTATAAAGTGGACGACGAAGGTGTGCCGGCGGAACGAGTAGTGCTGGTCTCCAAGGGCGTGCTGAAAGGATTTCTGGCCAGCCGCGAGCCTGTTAAGACGATTACGGTTTCGAACGGCCACGGACGACTGCCGGGCCCATGGGGCACGGAGCAGGCAGTGGCCGGGAACCTGTTTGTGGAAGCCAGCGAAACGACAAAAGAAAAAGACATGAAGGCCAAGCTGCTGGAGAAGGTGAAAGCGGCCGGGTTGAAATACGGACTGCTCATTCGCCGCCTCGATTTTCCATCCACTGCCAATGCTGAAGAACTACAGAGCATGGGACACCAATTGCAGAAGGGCGGCTATTCGCGCTCGTTGAATTCGCCGCTGCTCGCTTATCGGGTTTATCTCGACGGACACGAAGAACTGGTGCGCGGGCTGCGATTCAAAGACTTCAGTGCGAAAGATTTGCGCGATATCGATATTGCGTCCGATCGGCCCTACGTCTTCAACTACGTGAACAATGGTTCCAGCTTCAATCACGCGGCAGTGGCGACGAGCGCAACGACGAGCACTGTCATTGCGCCTTCCCTGCTGATGGATAGCGTCGATTTGGCAAAAGGGGAAAATGAGCCGGGCAAGCAGCCCATTGTGCCGGCGCCCGCGCTTATTGCGCAGCACTAGCGCAATGCGAATTCTCAGCCGGGCCATCTTTAAGGAAGTTGCGACCAGCGCGGCGCTTGGCACTGGATTGTTTATTTTCGTGCTTTTCTTGCGCACGATTGAGAAGCTTTCCGCGATTCTGGTCAGGAGCTCTGCGCCGGTTCCCGTGGTGGCAAAATTGCTTCTCTACGCACTACCGGCAACGCTGCCGTTTGCCTTGCCGCTGGGAGTACTGGTTGGCATTCTAATTGGCTTGAGCCGCATGTCGGCCGATAGTGAGATTACCGCCATTCGCGCGGCCGGCATTTCGAGCATCACTGTTGCCAGGCCGGTGCTGCTTTTTTCCTTTCTCGCGCTGGTGATCAATGCGCTGGCGGCCCTTTGGCTCACGCCGCTTTCCCTCAACCTCGAAACCAGGACCGCCCGCAATTTCGCAGCGGCTCAGTTGACCGGGAACATCGAATCGCGAATTTTCGATGAACAGTTCCCTGACACTGTCTTGTACGTGGGCGATGTGCAGACTGAAGAGAAGCAGACCGTTTGGCGGCAGGTGTTTATTGCCGATGTGACGCCGCCCGCCAAACTCGAGGAACAGGGTAAGAACCGTGGCGAAGGGCCGCGCATTATCGTAGCGCAAGAAGCCATTCCGTACCCGGACGCTCCGAACAACAGAATTATTTTGGACATGCGCGATTTCCGTTCAACCGAGCGGGACAAAGAAGGTAAAGCCATAACTACTGTGGCGCAACGCCATCAGTGGGTGCTGCAAGCGCAAAAGCAGGAAGATCTGCAAGTCAACAAGACTGTGCAGGAGATGGATACGGGGCCTCTCTACAAATATGTGACGCGCCGCAAAGATTTGTCCAGACAAGACTACGTGGATGCGGCCATCGAATTACATCAACGATTCGCGTTGCCGTTAGCTTGCATGTTGCTGGCACTGGTTGGCATTCCATTGGGGATTTCCTCTCGTAAAGGCGGCAAATCGGCAGCGTATGTCGTCACCGTGCTGGTGGCATTTCTTTATTTCATGAGTTATATTTCGCTGCTCGGCTTGGCCAAAAAGGGAAGCTTGCCGGTGCCTGTCGCCGTGTGGACGCCAGACGCCGTCTTTGCCGTCTTAGGCGCGATTCTCCTGCTGCGCTTGGAAAGGCCAGGTGACCGTGATTGGGGCGAGTGGTTGAAAACGGGCGCGACGCGGCTCTGGAAAGCGACGCTAACATTGCTGCAGACGAGCAGTGACACTGTCGTGCGCCACGGACCTTTCAACGCGCGCGGCTTCGGTTTGCGGCCCATGCTGATGGACGGCTACGTCTTGAATGGCTTCCTGTTTTACTTCGGCATTCTTTTGGTCGTGCTGGTCGCGCTCATTGAAGTATTCACTTTCTTTGAGCTGCTCGGTGACATGGTGAAGAACGATATCAATATGGGCACCATGGTCGATTACCTGTGGAATCTGGCCCCCAGCTTGCTCTACCAAGTGACGCCCATCGGCACACTCGCTGCTTCGCTGATTTGCTTCACCATTTTGACGAAGTATAACGAAGTAACAGCGTTCAAGGCGGCCGGCGTGAGCGTTCATCGCTTGGCTGCGCCGGTGGTTGTGGCAAGTTTGCTCATCAGCTTGCTGCTCTTTACCTTTGATCACTTTTACATTCCAGGGGCGAACCGGCGGCAGGAAATGCTGCGTGCGGAAATTAAGAAGAAGCCAGTGGCGACATACCGGCGGCCCGATCGCCAGTGGGTTTACGGACAAGGTTCGCGCATCTTCAACTTTTTGCACCTTGATCCCAAGCTGGCAATTATGTCGAAGGTGAATGTCTTCGAGCTTGATCCCAAGACCTTTCACGTAGTTCAACAGATCACCGCCGATCGCGCGCAGTGGAATGACCGGCTCCACAAGTGGGTCTTTGAAAACGGCGTAAGCCAAGAGACCAATGCGGCAGGATCGGATTACAAGCCGTTCTACAATGCCACCGCGACCTTTCCCTCTTTGACTGAAACTCCTTCCTGGTTTGTGAAAGAAGAGAAGGAATATAAGGAGATGAATTTCGAAGAGTTGAGTTCCTATATAAATGAGCTGCAGGCGAGCGGCTTGGACACAACACCGCTGCGGGTACAGTATTACAAGAAGTTCGCGGTGCCCCTATTTGCGGTGATTATGGCGATTTTGAGTATTCCTTTCGCTTTTGTGGGGGGAACAAGAGGCGCCATGCGCGGAGTGTTTGTGGCGTTTTGTATCGCTATTGCTTACTGGACGGTCGGCACGTTGTTTGAGCAGGTTGGAGACTTGAATCAGTTGCCGGCGGCCATGGCGGCGTGGGCGCCCGACGTGATCTTCTCGCTGGGCGGCATGTACTTCATGGCGCGCATGAAAACGTAGTCTTACGAACCATTCCCACCAGAGCAAATCTTGAGCTCGAACCAGTAGATAGGTGTGAGACCCTGTTAAACTCGAAGTTTGAGAGTACGTTCCTTGGCGAAATATTGAAACATTTATGAGGCCTCCTGTTCTATGCCGGAAAACCGAAAACGGCCGATTGGGCTAGATTTATTCGCCGGGGCGGGGGGGATGAGCCTTGGTTTCCAGCAAGCGGGCTTCGACGTCGCGGCGTCCGTTGAATTCGATCCGATCCACTGCGCAACGCACGAGTTTAATTTTCCAGAGTGTGCATCTATTTGCAGAAGCGTGGCCGAAGTGGACGGAGACTATATCCGAAAACACTCGCGAATCGGCAATCGAGAGGTAAGCGTTGTGTTTGGAGGAGCGCCGTGCCAAGGTTTTAGCATGATTGGCAAGCGCGCACTGGAAGACCCCCGTAATCAGCTTGTATACCATTTCGTCAGGATTGTCTCAGACCTAAAACCCAAGTACTTTGTGTTTGAAAACGTACGTGGTTTGACCGTTGGCGCACATAAGAAATTTCTTTTGGAGATCATTGCCGAGTTTCGATTGAAGGGCTACAAAGTTCAAGAAGACTATCAAGTCCTAAACGCCGCTAATTTCGGGGTACCCCAAGACCGTCAGAGGTTATTCCTAATAGGTGCCCGCAAGGGTGAATGCCTCCCTGAATACCCAACCAAAACCCACGAACTTCCGAGGGCGAGTCTCGGCTTTGGCTTTACCGATACGACGCCTACCGTATGGGAGGCGCTTGGCGATTTGCCGGAAGCAGACGACTACGAAGAATTGCTGAGTCGAGATTGGGTTGAAGCCGAATTTGGAAAGCCCAGTTCCTATGCCAAATTGCTCAGAGTCGGCACCGAATACCGAAACCTTCTAACTTCAAGTCTCCGCACGGTCCACACTTCCATTTCGCAAAAGCGCTTCAAGGCCACTGGCCTCGGGGAGACTGAACCAGTCAGCCGTTTCCTGAAGCTCGATCCTAACGGAATTTGTAATACGATTCGCGCAGGAACGGCTAGTGATCGAGGCGCTTTCACGTCTCCGCGCCCGATACATCCCTTTTCGGCGAGGTGTATTACTGTTAGAGAGGCAGCCCGTTTGCATTCCTACCCGGATTGGTTTCGCTTCCACGTCACAAAGTGGCATGGCTTTCGCCAAGTGGGTAATTCCGTGCCACCGCTCTTGGCTCAGGCAGTCGGGTCGCAGATTTTTTCTGCGCTTGGAATAGAGTTTTTGCCAGGAGTCGACGCAAAGACCGGAGACCAGCGTCTTTTAGAGATGAATATGTCCGAAGCGTCGCAATACTACGGCGTGTCTTCCACCGTGATTCCACAACGGACAAGAAAGGTGCCGGTTACGTCGACAAATGGCCGATCTCTATGAGCGATTGCTTGTCCAGATTTTCAAGAACCACTACCGCAAAGGGTTGGAGAAATTCGAGTTTGATCGCCAAGAGTTGGTCGAAGTTGCGTTGAAAATGGGCCTTCCCAATCCGAAAAACCTGGGCGATTTAATCTACTCGTTTCGGTATCGCAGACAGATGCCCGCCGAAATTCTCCAAACGGCGACCGGAAAAAAGGAATGGATTATCGAACCCGCGGGTCAGGCAAAATATCGATTTCGACTTGGTAACGCAAGCCGCATTGTGCCTCGGGACGATTTGGTAGCGGTGAAGATTCCCGATGCCACTCCGGAAATTATCGCTGCTTACTCTCTTACGGACGAACAGGCATTGCTCGCTAAGGTTCGCTATAACCGCCTGATCGATATTTTTTTGGGCATCACCACTTTCTCGCTTCAGAATCACTTGAGAACGACAGTGAAAGGCATGGGCCAAATTGAGATCGACGAGATCTACGTGGGAGTCGACAAAAACGGCCGGCAGTTTGTCGTGCCTGTACAGGCGAAGGGAGGAAACGACCAACTTGCCGTTGTCCAGACTACCCAGGACTTGGCCTGCTGTGCAGAAAAGTTCCCCAATCTCATTTGCCGGGCCATCTCCGCCCAATTCATGAACGACGTGGAAAACACCATCGCCATTTTCGAACTCACGGTACTGGAGGGCGAGGTCAAGGTTATCGAGGAGCGGCATTACCGGCTTGTTCCAGCCGGCGAAATCACCGACGGGGATCTTAAGAGCTATAATTTGCGTTGAAATAAGCTATTGAGTTGTGGCGGATCACGTCTCAAAAAGAGTTCGTTCGCGCATCATGGCCGCGGTTCGTTCGCGAGGCAACGCCACTACCGAAGTTGCTTTTGGCAAATTGCTTTGGAACGCCAGGATTCGCGGCTATCGGAAGCATTGGCCCGTTCTAGGAAGACCGGACTTCGCTTGGCCGGGCCGCAAAATCGCCGTTTTCGTCGACGGCTGCTTCTGGCATGGCTGTAGAAAATGCAAATATCTTCCTCGAACGAACACTTCGTTCTGGGCGAAAAAGTTATTATCCAACAAAAAGAGGGACCGGCGGATTACGGCAAAGCTCCGCCGCGAGGGCTGGGTTGTGATCCGAATTCGCGAGTGTCAAGTAAGAGCTGAAAGATCAATCGATCAAGTCCGAAAGGCACTCACCGCTCGGTAAGATAGCGGCATGTACTTCATGGCGCGCATGAAAACGTAGTTCCTATCTCGCTAAGCGGAAAAGGCCAGCGCCTTATCCTTAGATTCGCGGGGAAACTCAATAATGAATCGGGTGCCAGGGCCGGATTGCACCGTTAGAATGCCGCCCAGTTGGTTAGCAAGAAGATTGACGATTTCCAGGCCCATCGACGTGGGTTCATTCGCATTAACGTCTGCCGGCAAGCCAACGCCATTGTCGGCAACGCTCAGCGTGATCGTCCCCTTCACGTTTTCGCCCAGCCCGATCACCACTTCGCCGCCCTTGCCGTCAGGGTAGGCATATTTCAGAACATTGGTTACCAATTCGCTTAGAATCAGACCGCAAGGTATTGCCTGGTCTACGTCCAGTAGGACGCGCGACGTATTAAACCGGCTGATCACCAGGTTCGCGCTACCGCCGAAGGAATGGAATATTGCCGAGACGAGCAATTTGGCGTATTCTTCAAAATCAATGGCGTCCCATTGGTCGTTGCTGTAGAGCTGTTCGTGAATCAGCGCCATGGAAAGGACGCGCAGCCGGCTGTCGAGCAAAGCGGCCACCGCTGTTTCATTGGACAGCGAGCTACTCTGCATATTCAGCAAACTGGAAATCACCTGGAGATTGTTTTTTACGCGGTGATGCACCTCCCGAAGAAGAACTTCCTTCTCAGTCACGTTACGGCTCAGCTTCTCGTTGATTAGCCGGAAAACCGCGACCGATTTTCTTTCCGAAATCGCTCTGTAACGATCGTTCAAAAAGGTCTGGCCGAAAGCGCTCAACAGATTTCCGTAGACAATGAGACTCGCGCCGCTGATAGGCACCTGTTGGCGCGCTAAACGCCAGACTTCCTGCGCGGAGAGATTGAACGTACGGGCCAATCTCTGCAAAGGAAGGAATTGGGGATAGTGATCGAGACTTTGCCCGGCAAACAGAGTTCCCATTAGCCGGTTACCCAAGATAATGGGCACGGCGATATGGGCAAAGCCGCCCTGATCACGTGCCACCACTAAAGCCCTTGCCTGCCATGCGTCTGCGGCCGCACTGCAATGCGGCGTGGTTTCCAGACAAAAGGGGCAGGCGCCATTCGCTGCCGGCTGGGAATGGCGCGCCAAGGTCCAGATGGGCTGGGGATTTTGACACACCCCAACCATTTGCCCGTTCGCATCCACCAACGCAACCGCTAGCTTGGTGGGGCGGGCGTACAACTCGAGCATCCCCGCCCAGGCTTCGCCGTCGAGCAATTCAGCGCGCAACTCGGGCGTAAAGTCGCTGTCGGCGGGATCGAAATCCACCCCCGGCGCCAACCCACCCAGCTCGATGAGGGCTCCGTTGCCATCCCTTCTACTTAACGGCATCAATTTGCACGCCTGCGCCCGGCTCTCATCTCTCACCAGCAGCGGCGGCGCGCCGGAAGCTATGTCGAGTGGGCGCACGGCTCATCACGCTGGAATAGCTCTCCAATGGCATCGAGGGAAGTTGGCCATTCTTGTCTAAAGGAAGCAGTTGGATGCCGCCCTGCCCCACGATAAATTCACGGGTATCGAATTCATGCTTGCAGCCGCGCGCTTTGACCACCGCAATGCTCCTATGCAGCGTGTTGCCGAGTTCCACCAGCGAAAGCACAATGATGTTGTCGACAATCGAACTCACCGGGAACTCGGGCATATAGGCCGAGAGGCCGAACAGCTCGGGATTTTCATAGTTGAAGAAGGTGGTCATCAAACGGCCCTTGGTAAACGCGACCAGGGCATGAAAGAAATCGCGGTACGAGCGTTGGTCGTCAAGCGCTGTGCTGTAGCTGGTAACACCGTCAATGACAAGCCTTTGAATATCGTATTTCTCGATCGTTTCCACTAAGCAGGCAAAATGCGCGTCAACTTCCAACTCCTGCGGACTATCGTAAAGAATGTGAATGGCGCCGGCATCCACCAGTGTTTGTAAGTCGATGCCAATGGTGGTAGCGTTGCGAATGATTTGCGCGGGATGTTCATCTAACGACACCAGTAGACCGCGTTTTTCGTGTTTAACGGCGCCTTCATGCAAGAGTTGCGTGCCGAGCACGGTCTTGCCAGCGCCCGAGATGCCGACCACCATGGTTGTGGAACCGTCGTAAATGCCGCCGCCGATCAAATCGTCAAGAGCTTGTACACCGATAACCGAACGTTTGGCATGGGAGGTGGGCTGGGCCACCTTACGCAAGACCGGCGCTTGCGCCCGGCGAAACACTTCCAGCCCTTTGCCGCCGGCGATTCTCAGCGTGTGTTTGCCGGTGATGAAATTCTGCCCTCTGCTCTTCAACACTTCCAGGCCGCGATGGCCCACGCGGGATTTCCGGTCGAGGGTCAATTCAAACGACGTATCAGCCAGAAAAGCGGCCATCTCCAAAGTGGCTTGCGATGCGCCCTGGGTGCCCACTTCGTGCGAGAACATGGCCGTTAAGTTTTCGCGGTGAAGCCCTTCCAGCAACTGTTGCAGTAGTTCGCGGTAGGAACCGGGTCCATTCCAAGGTAAGGGATTTGTCGCCGCTGGCCGGAGCAGCCCGATGCCATCGATAAAGATGCGTTGGGCGCCGATCTCCGCCGCCGTTTCCAGCAATAAGCTGTCTGGAGAACGCAGTTCCACTTCCAGGACCTGCGGACTGGTGAAGATCAATTTGAGCTTATGCTGCTCCTGCAGTTCTTCCAAATTCCAGCCAAACTCTCTAGCATCGCGCGACATTCGTTCGGGACTGCTTTCAAACACCACAATCAGTCCGGGCTCATTGAAAAGCGTGATGCCGCGATAGATGAATTCCATGCCCAGCAAGGTCTTCCCAGTGCCCGTCATGCCCTGCACCATGATCACGTTCCCTTTGGGAATGCCCCCGAGCAGGATGGCATCAAGCCCTTCCACGCCCGTTTTAATTAAACTCGCTTCCGCCATTTGTTTCCTTTTTTTAATGCTACGTCAAGCACTGCTTACGCAGGCCGCAGGTGTTTGACGAGCAGAAGTCGCCCGCTGCGACTATCGGCAAAACTGATCAGTTGTCGAAAGCAGCTTTCAGGCGCGATGTGCGGCTTTGGAGGTACGAATTGATAGAAACGAACCCCCTGCGACGAGCGGGACCGTTGTATCAGTTTTTGCGATTCCAACTTTTCCAATGCGGCGCCAACGGCCTTACTGGAATGACCCAGAAGACAAGCAATCTGCTCGGCGCTGGCCAGACTCGACTGATGCCTGTAGAGGAACACCAGAACATCCCAATCGCCAAGAAGTGAGAGCCCCAAGTTTTTTAGACACTCTTGAACAAGAGCATCGGACGATTCTACGTTTTCCAAGCCTGTGACCGGAGCATTCTTGTCACCCGTCGTAATCAGTATAACCCCGAAACATTGCTACTAAATTGAGAATAAATTGGCTACCGTCTTATTAAGTATAAGTACTAGCGATATTTTAACGTAGGTTTGCATTAAAGAACGGCACAGCCGAGTAAGTCCTTCTATAGTAAAGAGGACTCACTGCTGCGGACGGCGAGCAGAGTCATATTTTCAACGCTTCCTCACGCGCGCCTCGGAACGGAGATCTTGGAACCGAGCCATGACCGTCGAGGAGTGGTTGCTCACTGAATTGAGAAATCGATGCAATCGTGAATCAAAACCTACCGTTCATATCTCCAGATATAGCTGTCGACTTATCGAACTGCGACCTGGAACCAATCCACATACCTTCCTCCATTCAGCCGCACGGAATGCTGGTCGCCGCGCGCCAGTCCGATCTGCGCATCGTCTATACCAGTGAGAACTCGCTTGCGATGATTGGGATAGCTGCCGCCGGCGTGCTGAACCGAACGCTCAGCGAAATCCTCGGCGTGGAAGCCCTGGTCGCCATCGAGGAAGCTCTTGGCGCCGAACAGTACTTTCCGGCGAATATTCTGACGCGCAGCATCCAGGCGTGTGGTGAAAGGCTGTTCGATATTTCGGCGCACCGCACGGGCCGCCTCTTATGTGTGGAGTTGGAACCGGCGCTAGAGGAGCGCCGTTGGGATCAACTCGCTGTGCGGCTGGAGAAGGCCATCCGCAAACTGGGAACGCCAAAAACCCTGGCAGAACTTTGTGCCGCGGTTCCGCCGCTCATCCGTCAACTAACCGGCTATGATCGCGTGATGGTCTACCGCTTCGACCGCGATGGCCACGGAGAGGTGATCGGCGAGGCAAAGGTCCGCGGCATGGAACCCTTCCTGGGACTCCACTACCCAGCCACCGATATCCCTAAGCAAGCCAGAAAGCTTTTTCTTTTACAACGTCTGAGAACGATTGTGGATGTTGGCTACCAAGCCGTGCGAGTTTTGGGACACCCCCACCTGGCGCATGGAGAACCGCTCGACATGACCTACTGCGGCCTGCGCAGCGTTTCTCCGGTTCATATCGAATATCTACAAAATATGGGCGTGGGCGCTTCCCTAGGAATCTCGCTCATTCATGGCAACGAACTCTGGGGCATGATCCTTTGTCATCACCTAACGAGTAAGCGTGTGCCGCCGGAGGTCCGCGCCTTGTGCGATCTGTTGGGACAAGTCATCTCTTTGCTCATGGGCGTGACGCTACAGACGCACGACTACGCCGAGCGTTTGGCTAAAAAGGCCTTGCTCGAGTTACTCAGCGCGGTGATCGATGAGAAGCACTCCATCTTGTCGGCGCTAGCGGAAGATGCCAGTGTGTGTTTGGCTGTGACCGGCGCCGATGGCGCTTTGCTGCAAATCGATGGCGTTGCAAAGTTGATTGGCGTCACGCCACCGCTAGCCGAAGCCGCCGCAATGATGTCGGCGTTTCGTTCCAGGTCGGTCGAAGGCCTAGCCGCTTCCGATCGAGTGGGCGCGCTTTTCGCAGACTTTAGGAATCTCGCTGCCAACGCTAGCGGAGCGCTTTTGGTTCAGTTCGGCCAGCCCGGCGACGGTATTTTGTGGTTCCGGGGTGAAATGGCGCAAACCGTTCACTGGGCTGGCCACCCGGACGACGGCAAGCAAGTATCCGAAGACGGTATCCGTTTGAGTCCGCGCAAATCGTTCGCCAGTTGGAAGGAGGTACAGAAGGGCTGCTCTCTTCCCTGGAAGTCGAGCGATAGCGAGGCGGCGGCCAGCCTGCAGCGCATCGTTATTAATGCGACCCTAGAACGCAGCGAAGCGAAGGTCGCACAACTTTCAGAACATAGCCAGGAATTGGAATAATCCGAAGACGCAAGCGCTGCGCCAGCTGCTGGCGGAAAAAGAAACGCTTTTGAAAGAGGTTCATCACCGGGTAAAAAATAATTTGCAGGTGGTCGGAAGTCTCCTCTCGCTGCAAATCGGCACGGAAGGTGATTCGCCCGCCGCCGAATCGTTGCGCGATGCCTATGGCAGAATTCACTCCATGTCGGTGGTTCACAAACAGATCTACGAGTCGGAAACGCTCGCCGATTTGGATTTCGGAAGCTACATCCAAAACCTCAGCGGGCAGATCTTTCAAAGTTACTGCACCGACGCCAGCAGAATCGAAATGGAAGTAAAAACGGAATCGATGCTGTTGATGATCGATGAGGCCATTCCGTGCGGCCTGATTCTGAACGAATTGATTTCCAACGCTTTGAGGCATGCTTTCAAGGATGGCCGCAAGGGATTGCTCGAGATTTTGTTCCGCAACACCGCGGCTCGCTGCGCCGAATTGATCGTCCGCGACAACGGCGTAGGTCTGCCGGCTGGTTTCAACCTTGAATCCGCAACTTCGATGGGTATGGAGGTGGTCAAGGCGTTGACCACCCAACTCGGAGCGCGGCTTGAGATATCGCAGGAAAGCGGAACGCAGTTTATCCTGTCTTGGAAAGTGCCCGAACTGCTGGCGTTCAAAGCGAGTGGGTGAAACCTGCCGTTCGGCAATCGTTTCACCCGCTCCTTTACAGTCACGGCTCAGTCAGGATCTAAACCGGAGCGGCGTACGCCAACTTTTGGCTTTATGTCAATTACAGAATTCGCATACGGAAATTAAATAGCTTTTGCAAATTATTCTTTTTCAACAGTGCCGCTCGGATGACCTCCAGCAAATGAGAGCCCGAAACTTCATCTTTGACAAGGTAGCCCTCCACACCACTGGCCAAGATTGCTAACTCGGTTTGATCCCGAGAATCGCCCGTCAATACGACAACGGGTGTCTTCGGAGCGACTTCGCGGACCCAGGCGTAGCTTTCCGGTCCAGAACTTTCAGGCAGCCCAAGATCGAGCAGCACGATATCCACTCCTCCGTTTAACAGCTGTTCCAGCCCTGTGCTCAGGCAATTAGCCCAGTTTAGGTGGAACGCCCCCTCACCATACTCTTGCAGGGCGTACTTCACCAAGAACATCGAATCTTCGTTGTCCTCAATCAGCAAAACGCATTGCTGACGCTTCGCCGATGTGGCGAGCGGCAACGTTTCCAAATCGTCAGCCAGTTGAAGCGCTGCGCTAGACATCTATATTGCTCCTCTCCGATCAAATGTATTATCGGAGAATTCGGGGGGGATGTTTAGACCAAATTGACCAAAACCTGCTATTTCCCAAGAACGGGTGCTGCGTTCTTTGTTTTCGTGAATCAGAGCTTCGCCAACTGCACTCGGCCCAGATAATCTCCGAGGTCAGTTAACTGCAGGCTAAGCGCGGCCGCGTCCGATTGTCTGGCTGACTGCTCCAGCAGTGCGCCCAATCTGGTGAGGTCCGGAAAGCCATAAGGAGTTCCTGTTCCTTTCATATTGTGCGCCAGAAAGGCGATGCGCTCAAAGCCCGAACCTGCCAGTAGAGCCAGCATTTGAGGGAGTTCCGTCTGGCGCGCTGCCAGGTAGCGAGGCACGATCTCCTCCAGCCCGGGTAGCATCTTGATGACGACGGTTTGAGCCCCTCCAGCTCCTGTTGCTGACGAATCGAGCGAAGCGCGCAGCGGCCCATACTCTTGGATCGTATTAAGCAGCTTGTGCTTGGAAATCGGCTTTGAGAGATGCTGGTTGCAGCCTGCATTGACGCTCAAGGCCACGTCTTCCGGGCGGGCGTTGGCCGTAAGCCCGATAATCGGAATCGCCGCCGTTCCAAGTTCACGCTCGCGCTTGCGGATGGCGCGCGTGGCCGTTAATCCGTCCATCACCGGCATCTGCATATCCATCAGGATCAGATCGAAATCCTCTGCTGCCAGCAGATCCAGGGCAGTCTTGCCATTGTCGGCAAATTCCCACTGGTGAGGACTTCCCTTCAGATATACCTCCAGCAGCAGGCGATTGTCCTCAGAATCCTCGGCAATCAGGATTCGTAGCGGCCTGATAAGCGCAGTTTGCTTGAGCTCCTTACTGCCCGGCGCTGGCATCTCCGTTATTTCACGTGGCCGCATGACTGTGCATAGCAAGCGCAATAACTCGGCGCGTTTAACCGGCTTTACGGCATAGCCGGCTAAGCCCGCTTGCCGGCGGCGGAGCACGTCGCCAGGCTGAACATCGGAGGTGAACATGACCACTGGCAGGTCAGGAGCGATCTTTTTAATGAGAGCGGTGGTCTCGAAGCCGTTCATGCCCGGCATCTCACTGTCCACCAGAACGAGTGAATACGGTCGCTTGGCCTCGTTCGAGACCGTAAGATTCGCCAATGCCTCGGCGGGCGCGCCAAACTCGGCACTCTCTATACCCCAAAACTTCAACGTCTCAGCCAGGATGAAGCGGTTGGTGGCGTTGTCGTCGATCACCAGCACGCGGCGGCCATGAAAGTCAGCGATCTCGGGCGCGGCATTGCGCTTGCTCTGACTGCCCTGCTCAAAATGTGCGTCGAAGCGAAATGTGCTCCCCTCTCCCACGCTGCTGGTCACCGTCAACAGCCCGCCCATACACTCCACCAACCGCCGGCTGATCTCCAAACCGAGACCGGTCCCACCATATTGCCGGGTGATGGACGAATCTGCTTGCGCGAACCTGTCGAAGATGGTTTCGAGCTGACTCGCCGGTATGCCTATGCCCGTATCGGAAATGGAAAACTCTATCACGCCCGGTTGGCCCGCTGAGTCGTTCTTTACTGTTAGCAGCACTTCGCCCACTTTGGTGAACTTCACGGCATTCCCAAGCAGGTTGATTAAGACTTGTCTTAAACGAGCAGGGTCGCCTACCAGACTGGAGGTCAGACCAGGCGCCAGGTGAACCATTAACATGATGCCTTTGGCGCGACTCTTAACGCTCGTGAGATCGATGGTCTTGATCTACCAACTCTTCGAGATCGAAGGGCACGTGCTCCAATTCCAAGTGGCCCGCCTCGATCTTCGACAAATCGAGAATATCGTTGATGAGAATCAGCAGATTGGCGCCGGCCCGTCGGAATACATCTACGTACTGCATCTGTTCGGCGTCCAGTTGCGATTCCGCCAGCATGTCGGACATGCCCAGAATGGCATTCATCGGCGTGCGTATCTCGTGGCTCATGGCTGCCAGGAAATCGGATTTTGCGATGTTGGCCTTTTCTGCCGCCGCTTTAGTTCGCTCCAATTCGATATTATTTTCCTGTAGTTTTCGCTCAAAGCGCTTACGTTCGGTGACGTCGCGGGCGGCGGCGAATACGCCCTGCAACTTGCGGCCGCGGTCCTGGAAAGTGGTGGCGTTGAAGGAAACCACTGTCTGCTTACCATCCCAGGCGCGCGCGGTCAGCTCATAATCGCTAACTTTGCCGCCGCTGAGCACACGTTTGATGCCGGCTTCGGCGCGCTCCGGATCCGTAAAAAAGTTTTTGAACGGAGCGCCTATCAATTCATCGCGCGTGCAGCCGGTCAGCGACTCCATTTGCTTGTTGACATCGCTGATGATGCCTCCTGGATCGATGGTGATCAAGGCGTCGATACTGGATTCGATTAGCGAGCGCGTATAGAACTGCTGGTCGCGCAGACGCTGAGCCAGCAGTTTCTGATCGGCTTCTATCTGCTTGCGGGCGGTATTATCGGTGCCAATCAACAGGAAGCCGATGATCCCGCCTTGTATATCGCGCAGTGCCGTTACCGATACCACCGCCGGAAAGCGGCTGCCATCCTTGCGGATGTAGGTTAGCTCATAAATATCTTCGATGCCGCGCGACGCTTTGAAAACCAACGCCTCAAAACCCGGCGTAATCGACGTTCCCACCTCCAGGCTCAACGCCTTGGCGCGCGCGACCACTTCCTGCGGATCGGAAATATCGGCCGGGGTAATCTTATTCACTACCTCGCTGGCTTTATAACCCAGCATGCGTTCCGCGCCTACGTTGAAGATTTGCATGACGCCCTTGGCGTCCGTGGCGATACTGGAAAAATTGGCGCTGTTGAAAATAGCGTTTTGCAGCGCACCCGCTTTAAGCAGAGCTTCTTCGGCTTGCTTGCGCGCGGTATTGTCAGTGCCGATCAACAGGTAGCCGATGATGGCGCCCTCTGCGTCGCGCAGCGCTGTCACCGATACCACGGCTGGAAAGCGACTGCCATCCTTGCGGATGTAGGTCAGTTCGTAAATATCTTCGATGCCACGAGAAGCCTTGAAGACCAGCGCCTCGAAACCGGGCGTGATCGCGGTTGACAGTTCAAGACTCAGGGCTTTGGCGCGCGCGATTACTTCCTGCGGATCGGATATGGCGGCCGGCGTGATCTTGTCCACCACTTCGCTGGCCTTATAACCCAGCATCCGTTCGGCGCCCACATTGAAGATTTGAATGACTCCCTTTTCATCGGTAGCGATGCTCGAGAAGTTGGCGCTGTTGAAAATAGCGTTCTGCAATGCGCCTGTTTTAAGCAAAGCGGCTTCGCGCCTTACCGCCGTGACTACGTCCCTGTTGGCAGCGAGATCTTGCTCATTGGCCGGATCGGGTTCTTGCGTTGACATCTAACATCCTTTCCCCACTAAAACGCAATGGTTGGGCGTCAGTTTGTTAGTGCAGAACAATCCTACAAATCTCGCTTTAATCCAAACCCAAAAATAGCAGCCGCCCGGTACCCCGAACGGCTGCTATTGAGATCACTCTTTTCAGACCAAACCGAAGTTTACAGACCGAAGAAGATGCCGGCGACAGCGGCGTTAATGCCGGCCACTGGAGTCACTTGTATGATTACGTTTCCTTGCAGCGTCCAGGACGCATATTCGCCGTTTTGGAAGCCGGAGAACGACTGCGTGTTGAGTACGGCATTCGTGTTGCCATCAAGGATTGAAATGGTCTCGGATCTGCCGGTCGTGTCCCAATCCAACAGATAGAGCGCAACAGTGTGAGCGTTCCCATCGTTGATTTTGACGTTAATCGTGAAACCGGTAGCCGAGTAATAGGTCGAAGCGATTCCGTTGCCGCCGCCCGTTTGTAAAGCGCGGGGGTCGGTTGTGGATGCGAGGAACGTCCAGGTGCTCTGCCCCGTGAGGCTCACGGTCGCATAGGCAGGAGGATTGCTCGCATAATTCGCAATGTAATCTCCTCCTGCGCCGTATGTCCCCATCCAAGCGCCTTGCGTGGTCGTATCGAGGCCATTATAGGTAGCAATGTTGGTGCCGCTGGCAAGCGTCGTGAAGCTAAAGTTGCTCGAGGTCGCCGAAACCGGTGTTGCGTTGGCGGAAACCACGTCGTAGTCGTAAAGCTTACCCGGCGTTAGGCCCGTCAGCATCACTGAATGGCTTGTGACCAAAGCTGAGTTCGGTGTCGAAGCGGAACCGTATGCAGTGGTTGTTCCGTAATTCACCAGCGAGGTGGACGCCTCATCTGTCGTCCAGGTGATCGTCGCAGAGGTGCTCATCACGTTTGTAGCCGTGACCGCCGAGATGACGGGTGCGCCGTTTGACACCCCGCCGAAGAAGATGCCGGCCACAACGGCGTTGATTCCCCCGTTGCTCACAACTTGGATGACGACGTTCCCCTTGACGTTCCACGAGGCGTATTCGCCATTGTTGAAACTGGAGAAGGTTTGCGTGCTCAGCACGGCATGGCTGACTGCATCCAGAATCGAGATCGTTTCCACTCTGGCAGTGGTGTCCCAGTCAAGCAGGTAAAGAGAGATGCGGTGTGTGTTCGTATCCGACAGATTTACGTTAATGCTGAAAGGAGTGCCGTAGTAAGTAGAGGCAATCCCGTTGCCGCCCGAGGTTGCGAGAGCACGCACATCGGTGGTGGGATTGGCCCAGGTCCAGGTGTTCTGTCCAGTAAAGCTCACCGTTGCATAGGACGGCGGATTGGCCGCGTAGTTTGCGATTAAGTAGCCGTCTCCGCCATAACTCGTTTTCCACGCGCCCTGCGTAGTGGTGTCCACGCCAATGTAGGAGGCGCTACTGCCCCCGCCGCCGGTGGTTAGCGTGAGGAACGTGGAGTTAGCCGAGGTCGCCGAACTACCTCCAGCCGTGGAAGTTACATCGTAGTCGTAAGTCGTGCCCGCCGTAAGCCCTGTTAGTATCACCGAGTGATTTGTTACCGGCGTCGGGTTGAGCGTTGAGGTCGAACCGTACGCCGAGGTGGTGCCATAACTCACCTGCGAGGACGAGGCTATATTCGTTGTCCACGTGATGGTCGCCCCGGTTGCCGTGATGCTCGTTGCGGTTACTGCCGAGATCACCGGTGCCGGCGCTGCAGCCCCACCGAAGAAGATGCCCGCGACAACCGCATTGATTCCGGCATTAGAGGTTACTTGAATGATCACGTTCCCTTTGACGCTCCATGAGGCGTATTCGCCGTTCTGGAAGTTAGCGAAGGTTTGTGTGTTGAGCACGGCATGGCTGGCCGCATCTAAGACGGAAATCGTCTCCACTCGGGAGGTCGTGTCCCAGTCCAACAGATATAGCGCGATCTGATGGGTGTTTGTGTCCGTGAAATTGACGTTGATGCTGAACGTGCTGCCGTAATAAACAGAGGCGATGCGCGTGGACGATCCACTGGCCGTTTCCAAAGCCCGCGGGTCGGTCGTGTTGTTTGTAAATGTCCACGCACTGGTGCCCGTCAGGCTTACGCTGGCGTATGACGGCGGATTATTGGCGTCGTTGGCAATAAAGTAGCCATCGCCGCCATAGATACCGCCCCAACTGCCTTGCGTCGTAGTATCTGCGCCAATGTACGTAGCGCTGCTGCCTGTGCCTCCGCTACTCGGCGTGCTAAAGGTGAAGTTTGCCGAGGTTGTGGAACTGTTGCCTACGGCAGAAATTACTTCGTAATTATAAGTTGTTCCGGCCGTTAATCCCGTCAGCGCTACCGTGTGGCTGGTGACAGGCGTGGTGCTCAGGGTGGATGTCGAGCCGTACGCCGTAGTTGTTCCGTATTTCACTTGCGACGAAGATGCCTCGTCGGTGGTCCAGACGATCGTCGCCGTTGTGGCTGTGATGCTCGTAGCCGTTACCGCAGAGATTACCGGTGCCGGCGCGGTGGGCGCGGTCCCAAAGAAGATACCGGCCACGACAGCGTTGATTCCCGCGTTGCTCACCACTTGGATGATAACGTTCCCCTTGACGCTCCAGGACGCGTATTGGCCATTATTGAAGGCGGAGAAGGTTTGCGTATTGAGGACGGTTTGGCTGGCTGCGTCCAGAATAGAAATGGTTTCCACTCTGGCAGTAGTGTCCCAATCAAGCAAGTATAGAGAAATTTCGTGTGTATTCCCGTCAGTGAGATTGACGTTGATACTGAACGTATTGCCGTAGTAGGTGGAAGCGATGCCATTGCCGCCTGTGGTTTGCAAAGCGCGCACGTCGGTGGTGGGATTTACCCAAGTCCAGCTACTCTGTCCGGTGAACCCAACAGTTGCGTAAGACGGCGAATTAGTCGCGTAATTTGCAATGAAGTAACCATCTGCCCCATAGCCGGTTTTCCAGGCGCCTTGAGTGGTTTTGTCGAGACCGATGTATGATGCGCTGCTGGTACTGGCAACAAGTGTAACGAAACTGAAGTTCACCGAAGTAGCCGTGTTGGCGGTGGCATTGGTGGAGACCACGTCGTAGTCATACGTCGTGCCCGCCTTCAGGCCAGTGAGTGTCACAGAGTGCATGGTGACCAGCGCCGGGTTCGGGGTCGAAGAAGAACCGTAACCGGTGGTGGTGCCGTAGTTAACCAGCGACGAAGAGGCCTGATCAGTCGTCCAGGTAATGATCGCCGAGGTGCTCGTGATGCTGCTCGCCGTGACCGCCGTTATGACCGGCGGCACGCTGGCCGCCATCGTCGCAAAAGTGAAGTTTGCCGACATGGACGTTTTGGCAGTGGCGTTGGTGGATACCACATCGTAGTCATACGTTGTTCCCGCTGCCAACCCAGTGAGCATGACGGAGTGGCTGGTGACCAGCGCCGGGTTCGGAGTCGAGGACGAACCGTAACCGGTGGTGGTTCCATAGTTCACCAGCGAGGAAGAGGCTTGATCGGTGGTCCAAGTGATGATCGCCGAGGTGCTCGTGATGCTGCTCGCGGTGACGGCTGAGATTACCGGCGCTGCGACGGCAGTGGTCGTAAAGGTGAAGTTCCCCGACGTGGCCGTTTTGGCGCCCGAGTTGGTCGAGACCACATCGTAGTCGTACGTCGTGCCGGCTGTCAGGCCAGTGAGCATGACCGAGTGGCTGGTGACCAAGCTCGCGTTCGGGGTTGAAGAAGAACCGTAACTGGTAGTGGTTCCATAGTTGACCAGCGAGGAAGAGGCTTGATCGGTGGTCCAAGTGATAATGGCCGAGGTGCTTGTGATCGTGGTGGCTGTCACGTTGGAGATTACTGGCGGGACAGCAGTGGTCGCAAAGGTGAAGTTCCCCGACGTGGCCGTTTTGGCGCCCGCGTTGGTGGAGACCACATCATAGTCGTACGTCGTGCCGGCTGTCAGGCCAGTGAGCATGACCGAGTGGCTGGTGACCAAGCTCGCGTTCGGGGTCGAAGAAGAACCGTAACCCGTGGTGGTTCCATAGTTGACCAGCGAGGAAGAGGCTTGATCGGTGGTCCAAGTGATAATGGCCGAGGTGCTTGTGATCGTGGTGGCTGTCACGTTGGAGATTACTGGCGGGCCAGCGGCAGTCGTTACAAAGGTGAAGTTTGCCGACGTGGACGTGTTGCTGGTCGAGTTAGTGGAAACCACTTCGTAGTCGTAAGTGGTCCCCGCGGTCAGACCGGACAGCATCACCGAGTGGCTGGTGACTGGGCTGGCGTTGGGGGTCGAAGACGAACCGTAACCCGTGGTCGTTCCATAGTTCACCAGCGAGGAAGAGGCCTGATCGGTGGTCCAAGTAATAATGGCCGAGGTGCTTGTGATCGTGGTGGCCGTGACGTTGGAGATCACCGGTTCCGCACTCGGCGTAGCAAAGGTGAAGTTGGCCGACGTGGTGGATGCATTGGAACTGTTGGCAGAAATGGCCGCATAGTCATACGTAGTGCCGGGCGTCAAGCCGGTAAGCACCACCGTGTGCGAGGTCGCGAGAGCCGCGTTCAGTGGCGACAGCGAACCGTAAGAGGGCGTCGTTCCGTAGCTGACTTGCGAGGTTGCGGGTTGGTCGGTTGTCCAGGTAATGGTTGCGGAAGTAGCCGTAACCGGGTTGGCAGCTACACTCGTAATCTTTGGCGGGGCTTGCGTGCCTGTACCCCATGTCAAAACCGTCATCGAATATGGGGGCAAAGTAAAGGTCGCGCTGGGATTGAAATTCGAAAGAGTGGTCGAAGTGGGCACGACAACGGTAGAAAGCTCGTTATTGTCTGTAATGTTGGCGGATGTGAGCCGTTGCATATTCACTGTGCCGGTCGGCGTGATCGCGCCCCCAAAGTTGAGCGGCGCGGCAACCGATGTCGACAAGTTGAACATCACCAGAGAATAGCTCCCGCTGCCATTCGTAAAAGCAAACGACTGCAGATAGTGCACACCATTCAACTGAACCGAATTGGTAAGCGGCTCGTCGTAGGTGGGATCGAATCCAGTGTGTTGCGTTTGCAACATGGAGGTACTGTTACCAATAGCACTATTTGCTAACTGCTCGGCCAGATATTGACCTCGCAATCGGTTGGTAACACCCATGTCGACCACGGCCCCCCAAAGATAAACCGTCGATCCGTCGTCACGAAGGTACTCCCACTGCGGCAACTGGA
Source organism: Bryobacterales bacterium (assembly GCA_963749105.1). Lineage (GTDB taxonomy): Bacteria > Acidobacteriota > Terriglobia > Bryobacterales > Bryobacteraceae > Bog-105. The sequence goes on along the minus strand of CAVVLT010000023.1, from coordinate 200,984 downwards.
AGAGATTTTGGGTCAGGACGCCGGTCCGCAATTGTTGAAACATGCAGTCAATGACTGCGAGACCGCCTCCTACCGAACTGGCGAAGCCGTTCAGGGCGCCTTGCGTGATGGCGCCATACCGGGGGCTCAAGTTCATTTCAGAAGTCACCACAGGTTTAGGCTGCACCGCCTGCTGAGTCTGCACAATGTAACCGTTAGCGACGCCTTCAGACGTTCCGCTATTGGTGACGAAAGCCTCGGCCTCGGCGAAAGTAGACGCAAACAGATCCGGCGTGTCATACGTGTCGATGGTGTACATCATGTACGGGGCTATGGAAAAGGAATTATTGTTGGTGATATAGCTCTGAATTTCCGCATTGTGCCCTGGGGAGGCGGATTGGCCGTTCATGATGAAGTCAAAGGAGGATGCGACGTAATTAGGGTTGGCTTGCATGTCGCCAAAAATCTTCTGACCGCGCTGCCCATAAGCATTCGCGGCTTCCAAATTGCCGCCCTTGAAATCACCGTTCCAGGCTTCGTTGCCAAACTCCAGGTGAATCGTCTTGAACGAGGAGGTGTAGGGATTGGGGTGTCCCGCTGCCGCGCGTTTGGCGCCATACACGGTACTCGTGCTGCCCGCCAGGTAGTCGATCAAGTTAGAAGCTTCGGCATCGCTGAGCACGATCGGCATAACGAACCACGGCTCGGCGCCTACCGCCTCGCAGAGGTTGAGAAACTCCGGCAAACTATACGTAACAAAGGGCGTTTGAAAGTGGTCGAGTTCGCCGGGGGGATCATAATACGGGTCGTATGGTGAGTAGCCTGTCCGCTGCCGGCCTTGCGGATCAGCCAGCAAATTGTCCAGTGACTCGCCTAACTGGTTCCACCAAAAGCGCATCACGCCTGGTTTCAACGCCTTCAGAGTATTTACAACTTCGTCGCGAAATACCGTGGTATTGGTGGGATCGGTACCGAGTTTAACCAAACTCAAGTCGTCGAGTTCGAATGTATCAGCGCCAATCGTGGCAAAGGAGACTTCCACGCGGCCGAGGGAGGTTCCGGTTTCAGACGCGTTAAAGGTAAAGGTGTAGGGCTGCCAGGTGTTCGTCAGCGGCACTGTCTGGTTGATATAGGTGAGCCCGGCTGGCGCGCGCGTGACGCCGAGAGCGATCGATTGGCTGCCGCTTAGACCTTTGGCCTTGAAAGTCAATTGATACTGGCCATTGAGCTGTATGAATGTCTGGCCTAGCGTGCTGTCGAAGAAGGTGGAGGCTTTAGCCACGTCGGAGGCCGTCGGCGCTGTGAAGATCCCTGATTGAATACCGGTCGTCCCTGGAGGAAGGTCGTTCGTTTCGACACCGACTGTACCGTTGCCAACGTTGCCAAGCCAAGAACTGATCCACGCTAGTGCTCCATTTTTCGTGATGCGCACGATCATGTAATCGCCCTGGCTCGGCGTGGGACCGCTGCTGTCGCAGAATGTGAAGGTGCCCCCCGCGACGCCCGGATTCGAATTAAATGAGCAGACTGTGCCGCTCCTCCCAGTCGACGTGCCCGTAATCATCGTGTAACTGGCGTTTTGCCAGAAGCCGCTTGGCCAACCCGCGTAGATGTTCTGATCGGTGCACGAATTGACTGTTCCAGAGCCGCAAACAACGGTCGACTGGTAAAGCTCGCCCTCGAAACTGGGATTGATGAAGAGCAGATTCTTCAACATCTGTCCCGAATCGTAATTGTCTTGGGCCCCCAGATTTATGCCAAAGCGTCTAACGGTGCTCTGCAGCACGGTGTTGTTGATGTTGATAGTGGTTTGTGCCGGCAACAACATCGGCGCTATTAGCGCAAGCGGCCAGAACCATCCCCTCCGCAGGGGCAGGCATTGGATAATCATGGGAATACCTCCGAGTCTCCGTCTTACGGTCTACGTGGAAACGCTAAGGCAGTGTAGTGCGTTCCCCTGTCTGATGTCAATAGTACTGGATTGATGTTGATGGATCGTTTTCGGTGGGCTTGTGCGCTACTGCACTTTTTTTCGTGATTGCGCTGCGTCCAATCCGATCCGTGAGCGTGTGAGTGAACGGTCTCCCTCTGTTTACTCTTCATCTTTACGGAGCGCAGAATCTATCGCATTGGTGTTTCTGCTCAACCCGAAAGATGTTTTGTAATCGCTTCCTTCAACCGGAGAAACTCAGCGCTGAGTTTGACAAGGCATAGCTCGGCCTTCGCCAAGTCTCCAAGTTTGCCCGCTACTTCCATTTCCAAAGCTGCGGCGCGTAACGCCTCGCCATTGACAGTGGCCGCAGCACCTTTAATTCGGTGAGCCTGATTTTCCACAGCATCGGCGCTCCCCGCTTCAACGTGCTTCGCCAACAACTGGATCTGTCGTGGCATGTCTTCCAGGAATCGATCCAGGACCTTCTTGAGCAATGGCTTGCTGTCCATCAGACGGTCCAGCAAAGCCCTCGCGTCAAAGATAGCCAAGTCGTCACTCAGGAGCGGGACGGCATGTCCGCTGCTGTTAGCGCTGACGTCGCTATCGCCAGTGCTTGGGGTCAGCCATTTATCCAGCATGTCGACCAAAGCACGAGGCATGATCGGTTTGGCAAGATAATCGTCCATGCCCGCTTCTAAAACCTTTTCACGGTCGCCTTGCATCGCGTTGGCGGTCATCGCGATCACCGGTACTCGCCGGAGTTTTGCAGGACTCGTACAGGCAGCCTCTAAACTCCGAATCCGTTTTGTTGCCTCCAGTCCGTCCATAATAGGCATTCGGACGTCCATCAACACTAGATCGTAGGGAACAGTCGACAGCGCCTTCAACACCTCTGCCCCGTCCGCCACCGCGTCGCTATTCACACCCATTTTCTTGAGGATGCCCTGCGCTACCTGCTGGTTGCTGACGTTGTCATCCGCTACCAGAACTCGCGCTTTGCGGCTCGCGAACAGATCGCGTAGCGTACTGTTGTCATACGACCGAAGAGCCAGGCTACGTTCGCTGACGCCGCTCGTTCGTGTTCCGAAGCGTGCCTCTAGGCAAATATTGAACCAAAAAGTCGAACCTTCCCCGAATCGGCTGGCAACGCCGATTGTTCCACCCATCAGTTCCACCAGCCGCTTTGCAATGCACAATCCGAGCCCCGTGCCCCCATGACGTCGCGTATTCGAGCTGTCCACCTGGACGAACGGCTGAAAGAGTACGGTTTGGTCTTTCGGCAAAATGCCAATTCCCGTATCTCCAACTCTAAAACGCAGCGTCACCACTCTGCCGCCTGCCGCTTCACGAGTTACCGAAAGAGAAACCGAACCCTGTTCGGTGAACTTCACCGCATTCGACAGCAGGTTCAGTAAGACTTGGCGTAACCGGCCCGCATCGCCAATCACGGTCGCGGGAACATCCTCGGCCACCATAATCGAAAGGCTAAGGTTTTTTGCGGCGGCCGCTAAGGCAAGCAGATCCATGGATTCTTCCAGCACCGGTTTTAGCTGAAACTCCGCGTTCTCCAACTTCATCTTGCCGGCCTCTGCCTTAGAAAAGTCGAGCACGTCATTGATGACATTGAGCAAAGTCTGACCGCTCGAATGGACGATCTGCAAATACCCTTGCTGCTCCTCTGTGAGCGGCGTGTCTTCCATCAAATGAGCCATGCCGATAACGCCGTTTAACGGCGTACGCATTTCGTGACTAATCACCGCCAGAAACTCGCTTTTAGCGCGCGCTGCGCATTCGGCGCGGTCTCGTGCTTCCTCCAACGCCACAGTGCGCTCGGCTACGGCGGATTCCAGACGTTCTTCGCTGCGCTTTTTATCGTCAATATCGGTGGTGGTGCCCAGCCATTGAGTGATGGGACCGCCCTCAACGAGGCGTACCGGCCGGCCGCGCGCCATAAACCAGCGGTACGATCCATCGTTCGCCCTGATCCTGTACTCCAGGTCGAAGCTCTCGCCTCTCGCCCAGGACTGCTGACTCTCGTCTATCCGCGCTCGGTCCTCGGGATGCACCGTCTCGAGCCAGCCCAATCCCAGAAGTTCCGCTGCCGCCACTCCCGAATAGAGCGCCCATCCCTTACTCATGTAATCGACAAGCCCGTCGGGTGAAGTCGACCAAACGAACTGCGGCAGAGCTTCTACCAGACCGCGCCATTGGGCCTCGCTCCTTTGCAACTCTGACGTTCGTTGCGCTACCAGTTCTTCCAGCCGATTTTTTGCCTCGATACGGTCGGTAATGTCGTCCGCCATTACCAGCCGGGCGGGAACTCCGTCAGTTTCGATCTCAATACTCGCAAGCTCAACCCAGATCTCGCTTCGCTTGTTTCTGCGATGCCGTAACGGCTTGGTCCGCGCTTGACTGGAAGACGTCATCTGTCGCAGTTCCGCTTCCACGCCCTCGCATTCGAAGGGCAAGCGAATGTCTGTCACTCGCAGGGCAAGGAATTCAGCGCGCGACCATCCATAATGTTCAATGCCCGCCTTATTGACGTCCAAGATTTGCAGGTCTTCAATCCGATAGATCAAGCTAGGCAGCGGGTTCCGCTCAAAAAGTTCACGATATCGGCTTTCCGAAGCACGCAATTCTTGTTCGCTTTTAACTCGCTCGGTAATATCGACGGCAAATCCGCCGATCGCTCTCTTTCCAGACTCTTGTGGAAACGAAAACTTCGTCAACAAGTACTGCCGGCGGACACCATCCACCGCTTCCACCATATCCGTCAGGTGAGTGTGGGCGTCGGATGAACGGAGTAGCGCCTCATCCATCTTCCGAATGCGGATAGCCACCGGAGCGGACCAGAGTTCTTCCGTTGATCTGCCGACCAATTCGTCGGAGGTTAAGTGCCATAACCGTTCGCACTGTGGATTGGCATAGAGTACCCGGCCCTCTTCGTCTTTGATGTACGCCATCGAGGGGTTGTATTCCATGAAGGCTCTGAACCGTTCCTCGGTTGCTTCCAACTCGCGAGAGCAGGTGGTGAGCGTCCCCCGCATGGTCTTTAGATCTGTCTTCGTGCGGTGTAGTTCAAGCAGTTCGACTACTTGCCTTGCCAGCACCGTCAAAAGGCTGATTTGATTTGACTCTGGAAATGGCCGCGGTTTTGAGTCAACGACACATAGCGTGCCCAGGCGGAAACCGTCCGCGGTTTCAAGTGGCGCCCCAGCGTAAAAGCGAATGTGCGGATCGCCAACGACGAGCGGGTTATCGGCGAAACGCGGATCGGCGGCGGCATCGCAAACCACCATAACTTCCCCTGAGAGTATGGCGTGAGCGCAAAACGCGTGTTCGCGCGGAGTTTCTCTTATTTCCAGTCCTTGGCAGCTTTTAAAGAACTGCCGGTCAGAATCCACGAGCGTAATCAAAGAGATAGCCGCGCCGAACATCTCAGCTGCCAAGCCGGTAATCAGGTCAAAACTCGGTTCAGGCGGGGTGTCGAGCACTTTGTAACGGTCCAAGGCCGCCAGCCTGTCCAATTCGTTTTTGTCGATCACTGCAACCACAATTTTCTTTAAACCCTCGTCGCTTATTCCCGGCGTCGCCCACATGCGTATCGTCAGGGATTTGTCGTTAAACTACTAGGATTTGCCTTGCTGCGTCAAATCAGCCAAATGCTACCCTGAAACTTATCTCCAGCCCCATGTCCGAAACCACCGATCTGAAGCGCACTCCGCTCTTCGAAACTCACATCGCCTCCAAAGCCAAAATGGTCGATTTCGGTGGCTGGCACATGCCCGTTCAGTATTCCAGCATCATCGAAGAACACACCGCTGTCCGCACCGCCGTAGGCCTCTTCGACGTGAGTCACATGGGCGAAATCGAAGTGCGCGGTCCGCAAGCGCTTGAACTCGTTAACTACGTCGCCACCAACAACGCCGCCAAACTGAAACCCTGGCAAGCCCATTACTCCGCGCTGCTCTATGAGCATGGTGGCACCGTCGACGACATTCTCGTCCATCGCCTGCCCAACGGCGACATGTTCTTGTGTGTCAACGCCAGCAACCAGGAAAAAGATTTCGAGCATATAAAACAGCTGGTGGGTAAGCGGTTCGATGCGGAAGTCGATCTCGCCAGCAGCCGTTACGCGCAGCTCGCCGTGCAAGGTCCCAAGGGTCTCGCCACGCTTCAGAAGCTGACGAAAACGAATCTTTCGGAAATCAAATACTATTGGTTTACAGACGGCGAAGTTTCCGGCACGCCCGCCCGCATCGCACACACCGGTTATACGGGCGAAGACGGTTTCGAAATCTACGTTGCGCCGGGTGAAGCGGTGCGCCTATGGAACGAACTTCTCAAAGCTGGTCAGGAATTCGGCATTAAACCGTGCGGTCTCGGTGCGCGCAATACCCTGCGCCTCGAAGCCGCCATGGCGCTATACGGGCACGAACTCACCGCGTCTATCAATCCTCTCGAAGCTAATATCGGCTGGATTGTGAAAATGGATAAGGGCGATTTCGTCGGCCGCGCCGCGCTCGAAAAAGTGCGAACCGCCGGTCTCACGCGTGGCTTGGTTGGATTTGAGATGAAAGACCGCGGCATTGGTCGCGACGGTTATGAGGTTTGGGCTGACGGTAAAACGGCGGGTTGGGTCACCAGCGGAGGCCCCTCGCCCACGCTCAACAAGAACATTGGTCTGTGCTATTTGCCCGCCAGCAAAACGCAGCCCGGTGTCCCCATTCAGGTGATCATCCGCAATTCTCCGGTCGACGCCATTACTGTGGCCACACCGTTTTACAAGCGAGCGAAAGCATGAGTTATCCAGAAAATTTTAAGTACACGAAAGAGCACGAATGGGTGCTGGTTGAAGGCGATAGCGGGACGATTGGCATCACCGATCACGCCCAAAATGAATTAGGCGACATCGTCTTTGTCGATCTGCCCAAGCCCGGCGTCAATATCGCAAAGGGCAGCACTTTCGGCTCAGTCGAATCCGTGAAGGCTGTGTCCGATATCTACGCGCCGGTATCCGGCGAAGTGACCGCCATCAACGATGCACTAGCAACCGCGCCCGAGAAACTCAATGCCGACCCACACGGCGCCGCGTGGCTGATCAAGGTCAAGTTGGCGAAGCCGGACGAACTAACTGAGCTTCTCTCGGCGGCAGATTATCAAAAGTACATCGGCGAATAAAGCCTTTTTGCGCGGGTGTCCTCGCCTACACCTCAACCAAAACCATCGAGCAGCCATGCTCGCTTTCATGTTTGACCAATAAAAGCCGGCAAGCGCTGTATTCGTCTCTCGTCTTTCTTACTTCCCTTGCAAGCTCGAATGAAAATGATTCGTCGTGATTGATGCGATTGACCGCGGCGCTGTAAGCCGCCAGCGCGCGGCTCAGTTCGTTCAAAAGATTTGTCCGCGCGTGGCAGTTCATACATTCCCCTGGTTAGAACCGGTGCCCAAATTTTAGTACTCCTTATGCATGTCTTCGCCTGAATTTCCTTTGCAGATCCGGCCAAAACTCTTTTAGAATATTGGCGGCCATGTCGACGCCGAGTTGCATACCTAACTTAGATACACCGTCAGCCGCAGTCCGGTTGTCTACATAATATGCGTTCGAAATCGCCACCGCCGCCGAGTTCCCAATCACCTCCGAGTAATTAAACTGCGTGCCACCCGAATCGCGATGGGTCCAAAAAATCTGTCCGGCTGCATAACCGAGCCGCGACCTGCCGCTGCCAACGCCGCGTCGAAAATAACGCGGATCCTGATGGAGAATCGTGGGGAAAATTCCCTCGGTCATAAAGTCGCCAATCACGAAATCCCCATAGGACGCGCCAAGATATTGGCCGAATCCTTTCCCTCCTTGGCCAAACGAGCGATTCGCATTGGTCAACTGACTCTCGCCCGCAAAGAAAGCAGCGAGCACCACCGTGCCTCGATCAAACGCATCTTCAGACGCTACGTTGAACTTCTCGCCAACCGTCAGCGGCTCATAATGGTCGAGGCTTGGAGAGGTTCGATAGTTTGGAACTATTCCAAATAGCCGCTTACTCTCAGGCTGCGGGGCGTTTGCGCTCAACTGAACCGTGTCGACGACTGGCACTTGCTGACCGGGCGACGAGGAAGCCAACAGCAACAAAGCGCCGTTAGCCAGAAGAAGTCGCTTCAATAGGTCAATCATTGCGCCCCTCGACTCGATTGATCCTTCGCGTGTGGCTGGTATACGCGTGTCGATTTTTCAAGCGAACGAACAGTAATCCACCAACACCGCTTGTCAAAATCGGTACCCATATTCCCGTCAGGATTGAAAGCAAACAATTGTGTCCAGGCATGACCTTCAATGTGCATTTCCGTGGCCGATTTATAACTTGTGGATTTGCAACGGTAAAGCGTATTCCGAGTTGATGAATGCCGAAACTCAGTGCCGTCCCGTCGGCATTTGCCAGCTATTCATAATCAGGAGTTACTCGGCTGCCCGTGCTCGGCGGATTCCAAGTTTCTCCATACGCACTTGCAGTGTGCTGCGCTTCAGGCCGAGCCGAGCGGCAGCACCTTTCGGACCGCTCACTACCCAGTCGGTCGCCTGTAGCGTTTCTAAAATATGCCGGCGTTCCAAATCCTCCAACGTTCCGAGGTTTCCGTTCGAGTGCGCTACAGCTTGCGGCTGAGACTGAAGATCGTTGAGCGGAACTTTGAGCACCGGCCCATTGGAAAGAATGACTGCGCGTTCCACCAGGTTTTGCAACTCGCGAATGTTCCCTGGCCAGTGGTAAGCAACCAGCACACTCATAGTTTCTGAAGGAATGGTATCGATAGCCCGGTTCATGCGACGTGCAAACTGTTGGGCAAAGTGTCGGACCAATAGTGGAATATCGTCACGGCGTTCACGGAGCGGCGGCAGCTGGATCGGAAAAACGTTGAGCCGGTAGAACAAATCGGCGCGGAATTTCTGGCTGCTCACCATTTCGGCAAGATCGCGATTGGTTGCCGCGATCAGCCGCGCTTCGCTCTTCATCGTCCGCGAGCTGCCCAATCGCTCGAACTCACGCTCCTGTAGAACACGCAATAGTTTCGGTTGCAGTTCCAGCGGGATTTCACCAATTTCATCCAGAAATACCGTGCCTCGGCTGGCCAACTCGAAACGGCCGATGCGTTGCGAGACGGCGCCCGTAAAGGCACCCCGTTCATGGCCGAACATCTCGCTTTCGAGCAGCCCAGTGGGAATAGCTGCGCAGTTCAATTTCACAAAGGCGCTTTTTGCACGCGAACTCAAATCGTGAATGGCTCGCGCGATCAATTCCTTGCCGGTGCCGGTCTCGCCGTAAATCAAAACAGTTGAATCGGTAGGCGCTACCGTTTCTACCTGCTGCAGAATCGCCCGCAAAGCCTGGCTCTTACCTACAATTTCTTCAAAGTTCAGCTCGCTGCGAATTTCATCCTCAAGGTATAGCTTTTCGCGCGCGAGTTTGTCTTTAAGCTCGGCGATCTGTCCATAAGCCAAGGCATTCTCCACGGCCACCGCCACCTGCCCCGACACTTGCTTCAAAAAATTCAGATCTTGCGTGGAAAACGGCTCGTGCCTCGCGACACCAAGCGACCCCAAAACTCGCTCGCGGCTCATCAGCGGCACATGGCAGATGCTCTTGCCCTGCTCCTCGCAGACAATTGGTTCGCCTGCGCGAATTGATTTGACGGCCGGCGAATCATCCGCCAGGATCTCGCCCTCGGCGATCCGGCCGTCATTTGCAGGAAAGTCGATGACGCATAGCCGCAACTTATTTGTGGCCGCATCCAACAATGCAACGCCCGCTCCCTCCGACCGCATCACCGCCCGCAAACTTGCCGAGATCGCGCGCAGCAGATCCGGCAGTTGGAGATTTGCGGTGATTGCATTGTTGACATCCAACAGCATTTTGAGCCGGTTCTTTTCAAGCTGCAGAGTTTCGAAATGAAATGCGTCGTCGATCGTCAGGGCGACACCATCCGCTACCAGACCAAGGAATTCCACATGCTCTGGAGGGTAAGCATCTGCCAACTTGCTGCCCACGCCAAAGAACCCCAGCCGGCGATGGGCGGTTCGCAGGGGCAGCAGACACAGCGATCGGATTCCCTTTTCCTGTAAGGCAGTTGTCACTCGCGTGAAGCGAGTTTCCCGCTCGAGAAAAGGAATCACCAGCGGCTGTTGGTGCTCGTCTACCCACTTCGCGGGCGTCTCGTCGGCCTGTTCCTCAAAGTCGGGTACCCGAGTTGCCCCTGTCGAAGTTTCAATGAGACACAGAAAACGACGCTCTCCCATCGCATCGTAGTGAGTGAAACCCAAGAGATCAAACTCGATGACGCCGCGCAACTCAGCGGCCAGATCACGAAACAACTCTTCTGGTTCGCGTTGTCCGCTGATTGTACGCGACACGCGTACCAGCGCTTCGTAGCGGGCTTGAACCGGAGATACCAGCACAGGCTTCGCTGCGGATTCGACAACTACATGACCCACCCTCCGTTGATGCGCGCATAGTAGGATTAAGCTTCAGAAATCTGTGGCGCGTGGGCCTTGCTCAACGGCGCGACGCAGGGAGCAATGCTTCCATCGAGCCGTTCCTTGAAAAGGATGTTGCACTTGCCGTTCGACTGGAAGAAATTACAGCGTCCTGTGTCTGACGGAGAGAGGTAGTCATCGCACTCTTTGCAACGCGCTGCACAATGGGATCCACCATCCAGCGCAAAGCAGCCGGAATATCGCGGCTCAATGCCATCGTTTCCATCTCGACATATACGCCGCCGTCCGACTCTTCATAGCGCGCAATGCTATGCATCCGCCAGACGTATCCGCTGCCTTCATCCTCCGGCAGCTTGCGTTCATTGGATTCACCGTAGCCTTCAACTTCCTGCAAACGGCTGGTAGAAGCGATGCTGTACCATCGGTTGCTTGCCGCTTGTGCGTAGCGAGCTTCGTATTCGCCCGCCAGAGCCATTTTTAAAAACAGCGCTTTGTTCATGATGAGCATTGAAAACTGGTCGTCACCAGCGGTGTGCCGCAGCATCTGCGAATCGATCACGTTGGGTTTGTAGTAGTCCTTATAATGCGTATAGTCGCGCACCACCGCAAGCACATCCTCCAGCTTGACGTTTGGAAAGAACGCAGCGCCGACCCAGTGATGAATTAATCCAAAAGGAACTTTTTGCGGAGCCGGAGTTCCAACCTTGCTAATCAGAAATTCTCCATCGCGCAGTTGCTGCCGCCTGTTTGGCGCTTCATCGATCCATAGAAACGGATGACCCGGCAGTACCCTCTTGCTCATTGCCGAATCGGCAGCCCGAACCTGTTGCTCCCACGCCCCCAACGTTTCCTTTTGCAATTCCGCCGCAGGCAAGGCTGATACGATGGCGAGACTCCAAAACCCATAACCGGCAACTTACTTTCTTCGTCAGCATGTTTCCTCTTTCTCCACCAGCGAAGCCAGAATAATTTGTGAGGACAAGCCTCTCCCCGAAACTTCGACACCTCGGTTACGCATAAACCGCAGCAAGCGCCGACCGTCCTTATCGACAGAAGTGACATCCGTCAAATCGACAGACTGCTTACCCGCACGTTGGCTTACGAGTTTCCAACACTCCGCCAGCGCCTCCACGTTGCAGCCGCATAATCGTCCCGACACTTTGAAAGTCAAATACTCGTTCGTTTGCTCAGTTTCGATTCTGATCATGCCCGTAGCCTACGCACAGCCACAATTGTGCACGCCGTTGACCGTTGTCGCTGGATTTGGATCTATTTGAAAAGGGACGACTTGCGAAAAAGACGGCAAGACGAATCTATGCGTTGCTGCCAGCCGAGTGGCAAGTGCCAACCCGCAAACGAATTCGGCACGAATTCGGGTCGAGCTGATTTTTCGCCCTAAATGCTACCCTGAAATTTGCCCACCTGCGGCCAACTAAATTAATAAATTTCCCGCAGCCACCGGCGATCAAACTATGTAGCCACCCTGCGTCAGCAAGCCTTCCACCCATTCATTTTTTCAATCGGAGCGAATACCCAGTTGCGATATCTACCCAAGTCAGACTCTGAACGTCACGAAATGCTCGCCACCATCGGCCTGCGCTCGGAGGAGGATCTCATTGCCCACCTTCCCGCCGACGTCCGTTTCGACCACCGCCTTAACCTCAAAGATGGCGTCAGCGAATTCGAAATCGTCGATTACTTCAAGCAGCAAGCCGCGCGCAATGCCAACGGTTATGCCAGCTTCCTCGGAGCCGGCGTCTATCATCATTACCGCCCCGTCATCGTCGATGCCGTCGTCTCTCGCGGCGAATTTCTGACTTCCTACACTCCCTACCAAGCGGAAATTTCGCAAGGCACTCTCACCAGCATCTTCGAATTTCAGACCATGGTCTGCCAGTTGACCGGCATGGACGTCGCCAATGCCTCCATGTACGACGGCTCAACCTCTGTGCCCGAAGCCGCCATGATGGCCGTGCGTATTACCAAACGCGACAAAATTCTCATCGCCCGCACCGTTCATCCGGAATATCGCGAAGTCCTTAAAACCTCCACCCAGCACCAAGGCATTCCTATCGAGGAACTTGCCTACACCAAAACCGGCCGCTTGGATCTCGACGATTTAAAACGCAAGCTTTCCGATCAAGTCGCCGCCGTCATCGTGCAGACGCCCAACTTCTTCGGCCTTCTCGAAGAGTTGAAAGAAATCTCCCCACTGGTGCAAAGTAAAGGCGCGCTTCTGGTTGTCGCCTTCACCGAAGCCGTATCTCTTGGTTTGCTTGAGCCGCCGCGTGAAGCCGATATCGTTGTCGGCGAACTACAAAGTTTCGCCATCTCTCCTAGCTACGGTGGTCCCTATGTGGGCATCATCGCCACCCGCGAAAAATACATTCGTCAATTGCCTGGCCGTCTCGTTGGCGAAACCACTGACTCTGCCGGGAACCGCGCTTTCTGTCTCACCCTCGCCACGCGCGAACAACACATCCGCCGCGAAAAAGCAACTTCGAACATCTGCACCAATCAAGCGCTTCTTGCCCTGATGGCCACCGTCTTCATGAGCATTTACGGCAAGGAAGGTTTGCGCGAACTCGCCGAACAGAATCTGGCGAAGGCTCACTATCTTGCAAGCAAGCTAACGCCCGCCTTCAACGCTCCCTTCTTCAACGAATTCGTCACTCGCACCAACGGCAAATCGCCCGCACAAATCAACTCCGAACTCGCCGGCAAGAAAATCATCGGTGGCCTTTCCCTAGGCCGCTTTTATCCCGAACTCAAAGATTGTATGTTGCTCTGTGCTACCGAAATGAATAAACGCGCCGATATGGACACCGTCGCTGCTGTTATGGGGGCTCACTAACATGATCAAGAAAGTCTCAAAACACATCGTTCAAAACGAGCCGCTCTTATTCGAACAGAGTTCGCCTGGCAAGAGTGGCTACCAACTCCCGCCGCTCGACGTACCGCCCGTTGACGCCGCTGAGGTTCTCGGCAAAGCGCACGTGCGCACGGAAATTGAGGACTTTCCCGAAATCAGCGAGTTCGAAACCCTCCGCCATTTTACGCGCCTTTCCACTTGGAATTACGCCATCGATCTGGGCCTCTATCCGCTCGGCTCTTGCACCATGAAGTACAACCCGCGCGTGAATGAACTGGTCGCCCGGACTGAAGGCCTCGCTTGGGCGCATCCCTATCAATCCGAAGAACTGAGTCAAGGCTGTCTCGAAGTTGTGGCGGTTCTCGAACAAGCGCTCGCCGAAATCACCGGCATGGACGCCGTCACTTTACAGCCCGCTGCCGGCGCACACGGGGAATTCACCGGCATACTCATGATCCGCGCCGCTCTCGAAGCCCGCGGCAATCCTCGCAGGAAAATCCTCGTGCCCGATTCCGCCCACGGCACCAATCCCGCCACGGCCATGATGGTCGGCTACACCGTCGAAAACATCAAGTCGAACGAACGTGGCATGGTTGATGTGGAAGCCCTCGCGAAATCCATGACTGACGACGTGGCGGGTCTCATGATCACCAACCCCAACACCGTCGGCGTGTTCGAAGAAAATATTCGCAAGATCTGCGGTGTCATGCACGACAAAGGCGGCCTCGTCTACATGGACGGCGCCAATATGAACGCGCTCGTCGGCATCGCACGCCCCGGTGATTTCGGCATCGACGTCATGCACCTCAACCTGCATAAAACATTTTCGACACCGCATGGTGGCGGCGGTCCGGGCGCCGGCGCTGTTGCCTGCGCGAAAGTGTTAACGCCTTTTCTTCCGAGCCCTCGCCTCAAGCGCGACGGCGCTCTCTGGCGCTGGAATTACGATCTGCCGCAATCCATCGGCCGCGTCAAAGCGTTTTATGGCAATTTCGGAGTCTTAGTCCGCGCGCTGGCGTACATCATGGCGCACGGTTCCAATGGTCTTCGTCAAGCCACCATGGACGCGCTGCTCAACGCAAATTATCTCCGCAAGCTACTCGAGCCGCACTATGAAATCGCCTACAAAGCTCCGTCCATGCATGAGTGCGTTTTCAGTGACGATCGCCAAGCCGCGAAAGGAATTCGCACCGGCGATATCGCCAAGCGCCTCATCGATTACGGCTTCCATCCCTACACGGTCAGTTTCCCGCTGATCGTTCACGGCGCACTCATGATCGAACCCACCGAGACCGAGGGCAAACGCGAACTCGATCTTTTCGCCGACGCCTTAATTTCGATCGCCCAGGAAGTCGAAGAAAATCCCGAGCTGGTAAAAAATGCTCCACACAGTACCCGCACTCCGCGCGTCGACGAAGTCACGGCTGCTCGCAAGCCAATCGTTCGTTGGCGGCGTCAATCGCACGACCCAGTCCCGGGTTTTGCAAAATCACCGCTTGATGCCGAGACCATATTGACGGCTCCGACTGCCTGACATAAACGCTTCGCTACTCCTGAATATCTTCGCGATTGCGGTTATAGCCTTGGCCGCTGTCCTGATCGAACTCGGCCGGAGCCAGCGGCTTCTTGCCAGTCGAAGCGGGAGTCTGCGCAGGTGGTGGTGCTTTGAATTCGCCGTCAGCCTGTCGGTGGCGAATTTTCGGATGTCCGCTTTTGGTGTGTGTCGAACTAGTGCTGGTGCGCTTTGGCATGAGACGATCCTCCGGAATAATTGTTTTCGCCGCGGCATGACAACCTGGCGAGAGAAGTGTTGCATTGCATCGGCTTCAGTGTAAGCGAGCAACGCCCAAGATGGAAGGCAAACAATCTCCGCAGATAAATGTTTTCGTTTCGCTGAGTAGGCAACTGACTTTCATCGAGACGTTGCTCATCACCGCAGGGTCTTTGACGACGCCGTGCGATGCCCTCTTAGTCAACGGCATCCCTCCCCTTATTTCGGCGACCTTAAGAGTTCGTCGGCAGCGTGAAGCACCTCCTCCACATTAGAGTTTCGCAAAATCTTCGCTCGATCAGGAGCCCATATTAGCGGGTCCGAGGGCCCAAAAATCGCCAAAACTGGCGCTCCCACCGCTGCCGCAAGGTGCGTTATTCCCGAGTCATTTCCGATGTAGAGTCGCGCGCCAGCGATCCATTTACCGAGTTCGAGCAAATTGTCAAACCGCTCCTGAGCCCACTCAACGGGCAACGGCAGCAGCTTCGCCAATTCTTTGTAATTTGCGTAACTCCAATTCTTTCTTTTACTTCCAGAGAATGGATGAATCACAATTGTTTCACGTGCCACAGTCTTAACCACTATTGTAGGTCGTAACCCGAGTTGTCCGCCTACCTGCCTTAGGCAAACATCGCACGCGTGCTCCTGAGTGCCACCTAATAGAGGGTAAAAATGGCAGTTCTTGTTAATTTCCAACAGCTTTTCCGAGTTCGATTTATACCACGAATACACCTCGTCAAACTCTTGAAAACGCTCAACGAACCCATCGGTGAGCATGTCGATTCTACTGCTCGCAATCGACATGACTTTGTCCGCAAACTGGATTAACGGTACCGTCGCACTCGGCACCCAAACTTCTGTGTAATCCGTTTTTAGCCACTCCAAAGCCGGCAAAGAAACGATCACGTCGCCGATGCCGCCAGGCCGGATCAGCAACCGTTTCATATACTTAGAAACCGTAAAGTTGACGCGCGTTGTCCCGCAGAACCATATGCACCAGCTTTTTGCCTTCGTCGACGGTGATCTCCCCGTCCTCAATCATGCTGGTAACCGCGAATCCGAGAGCATTTCGGCCTACCTTTGACCCCATCCACGCCGTTTCTTCCCAGCCAATTTTATCGGAGAAGGGTGAAGCATCGGATCCGTACAGCACTTTTTCCGGAGCCATTTCGAGCAAGAAACGCAATTCTCTCGCACCGGGATGCGCGTACGTCAAAAAGTAAAACGCCGAATAATCGATGAAGACATTAGGCTTTAGAATTAGCGTTGCGGCTTCGCGCGTAAACGGCCAAGCCGCGTGCAGCATCACGAATTTGGTTTTCCGCAACGACGGATCGTTGAACAACGGCTCGAGCGCCAGTGCGTTAGCGTTGGCCGCGCGGAAATAACTGCCTACGCCAATCGACGTATGTATATGAATCGGCAGCGCTAACCGGCCCCCTTCGTGCGCAATATAGCGGAAAATATAATCCTGCAACGCTTTATATTCTTCTGGCGAGGCCTCAGACGGCTGCTGGTAAATCGCATAGATTCTTTCGACGTCTTCCTTTTTCGGGTTGCCAATATCAAGATCGCGCAAATAAGCCAGCTCAAATTTCAGCGCGACGGCACCGTCGGATTTGAATTTTTCGAGTGTATGTGTAACAAAGACAAGGTAATCGTCGAGGCTTGATGCTAACAATGCCCCATCCAAATATCGCAGGAGAAGTGCCTCTTCGTTCTTCATGAACGCGGCATGTTCGGGATCTTTGTTCTTGATCGCGGTATTGTTTAGCGGAAACAGAAAAGTATCCACAAAAGGAACCCATTTAAAGCGATCACCACTCAGTCCGCGACCCATGGCAACACGATTCGCCAGCATGATCTCGGTATTCGTATGATTCAGAATCCAAACGGGATATGAATCGCCGTGCGCTTTGGCCACGACCGCCCTGGGTTCTGAGCCGAACAGAGCTTGCGATGCCTCCGCAAACATCGGATTCGTCGGGCGACTCGGCACGGGCAATGCCGGTTGCTGGATGGCGTCGGCGGGCAGCGCATCGAACTCCCGGTCGACTTCTCCGCGTTCCACCACTTTCATCGGGTGCGCGTGATTGTCAATTGCTTTTGTATGTTCTAGTTCCGCTTCGATTTCACTCGATATTTGCGACCGCGTACAAGAACAAACGACTAACAGGCACAGGGCGAACGCTCTCATTCAATCACAGCTGAAAAATGCACATCAAGCGTCGCCGGTCGAAAACACATGTGATCGTTGCACGCCTGATACTTGAGTTTCCCGGTCACCGTCGTGGGGCCTTTCGGCGCATCTTTCGCCACCAGAAACTCAGTTTCGATTGGCACAGTGCCAGTGTAAACCACCATCGGTTGGCCGTTCAGATCCATTTCTTCCGGCTTTGGATAGGCGATCGATTTCACTTCTAACGGCCCCGGATTCCAGGTCAATTTCAGCGGTATCAGAAACTCGTCTCGCGGCTTGTCGCTGTTAACGTGAAACCCTTGTAGCACTACCGCTTTCAAAACCTGCTTAGCCGACTCGCCGCGTTTCACCATCAGCGGATCTGCGGCTGCAATGGATATCTTATTTTGCTGGGCAGGCAGCGCCCGCGCTAGTGCTAGCAGAGTCAGCAGGCATAGAAGTGGAGCGGCCGATCGCCCAGGAGACATTGGATTTCATTGATGTATTCATTCTTACTGACCAGACCTATGTGGGGTGGAAAAGCGACTTTGCCTTCCCTATCAATGATAAAGCTAGTCGGCAGAGAATCGAGTCCACCGTACAGTTGCGCAATCGTGTCGTTGCCCATGAGGATACGGTAATTGATTTTGCGCTCCGCCACGAAAGGCTTGACCGCCGACCAACCGTCTTCGTCCATCGATACTCCCAGCACCGCGAACCCTTGCGCTTTGTACTTCTGCTCGAAGTCTACGAACCACGGAATCTCAACGCCGCAAGGGCCGCACCAAGTGGCCCAGAAATTGAGTAGAACCACTTTGCCACGGTAGTCGGACAGTTTTACCGTCGCGCCGTTCTCGTCTTTCAAAGTGAATTCTGCCGCGGGCTTTGTATTACTTGATCGTTTTGCGCCCGCGTTCACGCTCTGCTTGGAACACGACGATAGGCACACCAGAGTCAGAATTGCCAAAAACGAAGACTTGCGCAAAATGGAAAGACGCTCCTGCACTCTAGTCTACCGCTGAGATCTCGCCTGTGACAATTAACACTTCGCAGCGCCGGCAAAGTTGGCGTCAAACCAAGCCTCGCGACGTCGTTGCCAGCGTTTGGCCAGGGTGACGTTCGACTGTTTAATTCCAGGCGCATAAAGCCAAGCTGCCGTATCGCAAAAACTTTCGCAGACATAGTCGCGCGAAGCGGGGGCAATTTTCTTTCTAACCTGAGCGGATTCGCCTAATTCGCCTCTTGCTTTAGCGCGCGCCTCTTCGGCCAACACAGCTGCGTAACTGGCGCGTTTTGCGTTTCCGAGGCGAACCCACACGAAATGGAAAATTTCATGCACGAATATCTGCGGGAGATCCGCTTTGGCCAGTAATTCACTCTCAAGGACGATTTTCCGACGGCGGATGAAACTGGCAGCGTGAACAGGTGTGCCGCGATGCAGATTGGCAGAGAGAAGTTTGCCGCGATGCGCGGTCAGGTGAGGGAGGGAACTAACCGAAAGCGGGCTGCCAGTGAGTGCCGGCAACCCGCTAAGAACTGATTGAATCCGCTGGCTTGCTACCTTACTAAGGCTTGGGTGTAGGCGGAGGCGCAGGCTGAACTGGCGTGGGTCTTTGGAGACTCGGGATTTTGGGAGCGGAAACTGCGGCGGAGGTTTGAAAGAATTCCGGATCGTCGACATGAATGGTGTACTTTTCGACTTCTTTTTTTACCACGCTTTGGCTACGTTCCGTTTGCAGCTTTTGCTCGATGCCTGGTTTGGCTTTCTCAAACGGGACAGTTTCGCGAGAATCCAATTTGACGATCAGGAATTGGTTGCCGATGCGAACCGGCTCGCTGACTTGGCCAGGCTGAAGCTTGGCGACGGCAGCTTTCACCTCTGCGGGAATCTGAACTTGCGGATCGTTGATGGGAAGAGTACCGAGGTCGCCGCCTTTGGTAGCCGATTGATGTTCGGACTCAGCTCGAGCGAGTGCGGCGAAATCACCACCAGCGGCGATTTTCTTTTCCAGATCGTTCGCCTTTTCACGAGCCTGCTCTTCAGTCCGCGAATTAGGCGCAGCGTTGGCAGCCGGGGTTCCTGGCGCATTGAAGCTCACAAAGATTCCGCTCAGCTTTACGTTGTCGAATTCAACTTTGTGGGTATCATAATACTTTTTGGGATCCTCGGAAGGTTCTTTGGAGGCCGCTTCGGAAAGGTGAGTAATGTAGGCTCGCGCGAGCACTCCCTGTTCAGTCAACTCTAACTGTTCCTTAACGGGAGATTGCTTCTCCAGATTGAGTTGGCGAGCTGCTTCCGCCAACTGATGCTGCGTATAGATCTGTTGGACAGCGTTTGAAAGGTTGGAGTCAATCTGCTTGCGCTGTTCCGGGGGGAACGGCTTTAGCATGTCCATAACCTGTTTAGCAGTGAGTTTTTGTCCGTTGATCGTGGCAACGATCCGATTGGGATCCTGTGCCGCTATGGCTTCGGGTCCATGTGGCTTTGCCGCGCTCGGGCCAGCGTTAGCGCTGGGCGCTGGTGTGACCGTCTGCGACCAGCCCAGCGTTGTGAAAGACGAAATAAGTAAGAGAGGGAGGGATAAGCCAATTTTCATTATTTTCCGGGAATTCCTAAAAGTCACCTCCACGTTACCACGTGAGAAAGGCAGACGAAGGCGATCTTAAGGTTGGACGTATGCCTTTCGTAAAGGGGTTTCTTTGCCCGCGTTTGAAACCTTAATATTATTGATAACCTGGACCGCGCCCGAAGTGCGCGCCATCCGGGTGGCTGCACCCTTATGTTGGCCGATCAGCGTATTGCCTTCCCAAGTCACAATACCTCGTTGCACGTGAAAGCGGAAGCCGTCCTTGCCAATCTTTGACTTGGAGAGTTTTGTGCGAATGGTCGATTCCAATTGGACATCGCTAACCGGTGAATGGGATTGTGAGGAAACCACTTTGGTGGGGGAACTGGCGGCGCGCGCCGGGGCCAAGGTGGCAATCGCCAGCAATGGCAGGAGCAAGAGAATGACGAATTTAGGCATAGATATTTCGACCTTTTCAATGTTTTAGTGGCGCCGGGGACGTATAATTCGCACATGCATTCCAACAGCCGCAGAGACTTCTTGCGCTCAGCCACCCAGGTGGCTTCGACGAGCGCACTGGCCATGACCGCCGCGTCATATTCGCGTGTCCTTGGAGCGAACGACCGCATCAACCTCGGATTAATCGGGGCTGGTGATCGAGGCAATCACGTGATGAGCCTTTTTCAAAACCGACCGGAGGTGCACGTCGTCGCCGTGTGCGATGCCTGGGGCGATCGAGTAGAATCCACTCGTCAAAAGGCCACGGGCGCTGTTGGGTTCGCAGATTATCGCAAGCTCCTCGAAACGAATCCGCTGGATGCGGTACTGATTGCGACTCCCGATCATTGGCATACCAAGATTGCGGTGGAAGCCTTGACGGCCGGCAAAGATGTTTACGTCGAGAAGCCGCTCACGCGCACGCCGGAAGAGGGACCGCTTATTGTGAAGGCGGCGCGCGAGAACAATCGAGTGTGCCAAGTGGGCATGCAGCAGCGCTCTGGTTCGCACTATCGAGCAGCCAAAGAAAAGTATTTCGATACCGGCAAGCTGGGCGCGATCACGTTGGCGCGGACTTGGTGGTATGGCAACGCCTGGCATCTGCGGAAAGCGCCGGCAAATTTGCGCAGCAAACCAGACAACTTGGACTGGGCGCATTTTGTAGGACCGGTGAAGTGGCGCGATTATGATCCGCAACAGTTTTATAACTGGCGCGCCTATTTGGATTTCGGCGGTGGCCAAGTGACGGATCTCTTTACGCACTGGATCGATGTGGTGCATATGTTTATGGGTAAGGAGATTCCCTGTTCTGCGTGTGCGACGGGCGGCGTTTATCATTACCGTGACGGCCGGACAGCACCGGATACGATTAACGTAAATCTGGAATATCCCGACCCGAATCCCTTTACCGCGACGTTTGAAGCGACATTAGTCCCGGGTATCAAAGGCGAAGCGATTGACATGTGCGGGACTGAAGGGAGACTTTGGATCGACCGGTCGCGCTATGAATACTATCCGCTGGGCGCCAAAGAGCCGGCTGAAGTCATGAAGGCTGTTCCAGTGGCCGGGACGAACGATCCTTTGACACAGGAACACGTAAACAATTTTCTGGAATGCATGAGAAGCAGGCAGCTGCCGAATGGGGACGTGCTGATTGGACACCGTTCGGCGCAAGCTTCGCACTTAGGAAATATTTCTTATGTGGAGCGGCGCAGGATTGATTTCGATACGGTGCGGGAACAGATATTGCCATTTTAGAATCACGGCGCAAAGTAAGCGTAGACATCAAGTATCAAATTTGTTGACCCGGCGGCAAGGCTGTCTATCAAACCGTTGTTGGTGGGAACGAAAGCCATATTTGAAGTGATGGCCATATCGTTGGCGTTCAAGGTAGACGAACCGGGCCAAGCGACGCCGTTTTGCCATAAGCTCAAGTAAGACAAGCTGGCGGAGGGAACAACGGTGGCGTTCAAGACGTAAGCTTGCGCCGAAAGGGGCAAGTTACAAGACGATCCGGCCACATTTACGGCGATCATGCTGCTGAAAGATCCGCTGGTGAGGCGGGTGTCGAGAACACGACAGGGCGCAACGTTGAACAATGAAAGTGCCCCGCTAACGGTGGCGGGCGCGAAATAGCCATTCACATCGACCGCTAAATCGGTCAGGTTGGTGGAGTAGACAGTGATCTTTCCGTTGCTGCCCGCAGGGACGATAGCGGCGTTAGCGGTGACTTCGGTTGTTGAAGTATTTAACGTTGACACGACCGGCTGAGGTTGACCGGACGGCCAAGTGGTCAGAAAGCTGATGGGCTCATGCGGAATGGCCGTGAGGTTCAGCGAATATGCTCGCGCTGACGGTGGAATGTCGCAGGAACTCGTCAAAGGTGAAAAATCACGGGATTGACCAGCGGCAATCGGAGCGGTCGAGCGAGTGTCGGCAATGCGGCAGGGGGTCAGCGGATAGAAGCCGAGGGCGGCCAGATTGGACGCGGGAACGAAATAACCATTGATATCGATAATGACTTGAGTGTTGTCTGTACCGTAAACAGAAACGCCGCCGAACGCACCGGCCGCAACAATGGCAGCATTTGCTTTGATGCGGCCATCTGAATTCAGGAGCGAAGCCTGCGGCTGGGATTGCCCCGTGGGCCACACTGTTAGAAAGCTTAAAGCAACGACCGGGACAACCGTGAAATTGAGGGAATACGCCTGCGCCGCTGCCGGGATGCCGCACGCACTGTAGGGCACCGAAAAGTTGCGTGTCGCGCCTGCTCCCAATATAGGTGCACCGAAAGGTCCGGGGGCGAGGCGAGTATCTGCGACACGGCAAGGCGTTACAGGAACAAAGCGCAGGCCGCTGCTGGGAATTACTATAGCTGCCGTACCACTGAGCGCAATGTTCTGAGGTGACGATTCCGAGCCATCGAAAATGCTGAGTGTCGCCGAACGGTTACCTGCCCCTACCGGTGAGAAAGCGATTGAGAAAGTACAACTGGCGCCAGCGCTGACGGTTGAACCGCAAGTTGACGATACTTGAAAGTCGGGAGTGTCTTGGCCCACCGACTGAAGCGCCAATGAAAAGAAGCGGAAAACTGCCCAGATTCGAAAGAGAAACGGTTTGCGGAGTAGTTGCGAGCCCAACCACACTGCTAAAACTTAACGAAGTTGAGCTGACCTCGCCAATTCCGCCGTTTCCCGTTCCGCTAAGAACAACGCTTTGTGGCGAACCCGCCACCAAATCGCTAAAGAGTAACGTGGCGCTTCTGTTTCCATTCACGGTGGGGGTAAATGTAATGGATACGTTACAGCTAGCGGCGGTCCCCAAAGATGGTCCGCACGTGCTAGTTAGACTAAAGTCGCTGGCCCCCGAACCGGTCAACCAAATGTTCGAAATCGAGAATGGGCTGCCCCCAATATTGGTAACCGTCAGAATTTGCGCCGCACTGGTTACACCTACCGGTTCAGCGGTAAAGGTTATCGCCGAAGCGCTCAGCGATGCGATGGGTCCGGCGCCAGTTGCGCCTGTGCCGGACAAATTGAAAGACGCCACCGCAGAAGGCGCATGCAGTGAGTTGGTTGTCAGTTGAACGGAACCAGCGAGCGGTCCGGTTTGACTCGGAACAAAGCTGATCGCCGTGTCGCAGCTCGCCCCGGGCATCAGGGACGTTCCCGATACGCAATCGGAACCGCCACCCAACGCCTGTGGAAAGTTGGCCGGAAACGAAAGATTCCTCACGCTAAGGGGTTGGTTCCCTATATTGACGGGGGAGATTACTTGGGCGGCACTCATGGCGCCAATCGGCACACTCATGAAATTGAGAGGCACGGGCGTGTATACGATCTGGCGCACGACATTGTTTCCGCTATCGGCAATGTAGAGATTTCCGTTTTCGTTCACTGCCAAGCTTGTCGGACTCGTTAGAAAGGCCATGGTGGGATTGCCGCCATCTCCGTTGTATCCGGTGGAGACTTTACCTGCCAGGGTTGAGATGATCTGGTTAGCGGCGCTGATTTGGCGGATCGTGTTGTTGCCGGAGTCAGCGATATACAGATTGTTGGCCGTATCTAATGCGACACTTTGCGGGGACGCGAGTCGGGCTGATGCGGCTAAACCGTTGTCGCCGCTGTATCCCCAGGTTCCATTGCCGGCTATCGCCGTAATGATGCCGCTCGTCATGTCGACACGACGAACCATGTTGTCACCCGTATCTGCAACGTAAAGGTTGCCATTGCTGTCGAGTGCAACTCCCATGGGATTACGAAGTACCGCATTAATAGCCGGTATGCCATCGCCGTAGCCGTCCGTTCCTGCCCATGTTCCGCCACCAGCAACGATGCTGATGATTCCAGTGGCAGCGCTTACTAACCTGACCAGTTGATGATAGGTGTCGGCAATGAAGAGATTGCCAGAGGCATCCACGGCGACGCTTTGCGGTCCATAGAGAATGGCGCTTGTGGCCGGTCCGCCATCTCCATAAACGTCGGTGCCCGACGCCGTCGTCCCACCTCCTGCAACAGTCGTAATGATCTGGGTGTTCGCATCCACTCGTCGAATAAGATTGTTGCCTTGGTCAGCAATGTAGAGGTTCCCAGCAGAATCGACAGCGACACCAGTGGGCGCATTTAAAGACGCACTCGTTGCCGGGCCATCATCGCCACTAAAACCATTGTTGCCATTCCCTGCGACAGTAGTGACTGCACCTGAAGACAGCACAATCTTGCGGATAACTCCATTGATCGAATCGGCAACGTAGACGGTATTAGCACTGCCATCTAAGGCGACTCCTTGTGGATTGCGGAATTCAGCACTCGCTGAGTTAGGAGAATCCTGATATCCCCAGGTGCCGTTGCCCGCCAACGTGGTGATGATTCCTGGATGGAAGACGACGAGCGGGGAGAGGCCGGTTCCTTGCAAAGGTGTGACACTCAGAACATTGTCGGCTTGATCTTTAGCCGTCAGCGCATCGAGGCGCAGGCCAGGCCGCAACGGATTGAACGTTAACGTAAGGGCGCAATTTGTTGTGGCGGCAACGATGCACGCCGGTGGGGCCGCCTGAAAGTCGCGATTCCACGCTAACGCGAAAGAAGGCGCCGCTGAAAGTCCAACAAATGAATACGTTAGGGTTAGGGCATTCGTGCTGCCGAGTGCGACTTGACCGAAATTCTGGACAGCTGCGCCGCCAATACCATGCGCGAGCAAGAGCCAGATTCCCATTCTTGAAAGCACATAAGTGGAACGTATGACCACGTAGAGGATATCGGTTTGTGGCCACTATCCCATTAGGCTGTAGAGCACCAGGATAATACCCAAAGCGCTGCCAGTACAGTGTCAGCAACCGAGATATCGGGCAGCGTCAAAAAGGATTAGGCAGGGTCGAAGAGATCGGTAATGCTAGTGGCGTCGACAAAGCGTTCGCTTAGATCTTCAAGTTCAGCGGTGGATGACTCGGTGAGACGATTTTCGAACGATGCTGGGAGAGTGCCGAAACGTTTGGTGATTTGGCGGCGAAGGATAGCGACGGCTTCTTCTTGCCTGGCCTTTTCGGTGCTTTCTCGCCTACCTTGCTCTAATCCTTGCGCGATACCCTTGCGAATGGCCGGACCGATGACCCGGTGATCCATAATGTCGTTAAGAATGGGCATAGTTTCTGCTTCCGTCTGAATGGTTTCTTCGAGTCCGCGTATTCCAGCGAGGATCATCAACTTGCTGAACGCTGCACTTCCTGCCGCCTTTTCTAGTTTACCGATTCGCATGAGAATTCGCTGGATGATTTCAGGGCGTTCCGAATAGTGGGCCAAAATGGCAATAACACTGTCGGCAGGGAACGGGCTGTTCAAGAGTATTTCAGCATCCAATTGGCGAATGTCGAAAATGTGGTAGCGGCAGGTGTGGTTTGGGCTAATCAGCGCGGAGGGCATACGCAATTCGTCCGAGCCCACGTAAAGCACATGCTGTTCGGGAAACTGTTTGTAAATGCGATAGACGCGGAGGGAATATTCAGCCATGCGAAGAGGGATCAATGGATCGTTCGTGCTTTGAAGTTCCATGGCGATCAGGCGGCGAGCAGAGGTTATTTGGTTGATCGTTTCAAAAAGTAGGTCGACGCGCGGCTGCGTTACGTCGGGCAGTTCGACATTGAGCCAACGGCCATGGCGAGCGCCGGTGATGTGCTCAAAGATAGAATTCTCGGAACCCATTAGCAAAGATTTGAGAACCGTGTCGTATTCGTGCACCTGCGACTTTAGTCTCGCACGGGCCACGCGTTATTGAAATGGCGGATTAGATCAACCCTCAGACGGCCAGCAATATTCGTCCCGCACCGCCACTCGCCAGCAGATCAAACCCCGCGTTAATCTCGGCAAGCCCCATGCGATGAGTCACCAATCGCTCTACCGGCAAGCGGCCGCGTTGAAACATTTGAATGTAATTCGGAATGTCGCGTTGCGGCACACAGGAGCCCATGTAAGACCCCTTAAGTGTTCGCTCTTCCGCGGTAAGAGAGATTTGCGGTATGGCGAACTGGTGATTCGGATTGGGCAAACCGGCCGTGATGGTGGTGCCGCCGCGGCGAGTGATTTGATAGGCGAGCGCCAGCGCAGCTCCGACACCGGCGGTTTCAAACGCGAAATCGACTCCACCGCAGGTGGCTTCTTTGAGCTGAGTGATGACGTCCGTGGCACCGGCGTCAAAGGCGTCCGTTGCGCCCAATTCCTGCGCGAACGCGAGCTTGCTTTTGTTGAGGTCGACTACAACGATTCTGCGAGCGCCGGCGAGCACTGCTCCGAGAACGCAACTGAGGCCGACGCCGCCCGCCCCGACAATCGCAACGGTGCTGCCAACCGGCACATTCGCCGTATTCAAGACTGCGCCGACGCCGGTGATAATTGCACAGCCGAACAACGCAGCGGTTTCGAAGTTGAGATCGGCAGGCACTTTCACAAGCGAGGACCGCGAAACCACGGCATACTCAGCGAAACCAGACACGCCGAGATGGTGATTAATTGATGAGCCCGCCAAGCGCAGCCGGCGGGCACCGCTCAAAAGTGTTCCAGCGAGATTTGCAACTGCGCCGGGTTCGCACA
This sequence comes from Bryobacterales bacterium, assembly GCA_963749105.1. Classification (GTDB taxonomy): domain Bacteria; phylum Acidobacteriota; class Terriglobia; order Bryobacterales; family Bryobacteraceae; genus Bog-105. The sequence continues at coordinate 174,119 of CAVVLT010000023.1, read as the reverse complement.
ACGCGGGCCGACCTTCATGGCAGCGCGGGCAGTGGCCGCAGTTTGGGACAAAGATGCAAACCACTTTGTCGCCCTCAACTAAATCCGCCACACCCATACCGGTTTCGACAACTTCGCCCGCAGCTTCGTGACCCAACACCATGGGCATCACGCGCGGACGGCTGCCGTCCACGACGCTTAGATCGGAATGGCAAAGGCTCGCTGCACGGATGCGGACGAGAACTTCGCCTGGACCGGGAGGGTCGAGCTCACATTGTTCTATGCGAAGAGGTTTTGATTCAGCAAACGGGCCGGATAAGCCAGTCTGACGTATAACCGCAGCGTTGAACGGAGGCACGCTTCAGTGTAGTTCTTAGTCGCCGCGGGCGCTGATGGAATCGGGGAAATGGTCTTCTTCCATGCCGTAGCGCGAACGGGCGCGTCGGTCACGGTTAGAGCCAGGCCATTCCAAACGCAGATCCTGACAGACTTCGTCGAGCATTTCATGAGTACAGGTCTTCCGCTCCATGGCGAAAGCAGTGACGAGAAGGTTGTCGCAGATCAGGTTGATCACGCGTGGAATACCGCGCGAGCGCTTGTAGATTTCTTCCAGCAACTCAGGCGAGAATACGGTTTGGTCGGGCATGCCGGCACGCGCCAAACGAGTGGCAATGTACGCCGTGGCTTCCTCGGGTTCAAGCGGGTTCAGATTGCAGCGTAAAACAATGCGCTGCTTCAACTGGCGGAGATTCGGCGCGTCGAGCTTGCGATCCAGTTCCGGCTGTCCGGCGAGAATGATCTGCAACAACTTGCCCCCACGATTTTCCAGGTTGCCCAGCAAACGAATTTCTTCCAGCACATCCCATTCCAGATTGTGTGCTTCGTCAACGAGCAAAACGCAGGTGCGTCCTTTCTCGGCCTGCTTGATAAGCAAGGTATTCAGAGCGAACAAGACATCGGTTTTCGATTTGCGATCGCAATCCAGATCAAAATCGAACGCCATCATTTCGAAAAACTGGTCGGGCGTCAGGCGTGAGTTGAAAATGAACGCAAACTCGGTGCGCATTGTGTCCAGATAGTCTCGCAGGCACTCGAGCATCGTTGTTTTGCCGGTTCCTACTTCACCCGTCAAAACAATGAAGCCTTTGCGGCTCCGCACGCCGTAGATCAAATTTGCCAATGCCTCTTCGTGTTGCGGGCTGCGATATAAGAATTCCGGATCAGGACTGATGTTAAAAGGATTATCGCTAAACCCGAAATACGGGTTGTAAATGGCATTTTGCATTGGTTTACCCTGTGAGGTACCTATGATCGTTTAGTGGGCAAGACCCACGACCTATCATACCCTTAATTCGGCGTTTAAGGACAAGGAGAAAAATGACAATATGCGCACCTTACTCTTCAGATTTGTATGAAACCATTAGCTTTGTAGGCTTAACGCAACCCATCCAGGAATAGAAGTAGGCTTGCCGTTGACGAAGATCACGCGCCGCGTCTTAGGAAAGGGAACTTTGTCACGAATGGCCCTCCCAATAGAAGGAATGGCGCGCAATATCTTGCGATAAGCATCTGTTTCAGTATCGTGAAAGCTCACTTTGCTTAGAAAGCCGCCACCCCACCCCAGGCACAGCAGGCAGGAGTGTGAAGTAGCTTGCACATCTTCGAGTTTGGAACGAAGTTGTTCGACGGTTTGCTGTAGCCCAGTGAGACCCGTTGTATGAGCGTAATGGGCATGAAGTTCCAATTGCGAAGCAGCGTACTTGTTCGCTGCAGCAATAATCGCCTCGATTTCCGGTGCACTGCGCCAACCCAAGCTGCGAGCCAGATCGGGCTGTTTCAGAAAAGTGTGTTCTTCGCACTTGCCGCTGAATTCGGTGCCGGGTACCGCCATCTCGGCGAAAACGGGCGTGGCTTCGTTTACCCGTTGCGCGGCCACGCTGCCACGGCCGGCAACCTTCCACACGAGTTGCGGATTCTCAGGCTGGCGCAGATCGAGCGAAGCAGTGCGCGAAACGTAAACTTTGAACGCGCTCACCGGAACTGGTTCGCTATCGGCAGCACCGAGCACCCGCATCTGGGAAGCTTGCGCGCTGGTTTCAGAGCTTTCGCCGACTCGCCGCGGAAGGCGATCCCCTTCCATTGCAGCAGCGGCCTTCTCGATCACGGCTGCAGTCCAGCGCGAGAACACCAACCCGCTACGCAGGGCGCCCTTGAGCGCCGAAGCAGGCAAATAGGGGCCACGGTAGTTGGCGGCGAACGTTGGTATAAAAAGAGCTTCCGGCGGCGCGCTGTTCCAAGCAGTGGCTGTGTCGGGGTTTTCAAACGGAATGCGCCGTTGCGAAAAGTTCTGCGCGAAACCGCCCCAGGAAGCGAAATCGAGTTTGGTCGCTTTGCGCAATTGGGCAAGATAGCTATCGAGGCGCGGGCCACGTGACAGCAGCTTGAAGATGCGGTTCTGATCGAGCACGTTGACCTGGTCTTTCCAGACCATGTAGTCGATGGGCGAAAGTTCGCGGCCGTCGCCGACGAGCAACGGAGTAAGAGCGGTTACCTTATAGTTCACGGGGTGGCTCCTCAGAGGGCGGCTCTCCGACCGGAGGCTCTTCTACAGACGGCTCCTCGGCGGGCAGTGGCGGTGTCTCTTGTGCTGGCGGTTCCTCGATGGGCAGTGACGGTGTCTCTTGTGATGGCGGTTCCTCAATGGGCGGAACAGGCGCTTCGGTCGGCGGCTCTTGCGGGTGAGGTTCGGCGGGTGTTTCTGGCTGCTGCTCGATTACTTCAGTCGTGTCGCTGACTGCGGGCTCAGGTACGCCGCTTTGTTCCGCTGCCAGGGGTGTTTCGAGAGCGGGAGGTTCATCCTCCAACAGCGCTTCCGCAGTTGCGGATTCTTCCACCGCTATCTGTTCCTGCGGCTGTATTTCGACAACCGGAAGCCGCAGCGAGAGCGCCAAACCAGAGCGATACACGGCGTGCGCAAAACCATCGGGTGCGACATCAACAGCCGAGCCGACGGGTTCTTCGCTGGAGGCAAGCACGCAGCCTTCCCCGACCATCCGGACCGATTTTTTCAACGCACCATGTCCGGCGGGGCTTTCCACGCGGCCGCCACGTGCCGCAAGCGCATAATTTCCACCAGACCAATCGACCTTGTCAGCCGCTGCCGGGGAGTAAAGCGAAAGTAACCAAAAAAGTCCGCTGCCTTCTTCAGAAGCGGCGGACGGCGAGTTGCGCAAGAGGCGGCCGAGCTTCGGCAGCAACAGACCGGGCCAGGTGCCCGCCTGAAACTCCGCGGTTTGGATTTGGCCCCAACCTTTCGTGCGGCCACCGCCAAATCCCGAATCGCTTAGCAAGCGCAGAGCCGATTTCAAACGAGCGCTCCATAGTCGTTCTTGCGCTTCATCGGCAAAGCGCGCGATTGTCCATAAGCCCGCACTGGGTTCGAATTCAACGCAAGCGAGTGTTTTTATTTCGTCGCTGGTTCGGGTCAGCCTGTCGACGGCTGAAGTACTGCGCACCACCATCCGGAATGGGCTCGAACTCGGACGATCACGGCGCAGCAAGCAAGCGCTTTCAGGATCGGGCAACCATTGATCAGCAAGAATTGGTTGGCCGGTTACGAATGAATCGATCACGCTGAGCGGAACGAAACGCGCCGTCTTCCAGCGAATTTTGGTAAGAAAGACGGGGCTTGGTGAATTCAGCAGCGCAGCTGGCGGCGGCCAGAGCGTGGCGGGCGGAATGGCGTAGAGCGTGTCGCCCTGAAAAGGGAATAGTGAACTGAAGACCACGGCAGGCTTCTCGGCGCGTGCGGTCGCGGTGAGCCATTCGTCGAGAAAACCGAGGCGCTGCATGGCGAGAGTGACCGCGGAATAAAGCCGGTCGCTGCGATAGAGCGTATCAATGCGGTCGTGGCCGCCATCCGCCGGTCCAAAGCGCCAAGCACCCAGCGGACGGAGCCGTATCAAAAGCCCTGGCTGCATGTTAGGCTAGCTTCGCGCTGAAATCCTCGCCACTTGCGAGTTGTTGAAAGGCGGCCAGATCGGCTGCAGAAAGAAGGCTTTCCTCGGCCGAACCTTTGGCGTAGTAATCTTTGCCGCGCCAAACGAGATCCATGACGCCAAAAGTGACGCGGCCATTGCCACGGCTGCCGCCGCCTCCCAGCGCGTCGTCTTCCAGCAGGCGCAAACTTTCCGCTAAGCGCGCCACCAGCGGCTTGTCTTCTTCGCAGAGAATATCCATCACCATGCGGAACTTGAAGCGCGCGCCGGCGGGTACACGTTCCAGTGTGCGCGGATTGGCTTGCGAGGTGATGCGATCAACCGCATTTTCGCTCTTGACCTCGGTCAATTCGTCGTCGAGATTTTCGCGCATTTGCGGCGTGATGCTATCGACCACCAGCGGCGCATCGTAAACCGTCAGCCGCGCGGGTGTAGCGGTTGAGCCTTCGAGTGCCTCGCCCGTTACTTTATCGACGCGGCCCGGATTACGGCCAAACAGAACACAGATCTCATCGTCGGCACGATCGCTCTGGTGGATACGCACTTCCTGCCCTTTGCGCTTGGACAGATAAACCAGTTCGCTGGCAATAGCGAGGCCCATGGTTTGTTCAAGCAGCGCCCGCAAGCGGCCGCGCAGAGAACTGCCGGGAATGTAAGGAATGCCGAAAGCGTCTTTGACGACTGGATTGTCGGCGCCGCCGATTTCGAGCGAGCCTTTGCCGGCGCCAATATGCAACCCGGTCTGGCAATGGATCTCGCCTTCTAAAATCAGCTTTCCTAGAAACGTGAGTGCGGTGTCCGCAGTGTGAGAACTCATGAGTAACCTATTCGTTGTAAGCGATGATGGCTTCAAACAGATCGCGGAACCGTTCGTAACCCCGCAGATCGTTTTTGCGTGTAACTTGTAGCAGCAGGCGCTCTAACGCGTCCAGGCTGCGGAGGGAATGACGCGCGATCGTGTAAGCCAAACGCGCACGGACCATAACAAATTCATGCTGCCGTTCGGCTTCCGGCGCACGCGTAGCGCGGCGGACGGCATTATACAGGCGGCGTAACTGGCTCTTGGTGCCGGAATCCATGTCGCGCATGCGGCTCACAACCACGTGAGCTTGATTGTCGAGATACAACGGATCGGCAATGAGCTTTTCCAGATCCATATCGGCGGGACTATCGCCGCGACGATCGCCCCCGCGATCACCGCCCGGACCACGGCCACGGTCGCCACCTGGGCCGCGTTCGCCACCAGGACCGCCCCGTCCACGATCGCTACCACCTGGACCACCGCGACCTTCACCGCGTGGACCCCCGCCCGGACCACTGCCACGGCCACCTTGTCCACCTTCGCGCGGCGGGCGATTCTCGCCGCCTTTACGCTCCTCGGGTTTCTTCTCTTCTGTTTCAGGCATGAAAAATCCTCGTTCTTACTTGTTATCGCCGGCAGCCAGCCGGGCCCATTCCAAACCAACGCGCCCAGAGGGCCGCAGCTTGAGGCCGGCTGTCTTCTTGCCAACAAGATTCGTGATCACCGCATTACGAACATTGTTCAGTTCTTTACCCCGACCCTGTGGGATCACCGTCGATAGGCGCATAAACGTGCGCCACGGCTTATCGATTTTGACCGCTTTGGTTCGGCGCTGTACCCGCCCCGAAAACGATTCGCGGTAGACAGACGCGAGATCGTGCACGTAGTCGGGTGAAAAGCGAAAATCGCGAACCAGGCGCATCAAGCTGCTTTTCAATTCCTCGGCGTCGGACAGGCGCTTCCATTCGAGTGTACGCCCGAAGAGGCGGAAACTGCCGACCTCGCTGCCTTTCGCGGCTAGCAGTTGAATGCCCGCTTCTTGAAAGATAGCGCCCGGGTGGCTAGTGGAATCCGGTGCAATCGCCATGCCCATGCTGATGCTGCGTGCTTCCAAGTTAGGGAACATCAGCGTGTTTTGTTCGACGAATTTTTCGAAAAGCCGCTGCAGTTCGCGCGCGAGCGGTACGAGAGCGTCCCAAGTGCCGATCACCGCGAAATCTTCACCACCCCGATACAGGATCGTTACTTTACGCCAGAAATCCGGCAGCGTGCAGAGTAAAGCGAGTTCACCGGCGAAGAACTCTTTGAACATCACGGAGAGGTGGATGTGTTCTTCGATGGAGTTTACACGGCGCAGTTGTATGTCGAAGTGATCGACATCGCCGCGCAAAATACCCCACTTATGCGAGCCGCTGGCGCGCGCCGCTAGCTGCGACAAGGGCGTGAGATGGCCACTGTTATCGTCGGTCGCAAAACGGCGCGGAAAGAGAATGCTTTCGTCGTCGACGCCCGATTGCTCTTTCAATGTCCACGAGTATTGGCCCGAGTCCCACAAAAGATGGGCGGGCTGTTCCGCAGACCAGCCGACCTTCGTGGCGGTGGGTAGGCCCTGCGCGAACGTCTCGAAGTAGGAATCGCCAAGTTCGCATGCTGCATCTGCAAACGGCGCAAAGATGCTGGGCACGTCGGGTGCGCTCGCCAGCGGTGCCACAGTTCTTGCCAAAAGCAGATCGTCCAGACGTTTGCGCGCGATGGGCCAAGCACCAAGGTTCTCCGTGCTTGCCCATACTAAGCGCAACGTGTTGCCCGACAGCTTAGCCATCTCAGTGGCGGCTCGGGATAGAAAATCGTTAGCGCGCGGTACATCCTCTTCGGCAAGCACAAGCAGAAACTGCTCAGCGCTGCTGGAGCCCAGTAACATGGGCGAGAGCTTCAATTCGGCGAGTAAAGCCCTCGGGAAAACTTCACAGGCTAACGTAAGCCACGCGCAACGGCCAAGTAAATCGGCCATCGCGTCCTGGTGGTCAGAAGACTGAGCAGCCAGGAACTCTTCCGTTCCGGAAATTTGGGCTTGCAAAAAGACTTGCAGCGACATGACTTGGGTCGTCCGGTCCGCACAAAGTAAGCGGACTTAGCGTGTTCGGAGGAACGCTTATCAGGCTAACACAATGGGAAAGTGGAAGCGCCTGAACGGGGCCGGAGACTTAGTAGCGAGAGGCGCATTGCGCCATCATTTCTAATTCACTCGGCGGCCAAACTTACTGTTTGGTCCCAGTACGATCTGCGTTCCTGTGCTGGCTGTTCGCGCGTAAAAGTTTTTTGGGTACCCGCTTGCCCCGTACGCCCGGCATTTAGATTCAGCAAGATGGGCTTGCCGCCGGTAGTCACCTATTCCGTTTGCCCGGCCCACCGTCACAGGTGCCATTTGACCCACCCTAAGTCGTTGATTGCAAAAAGTATATTCCACCTGAGTGAATTGTTAGAAATGCAAAATCCAGAGATTATGGGTCCATGCAAACCACATCATTCATCCGCAAGTCACTCATCGCAGTAGGCCTTTCTCTCGCTTCCAGTTGCTTCGCCGGCACCATCACCTTGGCCAGCGGTGCTGGGGAAACCAAGAACAACAGTTCCACTCCGACCATCAACATTGCTCCAAATCCGGAATGGAGTGCAGCCTTCGCGGGTACTTCTTGGGTTTCAAATGTACAATCCGGTGATCCTTCAGCTGCCGGCTACGTCTCGCCCAAAAACGGCACAGCGGTGACCTTCACCGACACGTTTCAGATTAACGGCACTCCGATTCTCGGCAGCCTGATTGTGATGGCGGACGATACGACTTCAGTCTCGCTGAATGGTATTCTCTTGACCGGTGCGGCACCGACGACGAACAACAATTACACGGTATGCTCCGATTTCACCGTCGGTTGCAATTTGAACACGGCTGGTGGCTTTAACTTGTTGAACGAACTGCACTCGGGTACCAACACGCTGAGCTTTACCGTCTATCAAATGGCTGGCGTTTCTTACGGTTTGGATTACGCCGCTACCATCGTGACCCCGAACGCCTCGACCGCCACCCCGGAACCCGGAACACTGGCGCTCTTGGGTCTTCCGTTAGCCCTCTTCGGGATTATGCGCAACCGCAAAGCCAAAGCGTAAAGTAAGCTTCGAGAGTCTGCATTTCTAAAAGCCGGAGTCATCCTTAGAGATGACTCCGGCTTAGGCATTTAGCGAGGTCCAAAGTCGGAAATGTAGCAGCCCAGTGCGTGCGTCTCCGGCTTCTCAACCGGCTTGCCCGCAATCAAGGCATCGAGAGCATTGCGCAAGTCGACATTCTTGGCCGGACGGCGCGGCTGGCCCAGTGCCGCATAGGAATCGTCAATTCGGCCCCGATAAACTACTTTGCCCGCACGATCGATCACCGCCGCTTCGGGGGTAACCGTGACGCCGGTTGCTTTTACCAACTCGTGGCGGCGATCCACAATTCTCGGGTAGTCGCCATGCCCATATTCGGCGGCGTGCTGTTTAGCCCGCTCGTCGGTGGTCGACGGATCGACATAGACCAAAGTGCAGGCAATGCCTTTCGATTTATAATCCGCGCAAATTCGCGAGATCTCATGCGCGTACCCGTTCGAAATTGGGCATTCGTTGGTGACGAAGAAAAGCGCGTTGGCTTTGCCGGATGGATCGACTCGCAGCGGGTGACGCTGCACTCCATTCACATCCAGGATCAGCACTAGCAAAGCCAAGGCGCTAATCATCAGTTAATTGCCGCCGGTAAGTTCACGGACCTTCACCATCAAACTGGGGTCTTGCATGATGCGCGCTCTGGCGATCTCGCGGACGTGCTGCCGGTAAGTGGTCTGCAGCGTGGCGAGATCCGCTTCTGCCGCCGGATAGACCTGCAATGTAACAGCGCCCATTTCATCCTTCGTTTGTTCGCCCCAAGTCACTTGGATGGGAGGCCGCGAGGGATTCTTCGGATTGCCGTCTGAATTATCCCAACTGACTTCGCTTTCGAGCTTCGTGCCCTTGGGCAAAAGAATTGTGTTCTCGAAGAAGTAACGGTCTTGCCAAGCGAAGTCCCAATCTTTAATATCGAGCAAGGTTTTGACTGTCCCATCGGGGAAAGTGGCGGTCATCTTCATCGTTTTGCCAATGTAGTGAGCATGCGCACCGATGCTGACCGCTTGCACGTCTACCGGAAGAACAAACGAATCGCTAACGCTGAAATCCTTTTGTCCGGGAGCAATGTTGAGGGCTGAGAAAAGCCCGTAAGCAACCGGCAGCTGGATATTCGAGAGCGTATGGGCGGGTGCTTCTTTGGCGAAATAAAGGCCGACGGTCGATTGCTCTGTTTCCTCTTTTCCAATCGGATGGAAATGATATTGGAACATCAAGTCGGTGCCTTTCGGTAGCTTCAAAGCGAGACCCTCAGGCAATAGATGCGGCTGCGCACCGACCGCCACGCCTCCAAGCGGCGTCATATCGCGATTTATTTTCATTCCCGCCATCGGCGATTTGCTGGCTTCCTCTTCGGCCTCGATCTTCTGCGAGTCGGCGGTAGAATCGGCGAAGTAAAGAACGTGATGAACCACTTGCCGCGAGGAAGGGCGCAGTTCAATGGCGCGAAGCCACTTGTCGTCCGGCAGGTTGAGCGGTATGCGGAGATAACGGTAGATATCGGCCCCATCCGCCGGAACGGTGAAGCTCTTGTCCATTTTTACGACAAGGTCGGGCGTGCCGAGTTGCCAGCCGCTTGTAAACTTCGGTAGGGGCGGAGCCTTGGACAGGTCACCTTTAGGCATGCCATCCTTGACCCATGCTTGAATTGTCTTGAGTTCGTCGTCGCTGAGTCGGCGCGAGTCTCTATAGGAATAGGAGGCGGGTTCGGCTTTCCAGGGAGGCATAATACGCGCCGCCGTCACCGCCGCAATCAGCTTGCCGTGCTTTGAAACATCGTCGTAATTCAGCAGCGAAAATGGCGCCGCCTCGCCAGCGCGGTGACAACTCGCGCAATGTTGATAAATGATAGGCGCAACGTCTTTGCTGAACGTAGTCTGCGCAGGCAGTGACAATGGAATGGTGACCAAGGCGGTTATGAGAAGACTTCTATTTGTCATATTCAATCGGTTCCGTGCGGAATTTTGCTGAACTTTGGATCTAGGGTAACATCCGCGCGACCGCTGCGCCGCAGGCTAAGTCTTTGGACCCGAGCCGAGCCGTGACCGCCAGGGAGCGGTCAATCAGGCCGTCACCGGTTCCGACCGCCGTCCTGCCAGCTTCGCGCTCTCTTCCCAAAGTTGCACTGCTATCGCATCGTTTTGCGCGGCAAGGCTCGGGTTAGTAGGCAGGCAGTTGTGAAAATACTTTCCAGTGGTATTGTCAACGTCTGGCGACGACGCTAAATAAATCAGCGTCTTCGCGCCTTCTTCAGGAGTTAACGCGAACCGCTTGGCGATGCCTATGCCGAAACCGATGAGTCCGCCTGTTCCCGCGCCAAAGCGCGTGGCGACGAAGCCGGGATGCAGACAATTCGCGGTCACGCCCGAATTTGTCAGCCCTCGAGCGAGCTCACGTGTGAACAGGATATTGCAAAGTTTGGAGTTGGCGTAGACTTTGAAAGCTGGCCCACCGTAGCGCAGCGTTTCCAGAAAATTTCCGCGATAGGCTTTCACTGATTGTAAGTCGGCCAGATCAAGGTTGGCAGCTTTATGCGCATCGGAGGCCGTATTGACGATCCTGGAAGGCGCCGAAGCCGCCAGCTTCTCGCGCAAGCAAGCTGTCAGTACGAAGTAGGACATGTGGTTCAGCGCGAACGTGTGCTCCAAACCTTCGTCGGTTACCAAGCGCTTGCCGAACATGGCGCCGGCATTGTTGATGAGTACGTCGATGCGCGGATGATCTTTGGCAATCTCGGTTGCGACCCGTTTCACTTCGCGGATCAGTGCTAAATCGGCAAAGTAGACTTTGTGAGAAGCTTGCGGACCCAGCGCTTGCAAGCGTACGACAGCCGCTTGCCCGCGAGCACGATCGCGAGCGATCTGGATAACCTGTGCGCCCATCTTGGCAAATCGTTCTGCGGCTACTTGGCCGATGCCCGATGTTGCGCCTGTCATCAAAACCACTTTGCCGGTCATAGGAGCGCCTCTGCGTAATCTAATCTATCCTAAGAAAGATGATTGTTCTTGTAACCGGTGCGACTGCGGGCTTCGGTTTAGCCACTGTTCGAAAATTTGCCAAAGATGGCGCGAAAGTGATTGGCACAGGCCGCCGGGCAGATCGTTTGGCGGATTTAGCGAAAGAGATTGGCCCGAGCTTCTTGCCTTTGACCTTTGATGTTGGTTCTCGCAAGCAGGCAGAGCAGGCTATTGCTGGGATACCCGCTGAATTCTCAGCGGTCGATGTACTGGTGAACAACGCCGGAGGCGCGTTGGGCCTTGATCCGGCGCAAAGTGCGAATCTGGACGACTGGGACGCGATGGTCGACAGCAACGTCAAAGGCGTCATGTACTGCACCCGCTTGTTGCTGCCGGGCATGCTGGAGCGCGGGCGCGGGCACATTATCAACCTAGGTTCAGTGGCGGGCGAGTTTCCATATCCGGGGGGCAACGTCTACGGCGCGGCCAAGGCATTTGTTCATCAATTCAGCCAAAACTTGCGGGCAGACTTGGTGGGATCGCCCATTCGCGTTACCAACATTGAGCCGGGATTATGCGGCGGGACGGAGTTTTCGGAAGTGCGCTTCAAGGGCGATAAAACCAAAGCAGCGGCTGTTTACGATGGCACGCAGCCGTTGACCGCGGATGATATCGCCGAGGCAATTCATTGGGTGACTACTCTGCCAGCGCATGTAAATGTGAACGTCATGCAACTGATGCCAGTGTGCCAGGCATTCGGGCCGTTCAATATCAAGCGGAACAAATAGTCCAAAACCCGCGCCGCCGAGCCGCGACGGAGTCGGTCTTGGATTCACGGGGGGGGGTTCACGGGGGACGGGGAGTTCACGGGGATTCACGGGGACAGCCCGCATGTTTCCACATTTTGGGGGATTCACGGGGACAGCCCGCATGTTTCCACATTTTCGTCTCTCTCGTTGAAAACCGGAAACACGCGGGATTCACGGGGGATTCACGGGGACAGCCCGCAGGATTCACGGGGATTCACGGGATTCACGGGATTCACGGGGATTCACGGGATTCACGGGGGATTCACGGGATTCACGGGGACAGCCCGCATGTTTCCACATTTTCGTCTCTCTCGTTGAAAACCGGAAACACGCGGGCTGTCCCCACTTTTACAGGAAACACGCGGGCTGTCCCCACTTTTACCCCACTTTTACACTCCACTTTTACACTTTTACTTTTCAAAATCCACGCTGCGGCCTATAACCAGGACGCGCGCGAATCTTATATTTCCGCATCGCCTCGTCCGTCAACTCCACCCGAATCCTGCGAAACCCTTCGTTCGGATTAGGTTGCGGGTAATACGTTACCGTGTAGCTATTCCCCAAATCTTCTCGAATCGATTCGAACGCTTCAATCTGCTTCTGCCACGTTTTGGCGAAATAACTCTTACCGCCCGTATTAGCCGAAATGCGCTTGAAAATGTTGGAAGAAATCGGATCTTTGTTCACTTCCGAAGTCGAGATCACATAGATAGGAATGCCCTCGTCCTCCGCCACCGCGCGCACATCGTCGGGTGAAACCATGCTGGCGTTATCGGGACCGTTCGAAAACACGATCACCACTTTGCGGCCGGGCACTTTAGCAGCGTCGCGCAGCGTAAGAAGCAAAGAATTATAAAGGGCCGAATCGTCTCCCGCGACTGCCTTTCGCAAACCGCCAATGGCCGTACTCCGATCGCGATTCAACGGCACGGCGCGGTTCAAATTCCGGCTATACGTGTACACCGCAATCGAATCGGAACGGTCGAGACCGCGTATAAAATCAGCAATCGAATCGGATGCGTACACAAAACCGCGATACATGTAGTTGCTCGTATCGAACAGCACGAACACGTTGGTGCCCGTTGCTTCCGAGCGCGCGTCCACCGCATCTGGATTGGCTGGCACGTTCGCACCACCAGTCGCCGGCTCGGCCGCGGTCACTCGGAGAGGACGCATATCGCCGTTTTCCAGCACCTGCATGGGCGACCTCGACCCCTCCGAGAACGTCGCCAGCTTCTGCGAGATATCGTCTTCGAAAATTTTGAAATCCTTGGGCTTGAGTCCGTTTACGTATTTATTCTTCTGATCGAGCACGGTAAAGCTGAGAACCACCATGTCGACCTTCACGCGGAAGGTGGGTTGCTCGGGTTCCTGCGCCCGCAGCCAAAAGCCCGCCGCCAAGGCGGCAATTAAGAGAGTTGATAGTATGCCCGTGAGTTTCTTCACAAATGTTCCTAGTTACCCGCCCCATTCATCGCGACGCTTTGCGCGCCGTGCTGCCTGACGCTCACAGCAAGCGCGTCCAACGACCGCAATAACGCCGGCCAATCTTCCAAGTGAGTGGCAAAGATGTTCTCAATCGCTGCGCGATTCCATTCTGGTACGTAGGCGTCGAGTTGTCCCGCAGGCACGCCCGCCTCATCGGCCAAGGCCGCGTAATAGAGATTGTTCGATTCCCAGCTTTCCGCCAAAACTCGGCTCGAGTATCCCATCAACGCCGGGAACGTTCGCAGATACAACAACCCAGGGCGGTATGAGTGAGTCAACGTTGGTTTGGGAGTTCCGAAAGCGCGACTAATCGCAGCGGGCTGCAAGTCGGGCAGATTTCGCGCAGTCAGAGAATCGATTTCGAGCGAGGCCATGTCCGGCTGGATATTCTTGAGTGCCGGATCGGCGGCAATCGCGTATAGCACCGACGGCGGAACGTGCGCCGCAGTATTCTCGAAATCGTTAGTGAACAGATGATCGTCGATCCATTCCACACTGGAAGGTTGCAAGTAAGCGCGTAAACTGTCGAGCACACGCGCTTCGATCTGCTCGCTCATTGCGGCCATCGCCAGCAGTGTACGGCCGCGCTGCAAATGTAAAGAAACCCAGCGAAGTTGCGCCGGCGTAATATTGCGCCAACGATTCACCGTGACGCTCGCGATAATTTGTGGCACGAGATCGGCCCAGATCAGCGCCTGTTCGCGCTTCGGTGTCAGGAAGTTTTGTTCCGCTTCCGCCAACGCGTAGGGCATCGCAATCAGTGACCCAGTGAGCCGCCCGCCTGCGCTCTCCGGCCAACCCGTACCCGAGAGTTCAGTGTGCCGCCAATCGGCGGGTGACCCTTCCGGACCGATAAAATCATGCGAACGAACCAGCAGCGGATTCGTTAAACACAATTGAGCGCCGGGCGGAGCATAGTAGCTGTAAACCAAACCAACCAGCGAATCGCGCAGAAACGGCGCTAGCTCAGTCTTGGGATCTTTCTTTTCTGTTCCCTTCATCAGGCTTTCGATATTAAGCTTGCGCTCCTGGTCGACGTGCCGCTCGCTCCAATAGCCGACCGATAAGGTATTCTTCTCTTCGGAAGAGAGTGAACCGCGCGTGGGCTCCGTTTCTTCGAGCCTGATCAACTGATCGTTGAGAGCCTTCAGGGCGCCGGCATCGGCCGAGCCCTTTTCAAGTCGATCAGCCGCCAGGAACAAGCCATCTAACGAGACAAGTCGCTGTGCATCGAAAACGCGCAGGAAATTCTCGGCTGGTGAACTAGGTGCGCCTCCCCGCAGTTTGCCCACCAGCAATTCCACCAACCGTTCCTGCTTGCTGCCGCTCGTGGCTTTCACTTCCGCCGCTGCCAGCAGCGCATTTACGCCAGCGCGCGAGGCATCGAACACATCCGATTCTTGCTTGACCTGTAAGAACGGAGAGACGATCCTGTTGAAGGCGTCATCACGCGCAGAGATGGGAATCGAATCCTGCCGGCACAGGATACGCCACAGTTCGACCAAGGCTTGCGAAGAGCCAAGAGCATCGGACCTGAGAAGATTGTCGTGAATTTTTATCGAAATCCCGCCCCAATCCAAATACTTCGTCATCGACGCTTCGCTCAATGTGGGCGCGTCCGCAAACAAAACATATTGCGGACCTAATGTCCGGTAGTCGGCGATGAGACGTGCTGCCATATCTGCCGAGAGCGGTTTGCTGCGCTCCCGATCGATGTCATTCAAGGCCAGGAATATTTTGAGCGGTTCGTTCTCAACGGATTTCCGGCTCAAGCCAAAAAGCGCTTCCAGCAAGTCTTCACTTGTACGCCAACTTTGCGCCGAACGTGTAAGCTTGCCATCGTACTTGCCATGCGGATGATGTACGAAAAGATTGCGCCAAACATCAAGATTGCCGGGCACATGCACTTCGCCGTTCGCGTTGATCCGTAGCGAATTGGTAAGCAACATCAAATCCGTACTGGAGCGAAAAACAGGCCGCGCTGGACCAGGACTAGTGACTTTCCCTCGCAGTGCCTCGTAGTTGCGCTTCAAGTGATCCGGCTGTGTCAGATACGTGAATGACGGACCACTGATCCGCGAAAGGGAATCGAAGTAGCTGGCGAGCCAACCGTCATCCGTCGCCATCAGCTTCTCAAAAAAGGCGCCCGGCGTGGACGGATTCACACCAACTAAACCGGCCCAAGCTTTGGGAGAACCCGGCACCACGGCGCTGCCATCGCGAATCTGAAACATACCGCCGAAGAAATCCAAAACGTGAGAATAGACTTTTAAGCGGCCTGGCGTGGCTTGTTTGCGAAGCGCTTCCGCGGTTGTGCGGTCTAGATGAGAGAGTCCTAAATACAACCGGCAGAGTGAAGGGTCCGAGAGGAAGGCGTCTAAGAAGTCGGTTTGTCCCTGGCGGTTGAGAGCCGCGAGCCAGTAGTCTGCCTTGTAAAGCACTGGAACCTGCGTGTCGCCGTAAGGAAACTCAAAACGGTGATTGGCGCGCAGGTCTTGTTCAAGTTGTGTGAGCGGGAACGCGGAATCGACGGTGAGGAATGCGCGCGTCGGGTTCACGGTTTCAAGCACAATGTCCGCGCCGCAAGACCCGCGCATCCGATAGCCCAAAATTTTGAGCAGCGCACCGGTTTCCTCGCTGTCGCAAGTAGGGATGACGATCTTGCCCTCCTTCGTCGCCATGCCCTGCAATTCGCGCGACTGGGCGATATAGCGCACCAGCAGCCGCAGATATTCGGTCTGCTGAAGTGCTTCGTTGCCCGAGGCCTCGTAACCATTAGTCACGATGTTCCTGGCAAGAGCGGGAAGCAAGTCTTCCGGCGCCAGATCGGGTGACAACGCCGCCATGCGCGCGAACGAAGATAGTGGTCCTGGGATCGTCACCATCGAATAACTGGCGCGTTCGCGCTTGCCCGGTGAAGAAAGATCAGCGCCGCCCACAGCTTGGTATTGCTGCAAATCCGCGCTGGTATCCTTGCCGCTCATATAGTCCAGCATCAAGAGCTGACGCTGCGCAAACTTCTTACGATTGGCGTCGGTTTCCAGTGTTGCCCATTTAGCAGTAGCATCGCGACACGCGCTATCGCCATGCCGGCACAAAAACTCAGCTAAAGACTGTTGCGTAGCGGCATCGCCCGTGTTCGACTCGGTTTCCCGCGTCAACAAGGCTCTCGCGCCCATCAAATCGCCAGCCGCTTCCAGCTGAGCGACTTGGCTCTTAATCGCTTGATCGGGCTTGGCCGATGTCGACGCCAGCATTGTCAAGAGCGCGACGGACAAAGCGGTCCGAACGGCGGGCGCGCCTTCCCAGAAATGGAAAATCACGGTGCACTTCCCCCCAACTTTGAGTTCTTACTCTATCATTTGTCGAATGACCCGTCTAACGGATTCAACCTAGAATCCATTAGATATGAAAACAGTTCGTTTAGGAACAGAAGATTTGGTGAATTTTATATCATGAAGTTCGCATGTGGCGTTCTCTTCTGCTTCTATCCCTGTCTTGCGTTTGCCTGACTCCTCAAACCATCGCCCCGCCTCCTTACAAAATCGCCGTGATCGGCCTGGGTCATGCCCACGCCTGGGGCCGGCTGCGCGCGATTTTGCAAGGACAAACGGCGCAATTCGTGGGAGTGGCCGAACCAAATGCTGAGTTGTTGTCCGAAGCAAAAAAAGCCGGCGTTCCGGACGCGCTTCTTTTCACGGACTACCACAAGATGCTCGATCAGACCAAGCCCGATATCGTTTGGGCGTTTGTCGAAAACAATCGTCACCTCGAGATTGCTCGTGTTTGTGCGCCGCTCCATATCAATTTGATTTACGAAAAGCCTTTGGCGAGCACCTATGCCGATGCCAAACAAATGCAAACCTTGGCCGCTAAATACCACATACGGATAATGACCAACTATCAGATGGCATGGTGGCCTACTAATTATGCGGCCAAGAATGCGGCCGATCATGGTGAGATTGGCACGGTGTACCGGCTGCGCGGAATCGTTGGTCATGGTGGTCCTGGATCGAACGGTGTGCGCAACAAGTATTTCTTCGATTGGCTGACCGACCCTGAAAAGAACGGCGCGGGTGCGCTGATGGATTTTGGCTGCTATAACGCGCTATGGAGCGTTTGGTATTTGGGAATGCCCAGCAGCGTCTATGCAACCGCCCAACATTTGCGGCCCGAGCGATTTCCGAAGGTGGAAGACAACGCTACTTTGGTGTTCAACTATCCACACGCTTCCGCTCTGTTTGAGGCAAGTTGGGATCTGCCGCGCGGTTTTCAGGATCTCGAAGTTTTTGGGCTGTCGTCAGATTCCGGATCGCCCGAGCAAGCGCCCGGCAGTCTGTATATGACGCAAGCGGGTGTGGAGTTCCGCAAGGGTAAAGAGACGAAGCAACTCACTGTTACTCCGCTGCCGCCGGAAGAAAGTGACCCAGTGACTTATATGGTTTCCCGCATCAAAGCGGACAAGCCGATTGAAGGTTTGACGGCGATTGACATCAATGTGGACGTGATCCACCTGATTGAGTTGGCGAAAGAATCGATTAAGACCGGGCGCGCCGTTCCGGTCAACGAGAAAGTGCACGGAACGAAGTAGACTCGATCACCTGCTGTTTGGTGGCAAGCACCGCCGCCACACCCGCTTGCTTATCGATGAACGCTAAGCCGCGTTCTGGACCAAGGACATTGATGGCAGTGGCCATACCATCCGCATCGATACCATGTGGGGCGATCACCGTCGTGGTGATGTCGGTGGTCAATCCCAGGCCAGTCTTCGGATCAAGAATGTGTGAGTAGCGAAGGCCGTTGACTGCAAAATTTTGTTCACTTGATCCCGACGTGGAAACGGCTGCGTTCGCGAGCACCAGGGCACGATCAAGAGCGTCGATGCCGACCTTCCAACCCTTTTCACCGGGCGGCGGGCCACTGAAAGCCAAGTCTCCGCTCGCCGCAACCAGGGCACTCTTGATGCCCAAATTCAGAAGCACAGTGAGCGCTTCGTCTGCCGCATAACCTTTCGCGATGCCGCCGACATCGAGCTGCATGCCGGAAACATCAAAACGAACGGTGTGCGACGCAATGTCCAAATGCATATGCCGGAATCCGCTACGCGCTAATGCCTCTTTAAGCACGGCTGCCTCGGGCAGCGATCGCGCACGCCGATTCTGTCGCCACAAATGCGTCAATGCACCTAATGTAACGTCGAACGCGCCATCCGTCTGTTCCGAGAGCCACTGGCCTTTCGCCAGCACACTAAACAGATCGTCGCTAATGTGCGTGGGAGTGGTGGTCGCCGTAACTAAGCTCAGCTCACTGTCAGCGCGGTAGTCAGAGAGAGTTGCGTCGAGTTGTGCCACGCGCGCGAACACGGCTTTAAACGCGTCTTTGGCCTGCTGTTCATTCACCGCGTAGAGCTTGATGCTGAACAAGGTGCCCATATGCGGCTCCACGGCCTCATACGGTTGCAGCGTGGCGCCAGTGAGCAGCAGGGCGAGTGCCGCGCTACTGCTCATCGTGTTCGACGCCGTTGTTCCAGTAGTGATACATCTCTTCGGCACTCGGCACCTTCGCCGGCCGCACGAGACGAAAACCGAGCCACGGCGCATCTGTCTCGTACCAGATACTCTTCGGCAATTGCGGGTCTTGCTGCTTCCAGGAAGGATCGGAACCGAGCCGCCCTTCGCACGTTACGCTTTCCGGAGGATCATTCCAATTACCGCCGCGCACTGCAATCGGATATCCCGTCTTGGGCGCAATCCATGGGTTGGTTTGCGGAGCTGCCGTGTAGGGCAAGAGCTGATCAAGCGTCCACTCCGAGACGTTCCCCAGCATGTCAAACAGCCCAAAAGCATTCGGTTTCTTTGTTGCCACTTTCTGATATTTGCCGGTGCTGTTTGCCGCATCCCAGGCAACTTCCGCTAAAGGTAGTGCAGGCTTCCCATCCGCTTTACACGCATACTCCCACTCGGCTTCCGTGGGCAGACGGTAGAACTCACCCGTCTTCGCGCTAAGCCATTCCGCATATTTATTCGCTGCATGCTGCGTCATGCTGATGGCGGGAAAGCCGTTGATCCCCATGCCGAAACTCATCTCCACATAAGGGTGCGTCGGCCGGCTGATCGCGTCTACCGTTTTGTCCTGCCCCGCTTTCTCTTTGGCCTCTTCGGCAAACATGAACAAGTGATATTCGTCCCATGTCACTTCATGAGTTTGCATCCAGAACGGGTCCACATGCACGCGATGTTGCGGCAATTCGTCGGCTTTATGCGGAGGAGTCGCACTAGCAGCGCCCATCAGAAACTCGCCGCCCGGGATCGCCATCATCTCGTAAGCTACTGTCGTTTGCGGAATCGTTATCTTGTAGGCGGCTGCCTTCGCATCGCTCTTCTTAGCTAAGATCAGTTCCCGAATGCGCTTTACATTTTCCAGCTCAGCTGAAGGAGGCGTGACAACTTGCGCAGGCTTTTCCACTTTCTTCAGCGCGACTCCAGCCGGCCACGTCGCTCCTTGCGCAATCCAATCGTGCACCAGCGCCAATTCCGCTTCCACCACCTTTCCCGAGGGCGGCATCCAACCATCCACCATGCAGTTGTAAAAAAAGCTTTCTTCCGGCTTGCCCGGCACCACGCTGCCCTTGCTCACTAACTCCGCGCGCCCCTTCAATTCAGTGCCGCTGCTGGATGTTCCGGGATAATGACACTCAAAGCAGCGCTGTTCCAAAATGGGTGCAATGTCGCGCTTGAAATCAATTTTCTTGCCGTTTACAGCAGCGCCGTAACTTGCGGCGGCCAGCAGGAAAGCACTGGCCACCCACGAAATGGTTCTGCACATCTGCTTAGACAAACTTCGTTATACCCGGCTTGGCGCGCGGCATTACAGGCAGACTGCCGTTCCAATCAAGATGCTCGGGAACCAGCACCTCTTGCGAGTTCAACGCCTGCTCCCAGGTGATCTGTTGTCCTGTATAAGCAGCCATACGGCCCATCATCGCCAGCATCGTGCTGGTGGCCATGCGCTTTCCATTGTTAATCGGCTGATGCCTGCGAATGGAAGCAAACATCGCGTCGTGTTCACGCTGATACATGTCATACTTTTGTCCGCTCCACGACCAGGATGTTTTTCCCTCAATGCGCGGCGGCCGCACTCCCCCGATTGTGCACGTGCCCTCGGAACCCATAATGTAGTCGGCATTCTCGTTGAAGCAGCCTACCGATTGGCGGTTCACCACGAATGCTCGGAAGCCGTTCGGATACAGGTAGTTCACCGCAAAGTGATCGTAAATATTGCCGCCTTCCGCCGGAATCTCACGGCCGCCCACTCCCACGCAACTCACCGGAGGCTCATCGTTCATGGCCCAAGCGACTTTGTCAACGCTATGAACCGCTTGCTCCACTAAGCTATCGCCACACAGCCAAACGAAGTTGTACCAATTGCGAATCTGCCATTCCGTGTCACTCATGCCGGCCGGACGCGAACTCTCGGGCGGCATCGGTTTCACGGGACTCGTGTAATATGTGGCATAGTAAGCGACAAGTTTTCCGATAGCGCCCTCGTGCATTTTCTGAAACGTTTCGACAATCGAATCGTTATAGCGCCAGCAAAAGCCCGAGACCAGCGCCAGATTCTTCGCGCGCGCTTTCTCCGTTGTCGCGAGTACAGAACGAACACCCGGCGCATCGGTCGCAATCGGTTTTTCGCAGAAGACGTGCTTGTTCGCATCGATACACGCGGCTAAATGCACCGGGCGAAAACCCGGCGGCGTGGTCAGAATGACTACATCAACCCCCGAATCAATGAGTTTCTGATACGCGTCGAGGCCAAGG
Source organism: Bryobacterales bacterium (assembly GCA_963749105.1). Classification (GTDB taxonomy): domain Bacteria; phylum Acidobacteriota; class Terriglobia; order Bryobacterales; family Bryobacteraceae; genus Bog-105. The sequence goes on along the minus strand of CAVVLT010000023.1, from coordinate 153,083 downwards.
TATTGGTGTGCTTTGTCCACCTTTAAGCGCTCGGCGATTTTATGCTTGGCGAGTTCGGCCAGCGATGCATCGATGCGCGTTTGATCGATGTCCGCAACGGCCGTAAGCTCCGCATAGTCGTCGGCAGTTAGCGCTTGTTGTGCCGCTCCGGTACCTCGTCCACCCGAACCAACCAAGCCAACCTTAATCGCGTTCGTAACAGTCTGGCCCGAAATGATGGCCGGAAAGCCCGTGACCACCGTGGCTGCTATTGCGCCAGACGTTTTCAGGAACTCTCGACGATCGGATACCGGATCTTTATCTTTCACTTTGCCCTCGCTCTGCTTATTATGACGAATGCTTTCTTTAGGATGAGAAAATGCTCACCTCCAATGTGCCAGTGCTTGAGACAACCCGCCTAATTCTGCGAGCGCACCGGCCTGAAGATTTCGCGGCCAGTACCGCGCTTTGGGGCGACCCTAATGTAACCCGCCTCATTATGGGTAAGCCCCTCACGGAAGAAGAAGTTTGGTCGCGCCTATTGCGTTACGCCGGCCACTGGCAATGGCTTGGCTTTGGATTTTGGGCGGTGGAAGAGAAAGCCTCGGGCCAACTCATCGGCGAAATGGGATTCGCCGATTATAAGAGAGAAATCTTGCCAAATTTCGCCGGCACGCCTGAACTGGGTTACGTGCTCGCTAGCCGTGCTCAGCGGAAAGGCTTCGCGACCGAAGCAGTGAAATCAATCGTTGCTTGGGGTGATGAACATTTCCAAGCCGCCCGCACGGTTTGTCTCATGAGCCCCGATAACCAAATCTCCCGGTCTGTAGCGGAAAAGTGCGGTTACCGCGAGTTTCAAAGAAGCAGCTACCACGGTCAACCGATAGTGATGCTCGAACGACTAGCTCCGGGAGAAAACCTCGCTCGCCCACTTTAAACTATTCAAAGCGGCGGGAAAGCCCGCAAACACGGCCACCTGCAGCAACACCTCCACTAATTCCGTTTTCGTCCAGCCCAGCCGAAGCGCGCCTGCCAGATGCATGCGAAACTCGTCAGGCGCAATATTCATCGCGGCCAGCATCGCCACGGTGGCAAGCTGGCGCGATTTGGCATCCAGCCCAGGTCGCGACAAAATATCACCCGCCACGAATTCGACGATATAACGCCGCATATCGGGCGCGACTTGATTCCAGTCGCCGAGCGGCTTATCGGCCTGGTCGCCCGCAATCTCGCGCAGCTTGCGCAAACCCATTTGCTCGCGATCCTCTTGTGTCATATGGCTCCTGTGAGTTTCATAGCGCTGCGCAAGATTTGCAAAAGCTGCGGTCCAGCGCCTTGCGTATAGTCACGCTGGATCTCGCCCGCAAAGGATGACCACGTTGTGAGCACTACGCCCACTTGGTTCAAACGCATCAGCGCGGTACGTTCAACGCGCTCGCTGATCGTGCCCGAGACATCCGTGAGGAGCGCAGTTTGATAGCCGGCCCGCAGAGCCGATAGCGCGCTCAAAGCAACTCCCACGTCCGTAGCGATTCCCGCGAAAACTAATTGCCGCCGCCCGCTCTTCCGAATCGCGTTTACAAACGCAGGCTCTTCCCAAGAATCATTGCGCGTGTGCGTCAGTTGAACGGCTTGCGGCAATCTGTGCTCGATTTTGGGAAGAAGATTCGCCGCCGCGCCGGCGAGTGGCGCGCGTAGAACGATTACCGGCAACTGCAGCAACGAGCAGACTTCGGTAAGATAGCCGGAATTTTCCCGCAAGTCCGCCTGCGGCATACTGTGAACCGTGGCCAGCGGGCCTTCCGCCAGATCGATCATTACGACGACCGTTGACTCAACGCGCAGCGAGTCAGGCGCCATGAACGGCCTGCTTCGATTCCGCGAATGCGCGCTCAAGATAGTCGTTCAACTCATACGCATTGGCCAGACCTCCTCGGAACGCAATGTACCAATCGGGACGAACCAGATACAGACACGGTTCATCGACGCCATATTCGTCGTGAGCCTGGTTCATCGGATCAGCCAGAACCGACACTTTCGGCGTCGCTGGCAAGTTGAATGGATAGCCGCCCACTATTAGCTGCGCATTTAACACATCCGCATATTTCGATGAAAGTGCCGAACCCATCTCAATCAGGTGCTCCACATGATCCAACTCCGGTTCGCGGCCACTGAAAAGCAACAGGTTCCATTTGGTCCCACGTAGTAAATCAAATAGCGCCTTTGTCTCTTTTTGTGGAATGGCAACCACCTTGGCGTCGCGCAAACGATCGCCGGCGTGCGGACCTTTACTGCCGCCATGATCGCTCGTGAGCGGACCTTTGCGGTAGTTGATCTCGATCTCTTCCAGTGTGTTGCGCATCTTCTCGCGAACGGTTTGGCTTGCTAGCAAGAACGGACCGAGCAAGCGTATCGCCGCTCGTCCAATATCTCCCGCTTTCAGCAGGTTTGTGTAAGCCTCGTCCGTTCCACGCAGCAAACTCTCAGCAACGGGATGACGCTCTATCTGATACGAATCCAGCAGCCCCGCCGCGGCTTTGCCTTGCATAACGTATGCCAGCTTCCACGCCAGATTAAACGCATCTTGGATGCTCGTATTCATCCCTTGGCCGCCGATGGGAACATGCTCATGAGCTGCATCCCCCGCAATAAACACTCTGCCCTTTCTGAATTGCGAAGCCGCCCTGTGATTCACTCGAAACAGCGCCACCCACGTGGGATCGTAAAGTTCCGCATCCAAACCGCCTAGACGATTCAAAGCCTCGTTCACTTCTTCGAGCGTCGTGTTCTTTTGATCCGAACCCGGATCGGGCACTGAGATGAAAGTGCGCACCTGTCCGTTTGGCATCTCGATCACCATCATGTAGCCAGTCTTGGTGAACCAAAGGTAGCTAACGCCGCCGGGCAGAGACCAGCGAATCTTCGAATCGGCTTGGATAAAGGCTTGGCCCTCGTAATGATTGCCTGTGAATTCGATGCCTGTTTGTTGCCGCACCAAGCTTCGCGTACCATCGGCGCCCATCACATAATGCGCACGGACTTTTTCCTCCGACCCGTTCGCATGACGAAGCGTCGCCGTAACCGCGTCTTCATCCTGCTCAACCCGAGTCGCCTCCGTTTGCCATTCCACTTTCACACCAAGCTTGTTCAGGTGCTCCTGCAAAATCTGTTCCGTAACGTTTTGGCCCAGGATCAGCGGATAGGGATGGGGACTATGAATGCCTTCCATGTCCCCGTGCCCAATGTGCTTGCCGTAACCGATGATCTCGACCCGCCGCATCGGATTCGCCACCGCCGCGAACTCATGCGTCATACCCATGGCATCCAGCACTTCCTGCGTTCGCACATGCAGAATCAAGGCTTTGGAAATATCCTTCGTACCTTGCGCCTTGTCGACAATGCGGCAGGGAATTCCGTAGCGCGCCATTTCTGAAGCAAAAGTCAGACCGACCGGACCTGCACCAACAACCAGAACGGGGATGGATTGGCTCATACGTTCGGAAGATGCGGACCGTAAGCGACAAGGTGCAAAATACTTCAAGCTTGAAATATATTTCAGCCCTTTGCCGTTTTTGTAACAATGGGGCGGAATGAAGGAACAGCAACGCAGACGTGTTGACGGCGTCTTGTCACCCGCCAACCTGCCGTACCGGTTGCGGCTCTTGGTTCAATCGATGACACGCCACTTCCAGGATTTGCTGGAAAGTCACGACGTTACGCCTCTTCACTGGGGAGTTCTGTCCTGTCTCTGGCGCGAGGATGGCCAGCCCACACAGGCCATTGCGCAATCGCTGGAACAACTCGGCGGAACCCTCACGGTAGGCATCGACGTGATGGAAAAACGAGGCTTGGTACGCCGCCGCCGCGATGCTGCGGATGGGCGCATTTCGCGCGTTTGGTTGACGAACAAAGGTCGCCGCTTGCAGGAAGTTTTGGTGCCTCAAGTCGAGGACTTCGTCGATCAATTGTTTTCTTGCTTCTCCAGAAAGGAATACCGCGAATTGTCCGACCTCGTTGATCGGCTTAAGCTTCACCTGGATATAACTACGTTTGGGCCTTCCGACTGAGCCATTCATCAATCGGTTTATTAGCCGTTGGCTGATACGGCAGTTGCACTTTCTTGCCCAGACCCGCCGACGCATATGCCGCATAGAGAGCTTGCAAAACGACCCGCCCATCTTCCCCACTTGCCTGCAACGTCTCTTTTCCCCGAACGCAACGCGCAAAATGCCGCATCTCCTGCGGAATACCGTAGTTCCAATGTTCTTCAAAAACGGGATAGCTCCAACCCTGCGTACTCGGCGCTTTCTCTACCGCGTAACCGAATCCGTATTCGCTATAGGTTGGCAGCGCGTTGCCCATGTGAAGATCGGCATAGGTGACGCCGCCTTCTCCATAAATTTCGCTGCGGTCTGACATGCCGCCGCGCCGCGCCCAACTGTTTTCGATCATCCCCGTTGCCCCGCCTTCAAACTCAACGAGGCAGATCGCCTCATCATCGCCCTTGGTCTTAGCAGCGTGTACGTTCGTGGCGAGATGCGCGTACACAGATTTAATTGCGGGTCGCCCAAGAAACCAATAACAGAAAGCGATGCCGTGACAGCCCAGGTCCATCAGCGCACCACCACCCGCCTTGTCCATGTCCCAGAACCAAGCGCTGTGCGGACCGAAATGCTTCTCACTTTGCTTAACCAGATAAACTTTGCCAAACGCGCCTTGATCGGCCATTTGTTTAGCCTTGACGTATTTTGGAGTGAAGAACAATTCCTCGGCGTAAGCCAACAGAACGCCCTTGCGTTTGCAGGTATCAATCATCTCGTCGGCTTCAGCCAGCGTCATACAAAGTGGCTTTTCGCAGACTACGTGTTTGCCTGCGTTGGCGATGTCGACCGTCATCTGCGCGTGCCAAGAGTTCGGCGCAGTAATCGTAACCATCTCGATGTCCGGCTCTTTCAGCATCTCCCGATAATCGAGAAAAACCCGCGGAATGCTATAGCGCTTAGCCAGCGCGGCCGCGTTTCCAGGCGTAGGCGAGGCCACGGCGACAACCTCGGCTTCTTCGGGCATCAGTTGGAAACCGGCAGCATGGATATCTGCTTCAAACTGCGAGCCAATGATGCCGACTTTTACTTTTCCGGAAGGCATGTAGCGGCGATAATATCATCGCGGCGTTCGGCTAAAACGAGTGCAAGAAGTAGATCCATTGAGCAACGCACACGAAATCGAGCCCGCCATCGAGGAATCTCGATTGTGTTGAAATTCTGCACATTCATCATGGATCCCATAGCTGGCGGGAACTTCACTGCGCCGTCGCCGTCTTCAAAGCCGCCGGCTTTCTTGAAACATGCACCAATATCCCCGCCCCCAGCGCTAACAACCCTAGCGAAATCCACTGGGTCAACGAAAACGGTCCTACCAACGACTGTTCATGCACGCGGAAAAACTCCACAATAAACCGCGCCGTCGAATACAACACCAGATACCAGCCAATCACCTGTCCATCGCGGTGTTCCTTCGAACACATCCGATAAAGAATGGCAAAAATCACCAAATTCGCCGCCGATTCGTAAAGCTGCACCGGATGCAGCGTTTTATCCAGCGGCACCGGCGCCGCAAAATCAGAACGGAATCGCACGCCCCAGGGCAGATCGCACTCCCGACCCCAACAACACCCCGCCGCAAAACAACCCAGCCGGCCAATCGCCTGCCCAATCACAACTCCCGGCGCAAACACATCCATCGTAGGCAGCAGTGGCATCTTGTGGCGTCGCATTACGAACACTGCCGTGATCAAAGCCACAATAAAGCCGCCGTGAAAAACCCCCGCCGCCTGCAGCGTTTCGAGAGTGAAAATCTGACCTGGATCGCGCAGGTAGTCCGGCAGGTCGAACAGAAACATGAACAGCTTGGCTCCCAAAACTCCCGCAATCGCGCAATAGAAAGCCAAGTTCGTGACATGCTCCGCATTCATTCCAGCCCGCTTTGCCAAGCGCAGCATCACAAACAATCCCGTCAAAAATCCAAGCGCGACCAAGACGCCGTAAGTGGGAATGTAAAACGATCCAATGCTGATGAGTTTCGGAAGCATAACCGCTACTATCTCCGTTTGGCCGGACTATACTGTTGCACGATGCCGGCACTATCGCCATAAGTTTTCGGATCCTGCCGCCAAAGATCGAGCAGCAGCAAAATTGCGCCAACCGTGATAGCGCTGTCGGCAATGTTGAAGGCTGGGAACGCCCAGCCGCGATGATATACCTCAATAAAGTCCGTCACCGTTTGGTGAACAATGCGGTCGTACAAATTGCCGGCCGCACCACCCAAAATAAGCGACAGCCCAAAGCGCGACAGCCAGCTATTCAAGGTACTCCGCTCACTCCAAAGTGCCCAGGCGACAAACACCAGCACCAGGCCCGACACGCCAATCAGCACGAGGCTCCGCAGAATCGGATTCCCCTCCGCCAACATCCCGAAGGCTGCGCCCGGATTCTCCGTATGAATAATTCGTAACCAGCCCGCAATCACCGGAACGGAATCATAGCTCGAAAGCGCATGCTGAATTTCGAGCTTAGACAAACGGTCGCCCACCACCACCAGAGCCGCAATAGCCAGCGGCGTGAAGCGCGAGAAAAAGTTAATTCTTGGCAGCACTTAGATGAAATAGTCCCTAACGATCTTGGCGCAAGAAGCACACACCGTGGCTAATTCCTTGTCACTCCCCACATCGTCCGTGTACTTCCAGCAGCGCTCACACTTTTCGCCGCCAACGCGCTCTACCTTTACTTCCAGTGTATCGGTAGCGGACGCGGGCTTCACTGTTACTTTCGAAACAATGAAGAAGCCGGGCAAATCAGCCGCCAATTTTTCGAGTAGTGGATGAAGATCGCTGCCCGCCGTGAGAGTCACAGCAGCCTCAAGCGGCGCACCGATAATCTTCTCATCGCGCGCATTATCGAGCGCTTTTAAAACCAGCGTACGCACGGGAATGAGACGGTCCCAATCGGCAGCGAGTTGACGCTGTTCAGCAGTGATGCCCAGGCTCAGGTCTTCCGGCTTGGGAAAAAGATCCATGTGCACGCTCGGCGCTTCAGCCGCAGCGTGTTTCGTATGCTGCCAAACTTCTTCACACGTAAACGACAGCACCGGCGCCAGCAAACGTGTGAGAGCCACATTCAGACGGTACAGTGCTGTCTGCCTGCTCCGGCGCGTCTCCGAAGTAGGACCCGATGTGTAAAGAGGATCCTTCGAAACGTCAAAATAGAGCGCGCTCAGATCGCTACTGGCAAACTCGTAAACCGCCCGATAGACCTTATGAAAAGCATATTCGGAGTACCAGTCGAGACACTTGCGCACCAGATCTTCCGCCCTTAGCAATATCCAAGCGTCGAACCCGGCCAGCTTGTCTCCAGACAACGCGCTAGTGGACGGATCGAAACCATCCATGTTGCCAAGAAAATATCGAAACGTATTCCGCAGCTTGCGGTAAGCCTCCGACAATCGGTCGGTAATGGTATCCGACAGCCGAACGTCCTCCGTAAAATCAACCGACGCCACCCACAACCGCAACAGATCAGCCCCGTATTTCTTAACGATCTTTTCCGGCTCAATGATGTTGCCCAGCGATTTAGACATCGCGCGCCCATCGGCATCGAGCGTCCAACCATGCGTCACACATTCGCGGTACGGCGCTGAGCCTTTAAGCCCAACACCCGTCAGCAGCGAACTTTGAAACCAGCCACGGAACTGGTCGCCTCCTTCCACATACATGTCCGAAGGCCACGATAAACCGTTCTTTTCGTTCAGCACCGCAAGATGACTGACACCCGAGTCTAACCAAACGTCCAGAATGTCCGTCTCTTTGCGAAACGAAGTGCCGCCGCATTTTGCGCACTTACAATCCGCGCCCATCAGTTCGACCGCGCTCTTCGAATACCAAATGTCGGAAGTATGTTCGCGGAACTGTGCCACCACGCTGTCGAGCACGGCCTTATCCGTAAACGGCTCGCTACATCCTTGGCAATAAAACACCGTGATCGGCACGCCCCAAACACGCTGCCGCGAGATACACCAATCCGGCCGCGGCGCGATCATATTGGTCATGCGCTCTTCGCCCCAGGTCGGGAACCACTGCACACGCTTTATTGCCTCGAGCGTCTTCTCGCGCAAATGTTCGCGATCCATGCCGATGAACCACTGTTCCGTCGCCCGGAAAATGAGTGGACTGTGGCAGCGCCAGCAATGCGGATAACTATGTTCAACCTTCGCTTGTCCCGCTAGCGCACCGTGCTGCCTCAGCAGTTCAATCACCAGCGGATTGGCCTCCCATACAGTCTTGCCAAGCAGTTCCTCCGGTAACCGGCCCGCTGCCCCCTCCGCCTGGAACATGCGTCCAGCGGCATCCACCGGGCAATAAACCGGAATGCCGTACCGCTGGCAAATAACAAAATCTTCCTGACCGTGGCCAGGCGCCGTATGCACCGCCCCCGTACCTTGTTCCAGTGTGACGTGATCGCCCACCAACCCAAGCGAATCGCGATCCAAAAATGGATGCCTAAAAACAACGCGATCCAGTTTCGTCCCCGGGAAGCGCGCCAGAATCTTCTTCTCCCAACCCAGCGCTTCCGCCACTTGCGGCAGCAAACCTTCAGCCACAATCGTTGCGCCCTCAGGTGTCTCCACCGCTACATATTCAAACTTCGGATGAAACGAGATCGCTAGATTCGCCGGGATCGTCCAGGGCGTTGTTGTCCAGATCAGCGCCGAAACCTGGTGGCCAGCGAGCGCAGGATCGATCGCCGCCGGATCACCCGCCAGTTTGAACCGTACATAGATCGAAGGGCTCGAGTGGCTCTCATATTCCACCTCAGCCTCGGCCAGCGCAGTCCGATCCTTGATGCACCAATGTACTGGTTTCAGACCTTTATAGACATATCCACTGTGCAGAAAATCGACAAACGTTTGTGCAATAACCGCTTCAAACTTGGCCGACATTGTAAGATACGGATCTTCCCAACGCCCCAAAATTCCAAGCCGCTTAAACTCCGTCCGATGAATATCGACGAACTTTAAAGCATACGCGCGGCACTCCGCACGAATATCCGCAATCGACATCGTCGCCTTGCGCTTGCCCAATTCCTGATCGACCTTGAACTCAATCGGCAGCCCATGGCAATCCCAACCCGGGATGTACGGCGCATCAAACCCCGCCATCGATTTCGATTTGACAACGAAATCTTTGAGGATCTTATTGAACGCGGTGCCAAGGTGAATGTTGCCGTTGGCATAGGGCGGACCGTCATGCAATACATATTGCTTACGGCCCCTGCGCGCTTGTCGAATGGCGTGATACAGCTTGTCTTCTTCCCACTTCGCGAGTATTTTGGGCTCCGCCGTGGGAAGGTTCGCCTTCATCGAAAAATCGGTTTTAGGAAGGTTGACCGTCTTTTTCAGGTCAACGGTTAGGGCACTCATGAGCTGATTTCATGTTAGCTTGTGTGGGATTTAGTGCAGCGTCGCGAGGGCAACGATCGGTTCCGCAGTTCTCTTACCAATTACTCCCATCCGAGCTTCTTACACATGTCGAATTCCGCTACCGAAGGCTGCTTGGCCGGATTCTTGTACTCGATCAGCGCCACGATCTGCTCTAGACAGCCCCAGCCGTCATATGAAGCGCGGAATTGTCGATTCGGTCCAGTAATCATTAGCGTATTTTTAAAAGTTGGATGATCAGCAAGATAAGTCACAAAGGCGATGGCGTTCTCCCCTTGTGGAAGCGTCGCTGCTTCGGGAAATAAGCTAAATTGATAAATCTCTTCACCATTTGGGTTCTTATATTGCAGGTCTTTTGCGACCGCCGAAAACTCCACTGCTGTGTTCTGCGATAGAGGCGAAAGCAGATCTTTAAGGGCCTTTTCATCGCCGGCCAAGGCGGCCTGGCGGATCAGAAGACTACGTTGAATCATCTCGAAACTATCTTCCGCTCGCGTTCGTTCTAACTCCTCCTTTTTTCGCGCTTGTTGGGCCGCTTTCCAAGCGGTGTCCGCACTTTTTGATAATCGTAGGGCTCCAAAAGCGATAGCGATAAAGACTAGCGCGACTAGCAAAGAAAGTAACGCCACAACGCGCGTCGTCTTGGAGCTTTTTTCCGCTTTGGCTGCAGCTTCCGCTCTGTTGCTGCTCTCGTGAACCCAAGACACGATGGCAGCTTGCTGGTCTAAACTGACATAGCGGAGACACCATGTCGAATTCAGATGCCCGTCCCGCAGCCATGCATCGGCCTCACTCAGCTTTTCACCGGTCAAATGAGTCTTCCCCACCGCGTCCAGCAAGAAACGCAATTTCTTCGCTTCTTCCGATTCGAGCTGTATCCACTTTTTCAACCTAAGCCATTTCCCGCTCAGGCACTCATGCGGAAGATCCAGACGTTCGCCGTCTTCAATGTCGCGAACCGTGAGCAGCCCACGGGATGCGAAACTCTGAACAGTGCCTCGTACGATACCTGGAGCCACAGCTGCCAACCCCGCCAAATCGTTCAAACGCTGGGGCCGTCTTATTGGGTTTCCAATCTCCCGACCTTCGGTAATTCTCCGGAATATCAACTCTGCCATCCTCTGTCCGTCGGCATTGAGCTGGCCATAAACTTTCTCGGCATCGTGATCGAGAGCGTCCTTCAGGCCTCCCAAACTCTTCACTAATTCGGCCGTGATTGGCCCCTGTTCCCCATTCGCTTTCCACTTCTCAAAAGTCAGACTCAGCAAATGCTGTAGCAACGGCAAATTGTCCGGTTCTTCGTCGCATTGGTTCAACAGATCCTGAACCACCGTGGGGTGAACCTCAACGTCAACTAACTCGAGAGGGCTCTCAATGGCTTCCATCAATTGCCGCCGCGTCATCCGCGGTACCAGATATTGGCTGTCATTAAGCGCCTCTGGTAATCCGTGGAACTTCGCGCACTCTCCCAAATAGTCCGAGCGCATGCTTAACAAGACAAAGATGCGTCCGTCTGGTTCTTGTGAGGCTCTGAGCAACCAGCTAACAAAAAGGTCCGCTTCCCCGCTAGTCGTCGATCGGGACTTGTCGTGGAATGGGAAAATCTCTTCAAATTGGTCTACCACAAGGAGCAAATTTTCGCCTCTGGGCAAAAGTGTCTCGACCACCTCCGCTAAACCATAGGTTCGTTCCGAGATTGACCCCACTGCGATCCCCAAACAGCGCGTCAGTTCCTCTACGGGACCATCGCCTGGGCGCATAGTCGCGATGCGCCAGCGTTGCTCCGCGTTCCCCGCTAACCCTAGTTGGAGAGCCGGTATAATCCCGGCAGACACCAGCGAACTCTTTCCACATCCTGAGACGCCTACCACCATTAACAGCCGTCTTTGCAGCAGCCGCTCGAGAGCCTCGCCAATTTGTTCGTCGCGTCCAAAAAAAAGTGTCGCGTCTGTCTCCCGAAACGGCTGCAACCCACGAAACGGATTTCGAACCTGAACGTGGGCGCTCATACTGTAGGGCTCCACCCAAGCTCGCGCAAAAACGGCTCCAATGTGTCTAGGTCCGCTTCTGCCGCCTTTTGGTGTAATACCAATTCGGAGGTTTGGTCCAATTGCTGCTTTCCTGGAATATCCAGGGGCGGCGCAAGATACCACGCTTTCGCTTTATACCGGCGGCGGGCATCCTGTTCAAGACGCTTTTCGAGTCCCTTACCCTCTGCTTTGGCCCAGTAACAAAGCAGTGCCTGACTCTCTGTAATGGTGTTCCGTAGTGCCTGCAATTTCTCTGTAATCGTAACCGCAGTGTCAAAAGCCGGATATTGAGCCGGCACGCCCAGTTGCGAAATAAGATGGGCTAGCGCTTTCGCCCCAAGCAAATCTTGCACTTCACATGCGACACCGACCGCATACTCACTCTTGTGTTTTAGGAAACGAACGGTCCGTACTTCTACTTTCACTGCCTCCCAAACGACATCGTCCGTCTTGCCCTCCAGCCTCGTATATGCCTTACCCTCAAATCTTCCGCCTTTCAGCAATTGCGAGTCGATCTCCTCCAGCACATCGCTCTCTTCGCTCGAGAGAGTGGATCCCGCAGGCAGCACAAGCAGCGTCTTCCCGGCCGATTGGAACGACTCCTCAATGGCTTTCAATCCATCAAGATCCAGTCCGTCGCCCGGAAAGTGAATCGCAAGTAGAGCAGTCTTCAACTGGGTACGAACGTCGTCTCCATCTTGATATTCATAATCGGCATTCGGAATGACACGGTGTCCAGATTTTTCAAGTTCATCGCGGAGTCGTCCGCGCGTCTGTAATCCCCTCCCTGCCGCCGGGCCCAGAAACACTGCGCTGATAGAAGTCCGCATTTCATTTATGGCGTCCCGTAGTTTGAGGGCGAATTCCTTCGCGCTGGTCATTCTTTGCTCGGGCGGCAATAGCGCCAGCCACGCGGCTGCGGCTGGATGGCGTTGTGTCTTGTCGAATCCTATCGGCAACGGGTTCTGTTCCGTCGGCAGCCATCCGACAACGGCAAACGGGCATCCGTTCCTCACATGCGGTTGCGCGTTAAACCAAATACGTTCTTTGTTGCAATACTCGGAGCTTAGATAGTTTGGAGACAGCAGCGGCACGAAGATGGCAGACGACGATGCAGCCGACCGTAACTGCTCATGCCAATTTACGGCGGTTTGATTTGCCAGTCGCTGCCGGTCAAAGTACACACGAACTTTCTCCCGAGGAGAGAACCAGTTCACGACATTGTCAGATATGTGCTTCTCGATGGTTTCGACGAATTTCTCCACCATTCCTTGGTCGTTATCGTCGGCGGCGTAACTTACGAAAAGATCGTATTCAAAACCAGGAATATAGGACATTTGCAGTTAGGATCGAGATTATCACCAACATGCATTAAACCCGCTGATCTCCAAGCCCGTTCGCGCTTTGCGAATCGTGATACAGCTTGTCTTCCTCCCAGTTACCGAGCATTTTGGGCTCCGCCGTGGGAAGGTTCGCCTTCATCGAAAAATCGGTTTTAGAAAGGTTGACCGTCTTTTTCAGCTCAACGTTAAGGCACTCATGAGCTGATTTCATGTTAACGTGTCAGGCGGAACCCATTCGCGCCGCGCCCGTTTGTCAGCCACCACGTCAAAAGTATAAAACGCTTCGTGTAGTTTGCGCTCCTCACCGTATCGCGCCACTGTCTCACTTACTGCCGCCATCGTTGTAGGGAACTGCCCGGCCGCGATAAAATCGCTTACGATTTTGGCCCACAAGCAGGTAAGCGTCTCGTGATAACCACTGTCTTCCGTGTTTTGACCACCCACCGCAAGGTTATAGGTCGGAATGCCTTCTTGCATACGCCGGAGAGCCTCCGCCGCTCCGAACTCAGCTGTGTAAAAAGCGCACACCCCTACATGGGCGGCATGGGTCCATCGATTCTTGGGCAGTGTATGAGCCTCCCATAGCTGGACTAACTCGCGCAGAGAAGAGTCGGAGGTGAGAAACGGGTAAGAGCTATCCAAATGTTTTTATTCTCGCCTACTCCTAGCGCTGGTTGGCGAGCGCGACAAGAACTCCTAAGCCTACCAGCAGTCCAGCGAATCGCATAAAGCCCGTACTGTCCTGCAGCTGGCTTGCATCCCGCTTGAACAATCGGTAACTGCCTCCCAAAATGATCAGCAAGTACATCGATTCCTTCGTCACCACCCATAGCCCCGCAGCCACAGCCAATAGTCCCACTCTCTGCCACGGCGTCTGCGAATGGAACCCGCGCGCCCCATCCAACTGCCAGATCGGAATCAAGTTGAACAGATTGATAATCGCGCCCAAATGTGCGATCGCCGCCCAAATCTTCAACCCGGTAAGCGCATACGCAGCATAGGCAACCAGCGCCGCACCAAAACCGTAGATGGGTCCCGCCAAACCAATGCGCGCATCTTGCACCGGCGGCAGTGCCACGCCCCGCAATTGAATAATCGCGCCTAGCCCTGGAATAAACATCGGCGCACCTGCGGGAATCCCGAACTTCCGTAGTTCAATCACGTGCCCCATCTCATGGATGTAGATGGACAGAATCAATCCCGCACCCAATTCCCATCCATATAAGCGCCAATAGAAGCCGAACGAAACGAACATCGAGAGCAGCGTGCCCATCTTCGTCAACCCCAGCAACAGCGCCTTAAACTTCCACAGCATCAGTGCGATAGGTCCAAGCCCTCGAGTTGCCCCTTTGCGCCAGCCACCCGGTGCACCCTCGCCGGTCCCGCTGCCGTAACTTGTCCATCCAAAGCGCTAATTCGCGCTTGCACACTGCGGTATTGCACCGTTTCCGTTGGCAGATACGCCAGCGCTTGCGTCCAAAACTCTTTGGATTGCGATAGATTGCCGCCGTTCGCCGAGATCTGTGCCTTGCGCGTCAAATCTTCCAGTTCAGAAGCATAAAGAAGGGTGTGACACGCCGGGCAGCTCAATTCCGAGCCGCTCAGAGTTTGCTGGCAATCCGGACAAATAGTAGGAGGAATGGTAGCCACGAATTAAGAGCTTTGCTGATATGGTCCCATGATCAGGACGTTCGAGCGTTCCGGCCTTGAGCGCCACAAAAAGCGATACCAACGCGATTCCAATCAACACGACCACCGATAACGCAAATGCCGCCCCTCACTAAGTAGATAAACACGCGAAGTGAGTTCTATAGAAAAAGGATCGCCGCGTCAAGCGATTCTCTGGCCGTCAGTCACTGGCACAAACCCATTTCCGCATCTCCGTGTCTTCTCCTGCTTTCAGTTTCGCCAGACTTTCCGCCACTTCCTTATCCGAGTGGCCTGATTTGACCAAAAGCTCATAACCTTCGATGGCACGTTGCCGCGCTACCGCAGAACCCTCTGCGAAATCAGCCGGGTCGTATCCGAAATCGCTGACCAGGGCGTCGTCGGCTGTCAATTTGGAGAGCGACCACCATGTCTCATAAGCTTCGGCGCGCATTCTCGTCAGCCGAAAGTCGTGAACATCTTTCCATTTTTTGTGTTCCAGAATACTTAGCACGGATTGGAAATAGGGGGTCCATACGCTTCCGATGGTCTGGCAGCCGGTCGGCAACAGACGAATAAGCGCTTCGGCGCCTTGCGGAGTTCCCTCCCAAGTGATAGCGATCATTTGAAGGATATCGTGCTGATAGTCTTCCTGTCCTGAGAGCTAGTTATAACGATAATGCAGTTCGAAAGCGCCAATCGTCAGACAGCGATTGCGACAACACCCGCCGGGTTCGCTCCGCTCCAACTTTTCAGCTGCCGCATCCGCTTGCATCAGATACTTCGCCCAGACGGCCGGATTGCGTGCATTTTTTCCTGCTTTATCTATAAGAATGCGAACTTCGTCCTCCTGCGCTGCCGACATAAAGATACATACGTTGAAGCACAAAAGAAGCTTGACCCAATTCATGGAGAGATGCTACCAACCTAAGATTCTGCGGTTTTAAGCCGATAACACTTGTAATGCGGTCCATGGCGAAACAGTTGTTCGCGTGTTTCTGCGTCGCGACTTTGACGATTGCCGCGCGGGAACCAAGCCGTATCACGCTTCCCATTGAGGTCACCGGACAAGACGGCGTTACTGAGAGCGTTTCCGTTGATGTTGCGGCGAAATTCGTCGATCAAATCCTCGACTTCAAGATGCAAATCCACGGAGTGCAGTATCGGGACATGGTCAGCATCCGCATCAACCTGAACGGCTGGATTCCGCTGAACAACGACACCGTGTCTGTTGGCGAGCCTGCCAAGAGCTATGGCGGTATCGGCGGGGGTATCACCACCCTGAAATTAACGCTGCGCATTTCTCCCCACACCCTCATTGAGGGCTCCAATACCATTCAGTTCCGTTTCAACCATACGAATGGCGTTGTCAGTGGCTTTCGAGTGCTTGGGTTCAATTTCCTGACAGTGGACCGTCAAGCTGTTTTGTCAACCGACGTTTTTCAAGAGGAAGATCCCAATCGCTGGCTGCCGCCGCTGCCAGAGGCCAACGACATCGCCACCGGGCATACTCTTTGGCAAGCTGCACAACTTGCGGCCAATGGTCTTCCCAACGCTCCACCAATCCGTGCGCATTGCTCCGACTGCCACACGCAAGACGGCCGCGATCTCAAGTACTTCAACTTTTCAAACGCTTCTATCATCGCCCGGTCGCGCTTTCACGGACTCTCCGAACGGCAGGGGCAGCAAATCGCCAGCTACATTCGTTCTCTGCCATTTCCAAATCCGGGCCGCCCATGGAATCCTCCTTATCAGCCAGGACCTGGTTTGGATTCGCAACCCGTGGCCAGTTGGTCCGCTGGCGCCGGACTGCAATGGGTTCTCGACAATGACGCGGATTCGCTTCCCTTCATCTTCGGTAAAGATCGCAATGGTACCGCCCTCATCAGCTCCGCGGCATTCGCTCCCGATGCCAATCTAAACCCACGCGAAATCCCGATCGCGCTTCCCTTGCCCGATTGGAATCATTGGTTGCCGCACGTTCATCCCCTAGACACGTGGGGATCGCGTTTTTCGGACAGTACCTTTTCGAAGTTTTATGACTCATCGGCGGATGCAAGCGATAGCGCCACTTTCTTTGACAGATGGGCGAAATCGCGGAATCAGTTTTTGCGAACGCCCAAAAAATGGTCGCCGGAATTGACGGAGGCATTCTACTCCGCCGAACTTTGGCAGCTCGTCAAGACTTGGGAAATCAGCCAGAAGTCAAACCTCGAAATGCAGCGCACTTGGCCAAACGTCATCGCGGAAGGCACCGCTCCCGCTTCCGTCAACATTCCGGATGGGACGAATGGCATGGGAGGAAGCACCCTTACCAACGAATACTTCAATAGCGCCTGGTATCAATTACAAGTCGTGGTGAACAGCGGCGGTCATCGGCATCAGGGCAAACTGCCGCTTGATTGGATCTATCTTACCGGCCGCTTCCTCGACTTACAACAGATAAGCAATCGGCCGGAACCCGCTCGCCTTTTAATCACGGTGATCAAAGCGCTGCAATCGACCGATCCTAAACTTGGCCCGAATGACATCGCCGAAGGATGGCGGCCTGAACGCAACATCGATCCAAGAATCATGGTGGACAAAGATTGGACGCCGGTTTTCTCTTCGCTGCCCGCAGGAACCAGGCGAGCTCTCACGGAAGCATTTCTTACCGCCTGGCTCGATAAGAATCTGAGCTATCTGCCCGTCTCGTATTTTCAGCGCGGCCTTTCGGCGAGCAGTTACGCGCCCCCTGTAGAACTTCGCAATGTCTCCGGCGGAAAAGCTTGGTTGGCCGCTCCCCAATTTCAGGCCGCGGGTGTGAACGCGCAAGCCATTCAGCGCTTGCAAAACTGGGGCGACAAGTATTCGTCTCTTGCCCAACTCTTCCATTACTAAGACCCTTATTCATACCTTAGACAAACAATCGGGTCCAAATTCGCTGCCCGGTTGGCGGGATAGTATCCGAAGAACAAACCCACGCCAACGGAAATCGTGAAGCCCAAACCGATCCACAAAGGAGAGACGAAGGCTGGAATCGCCGGTAGAGCCGTGCGGACGATCAAGGCAATCAACACCCCCAGCAGAATCCCGATGACGCCGCCAACGCAGGAGAGCATCGTCGCTTCCATTAAGAACTGCACCCGTATATCCGATCTCCGCGCGCCTACCGCTTTGCGCACTCCAATCTCGGCCGTCCGCTCGGTCACGGAAATCAACATAATGTTCATTACGCCGATGCCGCCGACCAACAGACCGACACCGCTGATAATGCCGGTCAGCAACACCAGTGCGCCTGTCAGTTGATTCCACAGCGAACTAAGAAAATCAGGGGACGAAATCTCGAAATCGTCTTCCTTGTTATGCGGCACATGCCGTTTGCGGCGCATGGCTTCTTCTACTTGGCCCTTCAGAGTTTCAGAGGAGAATCCATCCCTGCCCGCCACCGCAATGAAGCGCTCTTTAATATCCGGGAAGCTCTTGCCGAAATTGCTCATAGGGATGCAGGCAAACTGGTCCACGCCGAACGCCGAGAACAAGCCTTGATCGGGCTCAAAGACGCCGATCACCTCATACTGCCGTCCATTGAGCCGCAACACTTTTCCTAAAGGGTCTAAGTTTGCGAAAAGAGAGTCGGCAATCGAGCGGCCAATCACAATGACGGCGCGCGCATGTTCCTCGTCGTAGGCTGAGATGAAACGTCCATTCTGAACAACGAACAGAGGTAGCGCGTTTATATACTCAGGTTGTACGCCGCGCAGGAAGAACCGCTCCACGTGCGCATTTCCGTAACGAATCTCGTCGGTCTGCTCGTTGAAGTTAATGCGGTTGGCAAACACGGTAGCGTAAGCGGCCGCCGGAGCGGCTTCACCGATGAAGGCGGCATCTTCGTCTTGCAGGTGCTTGCGAATGCGGATCTTTTCGGGCAAACGCTGGGTATTCTGCATGGGCGGAATGCGGGTAACAAAAAGCGTATTTGACCCGAGCCGCTGCACACGTTCCTTGATTTCACCATTGAGCCCATCGATGATCGACGCAACAGCAATCACAGTCGTCACCCCGACGACTATACCCAAAATCGTCAAAGCCGAACGAACCTTGTTCGCACGGAGTGTGTCGATGGCAACCGTGACATTTTCCAGTGCTTCATGCCGTGTCATTTACATCTCCGCCCGCAATGCTGCAACCGGATCGAGCCCCGCCGCTTTGCGTGCAGGATATATGCCGAAGAACAAACCGATGGTGGAACTCAGCACCAAGCCAAGAACGGCGACCCAAGTTTGCACAGCTGCGGGAAAAGAGGTGAGGGTGCGCAAAGCTAGCGCGCAGCCAAATCCTATCGCGATCCCAATGGCTCCGCCGATAAGGCATTGCACCAGGCTCTCGGTCAGGAATTGTTTTAGAATGTCACTCTTGGTTGCTCCCATGGCGCGCCGCAAACCGATCTCCCGTGTGCGTTGCGCCACACTCACCAGCATTACGTTCATAATGACAATCCCACCGACGACCGCCGAGATCGAGCTCACCATTACAAAAACTGCGAAGAACGAACCACTGATGCTCTGCCACAACGCAATGTAGCTTTGTGACGTACCGATGAAGAAGCTATCTTCCTTGCCGGGAGGATCGTGCCGTCGCGAACGCATAAGCACGCGCGCTTCGTCCTGCGCTTCTTTAAAATTTTTCTCGCCGCCGGAGGCTTTGATCTCCAGCGTCAAGCTTGTGCGGGTACCTCTCACTTTTAAGAACGTATTTAACGGGATGATGACAAAGTTGTCTTGATCCTGCCCTAAAACCGATCCCAACTTCTTGAAGGTACCGATCACCTCAAACTCAAGGCTTCCTGTGCGGATTACTTTCCCGACTGGATCCTCATACGGGAAGAATTGATCCACCAACGACGAGCCGATCAGACCCACATACGCAGCGTGCTTGTCTTCGCCGGGAGTAAAGTAGCGCCCATATTCGACAGTGCGGGTATCGATATCGATCATGTTCGGCGTGTAACCAATGATTGACGTGTCATCCGTCTGTTTGTTGCCGTATTGCACGGAAAGCGTACTGCTGGCCGACGCGCCTACCTGCTCGCACGCTTTGCACAGTTCAGCTATGGAACGGTAATCCTGAATATCGATGTTCTTGTTCTTCAGCGCTTTCACAACAACCGTGAAATCCACCACCGCGAATGGTGTCTTCGCAAGGCGAAATACGTTCGTCCCCAGATTGGCAATCTTCTGTTCGACATAAACGTTGGCCCCTTGCACCAGTGTCATAACTGTCATGAGAGTCGCGACTCCCATCGTCAAACCTAAGACCGTAAGTGCCGCGCGCAACTTGTAGGCATTCAGCGCAGCCAAGGCCATCCGCAGATTGTCCCGAACCCCGACCATGCGTTATCTTATCGAAACGAAACCCCTGCCACCCCAGCGAAGCTGCCATAGATTAAGACGATCTGACCCCTTACTTTGTTCGCCGCCAATCCTACCCTGATTACATAATGTTATGCTTCAACAATGCCACTTCGGAGTGGTGCTTTTCCACTAGGACACTATGTCACCTAAACAACTGTTTGCACCAAGTTTTTTTGCTCTATTTGTCAGCGCGTTTGGCCCATCGGTGGCGCATGCCCAAATTGCATCCTTGGGTCGCGGTCTCGACCAAATGGTCCAGATGTACGAAAACGCTAATCCTAAATTAGCCACTGTGCTGAAGCCGCACATTACAGCGCCTAGCGGCGAACTACTCGTCGAAATACATCTGCAGCCAGGTGTCACTTCGGCACAGGTTATGCCGCAGTTGAATGCGGCTGGATTCAAGCTACAAACCATAAGCAGAATTGATCCGCGATGGATCGAAGGGTATCTGCCGTTGAGTGCGGTTCGCTCAACTAGCTGGGTGCCAGGGATACAAGTTATTTCAAGTGTAGAGCGGCCCATTCATGCGGCCGGCCAAGTGCCGAGCCAGGCAGTGCCGGTGGAAAAAGCGGATGTCGCGCAAGCGCATGGATTCGATGGTACAGGAACTAAGGTCGGCATTCTCTCCGTTAGTTTTGCCAATGTAACGACGCCGTCCTATCAAGACGATGTGGCGATCGGTGCCTTGCCGCCTGATGTATTCATTCTGCAAGATTTCCCCGCCACTCCCACTGATTTCGGCGATGATGAGGGACGCGCTATGGCGCAGTTGGTTTATGATATCGCTCCAGGAGCGAAGCTTGGTTTCGCTACCGCGGCCCTTGGCCAGGGTTCGTTTTCAAATAATATCCTGGGCCTGCGCGAAGTTTTTGGCGCGGATGTGATCGTTGACGACGAGTACTATTTCGCCGAGCCATTTTATTCAGACGGTCTGCTTTCCAAGACGGTCGACGCAGTCGTTGCCGAAGGCGCCGCTTACTATTCATCGGCTGGCAACAATGGCTTAGAGGCTTATGAAGACGTCTACCATCCGATTTCCTTCGCCGACGCCCAAGAGCTGGTGGCTGAAGGCAAATCGAATCTCAACCTCGCTGCACTGGTGGCGGCGGGGCACACACCGGTGAGCTTCCATGTGTTCGGTGGGCACGGTAAAAATGCCACCTTTACTCAGCTCTACTCTAGCGCCGCAAACAACATCGTTTCCTTCCAGTGGGACGAACCGTTCTTTCTGGGAAAAGTGAAAACCAATTTCGACATCTACGTATTTGATCAGAACGGTAATTATCTCGACCCGGACGATCCGAACTTTCCAGGGTTCTACACGACCGATGACAATACAGTGACAGACGAACCCTATGAATATCTTTTCTTACCCCCGTATCCGGGTGATATTCACGGTGCCGCTAACGTAACCAATTACCAACTCGTGATTGCCAACGTGAACGACGGGCCGGCGCGTCACATCAAATACATCAACCTGAATGGTTTGGCAGACAGTGAACGCCAAAACGCCCCATCCACTTTCGGTCATGCAACGGCTCGAAACGGGCAGGGCGTCGCGGCCATGTACTACGCGATTACGAGATTCCCGGAAGACTTCAGTTCGCCTGGTCCGGCAACCTTTTACATCGATGATAATGGAGACAGATTCCGGCAGCCCGAGGTTCGCTATGTGCCGCAAATTACGGGCATTGATGGCGTCGACAATACCTTGTTAGGCGGTGATACTGATGGCGACGGATGGCCCAACTTCTTTGGCACTAGCGCAGCGGCTCCTGATGTCGCAGCCGTGGCCGCGTTGGTGATTCAAGCTGCCGGTGGTCCTGGCAAAATTGCTCCTAAAGACGTGTACGGCATCATACAGCGAACCGCAACTCCCGTTTGGCTTTCGCGCAATCGAGCGCTTTCTGGAACAGTGGCCGGTCCGGTGGTTACTTCCGCACAAGAAGATTGGACGCGTTTAGGGCGCTACTTCACGTTGGGCGTTCTGCCGTGCGGCAATAAGAGCGTGACATCCGTCACGTACGCTGTAGGCAATACTGGATTGTTGTACAGTTTGAATCCTAACCGCTTCAGTATTGGATTCAGTAACGGTTTGCCCCCGGCTTCAGTTAGCTACTCGGTTAGCCCAGATCAAACATCGATCACGCTTTCCTTTGCACCTGGAACGTTTACCGCTGGCGAATCGTTCACTTTCGGAACAAGCATCTTTTCGCCCCTCCAGGGCTCGACCCAAGAGGATGCCGATCGTATGGAGGGACTGCAAGTAACGGCCACGCTAAGCGATGGATCGACATTTGAAGGTACTTTCCAAGTAGCTCCGAAGACTCCATATAACAATTTCACGGGTGCCGGATTAGTTAATGCTGAATTAGCTACCGACTTAGCCACTCGTTCCAGAAGGCATCACCACTAAGTCCGAGTAGCCGTTTTGTACAGTGCGCCCCCTAAGACTTGGTCTTCCGGGGCGCATTCTTTTTTGCTATACGCCGGTCGCTTTACAATCAAGACATGTCCGTAAGCGCACTCGAAGAGAGCATCAAAACCAAATATGAACCTGTGATCGGGCTCGAGGTTCACGTTCAACTCGGCACCAAGACGAAGATCTTCTGCAGCTGTCCGGTAGAGTTCGGGGCTGCGCCGAATACCAATGTTTGTCCAGTGTGTTTGGGGCTGCCGGGCGCATTGCCGGTGATCAGCCGGCAAGCGGTGGAACTCGCCATCAGTGCGTCGCTGGCGCTGCATTGCAAGATCAATCCGTTTTCGCGGTTCGCGCGCAAGAACTATTTTTATCCGGACTTGCCTAAGGGCTACCAGATCTCCCAATACGACCAGCCACTGGCCGAGCATGGCTATCTGGATATCGTGACGGAAGCGGGCAAGAAGCGGGTGGGTGTTACGCGCGTACATATGGAAGATGACGCCGGCAAAAGCATTCACGATGGCTTCAAGGATTCGGACCGATATACGTATGTAGATTTGAATCGCTCGGGCACGCCGCTGATCGAGATCGTGAGTGAACCGGATATGCGCTCGGCGGATGAGGCGCATGCCTATCTGACGGAGATTAAGCAGGTGATTCAATACATTGGCGTGTCCGATTGCGACATGGAAAAAGGCCAACTGAGGTGCGATGCGAATGTATCGGTTCGGCTGAAAGGCGCACCGAGAATTCGGGACAAAGGTGGAAGTGAAGAACGTCAATTCGTTCCGCTTTGTGAAGCAGGCGATTGAGTACGAGATTGAGCGGCAAGTGGAGATTGTGGAACGCGGAGGCTCGATTGAACAGGAAAGCCGTTTGTACGATGCGGATAGTGGCGTTACGGTAGGCATGCGCAGCAAAGAGCATGCGCACGACTATCGTTACTTCCCCGAGCCCGATTTGGTTCCGCTGCGGGTAAGCGATCACTGGCTGGGCGAGGTGAGCGCGCGTTTGCCCGAATTGCCGGCGGACCGGCGGGAACGATTCGCGAGCGAGTATGGGCTGCGCGAATACGATGCGCAAGTATTAAGCCTGACGCGCGCGACGGGCGATTACTTCGAGCTTGCCGCGAAAGCGAGCGGCGACGGACGTACGACGGCGAACTGGGTGGTGGGCGATCTAATGGGCTTGCTGAATGCGGCCGGCAAGGGGATTGAGAGCTCGCCGATTTCCGCTTCGCATCTGGGCGAACTGGTGGCGCTGATCAACAAAGGCGAACTCTCCGGGAAACTGGCGAAGGAGATTCTGCCTAAGATGTTTGAGACGGGCGACGCACCTTCGGTGATTATGGAGCGCGAAGGACTGAAGCAAATTTCGGATACGGCTGCATTGGAAAGTATTGCCGATGATGTGATTGATGCCAACCCGAAGCAGGCGGAGCAATACAAAGGCGGAAAAACGGCGTTGTTGGGCTACTTGGTGGGTCAGGTAATGAAGGCGAGCCGGGGACAGGCGAACCCGGCGGTGGTGACGGAAGTTTTGAAAAAGAAGCTGGAGTGAACTTTCGTTAACGGCTCCGATAATGGCAAGAGACCGCTCCCTTACGGTCACGGCTCGGCTTGATGGTTGACGGTGTGTTACTCCACGAGCAGTCTTACTTCTGCTGAGTGACTACGGCTTGGGTGCGTTCTTCATTGTGGTGGCGGACGTCGATGCCTTTGACCAGGAAGAGGACGTCTTCGGCGATGTTGGTGGAGTGATCGGCGATGCGCTCCAAATTGCGTACGACTGAGAGTAGATAGAGCGCTTGGCCGATCTGACTGGGGTTGGCTTCCATGAAACTGATCAGTTCGTGATAGCTGGCAGTGCGCATGTTGTCGACGGCATCGTCGGAGGCAAGAACGCTACGCGCGAGATCGGCATCGCGGTTCACGAAGGCGTCGAGCGCCTTGCGGACCATGCTTTGGGCGAGGCCGGCGATGTGAGGGATATCGATGAGGGGCCGGATAACCGGTTCCTTCATGAGAGCCATGGCACTTTGGGCGATACTGACTGAGAGGTCGCCCATGCGTTCGAGGTCGTTGTTGATTTTGATGGCGGCCGTTACGAGGCGCAGATCGGCGGCCAATGGCGCCTGCAGCGCGAGGAGACTGATGGCTAGCTCATCAATTTCGATCTCGAGTTCATTGATGCGGGCTTCATTCTTCAAAACCTGCTGGGCCAGTTCCTCGTTCTTCTCAACTACGCCTTGGACGCTGCGATAAACAGCACTTTCCACAAGGGCGCTCATTTCGAGCAGTTTGGATTTCAACTTTTCTAATTCTTGTTCAAAATGACGCATGAATTCCCTATTAACCGAAACGGCCGGTTACGTAATCTTCAGTCTCTTTCTTGGTGGGATTTTGAAAGATCGTCTTGGTAATGTCGAGCTCAATCAACTTGCCCAGGAGGAAGAACCCGGTAAAATCGGCCAAGCGGGCGGCCTGCTGCATGTTGTGGGTGACGATGACAATGGTTGTAATGTCCTTGATCTGAAAGAGCAACTCTTCAATTTTCAGGGTGGCGATGGGATCGAGCGCGGAACACGGCTCGTCGAGCAGAAGCACTTCGGGCTCAACGGCGAGAGCGCGGGCAATGCACAGACGCTGCTGTTGTCCGCCGGACAGAGCGGAGGCGGGCTTCTGCAGTTTGTCTTTGACCTCACCCCAAAGGGCAGCGTGGGTCAGGCTCTTCTCAACGGCCTCGGCGACGATGTTCCTCTTATTGATGCCATTCACTCGCAAACCGTAGGCGACGTTGTCGAAGATGGTTTTGGGAAACGGGTTCGACTTTTGAAAGACCATGCCAACGCGGCGGCGCACATCGGTGACATCCATCTCCATGAGATTCGCGCCATCTAGCTTCAGATCGCCTTCCACGCGCGTGTTGCGCAGCGTTTCGTTCATACGATTCATGGTGCGCAGGAAAGTGGATTTGCCGCAACCGGAGGGGCCGATGAAGGCTGTTACTTTGTTGGTCGGGATATCAAGGCTGATGTCGTGCAGCGCTTGAAACGGACCGTAAAAGAAGTTGATATTGCGCGCGGTCAACTTTAGGTTAGGCCCGGGCTTTGGCGTCTCTTGCTTAGTTTCGGGGTCCGTCACGGGATTTTTTAAGGTCTGTTGTTGATGAGGGGATGCCAAATTTATCTCCTTTGCGCTGCTGGTCCTCTGGCGATGATGAGGCGGGCGGTCACGTTGATAACAAGCACCAGAGTAAGCAAGACAAAACCAGCCGCCCAGGCTTGTTGATGTAAGTCGTCTTCCGGGGAGATGGCGTAGTTATAAATCATCACGGGGAGGGTGGCGATGGGCGCCAGGTAACCTTTGCTCCAGAATTGGTTGCCAAGGGCAGTGAATAAAAGAGGCGCCGTTTCGCCAGCGACACGAGCGAGGTTTAACATCATGCCCGACGTGAGGCCTGAAATGGCGGCGGGAATGACGACTGAAAAGATGGTCTTGGCTTTGGTGGCGCCAAGCGCCATAGCGCCCTCGCGGATGTTGACGGGTACGGCGCGGAGGAACTCCTCGGTTGTGCGAACGGCAATGGGAATCATCATGATGCCCAGAGCAGTGCCGCCCGCAAACGCCGAATAATGATGCATAGGGCGCACTACCAAGGCATAGGCAACGATGCCGATGACGATGGACGGGACGCCGTTTAGAAGATCGACAACGTAACGGATGGCGAAGGCAAAGGTTTTGCCGCTGTACTCGGCCAGGAACACACCGGCGAGAAAGCCGATCGGCACACCAATGAGAGTGGCCAGCAGCAGCACTTTGCCGCTGCCGACGATAGCGTTGGCCATGCCGCCACCAGTTTCGCCAGAAGGTTTAGGCAGCTTGGTGAAGAAATCCCAGTTGAGCGAGGAGACGCCGTGCAACAACAAGTAGCCGAGGATGAAGAAGAGGACGCAGACGACGAGCACGGTGCAGACGCCGGACAGCGTGAGCATGACGTTGTTGACGATCCGCCGACTGGTGGAAACTTCCATCATCATAACTAGGCCCCCTTCCTTTGCGTCGTCATGATGAAAATTCTGGCGACGGCGTTGATCACGATTGTCAAACCAAAGAGAACAAGAGCCATGAAGATCAGGGAAGAAATGTAGAGATCGCCATTCGCTTCGGCGAACTCATTGGCAATGACGGCGGCAATGGAATAACCTGGCGACAAGAGGGAGGCGGATATTTTGGGCGAGTTGCCGACTACCATGGTTACGGCCATGGTTTCTCCGAGCGCGCGGGCCAGGGCGAGAAAGATAGAGCCGAAGATGCCGGTAGCGGCATTTGGCAGCACGATGTCCCAAGTGGTTTCCCATTTCGTTGCACCGAGCGCGAGAGCTGCTTCCCGCTGTTCGGTAGGAACGGCCATGAGCACTTCACGAGAAACCGAGATGATGAAGGGCACGATCATGATGGACAGGACGATGCCTGCGGATAAGAAACTCAAACCGTAGAAGGTTCCTTCGAAGATAGGCAAATAACCAAAGGCAGTCTTGAGAGGGGGAACGAGATAGGTCTTAATGGCAGGCACCAAAACGAAGATGCCGAGCAGGCCATAAATCACGCTTGGCACGGCAGCCAGAAGTTCAATCAGGAAGGTGAGGAAATTGGAGAGCTTGGGCGGGGCCATTTCGGCGAGAAAGATGGAGGAAGCAACACCGAGCGGCACCGCGAGGATCATGCCGAGAAACGAAGTGAGACAAGTACCGTAAATAAACGGGAGCGCCCCATAGATGTTGGCGTTGGGATCCCATTTAGAGCTGGTGAGAAAGCCAAATCCGAACGCCTTAACGGTCGGTTGAGAGTTACTCCACAATTCCCAGACGATCAAGACAACGATCAAGAGGATGGACACTGCGCAGGCCAGCGTGGTGCAGTAGGCGATTTCGTCGCCGCCGCGGAGCCGCGCGACGAATCCGCGGCTCGAACGGCGACTCAGAGTTTCGGCGATGTAGGTGGTAGTGGCCACAAATCCTTATTTAATTAGAGCGACGCGTTTCTCGACTTTGTCTGCAATGACTTTGGGGAGACGGGCATAATCGAGAGATTCCACCTGGTCTTGACCTTTGCTCACGGCCCAAGTGAGGAAACCGCGCATTGCGCCAGCTTTATCGGCATCCTTGAATTTGTTGGGAACCAAGAGCCAGGTGAAGGTGGAGATGGGATAGACGCCCTTGCCAGGAGCATCGGTGATGGAGACTTGGGTATCGGCGGCAGATTCCTTCATGGCAGCGGCGGCGGCGGAAACGGTTTTTAAGTCGGCCTTCGCGAACTCGCCGACTTTATTCTGTACTTTGCCATATGTGAGGTGATTCTTAACGGCGAAAATCAATTCGATGTAGCCGATTGCGCCCTGTTGAGTTTTGAGAAGGCCGGCGACGCCGTCGTTTTTCGCGGCGCCCAAACCGACGGGCCAGCTCACGGAAGCATTGGCGCCCACGGTCTTTTGCCACTCGGGGCTGACCTTGGAAAGGTAATCGGTAAAGCAGAAGGTAGTGCCGCTGCCATCGGAGCGGTGCGCGACGACAATATCCATGTCGGGTAATTTAACACCTGGGTTCAACTTAGTGAGCGCTGGATCGTTCCACTTTTTGATCTTGCCGAGAAAGATGTTGGCGAGGACAGGACCGGTGAAGTTCAATTCAGCTAAGACGCCTGGGATTTCGTAGGTTGGAACCACCGCCCCGAGAACGGTGGGGAAGGTCAGCAAATCAGCGCCGCCGTTCTTGGATTTAAAAGCGGCGAATTGCTCTTTGGTAAGAATGGCGTCGGATGCTCCAAAATCTACCGTACCTTCCGTAACACCTTTGATGCCACCGCCCGAACCAATAGGTTGATAGTTGATTTGAACGTTGCCGATGGATTGGTATTCATTGAACCATTTGGTGTAAATGGGCGCGGGGAAGGTGGCTCCGGCGCCGGTCATTTGAATGGGCTGCTTATCGGCTGCGACGGCAAGCGTCGCGGCCATGGCGGTGAGCGCGGCTACCTTGGCGGCATTCCTAAACATGTGAGATGTCATGTGATTTTCCTTATCGAGAAATTCAGCGGAGCGGGCGCTCGAACTCCCCTATGCCGCACTCCGGGACTGGTGTTCTATACCTCACTCAGTATCGATAAGCTGTCATCAATAGAATATGAAGAATAGATTACAGCTGCATGAATTGGCGGTAAGTCTTTGGTTTTATGGGTTATTTGGCGCGGTCGTTGCGGTAAACGGTGCCTTCTTTCATAACAAAAAACACGCTCTGGGTGACCTTTATGTCGGCAAGCGGATTGCCGGGGACGGCGACGATATCGGCGAGTTTGCCGGTATCGAGGGTGCCGAGTTTGTTGGCAAGACCTAAGAGGTCGGCGGCGGTGGATGTGCCCGCGCGCAAGGCCTGAGCGGTAGGCATACCGTCGGCGGCCATAAGAACAAACTCGAGGGCGTTGTCGCCGTGGGGATAAACCGCGGCGTCGGTGCCCAAGGCGATTTTCACACCCATGGCGAGTGCGCGGCGGACGAGAGAATCCTGGGCTTTCATAGCCATATCGGCCTTTTCGCGGATGAGGGGTGGGAATTTGGCTTCGGCGATGCCGCTGCGGACGGAGAGAGTGGGGACCAGGTAGGTGCCTCTTTCGCGCATAAGGCGGAGGCCTTCGTCATCGAGAAAGGTGCCGTGCTCGATGGAATCGATGCCAGCGCGGATGGCGCGTTTGGCGCCTTCCGCACCGTGGGCGTGAGCAGCGGTTTTACGGCGGAGTTCGTGGGCGGCGGTGACGATGGCTTCGAGTTCGCCTTCGGTGAGTTGCGGGACGTCGACGTCATCGGTAGGAG
Organism: Bryobacterales bacterium; assembly: GCA_963749105.1. Classification (GTDB taxonomy): domain Bacteria; phylum Acidobacteriota; class Terriglobia; order Bryobacterales; family Bryobacteraceae; genus Bog-105. The sequence continues at coordinate 123,913 of CAVVLT010000023.1, read as the reverse complement.
AGAGGACGCCGCCGGTGGCGCAGGTTTTGATGATGTCGGCACCGTATTTAATGTTCCAGCGGACGGCGAAGCGGGCTTGGTCGGCGGAGTTGATGACGCCGTCGGTGGGGCCGGATTCATGGTTGAGCAGACCGAACTTGATGCCGGCACCGCTATCGCAATGGCCGCCAGTGGCGCCGAGTGCGTGCACGGAGACTAACATGCGCGGACCTGGAACGATGCCGGCATTGATGGAGTTGCGAAGGCCGACGTCGAGGAAGTCTTCAGAACCGACGTCGCGGACGGTGGTGAAGCCAGCCATGAGAGTCTTGCGGGCGTTGACGGTGGAGCGGATGGCGAATTCGGCGGTGGTAGTGTCGAGGGCTTTGAGGCGAGCGGCGTTGTAGTCGAGATCGAAATCCATGGTGAGGTGGGTGTGGGAGTCGATGAAGCCGGGGAGGAGAGTGGCGTCGCCGAGATCGATGACTTGGGCGCCGAGGGGAGCGGTTCCGCCGACGGATTGGATTTTATTGCCGGCGATGACGACGAGGCCGGGGGTGGTGAGGCGGTCGGTTTTAGCGTCGAACATGCGGGCGGCTTTGAGGACGGTGACGGGGGTTTGGGCGGTCAGCGTCGTTGCGAGAAGGGAGAGAGCGAGAAGGAGGGTTCGCATGGTGGGGGAAAGAATATAGAATACCGAATGCCGAATACCGAATGGCTGAGAGCGCACAAACACTGAGAGTGCTTGCATGAACGGGCGCTGGATTTTTTGCGGGAGTTAGGCGGCTTTGGGAGGGTCGCCTGGGCTGGTTTCTTGCGGAATGGGGGCTGGCGATGGGGTTTCTTTCGGTATAGCCTTCGATTTTATGATCCGGAGCTTCTCAATGAGGATGAGTTGGCGCAGATTATGCGCGTGCGCTTGCTGTTTTTGCGATTCGAAGCCAATTTGGCGTTTGAGCCTTAGTTCTCTGATAGTTCGGAGCTCTTTGAGGGCCTTGTAGAAGGAGCGTTCGTGTTGGGCCTGATAGCGAAGGTAGACGGAAAGGGCCGCGGTAGCGATGACGTGACAAGTTTCCAGGAAGCAATGGTTCTGGAAACGCATGGCGCGGGTAATGAGCCATTGGTGTTCGGCTAAGCGGCGAACGAGGATGCGTTCGATTTCGTCTTGCGGTTGCTCTAGTTTGCTGAAAGTTTGGCAGAGGGCTTCAAATTTTTCTTTGTCTTCGCTTTCGAGGAGATAGAAATCGCCGTTGCTGGCGAGGCCGTGTTTGAGGGCGTTGTGGGAGGAGGTTTGTTTGCCGGCTTCGCTGGTGGGACCGGAGGATTTTTTGGCGTTCTCGCGATTGGCGTTTATTTGTGAGGCTGAGGCCATGGAGGTTTCCTTTTGTGTTGAAGTTGTCCGCTTGCTTGCGCGCACGGTTCTGAAACAGTTTTAAGGGAAGGGGAGGACGGGTGAGACGGAAAGTATTTGGAGGTTATTGAAAGGAAGGGGAATTTAGTTGGCCGAGATTGGTGACCGATTTAGTTATTGGCATTGGCTATCGCCTAGATGACGGAACCTTAGAGCCACGACGCAAGACGCGCAAAATGGTAAATATTGCCGCCAATCTTGATCTTTTCGACGGTTTCTTTGTGGGCTTGCCGTCGGCCGGGGCGTCCAACATGTAGATTTTTGGAGAGGCGTCCGCCGATGCATCCCATAAGCATTTATGTGAAACCAGCTTCCGCTCCACGACTTTTTGCGGGGCAGGAAGCGGTATCGTTTTCTCAAATTCGCTTTCACGGCCTGAGCCACCGAATTACGGATTGTGGCTTTCATCTTTTCCGGGTCAAAAGTGGTTTGGGGGTTGTTAGAGACGTTGGCTAGTTGCGTAGAGAGCTGCGTGAGGCGGGGTTCGAGTTGGCGTTGCACTTCCTTTTGTATGGCTGCTTCACTTACGCCCCCCTTCTAGGTCACCGGCTCAGCCGCAGATGCAGGCGCGACACTCTTTTGGGGCGAGGGAGCTTCTCGATCCACGACACTTGGGCGAGTTGATCGACACGGTTGAGGGTAAGCAGATTCATAGCGCAAAGAGCAAGACCAGCGGCGGATACGAGTGGCAAAAGGAACCGAGCGTTCCATGAGAGACGAGCCGGCGCGGTCTTTTCTTCTGCCTCATTCGTATCGGGAATTCGCTCGACTTCGTCGAGAAAAGCACGTAAGAGTAGCCGATTAGGTGCGGCAGCTTCGAGTAGTGAGGCACAACTGGCACAGGATTCGACATGCATTAATCTATTAGCGCCGATGGGGATATGGTTTTGATAGTCGGCCACTTCCTCCGGACTGAGACATGCAGGCGTGGGATACGGCGAGATAGGCTTGTAACTATCTGATACTAAGTCACTTTCTGGAATATTAAGCAAATCAGAAAGGCGTTGCGCGGCGGCCATGTATTGAGGAATTTCGTGATTGCCTTGATCCGGTTGCATTAAAACACTCCCAATAGTGAATACCGTTGGAGAGGGCGTTTTTCGGAATAGACTGGAGGAAAAGTTAAGTTTTAGTGGTTTCCCGGCGCGCGATTCGCTTGATGCGAGCGATCACTTCGTAGACCGCCGATATATCGTAACCAGTGGCGCTCGCGACCTCGCGAGGACTAGCACCCAGGTGCAGAATTAGTTCGGCAACGACTCGGTCGCGTCCAGACAGATTGGCCAGTAGATTATCGAGCATGCTGTGGCTGATTTGATTGCTTTCCGGCGAAGGGTTCGGATCGGCAACAGAATCGCTCAAGTCTTTTGGCGAAGCGAAAACTCTGGCGAAGCCGAGCCGCTGTTCACGGGCTTGGACGCGGAGGAGGTCTGCCAGCACGCCGCTGGCGACAATGCGGACAAATCTACGAAACTGTGCAGCGGCGAGGTCTGAGCTAAAGCGGGCGTGACGGTGCAGTTTGAAAAAGACGTCTTGGGTGGCCTCCTCGGCTAGAGCTCTTTGGCCGTTGAGCCCACGATACATCATGGCCAGCACCCAAGGCCGCAGATGAGTGTACAGCTGTTCCCAGGCTTTAGAGTCTTGCCGCTCGACGGCTAGGGCTGCGAGCGCGGTATCTAAGACATGTGGGGATGTCGAGGGATCGCCGGTCATGGTATGAAATTCCAGACCTGCGTTATGGCGGCGGTGGTAGCCAGAATTGGGTTCAGCAGTTGAGGTGGTCCCTGGCCCTGGTCGGCACGGGCAGCAATGTTCCAAATTTTCTGAATCGCCAAGTCGGCCAGGTTTTGCAAGATCTCTTCGGAAGGGGGAGCGGAGTGCATGCGCCGCAAGCGAGCATCCATTTCACGGCGTACGAAGGCAAGCAAGGTGATGGGTCCATCGTCAGAGAACGACCATTCTTTCTGACGGAGTTGTCGTTCCAGTTTTTCTAAGTCGGCGAAGCGGCTTTGCTTCTCAGCCAAACTGCATTTTCCGCAGAGCTCCAGGAATTCCTTGAACTCACCAGGCGGAAGATTCCAGAAGAAAGGAAGCCAGAATTCGCGAGCGTAGGTGGAGGTAATGAAGTGGTCGCTGTGGCGCATCTCATCGCCGATGACGTTGTGGACTAAGCCGCAACTGGGAGGACAGCAAAGATCGCAGCGCTCGAGCGGACCTTGAATGGAGTGAACGAATTTGGGATCGCCAGCAAAGCCGAAGCGTCCAGCGTAGCCCATGAATGGAATGAGCCGCGCGAGGGTGCCAGCCATATGGGAAACCCAATCCTCGGAGGCTACTTCGTTCAAAACGCGGTAGAGGGCGCGGCCACGGCGTTGGATGGCGGCCCAATCGAACTTCGGTGTGAGAACGCAACCGGTGAGGATGATGCTGTGAAAACGCAGATTGGGGTATTTCCTTATGGATTCGGCCGAGAGAAATGTGCCGAGGCTATGGGCAATTAGATATTTTTCGCCAGGCGCTTTTTTCTGGACGGAGTCCAATTGCGCGGCCACGGAATCGAGAGCGCGTCCTCTACGGAAGAAGGATAAGGCCAACGCTAGCAAGATGAGGAGGATTATCGGTGGCAAGAGTTCCCAGAAGGAGGAAAGCCATTTGAAGCGGTAGGAGCACCAAAGGAGGATTGGGGCGAGAAGGATGATCCAGGGATCGGAAATGAGTTTGATTACGCCGAGACGGCGGTAGTGCGGGTATTTGATGGCGGTGAAATCGAAGTGAGGCGCTAAGATCTCACTTACTCGTTGTTGCCACTTACCATCGGTGTTAATGCCGTGAATGGTAACAATGCGACGTTTGTCGGACACTCACACACCTCCGGTGCAGAGCAGAGATGAAAATAGTTTACAACGTTTGGCGGTATGCCTGAATTAGAGTTCGGCTTCGACTTCGATTTCGATGAGCAGGCGGGGGTCGATGAGGGCGCGGACTTCGACCATGGTGGCGCAGGGCTTGATGGAGTGGAAGAATTCACCGTGGGCGCGGCCGTACTCTTGCCAGAGTTGGATGTCGGTGACGAACATGCGGGTTCGGACGACGTGTTCGAGAGTGGCGCCGAGTTGGGCAAGGGCGCTTTCAATGGTGCGAATGACTTGAACGGTTTGGGAATAGGCGTCGCCTGCGGGGTCGGCGGCGGTAGTGCCTGAGACTGAGATGCGATTGCCGACGCGGACGGCACGGCTGTAGCCGACGATTTCTTCCCAGTTGGCACCGGAGGAGATTTTTTGGCGTTCCTGCATATTGGTTGAGGCTCGAAAAGACTGCTCCGGTGAAATGAACTGAGGATTGTAGCAGACCGCTCCCTCACGGTCAGGGCTCGGCTCGGGTTACTGATCCTTTGAGTAGGATGACGAACTTGGCGCCGCGGCCGAGGGTGCTTTCGACGGTGACGGTGCCACCCATCTGTTCTACCACTTGCTTGACGATGGGGAGACCGAGTCCGGTGCCCCCGGCGGGACGGCTGCGGGCTTTATCGACACGGTAGAAGCGTTCGAAGATGCGCTTCAGGTCTTCGCTGGGAATGCCGGCGCCGGTGTCGCTGACGGTGAGGCGAACCTGGCCATCGGGCTGCTCGGCGCATTCGACTAAGACCTCGCCATCGGGCTTGTTGAATTTGACAGCGTTGTCGAGGAGGTTCACCATGACTTGCTCGAGGCGAAAACGATAACCGGTGACGGAGCATTCCTGACAGCGGGTCAAATCGATGCGGATTCCTTTGGCGGCGGCAGATCGTTCGACGGTGTGAAACGCGGTGTCGATGACTTCGGCTAATGGGATACGCTCAGCCGGGGCGGCGGGAATGGCGTTGAGATCCAATTCGGAGAGCACCAGCAGATCGGAAGCAATGCTGTTGAGGCGAATGGCGTGGTTCAGAATCGTCTCGACGAAGCTGCGGTTGTGGGCTTGATCCTCGAGGCCGCCGTCTAGCAGGGTCTCCGCGTAGCCGCGAATGGCGGTTAGGGGAGTGCGGAGTTCGTGCGAAACATCGGCTACAAATTGTTTGCGGGTTTGCTCCTGGCGTTCGATATCGGTGACGTCGTGAAGGGCAATGACTGCGCCGCGACGACCTTCCTGCCCAAGCGGCAATGCGCGCGCATTAAACCAACGGCCGGCCGCACTCGGGAGGCGGAAGAGATCTCTTTCGGGCTTGCCGGTTTTGGCCACACGCTCGAGAATGTCGCGCAGCAAAGGTTCGCGGACAACCTCATAGAGTGTGCGCCCTTCGCTTTCCGGCACGCGCGTGCTGAACGCTTCAGCGAAGGCGGAGTTGCAAAAGTTGACGCGGAGGTTCTTGTCGACAGCCAGAACGCTTTCGGCCAAGCACGCCATGATGGTTTCGCGGCGCGACAATTCGAGATTGGCCCGTTCCACTAATTGCTGAACGCGTTCCGCCATACGGCGCATAGCGCGTGCCAGGGTTTGCAACTCCTCCGGGCCTTCTTCCGGCAGTTCCGTGCGATTGCCGGGCAGCGAATCGACAAAAGCCTTGAGCACCGCGGTACGTTCTGCCCAGCGTTTCGAAACTGCATAGGTAAGGGCGAGGCCAGTAGCGCCCACGATGGCCAGCAGCACGAACAACTTGAACAGAACTTCGGTGGTATGGCCCGGGACGATCGCCGGCTGCAGCCATAAATAAACAAGGGGCAAAGAAAGAACCAGGACACACCAAGTCCCGAGCAATTTCAAAAGCGTATTTTGCATGGCAGCGGGCTTGTTTTCAGGCCTCGTGCTTCATAAACCACTCTTGCGCACTAATCGCCTTACTTTTCGATTTGACTACTTCGCGAATAAAGGTTCCGTCGGGTTGCATGATACGGGCAGCCACGTGGTCAAGCAGATATTTTTCGAGGATTTTGTCGCGGATACGGCGCACCATGCGGGCATTTTCAATGGGGAACAATACTTCGACGCGGCGATTCAAATTGCGCGGCATCAGATCCGCACTACCGATATAAACCTTTTCTTCACCACCGTTATAGAAGTAAAAAATGCGGCTATGTTCGAGAAAACGGCCGATGATGCTGCGCACGCGGATGTTATCGCTTACACCCGGCACACCGGGCCGCAGAGAGCAGACACCGCGTACGATCAGATCGACGCTCACGCCAGCGCGCGAGGCTTCATAGAGCAAGCGGATCATGCCGGCGTCTTCGAGTGCGTTCATCTTAAAAATGAGGTGCCCGTCGCCATGTTGCGCGTGGCGTTCGATTTCGGCGCGGATGAGTTTTTCCAAACCGCTACGAATGCTGTGCGGAGCAACAAGGAGTTTGCGGTAGGACTTCTTCGCGGAATAGCCGGTGAGGTGGTTGAAGAGATCGCTGACATCGAGGCCGATTTCTTCGTTGCAGGTAAATAAACCTAGATCGGTGTAGGCGCGAGCGGTTCCAGGATTGTAGTTGCCGGTGCCCAGATGAAGGTAGCGGCGGATGGTTTCGCCTTCGCGGCGCACGACCATAGCCATCTTGCAATGCACTTTTACGTTGGGCAGCCCATAGACGACATGTACGCCTTCGCGTTCCAGCTTCTGCGCCCATTCGATATTGCTCTCTTCGTCGAAGCGCGCTTTCAACTCGACGAGCACGGCGACTTGCTTACCGTTTTCGATGGCGTCGAGCAGCGCTTCTACGATGGGGGAGTTGCGGCCTACGCGGTAGAGAGTCATTTTAATGGCCATGACATCGGGGTCTTCGGCGGCGGCGCGCAGGAAGTCAATGATCGGTTGGAATGATTCGAAGGGATGATGAAGGAGTACGTCGCCGTCTTTGATGGTTTTGAAAATTTCGCTGCGCTTCCCGGCAAAACCCTTGGGCGTAGAGGGCATGAAGGGCTTGTCGCTCAAAGCTGGGCGGTCAATACTCAAGAGCGATTTCACGCGGCCTATGTCGACGGGACCATCTACGCGGTAGACATCGTTCTGGTCGAGCTCTAGATTGCTGGTGAGCAGGTCTACCAGCTTCTGAGGCATGCCGGATTCGACTTGCAGGCGGACGGCATCGCGAAAACGGCGACGCCAGACAGCTTCCTGAATGGATTCGAGCAGATCCTCCGTTTCGAGTTCTTGAATAGCGAGTTCGGCATCGCGGGTGACATGGAAGACGTCGGCCTTGACGATTTCCATGTCGGGGAAGAGCATTCCCAGATTCGAGATGATGACTTGTTCGAGCCAGACATACACCAATTCATGCGGCTCAGCAGGCAGCGAGAGGAGTTGGGGCAGGGTGCCCGGAACCTTGATGCGCGCGAACCGTTCGACGCCGTCGCCATTGGTTACAGAGGCGCCAATGTTCAGGCTTAGATTCGAGATGTGGGGAAAGGGGCGGCCTTGGTCGACGGCAAGAGGCGTGAGGATGGGATAAACTTCGCGCGCGAAATAGTCGTCGACAAAAGTGCGTTGCTGCGCGCTGAGGTCTTCAAGCTTGAGGATGCGGATGCCGGCAGCGTTGAGTTCGGGTATGAGTTCGTCATGCCAGAGGCGGTAGATTTCGCCGGTGAGATTGGTGATTTCGACGCGGATCAGTTCGAGTTGCTCTAAAGGCGAGCGCCCATCGATGCTCAGTTCGGTGGTGCGCGTTTCGAGTTGCTGCCAAAGGTTGGCGACGCGGACCATGAAGAATTCATCGATGTTGGAGGCGAGGATGGAGATGAACTTGATGCGCTCCAGGAGGGGTGTATGTTTGTCCTGCGCTTCTTCTAAGACGCGTTTTTGAAAAGCGAGAAGGCCCAGATGAGGGTTGAGGTAGAGCTCAGGCGAATCCAAGCGGGGCGAGGTGGGCGTTTCCCGGCGGGCTAGCGTAGACAATTTACTAGGTTCTGCGGACATACGGGGTGGCGGTGGTGCACTTATTAATGTAGCGCCGATAGAAAACAAATGGGTGCAAATCAGGAGTTTGGTTGACCTAAGACGTTGGGGTTGTTACCATGATAGTGCGGGGTGGAGCAGTCAGGTAGCTCGTTGGGCTCATAACCCAAAGGTCGCAAGTTCAAATCTTGCCCCCGCAACCAATAGATCCAATGGTTTACGGGCGTTTCAAGCTCCAGCCAGACTCTAAGAAATCCCAGTAGGCGCACTTGAATCTAGCAAGCTGCGGTTTCAGCGGGTTCCTTGCTTCCCAGCATAGCTTTTACGACTCTGCTGTGCGCTTCTCGTTTGTATTACTCATCGCGGGGCGTAAACGTTCATCGTCGTTTGGATAGTGGCGTGCCGCACCAACTGCCGTCGGCGCGTTGCGTTAAGTGGGTCTCCCTCAAATGTGACAATATTCAGGGGTGTCTTTTCCTAGGTGGCACATGATTAAGGAGGAAAGATGGCGATTAGGGTGTGCGTCGCTGGCGCGAGTGGCTGGGTCGGAAGCGCACTCATACGGGAACTGTTGACGTCTAAGGAGTTTCTCCTGACGGGCGCAATCTCCCGGCATGGGGTTGGCCAGGATATTGGAACCCTTCTGGGTGGCGAAGCTTTTGGACTCCGCACAGTAAGCTGTTTGTCGGACGCAGCACCGTCCGACGTTCTCATTGACTATACGAGCCCGGATTCCGTGAAAGCAAGGGTCCTTGAAGCACTGAACAAGGGGTTCCGGGTTGTTATCGGAACGTCGGGACTTAGCGCTTACGATTATGACGATATCGGACGCGAAGCCGGAAAACTGGGGCTTGGGGTCATTGCGGCTGGAAACTTCTCGCTCACGGCGGCGCTAGCAAAGCACTTCGCGCTCTTTGCAGCGCGACACATCCATTCGTTCGAAATCATCGACTATGCGCATTCTGGCAAGCCGGACGCGCCCAGCGGCACCGCCCGAGAACTCGCTGAAGAACTGGCACTCATCTCAGACCATGAGAAACCGGATGTTACTCATGACCAACAAGATGCCAATAAAGCTAGGGGCGTACTTATAGGCGATACGCGAGTGCACTCTCTTCGACTACCTAGTTACATCCTTTCATTTGAAACAATTTTTGGACTTCCTGACGAGCGGCTGACAATACGTCACGACGCGGGACCTGGAGCACACCCATATGTTGCCGGTACGCTTTTGGCAACACGTCGAGTCATGCGTACAACTGGACTCGTGAGAGGTCTGGACCGCCTGCTATTTTCGACATAACACCTTGTTGTTCGCGGAGGCACACTCAAACACCCCCTGAACTCCTCGATGGCAGACGATCCTGCTGTGTTGTTGGAAGATTCACTTTATCAGTCTCGCCCAGGATTTCATGTTGAATGCACCAATTTATTAGGCGCTCTACATCCGTTCCAGGAGGCAGAATGTGGCCTAACTTCTCCAAGAGAGAGCGGCGGGAAATCGAGAATTGTGCGAATTGCCGAAGTTCGGCGAGGTCCATGGAACCCAGCCAACGTAACCGCGAACCATTTGCCAGGAGATAGGTCTTCCGAGGAACGACAAAATCACCTTCTTGAACGCCACCCTCTATCTCTCGGGCTTTAAAAATGAGTTGGTCAGTATTGGAAACACGAGAGATGACAGGAACGAGGGTTAAGTTCGAAAGATGCGAAACCCGCGCAGCTTCACACAGTTCGAAATAGTAATCAATGGCCAGAGTTTTCGCGGCAGGACGGGACCATTGCGTGTGCAATGCGGCTACCGCAGCAGTGGCGCTTGTCAAAGCAAAACGAATGCCAGCGCCCGCTAGTGGATAGTAAGCAAACGCCGCGTCTCCAACACTGATGCGGTTCGCCAGAATCGGCTCTTCGGCCCATTGAGGTGAACAGAAGCGCCGACCGGTGAATCTGGCCGTGGATGCGTTTATCTGTAATTGATGGAATGCATCTTCTGTTGCTTTTTTCACATTGCCATGGTGGCGAGTTACTACCGCAACGGTTGCAAGAGATCGCGCGCGTAAGTAGTACGCCCAAAAATCTTCGCCGGAGACGATTTCGCGCCCAGAGTCTGAATCACGCAGTCTCACGTCGTAAAGGTCAGCCACTTCCCTGCCAAACCGCCGAACTTTACCAGACCAGGCCGCCCTACGACCAGACGCGTCTATCAGGGCGTCGCAACACCCCTCCCAAGGAAGCGGCATTTCTTGAATGTCTCTGAGCTCGCCGCCAGCCTGGCAAGCTTTGTCAAGTAGCGATTCCGCAAAGCTAGCTCGCTCTACTGAGCAGAAATCGCCGAATACCTGACCATCGGATTTCGCAATGCAGTCGGCGGCATCCATTTCTTCTAGCAAAAACTGGACTTGCTTTGGGATGCTCTCGACGGCTCTGTAAGGAACAATTCGGCCTTGCCAGATTGTGACCGAGTAGCCGAGCCGCAAGAAGCGTAACGCCGCGAAACTGCCGCTAATGCCGCCGCCCGCGATCCAGACACGACGTTGTAAGTTGTCAAGATCTTCCATTGTCAGACCTTACGCATACTGAAAAAGTGATAGTATGCTCCGCCGCTCGACGGTAGCAAATCCTTACAGAGTTCTTCGATGCTTGCTAACTCACTAACGTAACGGTCAGATGGCTATCTTGTTCAAAAAACTATTGTCCTTAAGTTGTATTTTTCGTTCTCATTTTTCGTTTGACAGGTCATCATTCCTATGAAATAATCCGGGATCGGCGTAGGTAGCCGACTAAGTCGCAGCTATACGCTGCGGGAGTGACAATGGCCAAAAGCGTAGAAATCGCGGGCGTTTACTTTTTACCTCCAATGGCAGTGGGGCGTTTGGGCGGAGCCGACACGCCGCTTGAAAATTTTACCTGGGTGGAGAACCCGAATACGCACGGTGCGGGTGACACAGTTATCCGTCCTGATACAACTCTCGAATTGGATGACGAGGGAACAATGCGAGCCTATCTTCCAAACTTGATCCGATTTCGAGAAAGTAACGGAACCTTACGGCCGGCGGCACCTTTCTTCGAACTCTGGGCAAAAGTGCTGGTCGACAAAAAACCCGTCGACGATCAGCCACTCACCGTAGAACTGCTGCGGTCCGCAGGGGGTGATCTGGCTAACGTCAGATTCGTAGTGGATGTCGCAAACGCCAAAGCCGCCCGCCGCAGCGGAGATCCAGGGTGTTCCTTTGTAGCGCGGGTGGAGGTGGTAGCGACAAACCATGCCCGTCAGCCTCTTCTTGCCTTTAGCCCGAAACAAGCTGGTACAGAGGTGCTGGTGAGCAGTGATCGCCCCATTCCACTCGGTCATGTGCAGGTACCGCGGCCAGAACCAGGAAAAGACTTGAACGTCGATCTGGACGTCATCCGCATTCGATTCACGCCGGCTCGCGGAGAGGTCTATGGTCCGCCGGACGCTGGCGTGGCGGTCGCACCCGATACGGGCCGCGCCCACGAAATGGTGGTGCCTGAGAATCGAATCCTAAATCCGAAGGCTGCCTGGACCTCATACGATGCCACCTATTCCAAATACATGAATCCGGAGCCGTCGGACACTTACGATGGTGCCGACATAGCCAATTCAGTGTCTTGGGGTGTCGTAGACGACACGTGCGATGGCACAATTCAGGCTATCCTCACGATCGGCTTCCGGCGCTTGACAGCGCTCGCCAGAATCTTCGTCGGTCCACCCGATTTCGCGCCCGACAAGCGGCCGTTCGTATCGCTTGCTGACGATCTAGTGGATCGCGAACGAAGTTTGGACGACAACGACTTAGTTACTCAATTCGAGATCGCCGATTTATTCCAGCGGGTTTACGAGGCTTCGAGTCTGGCGAACCTGGACGTAATGCGTGAACGGCACCTTGCCGAAAATGCCGCTAATGGCTCTTCCGACAATGAGTCCACATTGCCCGATGGACGGCCCCTTCCAGCGACGAACCAAACCAGCATGACTGACAAGGACAAGCCCTTCGCCGAAAAAACTGCCCAGCCTATGCCAGTTACACCGGAGGCCCCCTTGCCATACGCAACCACCGCCGCCTTTGCACACAGCGCGCTGGCAGACCTGGAAGCGTTGGTAGATTTTCTGGTACAACGCGGCGACCGTGTCAAATTGCTCTTGCGGCCGCCGTTTGGTGCGATCTCCGAACTCGAAAATACGGTGCCCGCCATTCCACAAGCGGGTTATCGGGATGCGCGGATTCAGCGCGACATGACGCACGATATGCGGATGCCGCCGTTTATGCGCGACTGCGATGCTGCTCCACTGTCGCTCACGCGCCGCCAGTATCATCAAGTGCTGACGTTGATCGACAAGTTGACGAAGAATCCGCAGAGTGTTCCGGCGCAACGCTCGATGTTCGCACTTCGTGCGATGGCGGCTGCGCCCAATACGCAATTGCCCGCCACCGAATTGGAAGCTCATAAGTTACGCGTTCTTGACCGCCGGGCGCGTCATGAGCGGAAGCCGTAAGGGTACGCGTGGCCATGACATCGCCGTTTGTGATTCTTACCGGCCATAGTCCCAGGACTGTTTGGTCGAGTAGCGAGAAAGAGCCGCCTTGGTTCAAGGTTGTGCCGGGCGATCCAGCGCTGGTCTACCTGCCTGCCGGATCGCAAGTATTTGCAGTCTCCGCCGACATCGCGCTGGCGTTGGCGAGGGGTGATGGGGAGGCGTTGAACCTCATTCGTCGTTTAGCGGACACGGCGGCGAATCAGGCTTCTTCAGCGGTGGCCCTGCCCGCTTGGAACGCGCTCTCGCTCAATGTGGCACAAGCGTGTAACTTGACTTGCGACTATTGCTACGCCGACGAAGGACGTTTTGGCGGACATGCGCGAGTCATGAAAGCAGAGGTCGCGGTTGCCGCGGTTTCGCGCTTTCTTAACTCAGCATCCCGAGGCAAGGCGACCATCGGATTCATAGGCGGCGAGCCGTTCTTGAACAGAGATGCGATTCACGCATCGGTTGATTACGCTGCCAATGTCGCGGCGGCGCGAGGAATAGATGTCAGGTTCTCGATAACAACTAACGGCTCGCTTTTGACTAACAGCGATGTCGATTTTCTGCGGCGTCATCGGTTTACCGTTTCCATCAGCATAGACGGATCGGAGGCGACCAACGATTCTCACCGGCATGGGAGATATCACGGCGGAAGTTTTGAACGAGTCAGAAAGGCGATACGGCCGCTGCTGAGCGATCCGCAAGGCTGTCGAGTAGCAGCGCGCGCAACCATTACGAGGGACGACCTGGATGTTCTGGATCGGCTCGACACGTTTGAGGCGATGGGCTTCACGGAATCGGGCGTTAGTCCTTTGCGAACCAGCCCGAATGGGAATCTAGCTCTGGGCGAAGCCGACTGGCCCATTCTGCTTTCGGAAATGTGCCGCGCCGGTGAGCGCGAGCGTGTGCGCGTGCGGGCCGGGCTCCCCTTCCGTTTCTCGAACCTTCATACCGCGATACAGCAGATTCACAAAGGGCATTCGTTGCCACTACCGTGCGGGGCCGGCGGGAACTATTTATCGGCCAACGCGGAAGGCGACTTCTTCACATGCCACCGGACCATCGACGACAGGCGCTTTCAGCTAGGCGGCCTTTCCGCAGGGCCGTCCGACGCCTTACGTGCCAGCTTCCTCGAGGCGCGGCATGTCGACCGCCAAGAACCGTGCCGTACCTGCTGGGCCCGCTATCTGTGTGGCGGCGGCTGTCACGCTGAAGTTATTTCCACTGGACGCCAGGGCTGCGATTTTATTCGCGGCTGGCTTGAATATTGTTTGCGATTTCATCATTGGGTGCTGAATCATGCGCCCCACTTGCTTAGGGAGCCAACAAAATGAGTGAAAAAATTTTCCCATTGAATCTGACGGCGCGGGCGGCGGCGATGGTAGCGGGCAATCCCGTGGTGACTCGTCTGGAAGACGGGGTCGGCAACTGTTTTCCCGGTCTTGAGTTTGACCATCGCAATCTAGACCGGCGATTTTTTCCGGGCACCCTCTGGAATTTTCTTTCCGCCGACGTGCAGGCTAACGTGCATCTGGGCGGTGCTCGCCTACTAGCGGTTGACCCGTCGGACCCGGCGCTGCAGAATGCAACTATTGGCCAGGGAGTGGCCACTCAACTGCAAAACGATTTGTCGAAATTCTCCAATAATTTCGATCCCGTTGCCGCCACCGACCTCACTAAGGGCGCTTGGTACATTGCTAGCATTTCCCAAGCTGGCAAAACAATCTCGTGCACTACCCCAGCCAGCGATGGTACAGCGCAACCAACAGACGGTCTAGTGGTCTGGCGATTTGTACGATCTTTGGAACCTGGACCGGTTGTGCTAGTTATCGCGTTTCGGTCGGCGTCCTCGTCCGACACGATTCCTCAGCCATCCACGCTGACCCTAACTGGTTGGAGACGGGTATTCACCGATCCAGAGTCGGGGGTGATCGACCCGGTTTATGCGCCAGGCGAGTTGTCGCAAAGCTTGTGCTCCCCGTGGCAGCACGATTTTCGCGATTGCGCATGTAACTACTGGGCTTCGAATCATCCGGATATTGCGCTGGGCGAGGAGAGGCCCGGCGAAGCTACACTACCCTCCGGAGACGCCGAGAATCCTTTGCGCGCGAGTATCTCGGTGGATTGGCTGCGGGCGGATCGAAGGCTGTCCGCGACCGCGGCGGCGCAAGGGCGTGCGTCGCTCGACCGGGATTATCAACTCGACCATTATGAGATCAATCGGCGCTGGCAGGATCGCCCGATGGTTCTTGAACGTAGGGAAACGCCGATCATGTACCGTCCTTCTTTCGAGGCGGTAGCACCACCCTTTAGTTCAGTCGACGATCTTGCCGCGCACTTACGTACGCTTGCCACGTTGGAGCATGCGCTGGCGCTGGAGTATCTTTATGCCAATTTTTCAATGGCGAGTCCCAGTAAGCTGGATGCCGCGGTTGCCGCCAAATTCCCGGAC
This sequence comes from Bryobacterales bacterium, assembly GCA_963749105.1. Lineage (GTDB taxonomy): Bacteria > Acidobacteriota > Terriglobia > Bryobacterales > Bryobacteraceae > Bog-105. The sequence goes on along the minus strand of CAVVLT010000023.1, from coordinate 108,675 downwards.
CTCTCGCAAGACCTGACGTTTGTCCGCCATGAATTGCTAGCAATCGCGGTAAGCGAAATGCGCCATTTGCGATGGGCGAATGAGATCCTTTGGAAACTATCCGACGAAGGGTTACTCAAAACCCCGTTTACGCCTGAGTTAGGTGTTGCGGAAAGAGTGCCCGTATCCGCCAAACCGGGAGATGATCGGCCTCGGGCGCTCCGTCCACTGGACCGAACGACGCTTGATCAGTTTATTGCCGTGGAAGAACCCAGCGGCGGGATCGATGGCCAATATGCCCGGGTACTTTCGACGCTCAAGCTGCCGCAATTCGGCGAGGAGTTAGGGCTATATCTGATCGCGGCGCGTATCATTGCCGAAGGAATGCAGCACTATACGCGCTTTCGCTCTATCCGGCTCGTACTGAAGGGTTACGTCGACCCGGTTCCTCCCTATCTGCGGACGATCCGCGTAGCGACGCCTGCCGAAGGCGCGAAAGCCATAGCTTTTTATCAACAGATTCTCGACTTGCTGCGCAAGGGCTACGAGACAGGCGATGCTGAGGAGAGCAATTTTGTTGCGCAAGCCCGCTCTGTGATGTTTCAACTGAACGATGAAGCGGAAGCGCTGGCGGCAAATGGCTTAGGAGTTCCTTTTTTTTAGCGATAGAGGGCTTGAGGCCCGATGCCAACCGAGGATTGTAAACCTTTACCATCTGCAGGTTGACCTTCGTTGACCGACTGAATCTACGCCAGCGGTTGGGTGAGCGCGGAGGACTTACCGCGAATCACGCAATCGACTCGTGAATGAGAGAAGTTGCAAACCCTGCCACGGAGGACCTGCGGCTCTACCAGCCCGAAGCCGCCTCCCACCATATCGACCAGACTGCGCCATCGGTTCCGGTGGCAAAAAGATCGAGATGCGTGTCGTTCGAACGCCACAGTCCAGCGACCACGACGCCGGGCTCCATCTTCACGTTGTTCCAGACTGGATTCCAGATCGGGAACCACTGCTGCCAGCCGGGTGCAGCTTCCCACCATGTGGACCAAACGATTCCGTCGGTGCCGGTGGAGAACAAATCCAGATGTGTGTCGTTCGAGCGCCACAAGGCGGTTACGGTTGCGCCGGGTTTCATCTTCACGGCATTGTTCACCAGGAACCACGATTGCCAGCCATGCGCAGCCTCCCACCAGTTGGACCATACCGCGCCGTCGTTGCCCGTGGCAAACAGGTCCAGGTGCGTATCGTTCGAGCGCCACAGCGCCGTGACAGTGGCGCCGACCTGCATCTTCACCGCATTGTTCACCAGAAACCACGGCTGCCAGCCATGCGCGGCTTCCCACCATGTGGACCAAACCGCCCCATCGGTACCCGTTACGAATAGATCCAGGTGCGTATCGTTGGAACGCCAGAGCGCTGTGACAGTGGCGCCTTTCTGCATCTTGACCGCGTTGTTCACCAGAAACCACGGCTGCCAGCCATGCGCGGCCTCCCACCATGTGGACCATACCGCCCCATCGGTACCCGTTGCGAATAGATCCAGGTGGGTATCGTTAGAACGCCACAGTGCTGTGACAGTGGCGCCGACCTGCATTTTTACCGCGTTGTTCACCAGGAACCACGATTGCCAGCCGTGCGCGGCTTCCCACCAGTTGGACCACACCGCCCCGTCGTTGCCCGTAACGAAGAGATCCAGATGCGTATCGTTCGAGCGCCACAGCGCCGTGACAGTGGCGCCTGGCTCCATCTTCACTGCATTATTGACCAGGAACCAGGATTGCCAGCCATGCGCGCCTTCCCACCAGTTGGACCATACCGCTCCATCGTTGCCGGTGGCAAACAGATCCAGATGAGTGTCGTTCGAACGCCACAAAGCGCTCACGGCCGCGCCCACCTGCATCTTCACCGCATTGTTAGGGAGGAACCACGGATGCGATCGGTAGTACAGAACGACTTCGCCGCCCGGCGAAGCGTTGTTCACGATGTCGCAAACCTGGCCGCAGTCCTTATATGAGGTCACCGCGAACCACGCGATGTCGGCGTCAGCCCCGCTCGTTCCGGGCGTTCCCGTTTTGATCTCAATGGCGTACATTGATGTAAACGGAGTGTTGGGATAATCCGAACATTGCGACAGCGGATTAAATGTTTTGGTAGTGGAGTTATAAGGGCCGTAGCATTCCAGCGTTTCGTAAGCCCAGGTCATTTCCTCAGCGTCGGTTTGCGTCAGATCCACCGCCGAATAGCCAATGAACTTGCAGGTGTAGTTGTACCCTGAACTGGAACTTCCTGTGCAGGTCATCACTCCTTGGAGGATAGTGCCTGGATCAACCTTCACGACCGGTGCAACGACTGACGCGCCGCCCTGCCCGTCTGCGTACCAGTTACTGATACTCCAGTAAGCACCGCCGCCAGCCGCCGAAGGGCCCCACTGTAGCACCGGCTGTATGATATGGGCTCCCGAATCTGGCTGCATGCCATTAAACAGAAAGACGACTTGATTGTCGTTGGAGGTGGGCGCCGGCGGCACAACCCACTTCGTGCTGAAATAGACAATCGGGTTCGCGCCAGCATTGCGCCATTGCGCGTTTTCAATCCAGCCGACGTCCGGCAGACTCGGCACCACGCGGGAGGCGCGTTGCGGTGGCGGACCCTCGCCATCCTCGGGCTTCGCGGATTCGCCGAGATCCTTCACCACATTGCCAGTGGCGGTTTCGATCACTCTCACGCGCCCGTCCTTGACGCTGACATGCTGGCCCGGCTGGAGCAGGTGAACCATAGACCGTGGGCGCAGACCGCCCGGTGTGATGACAAGGTCGGTATCGTCAACTGGGCGTACCGGCGTCTTAGGGCGTTGCTGGGATCCGCTGGTGTCATTTGGTTTTGGCATGGAGGTCCTCCCGTTTCTTTACCCAAGTATCGTCTCACAGCCCACAAACAAGAAGGTTACTGAAGAGCGGTAAACCGGGCAAGTCGGTCTGCCCTGTCTCGGTTTCTTAAACGCCGGGCCGTTTGGGCGAAAGTATGAAGCATAACCCGAATGGGGTTTTGGACTACACACAGGTCAGCCGATCCGGTCCATCACTTTTCGGAACCCCGGCGCACGGAAATGACCACGTCGTAATGGTCACCAATCTTCGCCGTCTCGAGCCCCACGAGGGAAGATGTCTTGCTGCTCGAAAAGTATGCATTGAACAGATTCAAGCGATGCCCTTCCCACTCGGGCATAGTTGCCTGGGTCAAATCAATCAGATCCTCGAATCTGTTCGCAGCCTCAACCTCTGAGTCTGTGCGATAGAGCACACACTCAATCACAGGCTCCCGCGGGTAGCCCGAGCCGCTACAACTCGTCGCTTCAGGGAGGCTGACAGAAGGAGTCCACTTCACGAATTCTTTTGCCCCGAGTTCTTGGAAGCCGGACGGCGCTTCTGCGATGTACCGAGTTAGGGTGGTCCGAAACAAATCCCGAAACGAGGGTTTCGACGCCTGTGTGGGATTCTTCGCCGCAGGGTTCTTGGTTGGGGGTGCAGCAGGGTCTGAAACGACGGGTTGTTGCTTTCGCGTTTCGGGGGCGAACACGGTCCATGCCAGGAGGCTGGCGACGACGAGGGCACCGGATAGCCAGTACCAGCGGCGCGGCTCTGCATGGGGCGCGGGAATCGGGATGGTCTCGGGGTCCTCTTCTTTCGGACTGCTCAGCGAAGACAAAAGATCTCTTAGCCCGACATCGTAGGCGGTCCGAAAATCGACGTACTGAATCCGGTTTAGTCGGTAGGGTATCTCGCAATCACGATACAGGATCGGGATAATCGCCTTTTTCTTCGAGAGAGCGTAACCAATCTCATCGAGCACGTTCTGTGAAGCGACCGATTCAGGCGAAAGCACCACCAGCATCCGCCCGCACTCGGCAAGCCCGCGCTCGATCTCCTGATCCCACTCTTGGCCGGGACGAATATCGAGTCTGTCCAGCCAAATCGACGCCCCCGCAGCGCGCAAGTCTCGGCACAGCCTTAAGACGAAATCCGAATCCGTTCTCGAGTAGCTGACAAACGCCTTCGCTGAGCTTCCCATAGTGGCTTTGTCAATTTTCCTACATCGGGTTCTGACTCGGGTTCAGTGCAACGCGCAACTTGAGACGGCTGTATCAGTCCGTATCTGACCGAGCACATCAAGCGCTTTTGAGCCGGGCCGAACTTTCGGCCACGGTGAGCACTTTCATGGCGCAGCGAGGGCTTCGACGAACTCAAACAACCGGCCCTGGGCAGCCGGCAGTGGTCTGTTGAGAGGTGTTTGGCTTTCTGGTCCTCAAGTCGGGCTTTGCTAGCCGGCACTCTACTGTAGATTATAGTTGCGATAACGAAGGCTTCAAGGGTCACGAACGCCGTTTCGAAGGCTGGGCGGAGTTCGCAATCAGATTTTCGTTTATAAGGTGAGACGGACAAATTAGCATGAATCTCGAATATCACCCAAGCACGGTGATCGCGCCTGGGCAACCTGGAACCTGTAGATATCCCACGCCTTGCTGACGCTCTCGTATTCCCTTGCGGCACCACCGTCGTTCGTCGAAATTATTGACAAGGCCTGTAGTCGCGGCTTACCCTCGGAAGAACAGTTTGTGGCATGCCGCGCAGCTCATTCCGTACCGTAGGTTGCGTTTTGGGAGACCACGCCGGCAGCGCTTCATGTGACCCAACGCGGTATCTCGGGCATGGGTAAGGCACATCGGCGGTATGGCAAAATCGGACACGTGAGTTGGCTTAGCGGCTCAGTGTGCCAGCGGGCAAATGGCATTCAAATGCATTAAGCTATGACATGCTCTGCACTTTACGAGCGAACGACAATGACCATTCAAACCGGCGGTAAACAGATTCTGATTCACGGTCTGGCCCTAGTTCTGGCCGGACTGGTTTGGGGCTTCGCCCCTCCCCTGACACCGTATCCAAGGCTAGCCGTGGGGGCGCACATCCAGTTTGAAACGAATGGCCTGTTGTTCGTGGTCCTCGGAATACTCGTACTCAGGCTGCCTCACTCAGCCGGAACCGGTACGGTCCGGGCGATAGTGGTGTCGGCGTGGCTGACGTGGCTCATGGCCTTGTCCGAGGTTGGTAATGCCTGGTGGGGCACAAACCAGTTGTTGCCCGTCGCAGCCAAGCAAGCCGGCGCGGCCGGCGGTGCGCCGTGGCAGGAATTCGTTGTGAAACTATGTCACCTGCCCGCCGCGATGGGCCTGATTCTCTCCCTGGTCCTGCTCATAGTCGGCGTTGCCAGGCACCGCGAACGGGGGGAATAGACCTCGGATAATACGTATTTCGTCCAAAGACCGATTTCGCCGTTTTAGGTCTGTATCGCGGACAAAAGCCTGGTTCTCCTCAGCCCCGGGTGGAAGGAAAGCGTGCGCAGTACGCGGGTCTCAAGCGTCTACGTTTGACGTTTCCCAGAACGCCGTTTCGGCCTGTCGCCGGATCGCAGCGGTGTTTAGATCAAGTCGAGCCGTAAAGGAGTGGCCGGCAACACGTTCGGATAGAGTTCTTTCCGGGCTCGCCGACCCGGGAGCTCAAGGGAGAGCAGCGCCGTTGCGTGGTGGTTACGATGTCGCGTGTTACCTGCCGAAAGCAGCGCGGGAGAAGGGCTGGAAGGGTTGGTTGGTAGTCGTAACACGCCGACGGACAATCCAAAGGGACTCGCAGAAGGAGAGATCGCCCTCGACCCGTTTTTCGACCAGGCAGAGCCAATTGAGGTAGAGTGCGCAAAGATTACGGACGAATGCTTCGTTGGGCTCGCGTCCTTGGGGAAGAAGCGGAGGACTGTCGATGAACTCTAAGTGGAACGCACTGGCGAGTTCGCGAGCGCGGCGGAGTTCGCCCTTGAGGTGGCGAGCGCGGTCGGGGTCGCGGGCGAGTTCAAGGGCGCGGTCGAAGGAGCGGCCGATCGCCCGAGAGATCTCAAGGGCGGGGTCGAGGTCGCTGGAAAAGTCCCGGGCACGAGAGAGGTTGCGCGAAAAGTTGTGGGAGAGAGAAAGGTTGCGATCAAGAGCAAGGCTGCGAACGAGTTCGATATCGCGGCGGAGGTCGCCCTCGAGGTGGCCGTCGCGGGGGCGGTCGAGGTCGAGAGCGAGCAGCAAAATAAGCGACGTGCGGCACCAGGCGGCCGACCCTGGGATCATCCGGTTCTCAAAAAAGGTCAGAACGCCTCTTGACAGACAATCCTGGATTTTCTCGATTGGTAGGAACACGAAGTTGTCCTGGCTGGCGCGCAGGAAACAATTCGGGCTCGGTTCAGTAGGGGAGCGTATACCTTGGATTTCTTCCACGGCCGGTACGGAGTGCCGCCACGCTGCCGCTTTGCCCTCATCTAGCCACCGGCAAAACTCCTCCGCATCGTGCCTTCGAATCCCCAGTATCGGCTTCCGGCCCTCGTCCCTCGGAAATGAGTATTCATCCCAGTGGTCGGGTTGCCTGAATTCCCCTTTCGTGCGGCGTTCGTCAATGAAGAGTTGATACTCGGCGTTGGTGATCGGCAACGAGTCTATGTAAAGGTCGTCCGAAAGCCGGATCATGTTTCGCAGGCGGCGAGCAAGTTTGTGCCGCGCGGCGAGGCGGCGCCGCTCTGGGTCAGGAGCTTCTAGGGCGTCCTCTGTGACCGCACGCAGGCGCTCGCGGACAATGGGTTGAAGTTCCAAGGCCTCTTCCTCGCAATCCGTTGCCAGCACTAGAGCGTCAACGCTCAGCTGTTCTGAATCGAGGCAGGCCGCGACAAGCCATGACGCGTCTGATTGGCGGCGTAAAGGCGAGCGACCTCGTGCCACCATGTCAGGCTAATGTCTCGGCTGAGCGACGACAGGAGATTTTCCTCTTTAATATGGAGCGAGGCCAAGTATTCCTGAAACGTTAAGTGCGCAAAGGCGTATTCGCCTAGCTCGTGCTCGACAACAAGGCCGCTCGAATCTTCGATCGATTTGAAGAATGCGATGGGTTCGGCAGTTGGCGAGACCAGTTTTAGAGGCTCAGAAATAATGTTTGCAGCGTCAGATGCTTTAATTTCACGGACATTCCGGCACATCATTTCATAAGCAAGCACGCGGAGGACGCGGATTTTTTGGGCTGGCGTAAGATCGAGTTCCAAGCCGCGAGCGATTTGCCGTTTACCAAGAAAGACGTCGCAGATTTCGGCAAAGAGTTCCACCCGTCGGCCGGGCAACTCGCTGCGATAACGGTGAACAGTTGCGATGAGGGTCAGCAGCAGAGGGTTGACAGCAAGATCCTGGAGGTTCGGAGTGGATTGGAGGCGGTTGAGTAGGTCCTCGGCGCCTCTTGTAGCTTCTTGCTTGACACCTGGGTCGTCTTTCTGATGGGCCATGATCTCGTTTGCGAGATACCAATTCCGTACGAACTTTTCCACCTGGCGGTGGGTAAAAGGGAGTGCCCGGAGGAGGGTGAAGCCGTCGATTGGATTTTGGCGGTAGCCGTTTGGGCGGGAGGAAACGAGAAAGCGGTTGGCGCCGTGAATGTCGCGTTGCCGCTCGACCCAGAAGACGACTTTAGCACGGAGATTGGGGTCAGCAACTTCGTCCAGGCCGTCGAGCATGATTAGGCATTTCCCGCTTTTGAGAAGAGCGGCAAACCAGCGCGGTGGGGGTGGCACGTCTTTAAGGGTCGCTTCGATGAGATCAGTGATCGGGACTTGTGGGTTGGCGGCGATAGCGGCGGAATGTTCGCGCAGGAAGAGCAAGATAGGGGTGAGTTTCAAATGCCGCGGCTTCCTAGCGGCAAGAGTAAGGGCGAGATGCTTGAGAAGGGTCGTCTTGCCGCTGCCGGGCGGGCCCACGATGGCGAAGTTGTGGGGACCATGGGGATCGGCAAGGAGCCAGGCGAAGATATGGGGATCGCCGGATTTGGCCTGGTTTGCGGGGGCGGGGATGGGTTTGGGGATGGAGATGGGGCTTTGCTCGCCGGCGTTGAGGAGGGCGGGGTCGATGGCTAGGTCAACGTAGATTTGCTCAAGTTCGAGTGCATAAGGGCCCTGAGTGGAAAAGCCTTTCACGTCGAAGGTACGATGACGGTAAGACAGGTGCTGGGAGTACTTGCGGCTGTAGCGTGTGGAGAGATTTTCGATCTTAGTCGCTGTGGCGTCGACGAGTTTGGGTTGAAGTTTGCTCCAAACTTGTTTGAGGAAGTCTTTCAGAAGTCCCCAAAGGACGAGTAGGCCGGCGGAGATGCCGGTCGTTAGCCAAGAATGGGTCTTGATCCAAGTGGCGATTAATTTGAGGACGAGAAGCACTTCAGACATGACGCCTTCCGAGACGGCTGGTGTGAACGACGATTATAGAATGGCGTCAGCGAAACCGACCGGGCAGTCTGTGCGAGGTGTTCCTAAGAAGGCGAGGTCTTGCTGAGATTTTTGCCATCGATGAACAAGGCTCACAAGCGTGCGCGTTCTCTAAGAATCAGCTTCAGGCCTTGCGCTGAATCACGCGCTACCGGAAAACGCCCAGATTCTTGCCGACCCGGTCCCCGTAAGTCGCCTTGTGGGAAGCTTCGCCAAAGCGAATTTTGGGACAGAACGCCAGTAAACGCGCAGGATTTGGCGATCAGTTCAGTGATTGGGCGACATGCTCATTTGCTACCTGGGCTCTCGGTCCTCAACACGCCGATCCAGTGGCTGCGCCGTTCGGGCCAGGTGAAGCTGCCGCGCATTTACTTACCCACTACCCGAACCTCGGCCGCGCCACCTGCTACCTGCCGTGCCCGAAACATGCCAAGTGTGTTGAAAGCCCAAACCGGGTCGCTTTTTTGGTCCAGCACAATGACACCACCTTCGCCGCCCTTCAACAATGCGACTTCATGATGAATCACAAACTGCGCGGCAGCTGCAATGGACATGCCTTTGTACTCCACGAGCGAACAAATCTCCTTCGCAACGGAAAGACGGATAAAGTACTCGCCCACGCCGGTGGACGACACCGCGCACGATCTGTTCGATGCGTAAGTGCCAGCGCCGATCACCGGCGAATCGCCCACTCGCCCCGGCGCCTTGCCCTGCATCCCTCCCGTCGAAGTGCCTGCGCTCAGGTTGCCGCGGACGTCCCGCGCGACTACACCCACTGTTCCGAAATGTCCAGTCCGAGCGCCGGTTGTCACCGCGCTCTTCTGTTCTTTGGGCACACCGGGCGGCCTTGCTGGAATGGGTTTCCCGCTCTGCTTGAGAACTCCCACTAATTCCTGCCAGCGCATTTCGGTAAAGAAGTAGGAGGCGGGCATCTGTGGCAGGCCATTTTTCAGGGCAAACTGATCAGCGCCGGGGCCCGCGATCATTACATACGGGGACCTCTCCATCACTGCGCGCGCCGCCGAAATCGGATTTTTTGTGCAGCACACGCCCGCTACCGATCCCGCCGCTAAAGTGGAGCCATCCATGATGGATGCGTCCATCTCGTTTTTGCCCTGATCGTTGAAAGCCGATCCACGCCCAGCGCTGAACAACGGATCGTCTTCGAGCACCTTAATCGCCGCTTCCACTGCATCGAGTGATTTGCCGCCGTGGCTCAAAGTCGTCGCTCCTACGTTCAATGCCCGGCTCAACGACGCTTGGTAAGCGGCCTCGGTCGCTCGATCCATATGTTGCCATTCGCTCTCGCCGGCCCCGCCATGCACGGCAATTGCCCATTTTGTTTTCGTCGCTTGCCCGGACGCCATTGCCGTACAAAACAGAAACCAGGTCAGCAGATTTCTCATTGCTTCATTATGCGGGCCGAGGATATCAGTGCATACGGAGCTGGATGGATTTGTTCTGGTCGGCGATTCCTCATCGTGATTGGCGAATCAAAAGCGAACATAGCGCACGCTGGCATAGGTTTGTCATAATAACGCTAGTGATCTCGGCGGTTTTTGGAACCCCTTCAGAATCTTACACGTCGGACGGATCATATGAACGGTTTTGGCGTAGCCATTCCTTTTCCCGCCGTAACGGGCGAGGCGACTCGGGCAAAGAGCAAATTGGACCACCGATCAACCGAAGAGGCGGCACTGGTTCGGCGCGTCCAGGCGCAAGACGAGATGGCCTTTCGCGAGGTGGTTGAACGCTATCAGGCGAAGGTCTTTTCGATCATTTACGGTATTTTGCGCAATCGCAACGACGCCGAAGACATCGCGCAGCAGGTTTTCGCCAAAATCTATTTCTCCATTAAGAATTTCGATTTCCGCAGTTCACTCCTGACGTGGATTTACAAAATCACCGTTAATGAGTGCTACGACTATTTGCGGAAAAAGCGCGTGCGGAAGCTGGTGTATGAAAGCGACTTCTCGACGGAGGACTCGCAACGCATGGAGACGTCCGACCCGGCTACCGACCAAGCCCCTCCGGTGGACAAGCGCTTGGCGCAGCACGATCTGATTTTGAAACTCCTTTCGAAAATCTCGGAGGAAGACCGTTCGCTGATCCTTCTCAAAGAAGTCGAAGGACATTCGGTTGAAGAGCTTGCCGACATGACAGGTATGAATGAGAATACGATAAAGGTCAAGCTGTTTCGCGCGCGTCAGAAACTTGTGAAGGCGGCGCAACGGTTAGATAAAGGTCCGCTGACGACGGCCACGAGCTAAGCAGCGACGTTAATGAGCAGGCGTTAGATCTGCCGATAGTAGGGTTGGGAATATCTTGAGGGAAATATGCACGGATCTATTCGCAACAAACTGGAAAGTCTCCTAGAAGGCAAAGCGAATGTGGCGGAGGTGCAGCAACATCTGATGCGTTGCGCAGAGTGCAGCGGTGAAGTGGCCGGCATGCGCACGCAGAAGGATTTGTTTCGCACTCTGAAGCCTACTGAAGAACTGGAGCCTGCGGCCGGATTTTATGCGCGCGTCATGCAGCGCATCGAAGAACGGGCCAAAGAATCGTCCATTTGGGCGGTTTTCGTATATTCACCTGTCGGCAAGCGCTTTGCTTTGGCTTCGTTGTCTGTCGCTCTCGTGTTGGGTTCGTATGTAGTGGCCGAAGAGAAAATGGACGGTCATCTCATGTCGGACTCGGTCGCTACTGAGCAAGTCCACTATGACGCCCCAATGGTGGGCGACCAAGCTCAACAGCGAGATGCGGTCTTGCAAAACTTCGCCGCGCACGCCGGTGACGTCAAGTAGAGTCGCCTGGAATGCCACATCAAAGTGAACCGGGGTGGTCTAACCCCCGCGTGTTGACCATCTTCGCGCTGATTTTTCTTTGCGGTATCGCTTTCGGGGCCGCTCTCACGCGCAGCTATTTTCACAAACATCTGGTCTCGCGAGACAGGCATGAAGCTTCGATAGAATCGGCTGGCCGCTTTGGGCTGGATAAGCTCAATAGGGAACTCGACCTAACGCCCGAGCAACTCCGCTTCATTACCCAGGAACTGGACGATTACCGCAAGTATTATCAGAACATCGAGGATGAACGGCTGGATGTAGCCGAGCATGGAAAACAGCGGATACTGGACCGCTTGAACGATCAACAGAAAAGAAAGTTCAACGACCTGTTTAATCCGCCGATGCGGGCAGGTCAATAGAACCTTGGAAATTGCGCTAGTCTAGTGTTGTGTTGCGCCGCCCGAGCAACCGCCTTTGTCCTTCATGCGCTTCTCAATAGCTGCCATCAGGCGCGCTTGGATTCCCTGGGGAACGGGCTGGCATTCCATCCCTTTAAAGACGCGAAGAGTTTTCTCCGCCGTATCGCAAACCACGAAACAATTAGGGCATTCACTGACGTGCCTGTGGAGTTCGGCCATCTCTTGGGGGCTAAGAGCTTTCTCAAGGTAGCTGTTAAGCTCCTGCAGGAACTGCTTACAGGTAAGCAAACGCGTCGTCTCCCTTTTTCTTGAATTGCCTGGTCAACTTTTCGCGAAGCTGCAACCGGGCCCGAAGCAAACGACTCTTGACTGCGGAAATTGATAATCCCAAAGTCTCAGCCGTTTCTTCGATTGACATTTCTTCGATGTCCCTCAAGATAAAAACGGTGCGATAAGCTGTCTTCAAACTTTTGACGGCCTGGTCCAAAATCCGCGCCAATTCGTCCCGCGAGTACACATCCTCTGGATTCTGGTCCCAAACGGCGATTTCCCGGACCACTTCATCTTCGCCGGTATCTATGGGCTCGTCCAGCGGGACGGTCTTATCGGAACGCCGTTTACGGAGCTTCATCAAAGCTTCATTGACGGCAATCCGGACCAGCCAAGTATAAAATTTTGAATTACCTTGAAAATCGTCTAAATGGGTGTAAGCTTTGAGGAAAGTCTCCTGTAGAACGTCCTCGGCATCGTCGTCGTTTTCGGTGATCTGCTTGGCCATCCGGAACACGCGCCGGTCATAGTGTTGGACAAGTTCATTAAAGGCGGTTTGATCACCGGCTTTAGCGCGCACTACGAGGGCGGTTTCGTCGAAGGCTGGAGATACTGTGGTGGTACTCACGCGGCGGTACCTGTAGTTTAGCAGGACCGTTCGAGGGCAAATGCTCCTACCCGATGGAGGGTCCCGTAGCCGGTATCTTCGGTACCCTGCGGGGCGATGTGCCAAAGCCAGCAGTCCTGCCAAAGCAGCCGATAAGACGGCAGCCAGCGCGCAAAGGCCGCGTCGCCAAGATCTACGCCCTCCAGAGCGGGCGCTCTTTGCCAAACAATCTCCGCTGCGGTCCGCCACCCGTCAGCGTACGACCATTCCAGCGGCGGCGGCACCCAATGCTCGCGTCGGAACGCTACACCTTTATAGTCCAGATATTCGAGATCCGTGATGAGCATCACATGGGTTGCGTTTGAGCGTTCCAGAGAGAGCAAGTGCTGCTCCACCAGCGCCTGTTTACCGGGACGCAACGCATCCAGCCAATCGCCTTCGTGCCGATCCACAAACTTGCACCCGAAGCGCCGCTGTACATAGGATGCGACCGCCTCCTGCCAGACTATTTGCAGTTGACTGAGGATGTTAAGCGATAAGACCGCATCGCTTGGCGGGCAATAGGCTTTAGTGGCACGCTGGGCGCGGACCAATGCAAGGGTCTCAGGCCATGGCCGATTAGTCCGCTGCAATCCTTCGATCCAGCCGTTGAGACAACCGGAAATGTCCACGCAGACCAGATCGGTGGCTTGCGGTAATTCTTTCCAAACGGTTTGGCACCTTCGATCTGCATCCACCAGCCGCAGCTTTTTAAATCGCGGCAGCAAGGCCATGCGATTAAAATCGAGCAGACGTCCCGCACCCAGCACTGTCAACCATTCGCCGCCAGCTCGTTCTGCCCAACGAGCCTGTGCGGCGCGCGTGCGATTGAAATGCTCCGCCCAAAATGGCGCCAGAGTCTGAGCGCGATGTTCAAGGGCGAGACCCATCTTGAGGTAGCGAACCATTGACGGATCCCAGTGCCGCAAGCGGGCCAAGAGATAACGAAGAAACAATTGTCAGTCTTATTTTTATGCAGCAGGCCACTCGACCTGCTGCATACACGGACTAATACATCGCCGAGCGAATCGTAAAAGCTATTCCTCGGCTTTGATTCACCGCCACAGTCGCCGGCATATCGAGCAGATAAATTGGAAACACCACTGGGTTGCCGTTCAAAGCAATGTAGTGCATCTGTGCACTGGCATCTAACCAATAGTCCGTCGCGAACGTTCGGTGGCCGTTTCGCAGCATTAGAACCGTGGGCGCGGGCGGTGTCTGCACAGCCGGTTGACGGTAATTCATTTGTTCATAAACCGGAGCGGGCGTTGCAACTGGGGGCGTGTAGTTCATGGGCGCCTGGCGTGGTGTGAAACCATACTGATCGCGCGGCGCATTGTAAGGTTGATACTGCTGTTGATAGCCCATTTGCTCCGGCATGGGGATCCCGAAATCGTCCATAATTTTCAGCGTAAGGCGAGTCTCAGGCTTCAACACCGGGCGCGGGCCCCTGCGCGGCAGATTGATCAGGTCGATCGGCCACAATACCGGAATCAGCCATTCCACCGTATCTCGTACCGGATGTCCTTTGCCATGAATCCTGCCTTGTTTGTCAACCGGGTATTTCGGCACGTAAACCACTTTCGCCGAGACTGGAATCACCTGCCCAGGCGGTATGAACATCCGATCGAATTTGAGTTCCATCCAGCCTTTACCAACTAAGTGGCCTGGATCTTTGTAATCCTCAAAGCGTCCTTCCAAGTAACTGCCATAGGGAAGCACCGAGCGTCCATATAGTTCCACGTGTCCGACCTGGCACAACACGGGGTCGCCCACATCGGTCGTCTTGGAAGAAAGTTTTGGTTCGGAAACCGTGCACTGAATCATGGAGCCGGCCGGAATCATTTGCTCGACGGCATATCCGGTCAGTGGTATCGAAAGAAGGAGTGCAAACAGACTGCCCCTCATCTTAGACCTCTTGTGCTGAAAAAAATGTTTGAAAAGCCAGTGACCTGACCGTAGGGCGCGCTCCGCATCGAGCGGCGAAGAAGAGGTAGTAACTACACCTGCCTCAGAGAGGAGTGAAAACGCAACTTTTGTCTGATTCATTATCGGAGGTTCCATGCAACGCGTCAAGGACGAAGATTCGCTTCGATCCACTTTCGACCAACTGTCTCAGTGTCTGAATCGACGAAACTGCGGCTTTCTTGAGCAGAAACAGAGGCCGCTCAGTCGGAATCGTTGTTAAAAAAACTCAACGCACTCGTGTCCCTAGATGCTTTTTGCGGCTTAGGTTAGGGGCGATACAGTTCAGATTGTCAATCCGCCGGCAGCTTGACCATCTCAACCTGAATATTGTTTCCATCCACCGTGACAACCAGGTAGTGATAAAAACCGCCATCGTCCAGCGGTGCTCCCGCCCCTCCCGAAATGAGATAGTAAGGCGGATCTTGCGACGGCGCAGTGCGATTTGGCGGCGGCGACATATCGCCCGTCTGCGCGTTGTAATAAAGGTGCTCGTGCGATGCCATCACGTAAGAAATATTCGAGTACTTGGCAAACAGGCTGACGAGTGCATTCGCGTTCTCCTTATTCAATCCCGAGCTTGCCTTCATAGGCTTTATCGGATGATGCATGAACACGAAGGTGTGAGTCGCTTTGTTCGCCGCCAGTTCCGCTGTCAGCCATTGGATCTGATCGGGCCCGATGTAGCCCGGATCAAGCTTCACTTTGCCTTTCGCATTCACAACCCCGTTTGCCGCGACGGCATCGGGCGCCGTTTCCGACCGTACAACGCCGGCGGGCGGGATCTCTTCACTGTTCAGCAAAATGAAGCGAGCATTGCCATACGTGAATGCGCCATAGATCGCGCCATGCTTCTCGATACCCATATTCTTCCGATAGAGCTTCTCCATGGCGGCGCTGCCGACCTCGATCTTCAAACCGGCCTGCTTCACCTTCACATCCATTTCGTGGTTGCCCGGCGCGGTAAAGACCGGCACTCCCGCGGTTGCCGCCAGACTAAAGAACTCCTGGTACTGTTTGCCGACGATGTCGGGGTCGGCTGAGTCGAGACCATAGATGGTATCGCCCGTCCACACCACAAACGCAACGCCCCGCTCCTTCGCAGCCTGGAAGATCTGTCCGGGGGTTTTCGGCTGCGGCTGATCGGCACTTTGGGGCCGATTGTCGCCCGCCACGATAAACTTAAATTTCGATCCCGCTGCCTGGGTGAGATTGCCTGTTCCTGGTATAGGTTTGATGCTATCGGTCTGAGCCCACATCAGCGACGACGCACACACCGCGATTGCTATAGCTTGCAAGACAAGCATTCTCTGCATTGTTTTTCCTCCATCGAGTTGTGATTATACTTTGTTCGCGAGCCTGATGCTGAAGGGACGGCTTGAGCTAAATCGAATGCCTTCGCAGTCGCCGTTCTGGCGGATAAGGTTGTACATAGTGCAGTTGCCCCGAGCGCACACACTCTTGCGTTTTCGTCCAGAAATCGAGTGTGAAGAGATCGCCGTGTACTGTGCGAAAAAAGTCACGACAATCGGGGGGTACGCCGATATAACGCTCCCACTCATCCACTAATACGTCGTTCTCTCCGAATCGAAACCACGGTCCGTCAATCTCTCCGTTCCACAGCAACTCATCCTTTTCATCCATCTCGGGCGTCTCCCGAAAGTGAAACTTGAGTAGTGGCCCGAGATCGTCAAAATCGAACAACGTGACGTTCAACGCATGCGTCAATCCGGTGTTAAATGTGAGCCCGTAATGCTCGCCGACAAAAAATCCCATGCGCGCCAGATCTTTAATGAAATTGCCCAGCGCATCCACCGCCTTCTTGCGCAATTCATAGTGGGCGGTTTTATCGAAGAAGGTGTTGAGCGGCTGAACGCGCCGCTGCGCATACACGTCTTTCAAGACAATCTGTCCATCCAGCACTCTGATGCTGCTCGCCGCAGTTCTGCGCAATTCCTCCAACACCTCCGGGGCGAAAGCGCTAGCCGGAAAATGCAGATTGCGGTACATCCAGGCATCCAGCATCAGCCGTCCGCGATTGGTCTCGTGTACCCAGCGATAAAGATCCACAATCTTTTGCTTGCCCGTCCAGCCGATCTTCGAAGAAGTGTCGCGCACAACTTTGAATACGTATGGAAACGAGGGCGGAGAGAACACGATCATGGCCGTGCCCACGCGTCCGGGAGTCCGCATGAATGGTTCACCGGTCTTGGCCATGTGCTCACGAAGTTGGGTATCCAGAGCCACGCGCGCTGGATGTGTGAATCCCACCACGGCGCACATCGCCGGACGTCCGCGACCAGGCGCCAAGGTATCTAAGAAATGCACCAGTTCAAAGTAGCTCGCAGTGCTGACATGAAATGTCGAGCGCGTAGACACAAAGAGGATATTCCGCATATCTTCTTTGCCGGCGAGTAGCGCTTCAATCGTGATGCCTTCTGCCTCATGTTTAAGAGCGAATACTACCGGCAGCTCACGCTCGCGCGCGCACAGTTTGCCAACCAGGTAAGCCTCCTGGTCGCGGAAGAAGATCGGCTTAAGCATCTGCAACAGGCGCGGGGGCTCTACATACTCCCGCTGCCACTCGCTTATCAATTTCCGGGCTGCCAGTTCAGCATCGCTGCACAGCTCTTTGAACGGTGAACGGAAATTACAGCTTTGCAAAAGCTGCTCAATCAAGCGGGCCAACCGGCCGGGCAGCACTCGATAGGTTTGGCACACCGCTTCCAGATTCCAAAGATGCGGGCGGTTTGCCAAACCCGCGTCCGCATACTCCACCGGGATATCCGAATCGCCAAAGCAGATACGCATGGTGGAATAGAAAAACGTCAAGGCGAGGTCGGCGTCGTTGTCGTCGAAGACTTGTTCCAGCAACAACTGCCGCGCACCCATCCAAAAACGTGTGTCACTGGGGTGCGTGGGAACATTCCCGCGCAGTTGACTGAAGATGTCGTGTATAGCCGAGCGGTAGAGTGTGGTGCGCCGCTCGGCATTCACTCGCCCCAGGTCCCAATCGCAGGTTTCGAAAACCTCCCGCGCCTGCTTAGTGCAATCGTCGAACGCGGCGATATACCGGCGGTGCGCCTTTATCACTAGCTGCGCGAGTTGCTGCGCCTCGCTTTGCTCTTCCGGCGTAAGATCTTCCAGCGCGCTCGGCTGTTCCGGCGGAAACAAACGATCCCACGCCCGGCGTCTCACCTTCGCCAGTTTTAAGCGACGCCATGGATGGCTCATGAGTTGCATCGATAAGTCCCTCATGATTATCTCTGAGGTTGGCGTTTTGACGAGAGTGCGCTCAGGTCGAACGCCGACTCGCCTAGTCGATCTCGCCGCAGAACGTCCGCTCTTCTATTTGCCTATCATTTAGAGTAAGGAGTTAAATTGCATGCCAAAAGTGCAGGAGTTCACAGTAACGATTGAGGACAAACCAGGCGCGCTCGGAAAGTGCTTCCAATCGCTAGCGGAGCGCGGCGTGAACATCCTGGCCTTCCAAACCTATGTGGAAGACCGCGAAAGCTTGGCTCGTCTGCTGGTGGATGATCCGGCTACTGCCAAGTCGGTGCTCGGCAGCACTGGCATGATCTTTGAGGAAACGGAAGTTGCCTTAGTCAAACTGCCGCATCGTCCCGGTGAATTGGCGCGCGCTGCCGCCCGCTTGGGTGAAAAGCAGATCAACATCGATTACTGCTATTGCGGAATTGAACCTGGTTCTACAACACACGCTATGGTGGTTTTCGGTGTGGATAACCTGACCAGGGCGGCCAACTTACTGGACGACCTTGCGAGCGAAGTAGCGTAGCGGGAAACAGTCTCAACCCAGCTCTCGAGCGGTTCTCCCTCGCGCCTCGCTTCCGTGTTTTACTCCAACGCCGCCAGCTTCAGCATCAACCTAAATCTCACCGACGGCCAATCGCACCGCATCGCGCTCTATCTGCTCGATTGGGATACCACCACGCGCGCCGAAACGATTACCATCATGGACGCCGCATCCCAAGCGGTACTCGATACCCGTTCGTTCGCAAGCTTTCAAAACGGCCAATATGCTCCCTGGACCATAAGCGGCAACGTCGTCATCCAAGTGACCGACACTGCCGGCATTAACGCCGTCGTCACCGGAATATTTGTGGACTAGGTCAATCGTCGACTTTCCGCTGTTTCAAAAGTTGGCTCTGCCGCTTAGCGACGGTAGGCGGCAGGCCCTCCGAATGAGAACATTTCCGCGGCAAGGGTACTAATCCCCAAGGGGTACTGCATCCACCCCTACACACCATGACTGACGACCTTGTTTCCGCCACCCGAGCGATAGATTTAAGCGAATGCGAAAACGAACGCATCTGCCATTTGGGTCTGATCCAGCCGCACGGTTACCTGCTGGCCTTCGACGCCAAGTCAGAGATCACCAACGCCAGCGAGAACATTGGCCAACACTTGCAGGCCGTCGCCCGGGAGGCGCTAGGTCAATCGCTGGCACAGGTTCTTGGGCCCAAATCGGACGCGCATATAAAAGCTGTGGTGGAAAAGCTCAGCCCCGGCCAACTCTATCACGAGTTTTGGGATAGCAGTGTAGAGCGGCACTCCCTTTGGGTTCACCAAAGAAATTCTAAATACCTGCTGGAATGGGAACGCCTTTTCGGAACCGACACAGAACCTAACCGGGCAGAGGAAACGTCGCTGGTGAATGGGCTCAAGGAAATCGGCAACAATCCGCACATTCACCGGCAAGCGCAAGTGGCGGCCGAACTGACTGCCCAGTTAACCGGTTACGACCGCGTCATGGTCTACCGCTTTCACCCAGACTGGTCCGGCGAAGTAATAGCGGAAGTTCGTCAGCCGCAGGCGGAGCCGTTATCTCGGGCTGCGCTATCCGGCTTCCGATATTCCTCCGCAAGCACGCGCGCTTTACGTGCAAAACCTGCTGCGCGTCATTGTCGATGTCTATGGAACGCCGGTTAAGATCCTGGCGCGGGCTAACGACGCCGATCCGCTTGATCTGACACTGAGTCAGCTCCGGTCTGTCTCCCCGTACCATATTGAATATCTTAAGAATCTGAACGTGGGCTCGACCACGACGGCATCGCTTATGGTGAACGGCGCGCTTTGGGGACTGATTGCCTGTCATCACGACCGGCGCAAGGCGCTTGTTCCCTGGCAGAGAAAGGCAATATCCGAGATCGCGCAAACTTTGAGCAGCAGTGTAGAGCGCGGTTTGGCGCGGCTGAGACGGCTCTCTGAAGAGCGGATCAAGGCACGGAAGATACCGCTGCAAGAAGCCTTAGCCGATGTTAGTGCGTTTTTACCGGAGATGCTTTTCGGCCGTGAACGCCTGCGGAGTCTATTGCATTGTTGCGGAACCGCCATTTGGTCCGCGAACGCGATGTTGCGGATGGGCGATGCGCCGGCGGCACAGGAACTGGACAGCCTTGCTTCACGTTTGTTGGAGGATAGCGACGATATAGTCACAGTCGATTCGCGTGGCGAGTTGGCCGCACGCTTAGGTTTCGCGCCGCAAAATTCTTCGTTGGCCGGACTGGTTGCCATCGTCGTCTCGCGCGAGCCAGCATTGATTTTATTCGGGTTCCGGCTAGAAGAGGCACGCGAGATCACCTGGGGAGGAGACATCAACCAAGCGGTGTTGCGCAATGAACAAACAGGCGCCTTGGGTCCACGGAGATCGTTCGCTCGTTACAAACAGAGTGTTCTTGGTAAAGCAGAGAGTTGGACGGGGGCGGATCTAGCCAGTGCGCAATTATTGTTAGCGACCTTTCGCGGCAAAGCTTTGTCGTCCGAACAGTTGGCGGCGATCATCGACGGCGGTTTCACAAAGATACGCGCTCTGGCCACAGCCGAATATCCGCTGCTGCAGCATTCTTTTCTGGACGCCATTGGCAGCGGCGTTTCGGTGTTGTTTCGATCCGATGCGGGAGAACCGACGCTGCGCTACGTGAATAAGACGCTGCTCGACGCTGTCCAGGCAAACCCAGAAGCGGGAGGGGTCTTGCCGACGGTGGGCGATCTTCTCACCGCTATCGGTTTGCCCAGCAAATTGCTGAGCCAAAGCGAGTTTGAAGCGCGCCAATTGATCATTCCGGACACACGTGAAGGCTTTCGCCACTTCCTGGTAGAGCGAAAATTAGCGCTTGAGATCCGGGACAGTATTGGCCAGGTGAGCTTGAGCGCCTTGCTGTTTACCGACACCACGCGCGAGGAACGAGCGCGCGAGGCGCTACAGGCTGCACAAGATAGAGCGAAGCATCTTACGCTGCTAAAGTCATCTTTCTTGGCCAATATGAGCCACGAGATCCGTACCCCCATGAACGGGATACTCGGCATGGTTCAACTGCTGCTTAGAACGCGCACCGATCCGGAACAGCAGCGCTATCTGGAGATTATGCAGCGCTCTGGCGATTTGATGCTGAATCTGATCAACGACATTCTGGACTTGTCGAAGATCGAAGCAGGGCGTACGGAAATGGAAAGCGTGCCCTTCGACTTAACGGCCGTCGTGGAAGGGGTGGTCGATCTGATGCGCCCTGGAGCGTATAAGAAGTCCGTTGGGTTTTCAGTATCGTTTGACTCACCGCCGCCACGGCTTTATTTGGGCGATCCGTTTCGCCTCCGGCAGATCATTTTGAACATTGTGGGCAATGCGATCAAATTCACGACAGCAGGGCAAGTGGCCATCTCGGTGCGGTGCGAAGATGTGACACCGCAGACTTCCTCTATCACGATTTCGATAGCTGATACAGGTACTGGCATTCCGGAGGGAGAGTTATCTAACGTTTTTAACAAATTCCACCAAGCGGATCAGTCAAGCACCCGGAAGCACAGCGGCACGGGATTGGGATTGGCCATTTCGCGCGACTTAGTCGTCTTGATGGGAGGTACGATCAGCCTTGCCAGCACGGTCGGCGTGGGGTCGACGTTTACGGTAAACCTTGCACTGGCGCGCGCGAGCGAAGCAGATCAGTCGCGAGCGACAAGCGACCTGCTGGCGGCGAACAGTATCACACAGCGCACTTCGCTGGCGGGCGGCAACCGAATCCTGGTGGCAGAAGACGATCTTACGAACCAGATCGTCATCGAAGAGGTATTGAAAACGCAAGGATTCGAAGTGGAGATTGCCGACACTGGGCTGCGCGTTCTCGAGTTGCTGGCTGAGCGCTCGTTCGACCTAATCCTCATGGACTGTCATATGCCCGAGTTAGACGGATATCAGACGACGGCACGCATTCGCTCGCTGGAAGGCGCAAAGCGGCACATTCCGATTATTGCTCTCACGGCCAGCGCCCTGAGCGAAGACCGGCAACGCTGCCTCAATGCCGGCATGAGCGACTACCTTTCAAAGCCGATTGAGATTCGGACGCTCTGCGATGTACTCAAAAAATGGAATTGTCCTCCGCGCGAACGGCTGATTTCCGTGTCCGAAAAGGGCGGTCAGACGGTCATTGCTTGACTGCCGAAGGTGGAAATAGATGATGGTTGCGATTCCCGCAGAGAATGAAGCAGAGCGGCTGGCGGCATTGTACCGCTATGAGGTGCTGGACACGCCGCCGGAAGCGAGTTTCGATCTCATTACCAGCCTGGCAGCGGCGTTATTTTGTGCGCCTATTTCGCTAATATCTTTGGTTGATCCAACCCGGCAGGTCTTCAAAAGCCATCACGGCTTAGCGACGACGGAAACTCCGCGCGATCTGGCGTTTTGTGCACATGCCATCCATTCGGCTGAGTTGATGGTGGTTTGCGACGCCACAACCGACGCGCGCTTTAGCGATAATCCACTGGTACAAGGCGATCCGCACATCCGTTTCTATGCGGGGGCCCCACTCGAAACATCCGACGGCTTCCGGCTCGGTACGCTTTGTGTGCTCGATCGCGAAGCAAGGCCAACTCCCGATGCTGGGCAGTTGGATGCGTTACAGGCGCTGGCGCGACAAGTGATGGAGTTGTTTGAGCTGCATCGCACCAGGCTCGCGCTGCAAAAGGCGAGCGAGGCGCTGGAGGCGCGCTCGCGTGAACTGCACGCGACAGAGGCGCGCTTTAGCGCCTTCATGGAGTACAACCCATGCGTTGCTTATATTAAAGATGCCGCAGGGCGTTTGGTTTATGCTAATCCGCAGTGCGAACAGCTATGGCGTTTGAAACCCGGCGAATGGCTTGGCAAAACGCCGGAGGAGCTTTGGTCCCCCGCAATAGCGGCGCGCGTTCGGGCAATGGATCTGGCGCTGCTGCAATCGCCCGAGACGCACGCGGAACTTATGGAAACGGTCGAAACACCGGACGGACCGCGGCAGTTCTTAATAACGAAGTTCTCGCTTCCCGTAACCTCGGGAGTAGCGGCGCTGGGCGGATTTGCAATAGACGTGACTGAGCGCCTGGAACAAGAAGAGAGCCTACGGGCTTCTGAAAGGCGCTATCGGGAACTATTTGCGCGCAACCCTGTACCAGGTTGGATCTATCGCACCGATGATCTAAGAATTGTGGATGTCAACCAATCCGCAATCGAGCATTACGGCTGGTCAAGAGATGAGTTTTTGGGAAAGCTTGCCAGCGACATTCGTATGCCGGGCGAAAACGAAGCAGTTGAGGCAGCGCTGCGACAACTTTCGCCCAACCAGATGCGAACTGAACCGTACCAGCATCGCCGGAATCAACGCAGCGAAATCTGGATCGAAGCCTCGAGCATCGAGTTGGAGGCAGATGGGTGTCCCGCTCGTCTGATTTTGGCGAACGATGTTACGGAACGGGTCGACTTGCTGAATCGCCTGGATTATTTGGTAGCGCGGCGCACGCTGGACCTAGAAAAGAGCGAGGCTCGCTGGCGTGGTTTAGTCGAAGCGCTGCCGCAATTTGTATGGTCGACCACAGCGGACGGCATCATTGACTACCTGAGCCACCAATGGACCGAATATACCGGTGTTCCGGTAGTAGAACTGCTGGGTCTAGGGTGGCTCAAAACACTACACCCGGACGATTATGCACGCGTGGTAGCGAGGAGGCAAGGTTGGGCGCGGGCGAACGACTATGAACTTGAGTATAGGATCAGGTCCAAAGATGGAACCTACCGCTGGTTCATATCGCGCGGGCACCCCGTGCAAGTGGAAGAAGGTTCGGTTACGCAATGGCTCGGCACCACCACGGACATTGATGATAAGAAACGCAGCGAAGAACGCTTGGAAACCGCCGTGGCGGAACGGACGGTGGCCCTGGAAGCGGCGCGCGAACGGGCAGAATGCGCAGCGCAGGCGAAGAACGAATTCCTGGCTGTGATCAGCCATGAACTGCGGACACCGATGAACGGGGTCCTCGGGATGGCTCACTTGATGGAGGATGGGCCGTTGACAGGCGAGCAAAGGGACAGCCTGAACACGATCCAATCCAGCGGCCAGGCCTTGCTCAACCTGATCAACGAAGTGCTCGATTTCTCGAAGATCGAAGCCGGCAAGATGAAGATCGAGAATGCCGAGTTCGGCCTGCGGGAGGTAATCGCGGAATCGCTCGACCTGGTGTCTCTGAGCGCTGCCGCCAAAGAGCTGGACCTTAGTTGCGAGGTGGGGCAGAACGTTCCTATTTCGGTGGTGGGCGATGCCGGCCGTTTGCGGCAAGTGTTGCTCAACCTGTTATCCAACGCCGTAAAGTTTACGCCGCGAGGATCGGTGCGTCTTTCTGTCTCCCACGAGGCTGCGCGCCTGGGAATTGTGACGTTGCGTTTCAGTGTCCGCGATACGGGCATTGGACTTTCGTTGGAACAGCAAAGCGGCTTGTTTCAGCCTTTCAGCCAAGCCGATAGTTCGAGCACGCGGCGTTTTGGGGGCACTGGACTGGGTTTGTGCATTGCCAAACGGCTGGTGGAGCTGATGGGCGGGACGATTGGAGTCGCCAGCCAGCTAGGTCAAGGTTCGACCTTTTGGTTCAACGTTTGTGTTGAGCAAGGAGTAAGTAGGGAGGTTGGAGCGCGGAAAAGTGTCGGGACTGAAGAAACGCCAGACAACGCCATGTTGTTAAACCGGTTCGCCGGTCGAAAAGCGCGTGTTCTAGTAGCGGATGACAACGTGAGCAACCAACAGGTGGCGCAGGGCATGCTCAAGAAGCTGGGTCTGCCTTCCGACACGGTGGCGGATGGCGCCGAGGCACTGGCAGCGCTAGCGGCTGTTCATTACGATTTGGTGCTAATGGACGTGCGCATGCCCGTGATGGACGGACTGCTGTCAACCAGGCAAATTCGTCTTAGCGAAGCGATCTCGCAGCGCCATCTGCCGGTTATTGCGATGACGGCCAGTGCCCTGGAGATGGATCGGGAAAAGTGTTTAGAAGCGGGCATGGACGATTTTGTTTCTAAGCCAGTCATGCCGCAAATCCTGGCCAAGGTCTTAGAAAAATGGCTGCCGAAGGAGGCCCACGAAGAGAAAAAGCAGTCCACGGCCACACAGCGATCTGCCGGGCAGCCAGCAGAGTTTGCCCCTTGTTTCGATATGAAACTGCTCTTGCGGCGGCTCATGGGCGACAGAGAACTGGCCAACAAGGTGCTGGACGGATTTCTTGAGGATATGCCCAAGCAAATGCTTCTGTTGACGCAGTTCGTGGAAGCAGGCAACCTCGCTGCTATCGAAAGTCAGGCTCACCGGATGACGGGCGCATCGTCAAGCGTGGGAGGAGAAACCATGCGCAACGTTCTCTTCGCAATAGAAACAAACGCCCGAGCTGGAGATTTGCCAACTGTGGAGGCAAATTTCCGCGGCCTGGACGGGCAGTTTGTCCTTTTGCGGCAGACAATCGCAAGACAACGCACAATTTAGACCGCTAGTGCTGAGACCAATTGATGGTGGACCGCACGATTAAAATAGGACCGATCCGTTTGCAAGGGTAGGCGAATCACCGAGAGGAAGAGAGTTTACTTGCGAGACGAATTGTTGCCGGAAGACATCAAGACTTTGCTAGAAGAGTGCCAGGAGAAAATCGACGCACTCGAAGTAGATTTGGTCGCATTGGGTGTTGGAAACCAAGAACCCTCGCCTACTATAGTGAATCGTTTATTTCGTGGATTTCACAGTATCAAGGGCGCCGCAGCTTATCTTAAGCACGATCCCTTATTGCAATTAGGCCACGCGACTGAGAGCGTATTGGCCGAGGTTCGCGACGAAGACTTGCAGCTTTCGCAGGCGCATGTCCAATTGCTGCTATCGACAGCAGATCGGATGCGGCAGATGGTGGCCGGCGGAGAACCGCGAAAAGACGTGCAATTCAGCAA
Organism: Bryobacterales bacterium; assembly: GCA_963749105.1. GTDB lineage: Bacteria > Acidobacteriota > Terriglobia > Bryobacterales > Bryobacteraceae > Bog-105. Next base: position 83,043 of record CAVVLT010000023.1, on the reverse strand, counting down.
GGAACTGGAAAGACTGAATGCCGTTCTGCATCCTACTGTAAAGCCGGCAAACGCGGAAGCAGCCAAGCCTGGCAAGAGAAACGCCGCAAGTGCGACACAGTTCCGTCCACTGAAGGTGTTGGTGGTGGAAGACGATTTCTCCTCGCGCCTGGTGTTGCAGGGACTGCTGTCGAAATACGGCGAATGCCATATTGCGGTTAATGGCCGGGAGGCGGTGGAAGCGTTTCGCGCCGCACGGGAATCAGGCTGCGGCTATGACTTGATCTGCATGGATGTACACATGCCGGAGATGGACGGGCGGGAAGCAGTGGAGCAGATACGGGCCATCGAAGAAAACGCCGGCATCTATTTGGATCGAGTCAAGATTTTCATGACCACCGCGATCCGGGATATGAAGACCGTGGTCGCGTCTTTCAAGGCGATTTGCGATGCCTACCTTATTAAGCCGATTGACGGCGAAAATCTGGCAGAACACCTGACATCGTTTCGGCTGATCGGTCGACGGCAAAACCTTCCAACGAAGCAAGAACTGGCCATTCACTGAGTGCTGGACCGCTCCCTCACGGTCGCGGCTCGAAACGCCGACTGTCGAGGAGCGGTTCATCAGAGAAACCTTGCCTTGGTGCAGCTGAGACTTTTCAGTGGGCCAGGCACTACCAGTTTAGGGCTAAGAAAGACGCCTAGTGCTTCTCGGCCGTTCATGTTAGAGCCGTTGGCTCTCCTGAACCAAGACTGAACCGATTCCCCCCATTATTTTAAGAACAAATTAGTTATAAGGAACCTAGAAACAGATGGCCACTACCACAGATACATCGATCCATGCGGGAGCGCCCAGCCGGCTCGCGTTAAACCGACTTGGACCGCAAAAGACTTCGACCCCAACGTACGGGAAGAGGCCAGCCGAGACAAAAGGGCAGCCCGACGATCTAGGCCAGAGCCGTTATGCCGCCAAGAAACTGGCGGAAGATAAGGCACGTGCCCGCACCGTCGCCCGCGCGCAAGCGGTAGCGGAAAAGCTGTCGGCAGCAACGGACGAAGTGGCCAGTGCGATCGCCGAGGCAACCGGCGCGGTGGAAGAACTCGAAAAAACGATGCACACGATCGCGGCCGGGGCTGAAGAATCTTCGGCGGCGGCTGAGCAATCGCGTGCGGCCATTAACCAGATCGAAAAGGCATCCGATACAGCCAATAACCGGTCGGACACATCGTTGCGCCGGGTGAATGAGCTACAGTCGATCGCAAAATCTACCCTGGCCGACATAGACAATTTGATGAAGGGCGTAGCCGCCGCAGCCGAAGCCAACCTGGAATCGTCGAAGATGATCGCGGAATTGGAACGGCAGTCGGAAGAGATCGGCAAGATCGTGCACGCCGTGACGCGCATTGCCGACCAAACCAATTTGCTGGCCTTGAATGCAGCCATTGAAGCGGCGCGCGCGGGGGAACATGGCAAAGGATTCGCCGTGGTGGCTGACGAGGTGCGAAATCTGGCCGAAATTAGCGAGAAGAGCGCGCGCGGCATCCAGGAAGTCGTGAACGAGATCCAGAACCAGGTCAAGGTGGTTTCGAGCGATACCGAAGCGGCGGGCAAGAAGGGCCGGGAAGAAGCGGAAAAGGGCAAGGCGATCACCCAGGATTTAGTAAAAATCGGCGCCGACCTGCAAGATGTTGGCGTGAATTGCGTAGAAATCCAGAGAAACGCCGCCGAAGCGCTGTCGGGTGCGAAGAACTATCTAAGAGGCGCCGAAGAAGTAGCAGCCGCTGCCGAGGAAGCCACGGCGGCTTGCCAGCAAGCGCAGAAATCTACCCAGGAACAATCGAAAGCCTATTCGGAGATGAGCGATGCAGCCCGTTCGTTAGCGGAAATGGCGGAGAATCTAAAGACCTCCACCAACGCACAGAAATCGGCCGAAGAACTAGCCGCCACAGCGGAACAACTCTCGACCAACGCCGAAGAGCTGAAATCGTCGTCACAACAAATTTCGATTGCGATTGAACAAATCAACAAAGCGGCTCAGGCCCAGGCAAAAGCGGCCGAAACTGCCAATATCATAGGCGCGGAACTTCGGCATGCCGCTAAGACCATGGGAGAGCGGGCTGAGTCGAGCGTGGAAAAATCGGTGGCTACGCAAAGGCTGTTGCTCAGCAATAAGCTGAACGTGGATCTGGCGATCGTCAACATAGGAAAGAGCGCCGACGCAGCGGCTGAATCGTCGAAAAATATTTTAGAATTACAGGAACGCACGCGCCGGATCGACAAGATTGTGGACGCGATCGTCATGGTGACCGTACAGACCAAAATGCTGGCGGTGAACGGCAACGTGGAAGCCGCGCGCGCCGGGGAATACGGCCGAGGCTTTTCGGTGGTCGCCGACGACATTCGTTCGCTGGCCAACGAAAGCAGCGAAAATGCCGACCGGATCAAGGACCTGGTGAAAGACGTACAGACGCAGATTGCACGCGTGGCAGTGGATATCGAACAAGGCGGGAACAGAGCGCGGGCGGAAGCGGAACGGGCCAAGATTTCCAGCGCCAATCTTGACCGGGTAGCCAAAGACTCAGAGATCATGGTCAACGATATGCGCGAAATCGGCAAGGGTGCGCTGGAAGCTGCGGCGGGGCTGGAACAAGCCGGCAAAGCGAGCTCCCAGATTGCCGCGGCCGCTGAAGAAACCGCGCGCGCCACGACGGAAGCGGCCAGCGCTTCGGAACAAGGATCGAAGGCGGCACAGGAGATTGCCCAGGCCATTGAAGATATCGCTTCACAGGCAGACGAGTTGCAGAACGGCTAAATTGGCGTATCGTTGCCTTCCGAGCCGTGACTGTGAAGGAGCGGTATCCGCCAGCAAGGAAAATAGCAATGGAAACAGAAACATTACAGCAGCAGTCTGCCCGCTTGAAGGATGAGAGCCAACTGGTTACGTTCCTGTTGAAGGACGAAGAGTTTGGCTTTGACATTATGACCGTCCAGGAGATCATCCGTCTCCCCAAGATGGCCAAAGTGCCGCGTACGCCCAATTACGTGGATGGCATTGCCAATCTGCGCGGGGTGGTTTTGCCGGTGATCGACATGCGGACGCGCTTCGGCATGGAACGCGCGCCGGAAACGGACCGCACCCGCGTGCTGGTGGTCGATATCAATGGCGTGAAAACGGGTTTGCGCGTCGATCGGGTCAAGCAAGTCACGCGGGTTTTGCGCAGCGAAATTGAACCGCCCCCGCCGGCCATTCAGGGAACCAGCGCGAACTACCTGGAAGGCTTAGTAAAGCTCGACAAAGGTCAGCGCATCGTGATGTCGCTCAATGCGGCGCAAGTGTGCGAAATCGGCAGCGGCCACCACGAGGCCGACGAACGGGTTCACTCGGATGCGTTCGAGAAGGGACGCGCCGAGACGCAGGCAAACGAAAACGGCGTCGATACGACAGTACAAAAGCTGGTCACCTTTCGCATCGCGAAAGAAGAATTTGCGTTCCCCATGGAGCATGTGCGCGAAATTCTGCGCGTCACGACGCCGAACCAGGTGCCGGATGTTCCCGATTATGTCTTGGGCGTCTTAATGGTTCGCGGGCAGATTCTGCCGGTCATCGATCTGCGGCGGTTGTTGCAGCAGCGCTCGCTGGCCGAAGAGTTCGCGGATCAAGGCCGGCCCCTGCGTGAGGAGTACGAACGCTGGATCGAAAGCACGGAGCAATCGTTCGCCGGCGACTCTCAGTCGAAGGTGGACAAATCGATCGCCGAACAGCTGCGTAAATGGTTAAGCGAGACGAACAGCTCGAGTCAAACTCTGATGGAGTCGTTGGCCAAAGCGCGCGGGCTTAACGAAAGAGTCGTAAAACAGTTGCAGGTGCGCAGCAAGCACGAAGAAGGCGGCGATCGCGATGGGGCGCGTACCGCAGGCGCGGACGCCCTGGCGGCGGGACGAGAAACGCTAGCCGCGTTGCGCAAGTTCGAGGAGCAAATTGCCAAGAACATCCAGGAAGACCAGCGCATTATTGTGGTGGACGCCGATGGGATCGTTCTAGGTTTGGTGGTGGATCGCGTGCATGAGGTGCTGAACGTGCCCAAACGTTTGGTGGAACCGCCGCCTGCGATTACCGGTAGCGGCGGCATGGAACTGTCCGGGATTGCCAAACTGAACAACGGTTCACGCTTGATCATGCTGCTGGACGTAGCTCATCTCACCAAAGACGAAAAGCTGCGGACGGTACAAAACAACTCAGGAGTGGCCGCTATGGAACAAAAGAAAACCGCAACGCGAGACTCGGCGGGCGGCAGCCAGGAGAGGAGCGAAGTACAACTCGTTACCTTCATGCTTGGCGACGAAGAATATGGCGTACCGATCTCGCAGATTCAAGAGATCGACCGACTCGCCAAGATCACGAAAGTGCCCAACGCGGCATCGTTCATCGAAGGCATCACGAACTTACGCGGCGAAGTCATCCCCGTTTTGGACACGCGCAAGCGTTTCGATTTGGCGCTGAAAGCGCCGGACGACAGAACACGCATCATCATTGTCGATCTGGGAGGCGTGAAAACCGGCTTGATCGTGGATTCGGTACGCCAGGTGCTGAACCTTGCCAAAAAGGATATTGCGGCACCACCGGAAGCAATCGCTTCCGGTGTGGGTAAGCAGTTCATCTCGGGCATCGGCAAAGTCGATGCAGGCAAGCGCATGATTGTGCTGCTGGATGTGGAAAAGATTCTGTCAAACCAGGAGCGGGCTCAGCTTTCGGAAGTCGGCTGATAGATCGTGGCAGGGCGTTGCCCGGCGCGCAGCGGTAAAAGATGAACAAGATACGTGTCTTAGTAGCAGACGATTCCGCGCTCATGCGCCAGACTCTTAAACGCATCATCGCGGACTCGAGCGATTTGGAGTTGGTGGGAACGGCGCGCGATGGCGAAGATGCGCTTGCGAAAGCGCGCGAGTTGCGGCCCGATGTCATCTCGATGGACATCAACATGCCAAAATTAGACGGCATTAGCGCGCTGCAAATCATCGTAAGGGAAAACATTTGCCCCGTCGTGATGGTTTCGTCGCTCACCCAGGAAGGCGCCACTACCACGTTCGAGTGCCTGGAGTTGGGAGCCTTTGATTTTGTCGCCAAACCGGACGGCACCGTCTCTAACAAAATGGGCACGGTGGCGGCAGAGTTGATCGCGAAGCTGAGGGCAGCAGGATCGCAGGGCACTACGGGTCGATTAGGCCGCAATCGGGACCGGCAGCGGCAGCATCGCGTGCCGGAAAATAATGGGCAGGCGATTACTACGGGGAGAGCCACGGAAAGCCCCGCGCGCGCTAAAGCTGTGGCGATTGGAATATCAACGGGGGGACCAGCCACCCTGCAAGAGGTCTTGCCCCTGATTCCCGCCGACGTGCCGGCGAGTCTCTTCCTGGTGCAGCATATGCCGCCGAGTTTTGTAGCGTCCTTCGCCAAACGCTTAGACGACCATTGCGCCCTGAAAGTGGTAGAAGGCCGCTCTGGCATGCCAGTCGAGCCGAGCGTGTGTTACGTAGCGCCGGGCGGTATGCATTTGTGTTTACACCGAAAACTGACTGGCGAAGTGGTGATCCGCACGCCAACCTCGCCCGCTACGCTCTTCATGCCCGCGGTCAGCGTGATGATGGATTCGGTTTTGAAAATCTACGGAAGCGACACCATTGGCGTATTGATGACCGGCATCGGCGATGACGGAGCAGATCAAATGGTGGCCATACGGCAGGCGGGCGGGCACACCATTGCGGAGAGCCAGGAGACAGCGGTGGTTTATGGAATGCCGCGCGAGGCTGCCGAAAGAGGAGGCGCCACCGTGCAGTTGCCCAGCTACCAGGTAGCGGGAGAGATTTTGAAGGCTGTGCGGAGAAGATGTTAATGAGCAACCTCGATGAATACGTGCAAAAGCTGGCGAGCCCCAACGAACTTGACCGTACCTACGCCGCGGAAGATCTCGGATATTTAAATTCGCCGGAGGCCGTAACGCCGCTGCTGGAGCGCTTACGGGTCGAGACCTCACAGACTGTACGAATTACCATCTTCCAAGCATTGATTCGGACTGACGGCGACGAAAGCATCATTGGAGCTATCCGGCTGCTGACAAGCGACGATTCGCAGGTCCGCAATCTGGCGGTTGGCTTGTTGCATCGGAAGGGTGAGCGAGCCATACCGTTTCTGAAGGAAGCCATGCGCGACGGAGATCGCGACACGCGGAAATTCGTCCTTGACGTGCTGAGTGGGATAAAAAGCAGTGGCACGTCGGAAATCTACGTTATGGCCTTGGCCGATGAAGATCCGAACGTCGTCATCACTGCGGTAGAAAACTTGGGCAATACACGCGGCGAGGAATTCTGCAGCCACATTGAGGAGCTTCTGCTCCGCGAGAAGGCTCATCCGATGCTGACCGCTGCTTGTCTGGAGGCACTGGCAAGCATTGGCAATCCGCTTTCCATGGCCGTCGTCAGGCAGCGCTTTCCAGCCCCTAGCGGCTTGCCGCCATTTTTTTTCACCCCCTATCTGAAGGCGATGGGGGCGTTGGGAGGAGAGAAAGAGTTCAACGAACTGCTGCACTTGTTGCCCGCGCACGCGCCGCAACTGTACCCGTTGATTTTGGGGACGCTTATCACACTCCATGAGCGCATCTATCAACACAGCACTCCGCCGGAACCGAGTGCGGAGTTACTGACGGCTTTACACACCTTGGTAGCTAGCGATCAGCCTGCGGCCTGCCGGTATCAGGCGGTTCGAGTTCTCGGGTTCTGGGCGCAGCGGGACGACGTGGCCGCTTCGCTGGTAACTTGCCTGTCAAACCTAGAACGCTTTGTGCGCCTCGGGGCGGCGGAAGCGCTGCGCAGCTCGCAACGGTCAGGATTCGAGGCACTATTAGCTGCCTACGAAAAACGCGAGTCGGAAGAAGAGGTTAGTCAGGCGAAAGGCCGCTGACGGTTACGATGTCGACCCTTTCACTTGAGCAGTATGAAAAGTTGAACAAGCAAATCTATCAAAAGCTTGGCCTGCACTTCGACGACAAAAAGATTTACTTTGTAAAATCGCGCGTGGCCAAACGCATGGCGGCGTTGGCGATGGACGATCCGCAGGATTACATCTTCATGATCACTTACGCCGATCCGGACGGCGTGGAGATGCAGGCGCTGGCGAACCTGATCACGACCAACGAAACGTACATGTTTCGCGAGTACGATCAGTTGCAGGCTTTCGCCAACTATTGCCTGCCGGAGGTGCTGTCAGCCAAGCAGGCCAAAGGCGAAAAAACGCTGCGGATCTGGTCGGCGGGGTGTTCGTCGGGCGAAGAGGCTTACACGCTAGCCATGATCGTCCAGGAAATATTTCCGCAGGTCCAGACGTGGGATTGCGAAATTTGGGCGACCGACATCGACGAAAATATGCTGCGCAAGGTGGCAGCGGCGCGTTATGGAACCCGTTCCGTGCAAGATGTCCCACAAGAATTCCGCGACAAGTATCTGGTTGCCAGCGGTAACGATTGGATGGTGCGGCAGCGGACGGCGGCGATGGTCCACGTTCGCCATCTCAACCTGAGCGATAGGCTCGCCATGCGCAGCATGCGGAATTTCGATTTTATTTTTTGCCGTAACGTCCTGATCTATTTCGATGACATTTCACGGAAAGCGGTTGTCGACCATTTTTACAATTCGCTGAACCAAGGAGGCTACGTCTTCCTCGGTCATTCAGAATCAATCGGACGTGTTAGCCCGGCTTTCCACTTAAAGCGGTTCGATAACCATCTGGTTTATGTGAAGGAGTAACCCATGAATCCTAAAAAGACAATTTTAATCGTGGATGACTCAGAATTTGTCCGGAACTATCACACTTATGTATTGGAACAAGCGGAATTTCAAGTTATCACCGCGGTGGACGGTAGCGACGGGCTTGAGAAGCTCTTTTCCAATAGCTGCGATTTGGTGCTAACCGATATCAACATGGACAACATGGATGGCTATGAATTTATCCGCCGTGTGCGCGCCAATCAGCTGTACAAATCACTGCCCATCATCATCGTTTCGACCGAAAGCGAGACCAAAGATAAGAGCAAAGGCTTTGAGGTGGGGGCAAATCTGTATCTGGTTAAACCGTGCGCGCCGGAGACCATGATCGAAAACGTACGTATGATTTTGACGGAAGCTTGAGCGGAAAGCAAGATGCCATTTTCGATGACAACGAAAGAAGGAAAACAGATTCTGAATCTGCAAGGATCGGTAACCATTCGCGATGCACAGAAATTAGCGGCCATGGTGGGAGGGTCTTTGGATGAAAACGCGCCCGTGGAAGTAGACACGTCGGAACTAACCGACATCGATACCTGTATTCTGCAGTATTTCTGCTCGCTAGGTAAAGTGGTCCCAGAACTGACGTTCGCCAATCCGCCTGGCGTTTTGCTGAGTGCGCTGGACCGCAGCCAATTACGGCGCACTTTGCTGGGCGCGCCAGAAACTCTATGAAAACAATTTTGACCGTCGACGATTCATCCACCGTCAGGCAGATGACGAGCTTCGTGTTGCAAGCGGCCGGTTATGAAGTCATTGAGGCAGTAGATGGAAACGACGCGCTCGCTAAACTCGGCGGCCAGGAAATAAACCTGATTCTGACAGATATCAACATGCCCAATATGGATGGCATTGAGTTTACTCGCCGAGTCCGCGCGCAAGAGGAATACAAGTTTGTGCCGGTCATTATGCTTACCACAGAATCCAGGCCAGAACAAAAGCAGCAAGGAAAAGCGGCCGGGGCCACAGGTTGGATCGTCAAGCCGTTCAACCCGGATCAACTTTTAGCAGTCGTGAAGAAAGTGATGCGCTAAGGAGAGTGCGAGACGGAGAAGTGCAGGGCGAAATGTCTACATCCGAAGACCTTTGGGAGCAATTGAGGCACGGCTTCAAGGCGGAAGCTCTTGACCTCTTAGTTGAACTCGACGCCGCCATTCTGGAATTAGAATCGAAGCCAGAGAATTTACCGCTGGTGCACCGGGTATTCCGCGCCATCCACACGATCAAGGGTTCGAGCGGCGTGGCGGGCATGGCGCATCTCTCGCGCTTCACCCATAAAGTGGAAGAAACGTTCGAACTGGCGCGCGCGGGGAAACTCGCGGTCACGTCTGAGCTGATCGATTGCGCCCTTAAGTCTTGCGATGTTATCCGCCTGCTCCTCGATCACACCGACGATACGGCCGTAGCAGGGGAGCGCGAAGTGACCGGAGCTTTGCTGCTGCTGGTCGGCGACTCGAAAACGCCAGCGGGGTATGACGCGCCCAGCGAGGTTGCGGTTGCCCGTAGCGCATACCTAATCGTCCTAAAACCGCAGCGCGAGTTTTTTTATGCGGGCATGGACCCGGTCAATTTACTCGACGAACTCAGAGAAATGGGGCAAGCTCATATTTCGGTGCACACGGAGGATGTCCCTCCCTTGGCGTCGCTCGAAGCGGAGCACTGTTATCTCTGGTGGGAGATCTTACTCGTCACCGATGCGGACCTGGCCAAGATCGAAGAGGTGTTCGTGTTCGTGGACACCGAATGCGAAGTCCGCATTCGCTTGCTCGACGAACAAGCGGGAGCGGTGGCGTTTCTCGGCTCAGTGCCGGCGGAAATGCTGGAGCTCTTCCGCGTTGAGTGCGAAGAACAGCTGGAGCGAGTAGAAAGCGCGGCGCTTGCGCTGGAGAAGCACCGCCAGCCCGGGGCAGATCTGGATGCGCTGTTTCGCGCTGTGCATAACATCAAGGGCAATACCGGTGTGCTTTTAGGCCAGATCAAAGTGGGCGCTCTTGGCTCTACACATCCACTGCGTTTGCTTCACCAGCTGACACACGGGCTGGAGTCGTTGCTCGATTCGTATCGGAAACCTTCGGCCGGACCATTGCCGGAAGAAACAGTGCAGACCGCTCTCGATACCTGCGATGCTGTCCGAACCTTGCTTGCCAGCTTGACCAATCAGCAGGGCGCCACGGCGGTTACCGTATCAGCGCTTCTGGAACGGTTGGGGATCCAGCAGACCTCAAATGAAGCCGCTGATTCGACCGTGTCGCGTTCGTTGGCGTTCTTGAGTACCACTTCTCAGTGGGTAGAAATGATCGCCGGCTGCATTGCGCGCCTCGACGCCGACGCCGATCCGGCAGGACCTGTTCTTGAAACTTATCTGCGCGGCGTGAAAACACTATCCTCCGCCGCCCGCTATCAAAACTTTCAGGAACTCGAAGAGCCCCTGGCACTGCAATTGAGAATCTTAGACGAGGCGCTGCGCGGCGGCTCTCTGGGAGCAGAAGAGCGAGCAACGCTAGGCAGCGCATTTCATTCGTTCTGTTCGATTCTGAAACGTCCGGCAGCGGAAGCAGAAGCGCCCGGCATTGAGGGCTCGGTGGCGCGGCCAGGTCCGGCGAGTGCCCCTTCCGTCGAGCGCACAGCGTCTGGACAGGGCGCGACCATTCGCATCGAGCAGGAAAAGCTGGATCGACTGATGCGTGTGGCGGGTGAACTGCTCGTCGCCCGCGGGGCATTCCCCATCCTCGTTGAAAAGCTGAACAACGGCGTCAACGCCCGCGCAGTGGCGAAAGAATTGAAAGATGCCGGGTCTAACGTCTCCCGTATCACCGACGACTTACAGGCCAGCGTGATGTCGATCCGCATGCTACCGGCAAAGAACGTCTTTCAGAAGTTTCCGCGGCTCGTCAGAGATCTGGCACGCTCGCTGGGCAAAGAAGTGCGCCTGGTCATCGAAGGTGAAGGAACCGAACTCGACAAAACCATCCTGGAACAAATTGGCGACCCCTTGATCCACGTGATCCGCAATGCCGTGGACCACGGGCTGGAAATGCCGCAAACGCGCCAGGAAAATGGGAAGGAGGCGTGCGGACTGCTCAAGGTGCGGGCGGCCAACGAGGCGGGCGGCGTGGTGATCGAAATCACCGACGATGGCCGTGGACTCGACGCGGTGGCACTAAAGCGCAAAGCGCTGGAACGCGACCTGATCAGCCCCGAGGCCGCCGCTGCCATGAGCGACGAAGCCGCCTATGAACTCATCTTCATGCCCGGCCTGTCGACCGCCGACAAGGTAACCGATGTTTCGGGCCGCGGCGTAGGCATGGATGTCGTGCGCAGTAATGTGCGCGCTTTACAAGGCACCATCGAAATCAAATCCAAGCGCGGCGAGGGCACTAGATTCCTGATCAAATTGCCCACCAGCCTGATGATTTCCAAAGGCATCTTGTTGGAGGCGAGCGGGCAGGAATACATTCTGCCGCTTGCCAACATTCACGATATGGTGAAAATTCCGCGTGCCGCCGCGCACGAGTATCGCGGCACTAAGATGGCGCTAATTCGGGGAAATCCGTTTCCTCTTTTCGCACTGGCGGAAACCTTGGGTCTGACACCTGCCGATCAGCCCGAGATCTCTGTTGCGGTAGTGGAAGCCGGCAGCCTGAAGTACGGTTTGGTCGCGGACAAGTTTGTGAGCGAAGTAGAAGTGTTGGTCAAACCGTTGACCGGTGGTTTGGTGCATTGCCGGGAGTTTCAAGGCGCGGCCATTATGGGCGACGGTCGGGTAGTGCTCGTCCTAAACGCACTAGAATGCCACAACCTGAAAAAAACGACGCGATCCGAGCCGTGACCGGTAGGGAGCGGTCTACCGCCAATTCACAACAAAGCTCTGGTCGGAAAAGGATGCAATGAGTCTCATTGAAAAACAGGAAGCGCCGGGAAAGGCAGACACAGCGAGTCATTCGGGGGCAGCGTCTCGCTCTGCTGTGCTGGCTGCATTGGCCGCCGATTTGGAAGCCTTGAATCGCGACATTGAAGGTGAGTTTTTCTTGATCGGCTCCAAAATGATTGAGTGCGCCGGCACAGTTAACGTAATGACTTCCGGTTTGACGGCATTCGCTTCTTTGGTTTCCGGCGACCATGGCACGCGCGCCGCGCAGGCACTCAGCGACGTTCTCTCTTTCTCCGCCGACATGAAGACGCGCGCCGAAGAAGCAAAGTGGCACTTGACCAAGATGCGGCACGAATCCGAACAGCTAAGCATTACGTTAGCGGAATTCAACAATACTGCGTCGGCCTTTCATTCTCTCGGAGTGCGCACACGCGCCGAAACGAGACGCCTCCGCGATCTGGGTTTTGATCTGAACAGTTTGGCTGAAGATGTCAGGTTTCTCGCCCTGCACGCGCGCAGTAAGGTGCAGACCGCCTTAGAGACAGCGGGAGAACTGACCCCTCAGATCGATAACGCCCTGCTGGTAGTCGAAACACTACAAGACGAGCAGATGGGGAATTTGCATACGGTAATCGCACAGGTATCCGCGAGTCTAACCGAATTTTCCGCCATGCAGGAAGACGCCCATGCCTCCTCGCTTCGCCTAGGACGCGAATATCGAGAGATTTCGGGAAGCTTCAAGAAGCTCATCATGGGTTTGCAGTTCCACGACATCACCCGGCAACGGCTGGAACATGTCAGCGATGCGCTGCGCCGCGTGAGCCTTCATTATCAGGAGGAGAAGCCCGGCGTTGCGCGCGAGAGCGCTACAGCGGCCGCCGTCTTGGAACTCCAGTCCCTACAGATCGCCGACACAGGCGAGAAGTTTAGCGCCGCTGTCTCAGCGGTTCTATCCAGCTTGGATAGCCTTGTTTCGCATATGCAGAAAATCGTGGATGAGGGTCGGGCGCTCTCTGGCCTGTCGGGCCATGACAAAACCCCATTCTTTCTCCAAATGGAATTTGGCTGCACTTCGATTCTCAGCACACTCAATACTTGCACGCTGGCTGAGACTGTCGCGGTTGAAACAACCAAAGGCTTGCTGGTAGTGATAGCGCGCATGCGCGCGTCGATCGAGGATGTGCGCGTCATTGAAAGCCAAATGCAGCGCACTGGTATGCACGCCCGAACCAGTGCTGAAAAACTTGGCGCGGAAGGAGAAGCGCTGAGCGCTCTCGGCGAGTCGATAAAGCAGCGCGCTTTCGAATCGCGAAAAGGTTCGGATGCGCTCATGAATGCGCTCGACTCTCTCAATGAAGCGGCCAACCGTTCCTACGGGCAGGAGCAGATGCAAACGGCCGGCGATCTTAGCGCTCATCAACTCTGCCTCGACCGCATGCGCATTGCCGTCGGCGAACTGCGCTCGTCACAAGAAAATGGCTGCCAGCACATAGCGGAGATTGGTGTTCCAGGCCAATGCCTGGTTCGGGATCTCATAACAACCCGCACAAACTTCACTCTCGATGCCCGCTTTAGCGACGCTGTCACTCGCGTGCAACGGGAACTGAAGGCGGCGATAGAGCAGTCGCAATGCACTTGCGTTGGCGATGCCAGCGAAGAAGCTTTGGCTGAGTTCGTAGGCCAGTACACCATGCAGCGGGAAGTTGAAGTGTACGAAGGGTTGATCAAGGCACTCGGAAAATCCGTGCCCGTCCCTTCTCCCGAGATGATTGCCGCCGAGGCGTCAGACGACACCTTCGACGACAACATAGAGTTGTTTTAGTCCGCACGGCGGTGTTCAAAAACCGCATTTCCCCTCTTGACAAACTCCCATCCGTTCGTGATAACTTACCGTTAGTGGATACTTACCTTCAGGCTGGGCTCGAAGCGTTGGGCGACGCCACTCGTATGGCGATTTTTCAGAGGCTTGCCAAAGGCCCCATCGCCGTCAACGAACTCGCCCAAACTTTACCGGTGAGCCGTCCCGCTGTGTCGCAGCACTTGCGCGTACTCAAGAATGCAGGGCTAATCACCGACAGCAAGGACGGAACGCGGCGGTTATATCAACTGAATCCCGAAGGAGTGGCGCGCCTGCGTGCCCACTTCGATCAGATGTGGACACAGGCGCTGAGCGCCTTTCAAACTGTAGTGGAAAAGGAAAAATCAGGAGAGAAACATGGCAAACCCAGTGGCAGAAGCCGTCGTACGTAAGACGATTCGCGTAAAGGCGCCGATTGAGCACGCCTTCAGCGTGTTCGTGGAACAAATGGAGACGTGGTGGCCGGCATCGCATCACATTGGAAAAACTCCTTTCGAAACGATCTTCGTCGAACCGCGGGTGGGTGGCCGCTGGTATGAGAGAGACGTCAACGGCAGCCAATGCGATTGGGGCACAGTGCTGGCGTGGGACCCGCCGCATCGCGTTACTTTTTCATGGCATCTTGGTCCGAGGCACGATCAGCCGGATTGGGTGTTCGACGCGGATTTGGCGAAGGCCAGTGAAGTTCAGATTCGCTTCACTGCCGAAGGACCGGAGACCACTCTTGTTGAGTTGGAACACGCCAAGTTAGAGCGCCATGGGGAAGGCTACGAGCAACTCCGCGCGGTATTCGACGGACCCGGGGCTTGGATGCATATACTCGCACTTTATGCCAAGGCGGCCGACGGAGGCAGATCGTGAACAAGACCACTCTGCTTCCTGCGGATCGCGGCGGTTATTACGGCCATTCAGTCGATACTCCACACCATAGGGGGAGTGTTCGGCAAACACGCGCCCGGCCCCCAAACGATTGCCGTCGAGGCCATGAAGAGCAACACGTTTCCGCTCATGGGAAACGTGCGGAGTTTCTGGGATTTCTATCTTGGTTTCGGCCTGGCCATCAGTGTTTCAGCGGCCGCCGAAGCGGTGCTATTCTGGCAACTCGCCTCTCTCGCCAAAACGGACCCAGTGCGCGTACGTCCCATTCTGATTACATTTTTGCTTGCGTATAGCGCTCTCGGCATCAACGCATATGTGTTTTTCTTTCCCGGGCCAGTGATTGCCGAGATATTGATCGTCGCTTGCCTCGGATTCGCAATCGCGAGCGTTAAGGCTCCCGCTGCCAAGTATGTCGCCACATATGCTCGCTAGCAATCCGATGGTAGACAGGGCCGCTCAGGATGATCCGCCGCTAAGCGAAGAAGACTCTAACGGATACGGATCGACCGCGACCGTTTCCACTAAATCAGGTGCGCCAGGCTGCTTTACTAGCGGGTAAATTAATTGTCGGCCCAATGAGCTAGGCAGCTCGGTCTTGATGCCGTAGCTTGACGGCCACGTTCGGGGAAGGTAATAAGTGCCAAAAATCAAGTCCATCCAAGGCAGGAGGGATGCATAGTTGCGATCCAGCGGCTCTTGCTTGGTGTGGTGCCAATGGTGGAACGCGGGACTGGAGATCAGCCATTCCAACGGACCGAGCCGCCAGCGCAAATTTGAATGTATAAAGAAGCCCCACATCGTGGCGACTAAAACGATGAGTACCGGAATCAAACTGCCTGTTGGCGTCAATGGACTCGCCACTCCCAGAATGTATGCCGGGATCAGGCCGCACAGCCGGATAAACACGTTGTCAAAGGGATGCGCCCGCGAACTGATCAGGAAGTATACGTGTTCGGCACTGTGGTGAACTGAATGAAAGCGCCACAGAAAGGGGATTTCATGCGTCCACCGGTGGCCCCAATAAAAACCGATTTCTCCAACCACTAGCCCGGCGATGATTCGCTGCCAGAGGGGCCAAGCCGCCACTAAAGCTTGAAGGCGGTAAGGGACCATCGCGTGGACCCCTAACGCAACAAGAGATAGCGGAACCGTAAGCAGCAAGCTCGGGACCAAGCCGCTAATGAAATAGTAGCCAAGATCCTGAGCGAGAGCTTTACGGAAGAACTTCTGCGGATGCAACGCGAACAGCCGTTCAAGCGGCACAAAGACAAGGACAAGAAGTAACAGCCAAACACAGAGCCTTGTGAAGCTTTTCAGGAAAACCAGAAGGTGCTGAAGATCCAAAAAAGCAACCAAGAAATTCCACCAATTCGGCAATTACGCTTTGACTACGCGACGGCGCCAAACAACTACGCCAGCGCCCATTAATAAGGCAATACAGAACAATGATATGCTTGCTGGCTCAGGTGTGACTACGGCGGGCGAATCGATGCCGGAGAGGAACACGATCGGTGGAAGATTCGTAGTGCTGCCGTTGTCGCCCCAGGCTAAGAAACTCAGCAAGTCAGTCGTAGAATCAGCCGTGACATTTACCGAGACATATTGCCAGCCTGTAGTGCCACCTGAAGGCGTCGTCATTACCGGCGACGACACAATAGATGCGGTTGGATCGGCACTGGAATATTTATCCGTAGGACCGTATGTGGGATCGATCGGACCACCCGTAGAGATGCTAAGTCCAGACGTGCCAAGTGAAACGATCCACTTTTCTGTGGTGGACATTCCGTTTCCAAACCCCGCTTGCTGCCCGGCCGCTTGATAAAAGCTTACCGTATAAGTTTGTCCCGGCGTTAATCCCGTAATCGTTTGGCTAAATCCGCTCTCGGTAGACGGATTACCGTCTGCTGCGACGAAGTTCCCACCAACTGGACTGCTTGTTGGGAACGAACTGCTGACGGTGAGGCCGACCCCGTTACTTGCCGTGCCTGGCGCATCTATGTCAATAAGGCCCGATCCACCTGTCCAGCCGACTGGATCAACACTCGTAAAGGAACCTTTGGGAGCGGTCCCCGTGAACGAGGTAAAATTAAGATTGCTTACCCCTGGAAGAAAAGTGGCAGCCTGAGCCGAACAAGACAACAATAACAAGCCGGTGGCAAATGACTCTACAAAAAGGCTTCGCAAAGAATTGTTTCCTTTCACAAGAAGGTTAGCGCCTCCGTACACAACCTGTCAATTTAATATTAGTACTGGTAGTAGGGTGTATTTTCCAACCACCAGATGATCGCCCAACATTCCATTTGAGGGAAGACAGTCGGCCTCAATAGAGGCCGGCATCCCCGGTTGGAATAAAACTAAAATGCGCAGCGCTCTCTTCAAATCATTGATTATCTTGACATTATAATTTCGGGCGTCCATCGCTATCCGCCTGATCTCGGTACCGGATCAGACAAATCTTCGGCGAAATTTTAGACCGATTTCCGCCTTTCTTGGCTGCAATGAAGAGTCTCATTCCCGTTCACACCAGCTAGTGAGTTCAACAGTCGCCGAACCTGCTACGCTGCGGAATTTGACTAAACATGTGCATAGCACGAGAGCGCCGAGGACGGCTTGGAGCACTGCTAATAAGAATGTCTTAACTGCTTCGGGCCCTCATCACATCGTGTGATCTGGGCCACAACGGACTAGGCAACTAATCCAATCTGGACCACAGAGCGCTGCGGGCTGGGTCATTTGTATTTTTACGCTATCTCCGCTTTACTAGGGCCATGAGAAACAAATCCATGTCCGACCAACTCAAACATGAGTGGCAGTCCAATCCACGGTGGGCTGGCATTCAAAGACCCTATAGCGCCGACGACGTTCTGCGACTGAAAGGCACCGTGGCCATCGAATACAGCTTGGCGAAGGCCGGCGCGGAGCGATTTTGGAAGCTCGTCAACAGTGAACCTTACGTGCACGCGCTTGGCGCCATGTCCGGTAATCAAGCCGTGCAACAGGTGCAGGCCGGCTTAAAAGCTATTTATCTCAGCGGCTGGCAAGTGGCGGGCGACGCCAATCTAGCGGGCCAAATGTATCCCGATCAAAGTCTTTATCCAAGCAACAGTGTGCCGTCGTTGGTGCGCGCGTTGAATAACAGCTTGCTGCGCGCCGATCAAATCACGCATAGCGAAGGTCAGGACGGTATTCACTGGATGGCGCCGATCGTAGCCGATGCCGAAGCCGGCTTCGGCGGCCCGCTGAACGCCTATGAGTTGATGAAAGGCTTGATCGAAGCAGGCGCCGCCGCTGTGCACTTCGAAGATCAACTCGCGTCGGCAAAAAAATGCGGGCACATGGGCGGCAAAGTACTCGTTCCCACCCAGGAGTTCGTCACGAAGTTAATTGCAGCTCGCTTGGCCGCCGACACGCTGGGCGTTCCGACCGTGCTCATCGCGCGCACCGACGCCAATAGCGCTAAGTTACTGACCACCGCCATCGATACTCGGGATCACGAATTCCTGACCGGACAAGTGACCACCGAAGGTATGCAGGGATTCAAAGGCGGCATCGAAGCGGCCATCGCGCGCGGTTTAGCATACGCGCCTTACGCCGATATGTTGTGGTGCGAAACCTCCGAACCCAATATTGAAGAAGCGCGCCGTTTTGCCGAAGGCGTTCATCGCTTCTTCCCCGGCAAACTGCTGGCTTACAACTGCTCTCCTTCTTTCCATTGGACGCGGAAACTCGACGACGCAACGATCGCAAAATTCCAGCGCGAACTCGGCGCCATGGGTTACAAGTTCCAATTCGTCACTCTTGCCGGGTTCCACGCGCTCAATATGAGCATGTTTGAGCTAGCACGCGGCTATGCCCAAGAAGGTATGACCGCCTACGCACGTCTGCAAGAGAGCGAGTTCAATTCCGAAAAGCGCTTCGGCTACACAGCGGTGAAGCATCAGCGTTTCGTCGGCACCGGCTATTTCGATGCGATCCAGCAAGCTATTACCTCTGGCGCAGCCTCCACGCTGGCGTTGGTAGGCTCCACCGAAGAAGAGCAGTTTGTGTAAGGATCAAAGCATGGGAACGCAAACACAAACAGCGGCGCGCCTCGCGGGAGCTCCGGCGGTCGCACAAGAGGCCGAGATTCTCACGCCGGAAGCGGTGACATTTCTAACCGCCTTGTCGGAACGGTTTGAACCAGCAAGGCAGCAGTTGCTCGCCGCCAGAGCCACCCGCCTGGCAGATCTGCAGCACGGAAAACTATTCGACTTCCTGCCCGAGACCGCGGACGTAAGAAAGGCGCAATGGACCGTTGCGCCTATTCCGCCGGATATTTTAGACCGTCGCGTTGAAATTACCGGACCGGTCGATCGCAAGATGATCATCAATGCGCTAAACTCAGGCGCCAAAGTGTTCATGGCCGATCTGGAAGACTCCAACTCGCCAACATGGTCAAACGTGATCGAAGGCCAAGCCAACCTGCGCGACGCCGTGCGCGGCACCATCACGCTCAACACACCCGAAGGCAAGACGTACCGTCTGCAGGAAAAGACCGCCGTCCTTTTCGTGCGGCCGCGCGGCTGGCACTTAAACGAAAAACATTTTTTAGTGGGCGGCGAGCCAATCTCCGGATCGCTCTTCGACTTCGCTCTCTATTTCCTGCGCAACGCCCGCGAATTGCTGGCCAAAGGAACCGCGCCGTACTTTTATCTCCCGAAGCTGGAGAGCCACAAGGAAGCGCGCCTGTGGAATGATGTATTCAATTTCTCGCAAGACTATCTCGGCATAAAGCGCGGCACGATTCGCGCGACCGTCTTGATCGAAACATTACCCGCCGCTTTCGAAATGGACGAAATTCTTTTCGAGCTAAAAGATCATTCAGCCGGTCTCAACTGCGGCCGTTGGGATTATATTTTCAGCTTCATCAAAAAATTCAGCTACCGTGCCGACAAAGTGTTGCCCGACCGTTCGCAGGTAACAATGGACAAGCACTTCCTAAAGTCGTACGTGGATTTGTTGATCTCTACTTGTCACCGGCGCGCGATCCATGCCATGGGCGGCATGGCAGCGCAGATTCCTATCAAGAACGATCCAGAGGCGAATGATCGGGCGTTGGAACGCGTGCGGCAGGATAAATTGCGCGAGGTCAAGGCCGGCCACGATGGCACGTGGGTCGCGCATCCTGGGCTCATTCCCATCGCCCAAAAGGTGTTCGACGAGAACATGCCTCAGCCCAATCAGATCGACAAGAAAACAAATGCGCAGGTCTCAGCGGCAGACTTGATGCAGCCTGCGGCCGGCGAGATCACAGCCGCTGGTTTAGAAATGAATATCGATGTCGGTATCCAATATCTGGAAGCGTGGTTGAAAGGCAACGGCTGTGTTCCGATTTATAACTTGATGGAAGACGCCGCCACTGCGGAAATTTCGCGCGCCCAACTCTGGCAATGGGTCCATCATGGCGCGCGCATGAATGATGGGTCGCAAGTTACCACAGAGAAAGTACTCGCTGCCATACCGCAAGTTCTTGCCAAGCTTAAGCGGCAGCTCGGCGACGCGCGTTACAATTCAGGGGCTTTCGAACTGGCTGCGCAGATGTTTTCGGACATGACCCAAAGTGCCACGTTTCCTGAATTCTTAACGGCAGTCGCTTACCAGAAACTGGATTAAGAGCTGACATCGCTGGCAACTCCCGATTGTCATGCGCTGCTTCGCAGGTAGCAGCCGATCGCCCTAGCGGTCTGTGTAATCTTTCTACAAACCCGTCTTTGCTAGCATAGTGAACGAAATCGCAGATGTCGAGTCAACGTGAACCAGCGCCGGGAATTGTCGTCCAGGGAAACCTATCCCGTGTGGCCGTAGGCCAATTCGCAGAGCGCTTCAGGGCCGAAGTAATTCCTCTCAGTAACACCTTTGGTTACTTCTGTGCGTCTTTGCCTATGAGCGAAGAAGTGCTCAAAGAATACTTAGAAGAGCCGGTTGCGGCGTTGCCCAAGAACATTGCCGGCATGCTGCCGCGCATCTCAATTCTGCTGGTGCCTTACCTGGAACGCTCGGCTGATCGAACTCCCGCTAAAGCAAAATCGAAACGCAGCGATGGTGCGGCATCTCGCTCTGCCGAAAAAATTGGCGAATTCGTGGTAGACGAACGTCCTGCCGAGGGCAAACAATCCTGGGCTTCTGAAGTTCGCTTTGAAAACGAGACGGTCCTCGTATTCGCCTTCAAAGAGCAGGATGTCGCTGAGTATCATTACAGGCTCTACCGCCGACTTGCGACCTTGGTGGTCGGCAATCTTCCCGACGAATCTTGGAACGGCTACAAGGCAAATATTCGTGAGGAACTCAACAATGCCGTGCACGGTGAAGTGGACGAGGAAAGCTGGCAGGTCAAGCAATCCTTATTGCGCCGTCAATCCGGCGTGAAGCGCGATACTCGCCTATTTGAAGAGTACGCGCGCCAATCTTTTATCGATACGCTAACGCTCTATTTGCATGGCATCTGCTGTGATATCGATGTCGAGACGGGTCCGCGTCAGTTGCCCAGCCGACATTTGCGCAAACGTCTCAACTTCTTTAAAGGTCTTTACCCTCCACCTGAAGGATACGCTGTATTCCCTGAAGACGACGAGTCTAAAGATTCCAAGTAATCCTAAAACACGTCTTACTTGATTTTGTCTTTCCGCGTTAGTGTAGGGGAAGTGGCAAGAGACCAGAAAACAGCAAGCGTCTCGGGCGTTCCCACGTTCTTGGTTTCGGCGGGTGAGGCGTCGGGCGACATGTACGCGGCGGGTTTGGTAGCCGCGCTGCGAGACAGCTTTCCTGACGCAACCTTCTATGGCTGCGCGGGACCGAAACTGCAAGCGCAAGGCGTTGAACCAGTTATTGACGCCGCAAGCCTTTCGGTTGTTGGCTTGGCCGAAGTGGTAACGCACTTACCGCGCATCTACGGCCAATATCGAAAATTGCTGAAGTACGCAAGAGCGCATCGGCCAACGGCGGCGATCCTCACAGACAATCCGGACTTCCATTTGCGCCTGGCGCGGCATCTCAAAAACATGGGCGTGCCGGTCTTTTATTTGGTGGCGCCACAAGTTTGGGCTTGGCGCCAAGGACGCGTCAGAATCATCAGACGGCTGGTCGACAAGTTGTTCTGTTTATTCCCGTTTGAGGAGCCTTGGTTTCGCGAGCGTGGCGTGGATGCCACGTACATAGGGCATCCACTGGCATCCATGGTTCGAATTTCGGGAGATGCAGCGAGTTTTCGCAAGGCGCATGGATTGCCTAACGAAGGCTTATTGCTAACACTTTTGCCCGGCAGCCGCCCGGGTGAAGCCGTCCGCCACATGCCGGTTCTGTTGGACTCGGTGGCTATTTTGCAGCGGCGCTGGCCGGGCGCCAGTTTTGTTTTGGCTACACCCAAAGGCTTTACGGAAAAGGGTGTATTCGAGAATTTTCGGGAACGAATTGCCGCCTTATCCATCAAATTAATTGAAAACGAGGCTTGGGACTGTATTGGCTACGCAAGCCTCGCGCTTGCTGCCAGCGGTACCGTTACGATGGAGGCGGCGGTCTTGGGTACGCCCATGATTACCTTTTATAAGGTTACGGCTTTAAGCTGGTGGGCCGGGCGGCGTCTCGTCAAAGTTCCTTATTTATCAATGGTTAATCTCATTGCGGGACGTCTGATAGTACCGGAATTGATTCAAAGTGATATGACCGCTGAGAAACTGGCCAGCGCAGCAAGCGAGTTACTGGCTTCGGAAAGCCGCCTGGCGCAGATGCGCTCGGAGCTGGGCATGGTTCGGGCATCGCTGGTTCTCCCCGACTCACAGGGCGACCCATTGCATTTTGCAGCAGACACAATGGCAGCAAGTCTGGGAAAATATCAAAGCGTTCGGGAGACAATGAATTAGATGAAGCGTGCTGTTCGATTTAACCTTTTGCTTTTAGGCCTGACGGGTATGTTGCCGGTGAGTCTCATTGCCGCTGACGAGACTCGCACGAAAATCGACGTTCAGAAGTACACCATCGACGCTAGCATCAACCCGCGAACGCAATCTATTGAAGCTACCGCGAAGATCGACTTCACGCCGCTGGAAAACGCAAATCAAGCCACGTTCGAGCTGAACAACGCGCTGACGGTTTCAAAAGCGGTAGACGACAAAGGCGCCGCCATGCCGACGCAACGCGATTCCACGGATTTTTCGATTCGCGTGATGTTTCCGTCAGGCTTGGTCAAGAACCAACCAGCATCGATCTCAATCAGCTACGACGGCAAGTTAACCGGCAACGAAGATTCGCCGATCTCCGGCATCACTTTTGCCGCGCTGCGTCCGGACTACGGTTATCTGCTTTACCCCGCGCGCTGGTTTCCGGTGAGTGGCTATTCCACAAACCGCTTTATGGCGGACATGCGCATCACCACGCCTGCTGAATATCGAGTGGTGGGCAGCGGCGACATCAAAACAGATCGTACAAAGGATGGTGGCGTAGTCTATTCGCTGCGCTACGACAAGCCGAGTTTTCCAGGCAGCATCGGCATTGTGAAGAGCGATGGGATCCGAGTGAGTTCGGAAGGCATTAACACGCGAGTATTCTTCCGCGGCGATAAAGAGGCTTTCGCACAAGCTTATGGAGACGAAACAGGCAAGATCATCGCGTTCCTTACGACTCTATACGGCTTAACACCTTCAGCCAATCTGACCCTCGTAGAGACTGAGGATGGAGCGGTGAATGGCTACGCTGCGCCCGGCCTTGTCTTCTTAGCTCCGAGTACGATTTCCAAGCAGACGAATACGCGTTTACTATCTAATCAGCTTTCGCGCCAGTGGTGGGGCATGTTGGTCTCGCCCGCGAACCGCAATCACTTGTGGCTGGAGAATGGGCCAGCTCGTTATTCCGAGTTGCTTTACACCGAGCACACTGCTGGGACAGCAACAATGGAAGCTGACCTGAAGAACACCTACGTTGAGGCTTTGACGGTGAAAGATCCACCCGTTCTCCAATCGGCTCGCTTGGAGGATTACTCCCCTGAATACTGGGCCGCGACCGCCGCCAAGGGTGCGGCTATCCTCAACATGTTGCGAAACGTGGTGGGCGATGAGAACTTCAAGAAGGGGCTGAAAGCGTTTCTTGATCAGTATAGTGGCAAATCTTTCGTGACGGAAGATTTCCGCAAGGTCATGGAGCGCGTTTCGAATGAAGAACTGCGCTATTTCTTCCTGCAATGGCTGGATTCCAACGGATCGCCGGAATTCAAACTCGAATACACGGTATTCCGCACGCAAACGGGCTTTCGGGTCGTCGGCAAGATCAACCAGGATTTAGACACGTTCCGCATGCCCGTGGATCTGCGCGTGGAAACGGAAGGCAATCCAGAAGACAAGAAGATTGAGGTGACGGGAACGTCTTCCGAATTCAGCGTAGATACGTTTGGCAAACCGCGCAGTTTGATTTTGGACCCGAACCATGTCCTGCTGCGTCTGGATCCGAGCATGCAGATCGCGGTGGCCATCCGCCGCGGTGAACAGTTCAAAGCCATCAACGACAATCAGAACGCGCTGCGCGAATTTCAGAAAGCGCTTGAGGTGAACCGCAACAGTTCGCTGGCGCACTACCGGATCGGCGAGCTATTCTTCAGTCAGAACAATTTCCAATCGGCCGCCAACGAGTTCCGGTCGGCGATTAACGGCGATCTTGATCCCAAATGGACCGAAGTTTGGTCGCATGTCAACTTGGGAAAAATTTTTGACGTGACCGGCCAGCGTGACCGGGCCGTGAACGAATATAAGCAGGCGATTCGCACGCACGACAACACTGCGGGCGCTCAGGAAGAAGCAGCCAAATACTCAGCCAAGGCGTACGAACAGAAAAATAGCGAAATTTAGCGCACACCGCGACCGTCCATTTAGTGGGGCTAATCCTATGCTCAGGATTGCCGTTACTACGACACTAGTACTAAGAGACGTTAAACGATGGTCAACCGTAGTCCTGTTTTCGCTCAAGTCACCTGGTTTCAGTGATAATCTGAAGGTGCCAGGAAAGGGGTTTCTTTTTGGACGAAAAGTTAAAGGAGTTAGTGCAGGAGCTGGGAAATGCAATCAATGAATCCCTTTCCGACTCCGACCGTATAGCTGGGGCTATCGGCGAAATCAAACGTGCCGGGTATGATGTGTTTCTGGTGCTCGAGGCGACTATCGGATTCAACAAGCGTGACGGCGAACAAGAGGGAGCGGCGGAATCAGGAGCCGATTCTTCAGCCGAACCTGTACATTACGAACCCAATGGCAAGATACGTTTGACAAGCCAAGACCAGAAGTTTCTGCGCGCACTCAAGATCTCTGTTGAGGAAGATCACAAAACATCATAGGTCCTTGGTTTACCCGGGTTGCGGTAGAATCAGGGTTTCCATGCGGCGCAGCCTCGCCTTCCTACTCGCGATTGTCATTAGCTGGCTGCTCGTGCTGCCCGTGTTCGCAGTTTCAACGGCAGCTAAATTACCCGCCTGTTGCCGGAAGAACGGCAAGCATCATTGTCAAATGATGGAAACGTCTTCGCGCGCCGATGATTCGTTATCTGCGTTGAAAGAGAAATGTCCATGTTTCCCGCAAGCGTCACCGGCCAACCACGTTGAAACATTTAGACCAGCGACACGCCAAGCGGTGTTTGCTGGGCTGGTTTCCCACCCTGCCTGCTCTCCGCAAACGGAAGCCGGTTATCGCGCTTCTTATTACCGTTCCAAACAGAAGCGCGGTCCTCCTATTTTCCTCTCGTAAGTAGAAAAATACCGTTCGCTCTAAATAGCTGCTCGTGGTGTTCTCTTTGTGAGGAAAAATGAACAAGAATTCGTTTCGACATGTTGTTGTACTGGCAGTTCTCTTTTTCGTTATTGCGCACTCTGCCGCGTTCGCGCAAGATTCCGCCAAGCTTCGCGGGGTCGTGCATGATCCGCAGCATCGTCCAATCGATCAAGCCAAAGTCTCCATAAAAAGTGTGGGCGGATCTTTCTCCGCCGTAGTGCAGTCGGACGCCAGTGGTGAGTTTGAAATGGACAATATTCCGAATGGCGGTTATGTTGTCAACGTCGCCGCGCGCGGCTTCCGGCCATTGCAAGAGCCCGTCACCGTGGTCGCCGGTAAGACTCCCGTCGTGCATTTGCAAATGGAAGTAGCTACCCTGAATCAGACGATGGAAGTGTCTGGAACCGGCGAAAAGCTGGAGACGCAAACGTCAACGGTACAGGTTCAAGTCACGCCAGAAGAGGTCCTGCAGACACCTGGCGCCGATCAAACCAACAGCTTGGCCATGATTACAGATTTCACGCCAGGCGCGTATATGGTCCACGACATGCTCCATATGCGCGGCGGCCATCAGGTGAACTGGTTCTTTGACGGCATCCCCGTGATCAATACTAATATCGCGGCCAATGTGGCTCCGCTCATCAATCCCAAGAATGTCGAGGAACTGGAGATTGAGCGCGGCGGTTTCTCCAGCGAATACGGCGACCGGACCTATGGCTTCTTCAACGTTGTCACGCCCTCGGGATTCGAAAAGAATAACGACGCGGAGTTGATCGCTTCGGGCGGAAATTTCTATTCCACCGATGACCAATTTGACGTAGGCGGCCATACAGCCCGTTTTGCATACTATGCAAGCGTTGATGGAAATCGGTCCGAGCTTGGGTTGGGAACGCCCATTTCTCAGGTGATTCATGACCAGGAAAGTGGTGAGGGCGGATTTATCTCGCTGTTGTATAACCCGACAGCAAAGGATCAGTTCCGCTGGATCGGGTCGCTGCGCGGCGATCATTATCAGATCCCCAACACCCAGGATCAGGAATCGTCAGGAATTCGCGATATCGACTTAGAGAAGGACTACCTGGTTGGTTTCAATTGGGCGCACAGCTTATCGGATGGTGTGGTTTATTCGCTCACGCCGTACTTTCATTACAACAGTGCGCAGTATTTGGGCGGCCCGCTAGATACGCCGTTTGTGTTGAACGACAATGTGCGTTCCGATTACCTTGGGGTACGCTCCGTTCTTCAGATGGAAAAGAAACAGCATAACGCGCGCGTTGGGGTTGAGGTCTGGGCGCAACGCGATAACGCGTTCTTTGGTTTGGCGGCGAATCCGGGCGGAGAGGTGCTAAACCAGAGCGCAGTGCATTGGGCGAATTCGGAATCGTTATTTCTCGAAGATCAATACAAACTGACCTCCTGGTTCTCGCTCGATCTCGGGGTGCGGCTACAACACTACGGAGGATTGGTTAGCGAGAATGCGTTCGATCCGCGGCTGGGTGGTTCCATTCGCATACCGCGTCTGCGTTGGGTATTGCACGGTTATTATGCGTATTACTATCAGCCGCCGCCGCTGGATAGCTTGGCCGGGCCCTCCTTGCAATTCGCCCTTGCGCAAGGATATGGTTTCGTTCCGCTGAATGGCGAACGCGATATTCAACACGATATCGGCCTTAGCATTCCGTTAGGCGGTTGGTATCTCGATGCCGATGAGTTTCATACGACGGGCAAGAATTTTCTCGATCACGACGTTATCGGCAACTCTGGGATTTTCATTCCGCTCACAGATCTCGGCGCCATTATCAGTGGCACGGAGGTCACGATTCGCTCGCCGCGAATCTTCAACGTGGCCCAGTTGCGCATCGCGTATTCGAATCAAACAGCACAGGGGATCGGTCCGATAACTGGGGGATTGTTGGAGTTTGCGCCCTCAGGTAATTTTTTACTTGACCACGACCAGCGAAACACCGCGACCGCAGTTTTGTCGCTGAAGCTGCCGAAAAAGATTTGGGCCACGCCGGCTTATCAATTCGGGTCCGGCTTTGTCACCGCGAACGGTCCCGCCCATCTTCCGCCGCATTCCACGTTCGATTTATCGATTGGTAAGAAATTCGGCGAGCGTTGGTCCATTTCAGTGAATTCCACTAACATTGCGAACACGCGCTACTTGTTAGATAACAGCAACACGTTCGGCGGTACCCACTACATCAATCCGCGGCAAATCTACGCCGAAGTTCGCTATCATTTTCATCTTTGAGACAAGCGCCTCAGTTTGAATCGCAAGATCGCGGCCGTTCTGCCGATCCAAGAAACTTGTTCCATTCCTGAACTGTTAGGTTGCGATTTGCGATACGGCAGGCGACCCGCCGCCAACTCGCCTCGTCGATCTTCCAAATCAGTAGACCCTTGTCTGCTAAAACAGCGAGCTCGCCAGTCTTGGGACGGAAAGCCAAACCCAAAATTTCATCGCCCTTGCCGTAAAGCGGACGCCCCAGCGGTTGGTGCGTGGCAAAATCCCATAAGATCAATTTGCCATCTTGTCCACCGGTCGCCATCACCTTGTCTTCGGGACTAAAGGCGAGCGCGGTAACGAGGCCCTTGTGGCCGGACAACGCGCTCCCGATCTGAGTTCTATGTGCGACATCCCACACAACCACTCCCTCTTCCCCGTGGCGATAAACCACGAGTTTGCTGTCCCGGCTGAACGCGACTTCGCTAGTCATCAACTGCCGCCGTTCTCCTTGATCGGTAACAACGGTGTTCACCACTAACGAACCGTTCTTTGCGTCCCAGAGGGCAACGCTGTCGTTGCCTGCGGACGCGACCAGCTTCCCATCTGGGCTGAAGCGAACGTTCCAAAGGCGATCCTTCTGTTGCCCCTTACGCTGTGCGAGCCAGCGTCGCGCCTTTCGATCCCAAAGAAGAAAAGACGAGTCCCCTCCCAACGCGACGGTCCCGCCGTCCGGGCTGAAGCCTACGCTCCAAAGGCGGAAATCCGTTTTGACAGGCTCACCGACCGGATCGCCAGTTGCCGGATTCCATAAGGCGAACTCCCCATCCCAACCCACCGTGGCCATCAGCTTGCCGTCTGGGCTGAACGCCACGTTCGTCACACGGTATCCTAGCGGATCGAATAGAATTTTGCCGGTCTCGGCATTCGACAGATTCACCTGTCCGTAAGTATCGATGGACGCCAGCATATTTCCATCCGGACTGAATACCGGTCCAGCTTCGGTTTTCTCAGGCATTGGAAGTTCGCGATTAATCGGTAGATCTTGCGGGACATTCCACACCACCACTCGCTCCTCGCTATTGGAAACGATTCTGCGGCTATCGGGAGAGAAGGCGATCGAAAAAACCGGTTTGTCTGCGACACTCAATGGCGAACCGATAGGCTTTCCGCTTTCCGTATCCCAAAGGATGACGCTCCCGTCTCCAGATCCGGACGCCAACATCTTTCCATCGAGACTAAAGGCAAGCGCGTTTACCGCCGCATGATGTCCGATCAGAGCAGTGCCGGCAGATTTCTTGTCTTGAACTTCCCAAACGTTCACCGCGTTGTCTTCACCACCGGCCGCGATCACTAAACCATCGGCACTATAAGCGAGACAGCGGAGCCTTCCCGTCAGACCCAGCTTTGGTGGGCCGAGTTGACGATGCGTTGCAATGTCCCAAAAGACGACGCTCTTGCCGTCTTCGCCTTCCGTGGCGAGAGTCTTTCCGTTCGGACTAAAGGCGAAGACGCGAGCGGCAATGGGGGCTCCCAGCAATTGTCGTGAAGCTACATTCCAGACAGATACTCTCGATGGATTTACACCCGTCGCCTCGTTGCTCGCTGCAATCCATTTGCCATCGGGACTGAAACTGACGCGGCTCATTTCCGAATTGACCTGCACAGGCAGTTCCCCTGCGAGCGTTCCGCCCGGCAAACTCCATAGCTTGACGGATTGGCCATCGGCGGACGCCAGGAGCGTGCCGTCGGGATTGAAGGACAAGCCATACATACCCTTCAACGTTGGTCCGATCGTCTTGAGCTTCTCCATGTCCCAAAGCCGGATTGTCTTGTCCCAACTGCTGGCGGCCAATACCTTGCCATCCTTCGTAAGCGCAAGGTCAGTCACCATATCGCTATGTCCTGGAAGAAAAGCTTCCAGGTGCGGGCGTCGTTCCAACGCCGTGAGTAATGCACTCCTACCTTCAACGCACGCTGAATTGGCGCGAACTTTCGACGCCGAGCAAAAGCGCCAAATCGAGGCGCGTGTCTATCAGGGAAACCACCTGCCCGGCCAAAGCACGGCAAGCGGCAAGCCGTCCCTTCTGCCCCGCATCGCGAAACGTGAACCAAATGCCGGCAACCAGTGTGGCAAGCAGAATGAGCGCAAAAGACACCAAACGCCTCGCCGAGCGATAGCGATGGGTATCTTCGTCATCCAGGTCCTCGCGCGATTTCCCATACAACGGCGGCGCTACCTGCAGCACTGCGCTGCGGAATTTCGGGTTTCGTAAAGACAGCTTCGGTTCTGCCCGCGCCCAACGCAGATCCACCCACAGTGGTTCGTCCTGAAACCGGCCCTTTAGCTTTTCGCTCAATGCCGTTGTTTGTTGCCAATCGAAGTCTCGCAGCCCGGCGCTCCAATTGACTTCGCCGTCTGTAACCAAAATCAGAAGCTTGTCCGCTCCGTGGTGAGAGAGCCACCAGTCGAGCTCTTTGTGAACCCACTCGGATTTCGCCGACGTTGGCGAGGCCAACAGCAGGAAATATTCCGTTTCCTCAAGAGCCGACTCGATGGCGTGCCAGAGCGCCGGATTGGCTGACAGACTGGAGTTATCGAGAAAAATGAGAAAGGGAGCTCGCCGATACCACGGGTGACCAATTTTTCGCAAAGCGGACTGAAGGGCGGGTGCCAGTTTCGCATCGGCCGCATGGCTATAGGAGATGAAAGCCTTGTAACGCATGATCTGAATCGAGTGTAAGCGTTACTTATTGTTCGTCATTAACTCACAATATACAGCGTATGTTTCATCTACTGCGCGCTGCCAAGGAAAGTTCCTTGCGCGCGCGAGCCCGGCTTCTGCGAGCGCATGGCGATGCTCCGAGCCGGTAGTTAGATCCAAAAGCGCGGCGGCTATCGCAGAAACGTCCGTTGGATCGACAAGCACTGCGGCTTCGCCCGCCACTTCGGGAAGTGCCGAACAGTTGGAAGTGATAACGGGTACTCCGTGCGCCATAGCTTCAAGGACGGGAATGCCGAAGCCTTCATCCAGCGAGGGGAAGGCGAAAATCGCCGCACGTGAATAGAGACGCTCCAATTCTTCTGAAGAGACGTAGCCGGCAACTTGAATACGGTCACGCGCCGGACTGCTTTCGATTCGCTGCAAGATTTGCTCGGCGCCAAAACCGGAAGCAGCGCCAGCGAGGACCAGCTTCCACTCAGCCGGCAAGTTTTCAAAAGCCTCAATCAAGCGCGCGCTATTCTTGCGAAGTTGAATGGCGCCGACAGTGAGAATCATTTTCTCTTCCGTGCGCGGCAAAGACGCAGGCAGGTGTGCCCCATGCGCAATGACCCGAATGCGCGATCGCTCAACGCCCAACAATTCATGCACCTGATTGGCGGTGAAGGCGGAAACCGCGATGATCAAATCTGAATTCTGCGCGGCAACACGGGCTTGTCTGGCGAAGCGTTGGCGAAAATCGGCAGTGGAATATTCGCCTGTCAGAACGAACAAGTCGTGGAAGGTCGTAACGAGGCGACGCCCATACCGCCGGTCTGCTCGTTGATTGAGTGCATGAAAAACGTCAGCGCTCCTCGCTATAAACGGCAGCAGCAAGTTCTGTTTCACGTTGGAGTGGTGGGTCGATGGCGCTTGGCGGTAATGCTTGGGCCGATAGCGGTGAACAAAAGAATCGGCCGGATGTGCGGCGGCTAGACCGTCGAGAATTTCACGTGAGTAAACGGCGATGCCCGATGGATGCTTGTCTATTGAATAGGTGGCATCCAGGGCGATTCGCACGCCTTTAGTTTTACATCCCGTACTCTTTGAGCTTGCGGTACAGCGTGGTTCTGCCTATGCCAAGCATGTTCGCGGCTAAAGTGCGGTCACCCTTCGTTACACGGATAGCTTTGAGGATCTCCGCTTTTTCCAGTTGTTCCAGCGGAGTAACGTTGTCGATATGATTCTCGCCGAAGTTCAGAAAGGCATCGGGAGTGGCGCTGTCGCTTGGGTTGGCCTTCATCATCGAGTCCGGCAAATCGGTTTTGCAGATCCAGGGTCCCGTGGTCATTGCCACGATTTTTTGCACGGTGTGCTCCAACTCGCGCACGTTGCCAGGCCATTCATATTCGCAAAGCCGCTGAATCACTTCGTCGTTCACTTTGTGGCCATTGCCATGCCTCTCTAAGAAGTGAGCGGTGAGAACCGGAATATCCTCTTTGCGTTCACGCAGCGCCGGCAACCGCAGCTTCATAACGTTGAGCCGGTAATAGAGGTCCTGACGAAAGCGTTTTTCCGCAACCTCTACTTCCAAATTGCGATTTGTAGCGGCAATCACACGAAAATTGGAACTGCGCGTGGCTGTGGCGCCGATGGCTCGATATTCCTTTTCCTGCAAAACACGCAAAAGCTTCATCTGCAATTCAAGTGGCAGCTCGCCGATCTCATCGAAGAACGCTGTCCCGCCGTTGGCTTCGTCCAATAGGCCGAGTTTGTCGGCAATCGCGCCCGTGTAAGACCCTTTGCGGTGACCGAAGAGGTTGCTTTCCATTAACGGCCCAACCATAGAGGAGCAATCGACCACCACGAAGCGTCCTCTTCCCTCGATGTTGTGAATAGCTTGGGCGACTACCTCTTTGCCCGTGCCAGTTTCCCCGAGGATCAATACGGGATAACGGGACTTGGCCATGCGTATAACGAGCCGCTGCACGTCCATCATGGCTTTGGAATTGCCAATAAGCGACTTTAAGGGCGAGGCGTCAAGCGCAGTTTGGGGCGTCACAGGTAATTTGTAGGGGAAACGAGTCCCTTGAAAGGGAAGTGCAGGCCGTTTCCCGAAGTTCTCCCAGATCCTTACTGCGGTGGTTGTGGCTTGGGGGTGGTGGTGCTTTCTCGCGGATCGAAGGTCACGTTGTCGGGTGTCTGCCAAACCTTATTCGCATTGTTTGACTCCACGACTGCGGGTGGCGGTTTGGGCGCCGGTGGAGGCAGCTTCTCGTCCAAGCGAACTACGAACACGTCGCGGTTTTCAGCTGTTAAGGTCGCGGCCAACCGCTGCGCGCCTTCAACGGTCGTTTCTTTTCCGACCAGCACGCGCCAGCGCGGCAGCGTTCCAAGCATCGGCACCAACTTCGCAGCGCCGAAACGCTGTTCAAAGCCCGCTCGTAAACGTTCCGCATTTTCGTACACACTAAAGACACCTACTTGGACGCCATAGAAATCGTCGGCCGGGATGTCGGCGGGTGCGGCAATTACCTCAAGCCGTACCCGGCCGATGCCAGGTCCGATCAGATCGATTTGGCGGGCAGCGGCTTTGGAAAGGTCGATGATGCGGTTGTCCACGAACGGTCCGCGATCGATAATGCGCACGTTCACCGCTTTGTTATTCGCCAGATTAGTCACCTTCAACCAGGTATTGAAAGGCATCACGCGGTGCGCGGCCACTAACGTTTCCATGTCATAGGTTTCACCATCGGCCGCTTTGCGACCGTGATACGGAATGCCGTACCAGCTGGCAACGCCTTCTTCCGTGTAGCCGACAGGCAGTGGCGCGAGTTGCCGCGCGGACTGCTTAGCACCTGCGGGCGACGTTGCGCGAGGCGCTGGAGCAGTTGGCACATTTGCTACCGTCTTGTGCTTCTTGCCGCAACCGCTGGCGAAAAAGAGACAAGCCGACAGCGTGATTGATCCACAGGCGGCGCGAAGAACTCTACTCACTTCTTCTATCCTCTATCAATCGCGATGAGCCACGCAACTGCCGGATGAATTCAAGCGAAGGGCTTCGCAAGGGTAAAACAAATTCCAAATTCTACGTTTCGGACCCTTCGAGGTCGCAATTTGGTCTCCAAAACACGTCAAGTGAATTTTTTTCTTGACTTGTGTCGCGAACCATCTTATATATGAATCACGACTGCGATCTGCATAAGATTGCAAATTTATACGTTAGGGAGAATCACACGATGAAGAACGCAACCAAAAAAGCAGCGAAGAAGGCCGCCAAGAAGGCCCCTGCTAAGAAAAAGAAGTAACATTGACCGCCCGCGATAGCGGGTTTCTAAATAAAACAATCCGCCCTTGGGTTCGCCCGAGGGCGTTTTTATTTGTGGCGGGCGCAATTTCAAATGGCAATCCAGCCGGAGTGGATCGCGAGTAGCGTTAGGCTTGCAACGGTGATCCATAGAACAATTCCCTGCGTCATGGCACCCGCACGCACGACGAATCGTTCGCGTGCTGATGCCTTTATTGACGATGCGAAACGCCCAGCCGCTACGCCGTTTTCAAAGCAGGCACATCGGCCATGGCAATCTCAATCGACGGCGCGTGCAGCAGCGTGTTGTGAATCAAACAGTTCTTGGCGGCACGGACCACGCCTTCGCGGTGGCGCGCATCTTCCAAGCCGGCAACCTCGATCCACATTCGAAAATTGTCCATACGCGCCGGCTGTGCGGCTTTGCCAGCTTCCACCCTCACGGTGAGGCTGTGACTGCTTAGCTTGCGCGCATTCAGGTATTGCAGCGCGTAGTAACCCGCACAGGTTCCCAGCGCGGCCAAAAGAAATTCGGGCGGCGTCATACCCGTGTCGGTACCAGCGTTCTCGGCAGGCTGGTCGCAAATGACCTTATGGCCCCGCGATTCGGCTTCAAAGCGGACACCATCCAGGAAGCGGACTGTAATTTCCATAACTCTAAGGATGACAAAGACTCTAGCAGGTAACAGATTGCGCTAAGTTTCAAGGCAAAGCTCCGAAGCTGCTTAGCGGTTGTCTCCGGTTTGAAACTTGAGGTTCACAATTGCAAAACTGTAATTTGCCCGTGCATTCGCAGCACCAATGGCCGCTTCGGTCTGTTGTAGCTGCGCCTGACTCAGTTCGACAATCGAACTCAAGCCGAGACCGTAACGCGTCTGGGCTAGATCAAGCGCCGTGTTTGCCTGCTTGAGCAATTCGCCCGCGACGGTCGTACGCTGCAATGCGGTATTGGCATTTAACCACGCGGTCCGCACATCGCGCGCTACTGTGTCACGCAAAGCTCGCCTCCGTTCGGCCTCTTGTCTGGCCTGCAGCGCCGCTTCTGTCGCTTGCGAGGAATAGCGAAATCCATTAAACAGCGGAATGCTGATGTTGATACCAGCGGCACCGTACCAATTCGGGCTGAAATACAAGCTCGAACCTACCGGCGTACTGCCAACTACGCCCAGAGCGCTAAGTGTGGGAAAGAGTTGCTCGTGCTGCGCCCGGCTGAACTTTTCTGCGGCTTGTTGGGTAAACAGTATCGACTGCAGTTCGGGCCGCTGCTGCCAAGCGGTTTGAACGAGCGTCTCCACATCAGACGGCAGGGGTGGCAAGTTTGCCGTCTCGTCTACCAACTGATAATCGGCTTGCTTATCGAACCCAAGCACCGCACTCAGCGCCGCTTTCGCCGCATCCACGTTGTTACGTGCATCCAACTGCAGTAGTTTCGCCTGTGAAAGACTGACCTGTGCGAAGCTCAAGTCGAGGTCAGACTTCAATTTCGAAGCAGCGAGCGCACTCACTTGATCCACCAGCGACTGTCGAGCGGCCACCGTTTGCGCGGCCACTGCCAAGGTTGCTTGCGCCTCCAAGGTTTGGAAGAATACTTGGTCCGTCGCCAGAATAATGTCCTCGCGGCTGGCTTGCGCGTCTGCCTGCCGAGCCTGTTCTGTCAGCTTGGCGGAGGCAAGCAGATTCTTCGTGCGGCCGAAGTCTGTAATTAATTGGCTCACTTCAACTCCCAACCCGATATGCGTCAGTAATCGCGGGGCGCCTAGCGAACCGGCCGAAATCCGGCTACCCTCGTTTGCCTCGGCACCGGTTACGTTCCCGCGCACGTTGGGCAATTCATAGGAGCGCGCTTGTCGAACCTCTTCGTGCTGCATCTTCGCTTCCAACTCTCCGATCTGAATACGAGGATTGTTCGCAAGGGCAATTTGCTCTGCTCGTTGGCGGGTCAACTTTGCCGGAAGTGTTTGGGAAAACAGCAATGCGTTTGAGCAAACGAAGAACATGAAAATGCGTACCATGGCTAAACGGTTCCTTCGTTGCGATGCAAGAGTAGGTAAGCGGCCGGCACAAGAAACAATGTGACTACTGCCGAAGCCGCCAAGCCTCCCAGGATCGCGCGCGCCAGCGGAGCGTATTGTTCACTGCCCGGTTCCAGCGCCAACGCCATGGGTATTAATCCAAGCAGGGTTGCGAGCGTAGTCATAAGAATCGGACGCAAACGCACTCGACCCGACTCCGCCAGCGCCTCCATCAGCGGTGTCCCTCCTTTTCGTAGCGATCCGGCAAACTCCACCAGAAGAATGCTGTTCGAAACAGCAATGCCGGTCATCATGACCACTCCCATCAGGGACATTACGTTCATGGTTGTTCCGGTGATTAACAAAAAGATCAGGACACCCGATAGCCCGGGCGGGACCGCCAGCAGAATGATGAACGGGTCCGAAAACGACGTAAATTGCGCCATCAAGATCAGATAAACCAAAACAATCGCGAGAACGAGACCAATCGCGAAGCTAGCGAACGATTGCTGCATATCGCGAACAGCACCGCGCACATGGACGGTAATTCCTTCCGGCTTCGCCATCTTCGCCATCTTCGCCAGCACGCCCTCCACCGCTTCATTCGCTTTGCTCAAATCTTCCTGCTTGGGCATGACATAAATGTCGAAGAGGCGGCGTAGTTGGTAGTGGTCCACTTCCGTCGCGGTGTTGATCTGCTTGATGTCCGCCACCGACTCCAGCGGTGTCGTCTGTCCGTTGACTACCGAACGCAGGGGAATTTGTTTGAAATCGGTCATGGTCTGAATCTGTGTTTCCGGATATTGCACGGTGAGCATGTAACTGTTGCCGGTCTTTGGATCGACCCAGAAGCTCGGCGCAATCATGCCGCTAGAAGTGAGTGCGGTGATGACGTTATCGACAATCGCTCTGGGCGTGATGCCCAACAAGCCTGCACTTTGCCGGTTGATGTTCAACTCCAATCCCGGATAGTCCAGTTCCTGGGGAATAAGGACGTCGCTAATCGAATCCGCGCGCCGCAGTTTCGCGGCTGTCTCCTTGGCCAGCGCATAGGCTTGCTGGAGATTGTTGCCGCCGATCTGAATATCGATGGGGGCGGGCTTGCCTTGATTCACAACCGAATCTACTAATCCGCCCGCTTGAAAATATGTGCCCACGTCGGGAAAGTCGTCGGACAGTTTACGGCGCACGCGCTCCATATATTGGTAGCTCCCGATCTTGTGGTCTTCCTTCAAACTGACTTGCACAAACGCAGTGTTCATGCCTGAATTGGAGGTGTAGATAGCGGAAAGGTCGGGCGTGATGCCGATGTTTGAAACAATAATATTCAAATCTTCCGGGGAAACGACGCGGCGAATATCCTGTTCCATGCGGGCGATGTATTGATTGGTTAACTCAATGCGCGTACCAGCGGGGACGTTCACATTCACGACAAACTGCCCGGGATCGGTTCGCGGGAAAAAGGCTTTGCCCAAGAAGGGGTACAAGGAAAGGCTGAGGATCACGAAAACGCTGAACAAAACGACCGTGATCACTGGTCTCGCCAGACACCTCGCCAGAATTGCATCATAGGCTCGTTGGACCTTGGCGTATCCGTCGTTGAATTTCCTTGTGACGACACCGAAGACTTTGAGCTTGGCTGACGTATCGAGCGAGGCTTCTAAATCGTCTTCTCGTTCCTTTGGATCGCCATGTACGTGGCCGGGCTGAAGACGGATAAACTGGGCGCAGAACAATGGCACAACCGTCATTGCCACGACATAGGACGCACATAGAGCAAACACCACGGCAAGGGCGACAGCAGTGAATAAGTACTTACTCACTCCGTAAAGCAGCACCACCGGGAAAAAGACAATACACGTGCTGACGGTCGCCGCAAGCACCGCTAGTTCGACCTCTTTGCCCCCGCGTTCGGCCGCGACTACAGGATCTTCGCCCATCTCCATATGGCGGAAAATGTTTTCCAACACAACTACAGAGTTGTCGATAAGGCGCGACAGCGCCAATGCCAGGCCGCCCAGAACCATCGTGTTGATTGAGTTTCCTCCTAAGTTCAAGCCAAGGAAGGTCGCCAGACAGGAAATCGGAATCGAGAGCAGCACGGCTACGGTGGCTCGCAAATTTCCTAAGAACAGGAGGATCATTAACGCAGTCAACAATAAACCCAGCGTGCCTTCGTTGATCACGTTCCTCACGGCGATCTTGACGAACGTCGATTGGTCAAACACCACATTGGTTTTCAACACCTTGGGAATATCCAGCAGATCCGCGACGGCCAACTTCACTCCGTCCACGATCGAAATCGTATTGGAATTACCGCCCTGCTTAAGAATAGGGATGTAGACGGAGCGCTGCCCGTCCACTCGCACGATATTCGTCTGCAGCTGACCCGCATCTTTCGCTTGTCCAATGTCTGCCACCATGACCGACGCGTTGCCCACCGTCTTGAGGGGCATGTCGTTGATCTCGTCCACAATTGGTACTTGGCTGTTTGGATAGATGTTGTAATCTTTCGGTCCTATACGAACATCACCGGCGGGCAGAATCAAGTTCGATTCGTTCAAGGAATTCACCACGTCCATCACGCTCATGTTGTGAGCTTCTAACTTCATGGGGTCGACATAGACCATGATTTGACGGTAGCGGCCTCCGTAAGGCTGCGGCACTGAAGCGCCAGGAACGTTCGCCACCTGATTACGCACGCTGAACTGCGCCAAGTCTTTGAGCTGCGTCTCGTTCAGCCCTTGCCCTTTTAAGGTGATGAGGCAGACGGGCAAGTTCGAAGCGTCGAACTTCAGCACCACCGGCGGCAACGTTCCAGGAGGCAAGCGCCGCAAATTCGCCATGGCCAGATTCGAGATGTTGCTCACCGCCGCATTCGCATCGGTGCCAGGTTGGAAGAACACCTTGATCAAGCTCACGCCCGGAAGTGAACGCGATTCGATGTGATCGATGCCGCTGCCAAGCGTAAAAAACCTCTCGTAACTATTGGTGATGTTCGACTCAATCTGCTGTGGTGGCATGCCCGAGTAAAACGTAGCGACCACGACAACGGGTATATTGACTTCGGGAAACAGATCCACGGGCATCCGCAGTACGGTAGTCACTCCCACCACGACGACGATCAGACACATCATTAAAACGAAGAAGGGATACTTGATGGCGAAGCGTGACATCTTATTTCCCTTCCTCGCTCATGTTGGCGACCGACGCGGCTTGGGGGCGCACCTGCTCTCCAGCCTGATAGTTCGTTTGCCCGGAAACAATGACTGTCTCGCCTTCTACCAGTCCGCTGAGTATCTCCACTCGGTCGGGACCTTCAATACCAAGCCGCACGGTCTTCTTCACAACTTTCTGACCATCGACCGCGAGCACATAGGGTTCGCCCTCGCCGCGCACCACAGCCTGTGAGGGTAGCGTAAGCGTATTGTTCTTCTGCGCTAGCTCGATGCCGGTCTGCGCATACATTCCGGGACTCAGCTTGAGGGTTGGATTCGGAACGTCCACTTCCACAACCATAGTTCGTGTCGTGGTATCCAGCGCGCGACTGAAGCGCACAATCCTGCCGGTAAATTTTTCGTTGGTCGCCTGCACCGTCACTTGAACCGCACCACCCACTGCAATGAACGGGACATCGGCTTCGGGTACGGGCATCCGCAGCCGCAGCAGATCGCTTTGGACGAGCCTCACTACCGGCATGGCTTGCGTGTTCGACGTAGTGCCCGCCTGAATGAGCGAGCCCGTATCTGCATAACGCTTTGAAATCACTCCCGTGAACGGTGCAGTTACTACCGAGTAATCGGAGAGAACTTGCACGCGTAGATTGTCGGCTTTAGAAACTCCGAGTTGCTGCTGCGTCGCACCGAGCGACGACTTAGCCACTTCAATCTGCGCCTCGGCTTCCTGATCTTTGGCACGCGCGTCGTCCAATTCCTGTTGCGCAATGAGGCCCGGCCGTTGTTCGGCAGCTTTCGCTAATCGCTGATAGGCGCTGTGCAGTGCCTCGTGATTTGATTCGGCGCGACTCACTTCACTCTGGGCACGCGCAATCTCCGACTGGCTATGCCGCACTTCCGCCTGCGCTCCCGATACTTGCGCATTCAGCTCAGGGACTTCAAGAGTCGCGATGATCTGCCCGACGCGTACGCGATCTCCAATGTCGACGTTGATTCGCTTGATGTAGCCGGACACTTTCGCGTGCAGATCAACCTCCTGGTAAGGCTCGAACTGCCCCGCCACTTTGAGAGTGCTGGCCAAATCGCCGCGCGCTACTTGCACGACCGCCGCTCCTGGCAAAGTATGCTCGTCGGTAGCTCGTGCTGGAGCAACGCGCTGGCAACTCCCCAAGAAACACGCAAATAGCGAAACGAACCCAATCGAAAAAAATACCCCTCGACGCATATAGCGACACCTATCCTGAAGTTAGAGAGAATTGACGCCGCAATGGCGGCAAGAGAAATAGGCGAGTGTGGGCGGAGGGCGGAAGAAGAAAGCGCGAAGACTGATAAGAAGATGCCGTTTCCAAGGAACGACCGAAGTTGGGGCCGGGCAGGAAATGCGCTTTACGCAAACACAGAGCAAAAGCAGCAAGAAAATCAACCAAGAAACGGGCGATGGTTGAACTTGAACTGCGACTAAGCTGACCGGGCCAGTAGTCTTACCGGTCCAAAGCTTGGCAGGCGCTTGTGCCGCGTCGGGATTGCTCTGGTACAGGGACATCTTATATTGAAGTCCCCAATTCACTACCGCAAGCGAAAGTCCTAATAACCCGATTGTCAGCGCAAACAAGCGTAAGCGTCGACGTGCTGACAAAGTCATCCTTTACTAGGTTAGCATCTCAGAACGCGTAAGTAAGTGCTGCAAAAGGATAGTTATAGGCATGCCCCGGTGTCGTTTTCCTGAGAAACTGCCCCGGCGCGAGATGACCGTATCCCAAACCGAACTGCACGGCTTTGTTGTACTTGTACATTCCCTGCAGATCGAACTCCTGGCCCACATGCGTACCGGCAGTGCCAGCAAGTGACTTAGCTACCACCGCTCCGGTTGCCGCATACAGTCCGTCATGCGCATTGGCCAACCAGAGATCGTGATAGATGCCGGCGACCATCAACTTAGTCAGCGGCTTGAACTCGACACCCGTTCGCAAATCGCGAATGTTGCGCCAGCCGGCTTGATCGGTCAGCCCAAATTTATCGTGCCCGCTGGGATAGAGCTGATCGAAGGTAGCAGTTTTTGTTCCGGTTGGATTAGCCGAACCCGAGGCGTAATTATATTCGAGCAGAGGACGCGGCTTCCAATTTGCGCTGAAGGTACGGCCCACTACCCAGTGGCCTGCCCACGCGCCAATCGAATCGGCGCCCAGCGAACCTGTTTGGCGCGCCATCTCGACACCATAATCAAAAGCAAGAGGCAACTTGCCCACAAAGCGAAAGCCAAAAGTCTTTTCATCCAATTTGCCTTTGATTCCGCTCGCATACGCAGCGCTATATCCAAGCGGCGCAAGCCTCCAAAAGACATACGGTTCAACGGTCGCGTTGGGGATCAGTTTCGTCAGACTACCGTAAGCGCCATAAAACGGGTTTCCCTGCTTATGGTGATCGAGTTGTCCGTCCACTGAATTAACCACCGAAGACGCGAACGAATCCACGCGAATGCCACCCAGGAGCACGGTAACCAAGGCCGCATCGAATACCCGCGGCGCATTCAACCAAGGCGATGGCCCGACGAGCCGCTGATCGCCGAAAGCGAGTTCTTGCCGCCCCACGCGTACGCGGAAGTGATACTTCTCGGTGCTGCCGATCTCGCTCCAAGCCTGATGCAGATCCCAGGTGTTTTGATAAGGCGGCGCTTTTGCAACAGGCCCGTTAAGATAGATGCGCGAATCTTGCGACTGACCGAAGAAGCTCAGCCACTCAGTCGGCTGCACTTTGACGCCCAGCACCAATTGACCCAGTGCATGCGTGTCAGTAACGCTCTTAAAGCCGATCCCGTCTTGTTCCTCGATCCGAATTCGATAACTTCCGCTGAACTGCAGCCACTTCGGCAATTCCTTGTTCAGTTCGGCAGTGGGCTGCCAGGCGTCATTGTCCTGAGTCGCTGTTTGTGCGGAAAGGAGACAAGCTTGCCAGGCAAAGATGACGAGGGCGCAAAGAGATCTTAAATTCATAAATTTCCAAAAGCGAGCAATGTTCCTGTAGCGTAACTTCACTATTCAGTGATGTCAATCGTTCGCTCGGTTGAGGCCGAGTTCCACCTTTCGGATGATCTTTCCGGAACGTGGCGCAGTCACCCTGTAAAGTATTCATTTGGAGATCCGACGATGACTAAGACAAGAACGCTGTTGATCCTGACCCTCACGACGATCTTTGGGAATGTGAGCGCACAGACTCCCACCGCGAAAATCGACATCCAGTTGGGCGAACCACCAGCGCACGCTGTCAGTCCCACTCTTTACGGGCTGATGACCGAAGAGATCAATTACTCCTACGACGGCGGCCTGTATGCGGAAATGGTCCGCAATCGCACATTTCAAGATCACGGTTTCGGCGGAGTAGCCCGCTGGAACATTGAACATTTTGGCAATTCTGTCGCCAGCATGGCGATCGATCCCGCTGACGGACCGAGCGAAGCACTTGACCACAGTCTGCTGGTGACCATTAAGCAGGCGGACTCTGCCAATGTTGCCGGCGTCAGAAATGAAGGCTATTGGGGGATGGCGTTGCGCGCGAACACAACCTACAAAGGATCACTCTTTGCGAAAGTAGACTCCACTGAACTAGGTCCCCTGGCTATTTCTCTCGTTAACAACAACTCCGGTAAGCCGGTGGCGTCAACAAGTTTGCCTGCCCTTTCAACTGAGTGGAAACGCTACGAATTCACCCTTGCTACGGGTAACGTCGAAACCTCGGCCGAGAACCATCTGCTGCTCACCGCCGCACACGCCGGAAAGCTCTGGCTCGACTTAGTCTCGCTCTTTCCCCCCACTTATAAAAACCGTGAGAACGGCAATCGTCCCGACCTCATGGAAATGATGGCAGCCATGCATCCCACGTTTCTCCGTCTGCCCGGCGGGAATTATCTAGAAGGCGACCAGATCGACGAGAGGTTCGATTGGAAGAACACCATCGGTCCGCTGGTAGACCGTCCCACGCATCGCAGTCCCTGGAATTATCAATCGTCCGATGGCATGGGATTGTTGGAGTTTCTAGAGTGGACGGAAGATCTGAACATCCAGACTGTGCTAGCCGTCTATGCCGGTTACTCCCTCAAAGGCGACCACATTCGCCCGGGGCCCGAACTCACGCCGTTCGTGCAGGATGCACTTGAAGAAATCGAGTTTGTCAGCGGAGACACCTCGACCAAGTGGGGCGCCGTCCGCGCGAAGCTCGGCCATCCAGCCGCTTTTCCTCTGAAATATGTGGAAATCGGCAATGAAGATGAGTTTGACAGATCCGGCAGCTACGAAGGCCGCTATGCGCAATTCTCTAAAGCCATCAAAGCCAAGTACCCGCAACTGAACCTCATCGCCACCGCGCCATTGAAGCGCATGAAGCCGGACGTGCTGGACGATCATTACTACAAGCGCGCCGATGAGTTCTTTGCAGACGTGAAACATTACGACAAAATTGATCGCAACGGTCCAAAAATCTTTGTTGGCGAATGGGCTACGCGGGAAGGATCTCCCACTACGAACATGGGTGCTGCTCTGGGAGACGCCGCTTGGATGACCGGCATGGAGAGGAACAGCGACCTCATCGTAATGGCAAGCTATGCCCCGCTGTTTGTGAACGTGAATCCAGGAGGTATGCAGTGGGAGTCGGATCTGATCGGTTACGACGCCGTCAGCGCTTATGGATCTCCCAGTTATTATGCGCAAGCCATGTTTGCCGAATACCTGGGAACAGAGGTTCCGCAGTCGTCTATCGCAGACGAAGGATCGCGCTTTTTCTACTCAGTCACACGAGACCCCGGCAAAGGCAATTTGTATCTCAAGTTAGTCAATGCTTCGTCAGTCGCTCAGCCCCTCGAAATAAATCTGTCTGGCGTGAGTTCTGTCGTCAAAACGGCCACGCTGATTTCCCTCGCCGGCGCTGACAATGCGGATACCAACACGATCTCCCATCCAACGCGCATCACTCCCGTAAAAAGTTCGATCCACGATGCCGCGGCGAAATTCACTCACAGCGTTCCGCCTTATTCGGTTCAAGTACTGGTGTTGCAGTCTAAGTAACTGCCGCGCCCATGGCATTCTCAATCTGCTGAATGCCTGCCGGATCGTCCAGGCTGGTTAAATCTCCAGGATCATGGCCCTCGGCAATCGCTTTAATCGAGCGCCGTAGCACTTTACCGGAGCGCGTCTTGGGAAGTTGCAGTACGAAATGCACACGACAGGGACGCCCAATGGCACCCAGTGAGCCGTCTACCGCGGTCATCACTTCTTTTTCCAACTTGTCCCGCAACTCCGGCGTTCCAATGGTTGCCGCATTCTTGACAACCGCAAAGGCCAGTGGCACCTGGCCTTTCGTATCGTCGGCAACTCCTACCACCGCGACTTCGGCAATGGCCGGATGTCCGCTGATGGCTTCCTCAATCTCGCGAGTTCCCAGACGATGCCCGGCGACGTTGATCACGTCATCGGTTCTTCCCAAGATGAAGTAGTAGCCATCTTCATCGCGAATGCCCCAATCGAAAGTGGTGTAGATCAAACGGTCTTGAAAACTATTGAAATAGGTATCGCGGAAGCGTTCATCTTGTCCCCAGACGGTACTCATACAGCCAGGCGGCAGGGGCGGCACCACGCAAACCACGCCTTTTTCGTTCGCTCCTAATTCTTCGCCGGTGCCTACCTGT
Organism: Bryobacterales bacterium; assembly: GCA_963749105.1. Taxonomy (GTDB): domain Bacteria; phylum Acidobacteriota; class Terriglobia; order Bryobacterales; family Bryobacteraceae; genus Bog-105. The sequence goes on along the minus strand of CAVVLT010000023.1, from coordinate 38,761 downwards.
AACAACCGAACATCGTAACCGTATGCCGGGAAAGAGGGACTTCCGAACTTAGTCGGCAAATCTTCCACTCCGGGAAAGCCACTCAGCAGAGCCCAGCCGGTCTCGGTTTGCCAAAAGTGATCGTAGACAGGCTTGCCCAGCGCTTCGGCTACCCAGCGCGCAGTTGGCTCATCCAGTGGTTCACCCGCCAGGAAAAGATGCCGCAAGCTTGCAAGATCATACTTAGTCAGAAATACCGGGTCTTGTTTCTTCAGAACTCGCAGTGCCGTTGGCGAGGAAAACATCACACTTACTTTGTGATCCTGCACGATTTTCCACCACACACCCGCATCCGGCCGAACCGGCAATCCTTCGTAGACAATCGTCGCCACTCCACAGATGAGCGGCCCATACACCACATAGGAGTGACCCACCACCCAGCCGATATCCGAGGTTGTGAAGAAGGTTTCGCCAGGCCGCGCATCATAGATATGTTTCATTGAAGCAGCCAGCGCCACGGCATAGCCTCCTGTGTCGCGCTGCACTCCTTTCGGCTTTCCCGTTGTGCCCGAGGTATACAAAATGTAAGACGGATGGCTCGATTCCACCCACTCACAAGGGACCTGCGCATCCATATGCTTGGCGCGCAAAGTCGCATAGTCTAAGTCGCGGCCGGCAACCATGGGCATCGTAGGATCCAGCCCTCGATTCACAATCAAGACGCGTGCCGGCGGGGTCTCCGCACTCAGCAAGGCTTCATCCACCAGCGGCTTGTAGCGAATCGCTTTGCCGCCGCGCATGCCCACATCGGTGGTCACCATCACCTTCGGTTGTGCGTCGTCAATGCGCGTCGCCAACGAGTTGGGCGCAAAACCTCCGAACACAACGGAGTGAATCGCACCCAGCCGAACCGTTGCCAGCATGGCAAAGATCGCCTCCGGGATCATCGGCATATAGATCAGAACCCGGTCGCCTTTCACCACACCCAGGCTGGAAAGCACCGCCGCCATGCGCATAACTTCACTATGAATCTCGCGGTAGCTGTAGCTCTTTTCTTCGCCGGTTTCGGTCGAAATATAAATGACAGCTGGCTGGTCGGCACGATTCGCCAAATGCCGGTCCACCGCGTTATAGCAGAGATTTGTCTCGCCCCCGCAAAACCACTTTGCGAACGGCGGAGCCGAGTAATCCAGGACCTTTTCATAAGGCTTGTGCCAGTCGATCAGCGTCGCCTGCTCAGCCCAAAACTCGTCGCGTTGCTCGATCGACCGTTTGTGAAACTCGCGATATCCCATAGATCACTGCCCCTCTTCATGGAGGATCGAGTCACGCTTTTCAGATCCTCGTCGTGGTGAATGATATCCGACACAGAGGCTGCTCGACAGTGTCATACGTCACAATCTTTCAGGCACGACCGGCGCGGACCACTTGTCCATTCCGCGCCGTTAGCCCATATCGTTACGTTGTGATTTGATATACAATACCGAACGATCCGATCTTCCTCAAAGGCGAATTATTACAAAACGAAGACTATGGGTACACAACCGCAAATGAAAATAGATCCGAACCAAAACACGCCGCTGCCCGTCACCGATTGGGACCGGGTCGCCAAGAATCCTGAATTCGAACAGTTGATGGCGGCGAAAGCACGCTTCATTGTGCCCGCTACCATTTTCTTTATCCTGTACTTTTTCGCTCTTCCGACGCTGGTGGGCTATGCGCCAGAACTTATGAATAAGCCTGTTATCGGCCCCGTCAACGTTGCCTACCTGTTTGCGCTTTCGCAGTTTGCCATGACTTGGATCGTCGGTTTCCTTTATATGCGGGCCGCCGGACGATTCGATGAAACGGCAAAAAGCGTGCTGGCTCATTTGACAAGCCAAAAGAAAGAAAGCGAGACCAAATGATGTCCACGCCTCTTATCATGTTTCTTGTCTTCATTGTTATAACCTTGGGCATCACTTATTGGGCTGCCAAGCGATCGGCTAACGCCTCAGCGTACTTCGCGGCGGGCCGGCGCATTACCGGTTGGCAAAACGGGATTGCGGTAGCGGGCGATTACATGAGCGCCGCTTCCTTCTTAGGCATTGCAGGCATTATCGCGTTTCAAGGCTACGACGGCTTTATGTACTCAGTAGGCTTTCTAGTCGCCTATTTGACTGTGTTGTTGATTGTGGCGGAGCCTTTGCGCAACGCAGGCAAATACACCATGGCCGATGTGTTGGCGTATAGACTTTCGCCGCGGCCCGTTAGAGCTATGGCTGCCCTAAGTACGTTAACGGTAAGCACGTTCTATATGATTGCCCAGATGGTAGGTGCCGGTAGCCTTGTTGCATTGTTACTAAAGGGTTCCGGCATTAGTTATAACTGGGCGGTGACCGGCGTCGGAATCCTTATGGTCGCCTATGTTGTTTTCGGCGGTATGCTGGCCACCACCTGGGTGCAAATTGTGAAGGCAGTACTCTTAATGGGCGGAACCCTCTTACTAAGCATCCTGGTACTCGCTCACTTTAATTTCAGCTTAAGCGACTTCTTTGCCGCCGTCTCGCATGTCAAAGACGGCAACAAAATCGTGAACTTCTTGACACCCGGTTTGCGCTACAAACCGCCGTATGGAGCTCTCGATTTGATCTCGCTGAGCTTAGCGTTGATTTTCGGCACTGCCGGCCTGCCCCACATCCTCGTTCGGTTCTACACGGTTCCCGATGCAAAAACGGCCCGCGTGAGCGTAATGTGGGCGATGATCATCATCGGTTTGTTTTACATTATGACCACTTTCCTCGGATTTGGTGCGGCCACTATTGTGGGCAAAGGATTCATCGCCAAGAACGGCGGCATCAATATGAGTGCACCGCTGCTAGCTCAGAACTTAGGCGGCGATATCTTTTTCGCCTTCATCTCATCGATCGCCTTTGCCACTATTCTCGCGGTCGTGGCTGGTCTCACGATCAGCGCGTCCACTTCCTTCGCTCATGACGTGTACGAAAACGTTATTCACCACGGCGAGCCACAAACTCAAGAGAAAGCAGTGGCGGTTGCACGGATTACTGCCTTTGTCGTCGGTTTAGTTTCTATCCTGATCGCCGTCGTTCTCGGCCCGACCTTTAACGTGGCCTTCTTAGTTGGTCTGGCGTTCGCAGTTGCGGCCTCGGCCAATCTGCCGGTGATTTTGTTCTCTATCTTCTGGAAACGCTTCACAACCCAAGGTGCGGTAACAGGGCTAGCCGTCGGCTTACTTAGCTCGCTCGCGTTGATTATCGTGAGCCCCAGCATCATGGGACTTGACGGCAAGCACTTGATTCATTCCGCGCCTTGGTTTCCGCTGGAAAATCCGGGCATCGTCAGTATTCCACTTGGCTTCTTGGGTGCCTTCGTCGGTACGCTCATGAGCAAAGTAGACGATCATGCGGAAGCGAAGTTTACGGAGTTAGAAGTTCGCGCGAATACTGGCCTGGGATCAGAGAAAGCTTTGGCGCACTAAACTAAAAAAAGGGCGGTGATTAAGCCGCCCTCTCGTGTTAGCTAGATACAGGTTCAGAACTTCGGAGCGCTGCCCGGCAAGCTGTAGCGGATATCGAACAAAATGGTGTTGTCGTGCGCATTCACAGGCGCGCCGACTGCGGCAGCGAACGGACTGCGGCTCAACCACTCATACTGGCCCATAACGTTGATTGCGCCGTACTTCGGATTCTTCCACATGGTCTGGTTAAAGCCAAAGGTGCCTTCCTGCAGAAGTCGGTTCTGGCTGTTGGTACCAGCGTAGCCGTAGCCAATCAGACTTTTTCCGTTGGCATCAATCGCGACGTTCTTAAGGATTCTAATGGCACCCCAGTAACCGTATATCAGTGTCTTGTGGATAGTCGCCTCAAAGCCGTCAACGGTGCTCTCGGCGTGCACGCCGCTAAGAGCTCCGTTCGCCCGAACAATCACGTCTGGTACTTGGCCGAAAATATAGCGCCCATCGCCGTCAGTCCAGAAGTTGGTGGTGATCAAACGAAGGTTCTTTGTGACGGCGGCGTTGGCGCCGAACTGCAAGCCACCGCCGCTGGTGCTGAAGTGCTGTTGAGCGCCCAGGGCCGCACCGGTGTTGGGGTTGAAGATACGGTATTGGCTCTCGATACCAGCCACTTCAAAGTGGAAGCGCGAGCTAGGATCGAAAGCAATCTTGGCAATGACGTCGGGTGTGTAGGTCGGAGTCGCGAGCACAGTATTCGCGGCCGCCGTAACGACGGTAGTGGCACCAGAGCCGCTGGCGGTGGCCGTAATAGACCCGCCGGCATCGAGCTGCGTGTTCTGAAGCGCAGTCAGAGCAGATGGCAAGGTGATGGCCGTACTGCCGTTAGCACCGCCCATGTATTGATCGGGATTTTCTACCGAAAATCCAATGGTCAACTTTTCACTTGGGTGCAACAGAACGCGCATACCCGGCTGGCGATCCCAAGTGAGACCAAGTAAGTAGTTCGCGTCTATTGCCTGACCGTAGAAAAGGTCGCCAGGCAATGCGGAAATGCCTGTGCGATTCGGAGTGAGCATGGTCCAACTCTGTCCGGCTAAGAACTCAACTTTGCCTTTCCTCACATCCACCCAGAAGAGGCGGAGACGCGGAACAAACGCGCCGTTTGAAACGGTAAGATTGGTTGCGCCGCTGGTGCCAAGGAAGTCAAACTCGTTGTAAGCGAGGAAGTGAGCGCCCTTCCAGTCGCCATCGATGCGGAAGCCAATTCGTGAGTTCTGCGGTGTAAAGCGGAATTCAGAATTGTGCGCCGCAAGGTTGTTGTTGTAAGGGACACTGCCGAAGTTCGAACCGAAGCTCGATCCAGCGTTCGCACTGCGCCAAAATGGAATGAGATCCATAAACCCGACGGGTGTGATACAAACGTTGCCCAATCGAATGAAGGTCGGCGCCGGATTGCCCTCATCGCAAGGACTTGTTCCGCCCGCTGTTACATCACGTCCGCCGGGAGTATCTATCTTTTGCCGACCTCCGATGGCCGGTATAAATCTCACTGGACCCGCGACGTTCGTCGTAGACGCCGCGACAATGTTCGTTCCGTCACTTGTATTTGCCACTGGCTGAGCAGTTGCAGCTTGCGTTGTTTTTGAAGCTTGTGCAGCCGCCATCGTCTGCAACGTATGTTCTAGCAGTTTCTGCTGTTCGTCGACTGCTTCTTGCAATTTGCGAATTTGCGCTTGCTGATCGGAAATCCGTGCCTTCAGCGAATCTAAGTCGCCTGCGGCGGCATCTGCCGTGCCTGGTGATACGTTCTGAGCGAACAAAGAATTCACCCCGAAGCCCGCCAGGAGGATTATCACTACTGCCAAACTTTTCCTCATATGCTCCTTAATAAACTACGTAGAGTTGCGAAAACTCTCCCCAAGTTACCGAAGGATAGTTACAATCGGATTAAATTTGTATGACTACTCATTCCAACGCACCCAACTTGGTTCCATCAATCTAAACTAAAGAGGCCGCAAAGTGCCCCGTGTCACCATAGAGTGTAAGAAATTGCACTTTCGCGGAATCCCCCGTTCTCCCATCGTGCGCCGTTCAAAAGAGGAGATTCATGCCCGAACGTCCTTTCGTTCACCTTCACTGCCACACAGACTACTCGCTGCTAGACGGGGCTTGCGACATTAAGAAACTAATGTCAGTTGCCGAGCGGCAGAAAATGCCAGCCATCGCCATGACGGATCATGGCAACCTCTTCGGCGCGGTGGAGTTTTACACGGAAGCAAAGGCGCATGGCATCTTGCCCGTCATCGGCTGTGAAGTGTACGTCTCGCAACAGGGGCACAAAACCAAAAGCGATTCCGATCGCTACAACCATCTCATCTTACTTGCCGAAAACCAGGAGGGTTATAAGAACCTGATCAACCTGGTCACCACAGGATTCCTCGATGGCTTCTATTACAAGCCGCGTATCGATAAGGATTTGCTGGCTCGCCATTCGAGGGGCCTGATCGGCATGTCTGCGTGTCTGCGCGGCGACGTTAACGAAGCCATTGTGGCCGACAAATACGACGAAGCGCTGCGCCTCACGAACGAATACTCGGACCTGTTCGGCAAGAACAACTTTTTCCTGGAACTGCAGGACCACGGGCTTGACCAAGACAAACTGGTGATGCCGGGCGTGTGCCGCCTTTCGAAAGAGACGGGCATTCCACTGGTGGCCACCAACGATGCGCACTACCTGGAGCACAACGACGTGCGTGCGCACGAAATTCTGCTCTGCATCCAAACCGGCAAAACGATGAAGGACGAGAACCGGATGCGTTTTTCCACGCCGGAGTTCTTCGTCAAATCGCGCGCCGAGATGATGAAGCTTTTCGGCGAAGTAGAACACGCGCTAGACCGCACCTGGGATATCGCGCAACGCTGCCACGTCGAACTCAAGCCTGTCGAAGATCCTTTTCCGCGCTTCGATGTGCCGCAGGATCAAACGTTGGATACTTATTTCGCTTTGGTCGCGCGTGAAGGTTTTGAGAAGCGTCGCCCTCGGCTTGAAGCATTGCACCAACAGGGACGCCTGAAGCATAGCTTGGCGGAATATCAAGCGCGGCTGGACTTCGAAATCAAAACGATTCAGCAGATGAAGTTTCCTGGTTATCTGCTCATCGTCTGGGATTTCATCCGCTTCTCGAAACAAAAGGGCATTCCCGTTGGTCCGGGCCGTGGTTCGGCTGCCGGCAGCCTCGTCTGTTACGCGATGGAAATCACCGACGTCGATCCGCTCGAATACGGACTGCTTTTTGAACGCTTCCTCAATCCTGAACGAATCAGTATGCCCGATATCGACGTGGATTTCTGCACCAACCGCCGCGGCGAGGTGATTCAGTACGTCACTGAAAAATACGGTCGTGAACAAGTCGCGCAGATTATTACCTTCGGTACGCTCGCCGCCAAAGCCGCTATCAAAGATGTCGGTCGCGTGCTGGACATGACGTTCGCTGAAGTCGACCGCATTTCCAAGCTCGTTCCCAAAACGCTGAACATCAAGCTCGAACAAGCCATTGAAGATCCGGAACTGAAATCCGTCTTATCCAAAGAGCCGCGCGTTAAAGAAGTTCTCGACATCAGCATGAAACTGGAAGGCGTCTGCCGCAACGCAGGCATGCACGCCGCGGGCGTGGTGATTTCCTCTATCCCGCTCCGCGAACTGGTGCCTCTCTACGTCACCAACAAACAGGAAATTGTGACGCAGTATGACATGGTCGGGCTCGAAAAGCTCGGCCTGTTAAAGATGGATTTTCTCGGCCTCACAACGCTCACGATCATTGAAGAGGCGATGAAGCTGATTCAGAAATATCGCGGCGAAAAAATCGTCATTGAAGATCTGCCGCTCGATGACAAGCAGACCTACCAGAAGATTTTTTCGAACGGTTTCACCAGCGGCGTCTTCCAGTTTGAATCGCCCGGCATGCAGGATGTGTTGCGCCGCTATCAACCCGACCGCATTGAAGATTTATGCGCGCTCAATGCGCTTTACCGCCCCGGCCCCATTCAAGGCGGCATGATCCCCGACTTCATCGATCGCAAGCACGGCCGCAAGCCCGTCGTCTACGATGTGCCAGAACTCGAGCCGATTCTTTCCGAAACCTACGGCGTCATCCTCTACCAGGAGCAGGTGATGCAAATCTCGAACAAGCTCGCCGGCTATTCGCTGGGCGATGCCGATTTGCTTCGCCGCGCCATGGGTAAGAAAAAAGCCGACGAAATGGCCAAGCAGCGCGAGCGTTTTGTAACGGGAGCGACGGCTCGCGGTTTGCCTGCCAAGAAAGTAATCAAGATTTTCGATCTGATGGAGCAGTTCGCGGGTTATGGTTTTAATAAGTCGCATTCGGCCGCCTACGCTTATCTCGCCTACGTCACCGCTTATCTCAAAGCGCACTATTCGGTTGAGTTCATGTCCGCGCTACTTACCTCGGAATCGGGTAACACCGACAAGATCGTCAAGTACATAAACGAGTGTAAGGAAATGGGCTTGCGCGTCTTGCCGCCAGAGGTCAACCAAAGCGATCTCAACTTCACCCCAGCGGGCGATGCGATCCGTTTCGGCTTAGGCGCCGTCAAGAACGTCGGCCACGGCGCGGTGGAAGCTATTGTAAAGGCGCGCGAAGAAGGCGGTCCGTTCACCTCCATCTATAAATTCTGCGAACGCATCAATCTCGGCAACGTCAACCGCCGCGTCATTGAAAGCTTGATCAAAGCGGGCGCATTAGATTCCACCGGGGCAAATCGTGCGCAGTTGATGGAAGCCCTTGATCGGGCCATCGAATCCGGCACGCGCGCTTGCCGCGACCGTGAAATGGGCCAGCATGGATTGTTCGGCATGATGGAAGAGGAACAAGCCAGCGAGTTTCCGCTCGCCAAATTGCCCGATTGGACCATGGAGCAAAAGCTCGCTGGCGAAAAGGAAGTTCTGGGTATCTACGTTTCTGGCCATCCGCTCGACCGCTTTAAAGATAAGATCGCCGACCTTGCGACTCACTTTACCGACAAGCTCGAAGACCTCGATAAAGGAACACCCGTCGCGCTCTGCGGCTTGCTTACCGGAATCTTGCGAAAGACGAATCGCGAAGGTAAATACTGGGCCGCCATGAAACTTGACGATGGCCGCGGCACTATCGACGCTATGGTCTTCGCCAATCGCTACGAAGAGTTACTCGGCGCTTTGCGAGACGATGCCGCCGTCTTCGTGCGTGCGTCCATCCTCACTGAAGAGGGTGCGCCGCCTAAGCTGTCCATTCAAGAAATGGTTAAACTCGAAGAAGCGCGCGTAGATCTTCCGTCCCTCATTTCTATTCGCGTCTGGCTGAAGGACGAATCCGCTGCTTATAAAGCCGATGCCTTGAACGAGCTCTTCGGGCGCAAACTTGGCTCGACCGAAGTTCGTCTCAGGCTCGAAAAACCGCGCGATTTTTCAGTGGTAATGGACGTGGCCAGTAAGGTCCGCCCCGACCGGGAATTCCGCGCCGAACTCGAAAAAATCTGCGGCCCCGAATCTTTAGAAGTGTTGGCAAGCTAACCTAGTGGCTGACGATCGAATGCCCGCCGACGAAGAGATCCCCGAGCCGCCATCGCCGCCTGCCAGGCAGCCCGAACACAAAGACCCGCGCGTAACGCAAAGCTGGCAGCGTGTTCAACTCGCCCGTCACGCCAAGCGCCCGCACGCGCGCGACTACATCAATTCCATCTTTACCAAGTTTTCTGAAATTCACGGCGACCGCCACTTCGGCGACGATAAGTCGATCCTCGCTGGCATGGCGTTCTTCGACAGCAAACCTGTCATGATCGTCGCCCATCAAAAAGGCCGCGATACCAAAGAAAAGCTGTTGCGTAACTTCGGGATGCCCAAGCCGGAAGGCTATCGCAAGGCCATCCGCATCATGCAAATCGCCGCAAAGTTCAACCGGCCGATCGTCACGTTGATCGATACGCCCGGCGCCTATCCTGGTATCGACGGAGAAGAGCGCGGCCAAGCCGAGGCGATTGCTTACAATCTGCGCGAGATGTCGCGCCTACGCTGCCCCATTGTCAGCGTAGTCATTGGCGAAGGCGGCAGCGGCGGCGCGTTGGGCATTGGCGTGGCCAATCGCGTTTACATGCTGGAGAACGCTTACTATAGCGTGATCTCACCCGAAAGTTGCGCGGCGATTATTTACCGCGATTCCAGCAAAGCGCCCGAGGCTTCGGCTGCCTTGCGCATGACTGCAACGGATCTTCTGGAAATTGGCCTGATCGACGGCATCGTCGCTGAACCGCCCGGCGGCGCTCACCTCGACCCCGTTGCCGCCGCCAACGCCTTGCGCGCCACTTTACAGGAAGCGTTGGAAGAACTGTCTGCGCACTCGCCCGAGAATCTGGTCAAAGAACGCTATGCAAAATTCCGCGCTATGGGCAGTTTCTTCCACGAAGGTGTCCTCTGAACAAGATTGGTCTTGTCATCGCGGTGTTCATCATCGGTTTCGTGGCGTTGTTGGCGTATTCAACGATCCATGGTCCGCGTTATCGCGTAGAAGTTTGCATGACCTTCAACACGCAATCTACTTGCAAAACGGTCAATGCCAAAAGCGAGGCAGCCGCATTACGCTCGGCCACCGAAAATGCCTGTGCCGATATCAGTTCCGGAGTCGACGATACGATTCGCTGCCAAAACACTCCGCCGGCGAGCGTCAAATGGTTAAAGAAACAGCAATAGGTGCGCCTGAAGACTGCTAAAATTCAGCATGCCCCGAATCCTGATCGGCATTGCCCTATTCGCCGCTATTCTCATGTCTGCGGAAAAACCGACCTCTTACACTGATGAAATTCGTGCCTGGCAAAAGCACCGCGACGCCGGCTTGCGCTCCGAGGACGGTTGGCTTACTCTCGTTGGCTTGTTCTGGTTGAAACCGGGCGACAACACAATCGGCTCCGCTCCAGAGAACGACTTTGTTCTACCGAAAACTGCGCCCCCCCAAGTCGGTCGTTTACTCGTCGCTGACGGCAAAGTGACGTTGATTGAACCTTCCGGTTCGCAAAAACCTCTCTCCTTTGACGAAAATAAGCCTGACATTGTCAAGGCGGGCTCAGTTTCTTTCTTCGTCATCAAGCGCGGCGATCGTCTCGGCGTCCGGGCAAAAGACAGCGCCAGCCCCGCGCTAAGAAACTTCGAAGGCATGAACTATTTCCCCATCAATCCGGCCATGCGCTTCGAAGCCAAACTGATTCCCGATGTGCAAAAGATCCCGATTTTGAATATACTTGGGCAAACCGAAATGGAAGAGAGCCCCGGTTGGGTTGAGTTCACCTATCAAGACCGTGCTTATCGCCTACGGCCGATCTACGAAGAGGCGGCCAGCGGCAAAACGCTCTACTTCCTCTTCAAAGACCTGACTAACAAAACACAGACTTACGCCGCCGGCCGCATGTTGAACGTACCGCTGCCTGTGAACGGCAAAGTGGATCTTGATTTCAACCGCGCCTATAATCCTCCGTGCACGTTCACGCCTTACGCCACCTGCCCGCTGCCCCCGAAAGACAACCATCTGCCTATTGCCATCGATGCCGGCGAACTGCGCTATAAAGACGGCCACCCGTACGAAACAAGCTCAAAATAAATCGCTCACTCTCACGGCCACCCCAACCGACTCCGGTAAGCGTCTCGATTCCTTCATTCACGAGCGCTTACCCGAATACAGCCGCTCCCGCCTGCAAACCTGGATCAAGCAGGATCGCGTGCAAGTTAACGCGGAGCCTGCACGCTCGTCTCACCTTGTACGAGCAGGCGACTCCATCACACTTACGCCCGCAGACCTCGCCCCTCTGCAAGCCGAGCCAGAAGAACTCCCTCTCAAAATCCTCTACCAGGATGATGATGTGGTGGTCGTCGATAAGCCCGCGGGCATGGTTGTGCACGCCGGCGCGGGTCATTCGCGTGGCACACTTGTCAACGCGCTTCTTCATCACTTCGGCACGCTTTCTTCCCTGAGCGGAGATGATCTTCGCCCCGGAATCGTCCACCGTCTCGATCGCGAAACCAGCGGCGTTATGGTTGTCGCGCGCACCGATGAAGCACACCAGTCGTTGGCCACCCAATTCCATGCGCGTAAGGTCGAGAAGATTTACCTCGCGCTCGCGCACGGTCATCTGGAACCGCCTGCAGGCCGAATCACCACTCCCATAGCACGCGATCCTGTCCGCCGCATCCGCATGACCACTAAACTCGCCAGTGGCCGGACGGCTCTCACCGACTACAAGACACTCGAATCGTTCGAGCAGTTCTCTTATCTGGAAGTCCGCATCGGCACCGGCCGCACCCATCAAATTCGTGTTCACCTTGCTAGCCTCCGCCATCCCATTTATGGCGACACCGTATACGGAGCCCCCGCCGCACCCCTGAACCGCTTCTTCTTGCACGCATACCGGCTATCGTTCAATTCACCTTCTACGGGCAAGCGCATCGTGATCGAAAGTCCGCTCGCCCCCGAACTCGCCACGTTGCTGGAAGAACTCCGTCACAAGACCGTTAATATAGATGTATTGAAATGAAGTCTTACGCCCGTTCCCTGTTGACGCTGGCCACCATCGCCTTAGGCACAGCCATCTTTGCCGGACAAAAGCAGCAAACCGCCAAACCCGAAGCTGCCGAAGGCGCCGACGACACGATCATCCGCAGCGAAGTTACGCGCGTCAACATGCTGTTCACCGTTACCGACAAACGCGGCCACTTCGTTACCGACCTCAATCGCAGCGATTTCACGATATTCGAAAACAAGAAGCCGCAGAACATCAAAGAGTTCACCGCCGAAAGCGATCTGCCGTTGCGTCTGGCGATTCTGATCGATACCAGCGCCAGCGTCACCGACCGTTTCCACTTCCAACAGGAGGCCGCCAGCAATTTCATCAACAGTGTGGTTCGCGATCAAGACAAAGCCATTGTGGTCAGCTTCGACACCGCTGCCGAACTAGCCGCCGATTTGACTGGCGACACACAAGTGCTAGATAAGGCTGTGCGCAGTCTGCGCCCGGGCGGCGGTACTGCTCTTTATGACGCAATCTTCTTCGCCTGCAAGGAGAAGCTGATGCTCGACCAGCCAATGTACAAGTTCCGCCGCGCGATGGTCATCCTTAGCGATGGCGACGACAACCAAAGCCAGCACAGCCGCGACCAGGCACTCGAAATGGCGCAGCGTGCCGACACCGTCATCTACACGATCTCGACCAACATCAGCCACAACGAAACTGACGGCGACAAGATAATGCGCTATTTCGCCGACCAAACCGGCGGCACTTCGTTCTTCCCTTTTCAGGCCAACGATCTCAACCAGTCGTTCGAGAATATCGCCAATGAACTGCGCCATCAATATAATTTGTTCTACGCGCCCGAACCGCTTAACAACGACGGTCAATACCACCATGTCCTTATCAAAGTGCGGAACCGCAAAGACCTGATTGTGCGCGCCCGCAAAGGCTACTACGCCCGGCGTCCCACCTAAAAACCCCTTTCCGTTTAAAACAACCTTTCCCTATATTGTTTCGAGCTATACTAATACTGGCTTCCCCCGCTACGATCTCCTGAAAGGACCCCATGGACGAAAAAGAGCGTACCCGCACACTGACCCTGACGTTGGGCCAAATCGAAAAGCAATTTGGAAAAGGTTCCATCCTGCGCCTCGGCGCGAAGGAAGCCATTGTTCCCGTCTCCTCAATTCCCACCGGGTCGATTTCAGTCGATTATGCGCTCGGCGTCGGTGGTCTGCCGCGCGGCCGTATCTGCGAAATCTTCGGCCCTGAATCCTCCGGCAAAACCACCATCGCCTTGCAAGTCGTCGCCGAGGCCCAGAAAATGGGTGGCACTGCCGCCTTCATTGACGTGGAGCACGCGCTCGATCCCATCTACGCCAAAGCTCTCGGTGTCGATGTGGATAATCTTCTCGTCTCCCAGCCCGACTACGCCGAACAAGCTCTGGAAATCACCGCCGCCTTGATTGCCTCGGGCTCCATCGACGTTCTCGTGGTAGATTCCGTCGCCGCCCTTGTACCGAAGGCCGAACTCGACGGCGAAATGGGCGACTCCCATATGGGCGTGCAAGCCCGCCTCATGTCGCAGGCCATGCGCAAGCTCACCGGTACCGTTTCGAAATCCAACACCTGCCTGATCTTCATCAACCAGATCCGCGAAAAGATTGGCGTCATGTTTGGCAATCCCGAAACCACCACTGGCGGCCGCGCGCTGAAATTCTATTCATCCATTCGCCTCGACATCCGCCGCATTGCCGCCATTAAAGACGGCGAGACCGTCACTGGTAATCGCACCAAGATCAAGGTCGTCAAGAACAAAGTCGCCCCACCCTTCCGTGAAGCTGAGTTCGACATTATTTACGGCGAAGGCGTTTCCCGCGAAGGCGATCTCCTCGATCTCGGCGCAGCTCACAATGTGGTTGAAAAGAGCGGCTCGTGGTTCAGTTATAAGGGTGAACGCATCGGCCAAGGCCGCGAAAACGCCCGCCAGTTTCTCAAAGACAATACCGATATCCGCATTAAAATCGACGCCGAACTTCGCAAGGCTCTCGGCTTGACGAAGGTTGCCACCGATACGGAAACTCCGGCCCCTCCGCCGACGCCCATCGATACAGTCGTTCCCAAAACCGCCTCCCGCGGGCGCTAAATAACTTTAAACTGGGGACAGCCCGCATGTTTCCGCTTTTTTCCGCGAGCTTTCCCTCCCATCCGCACTACCTTGGCATGCCTAGAATGCCCCGCGCCGTCCTACCCGGAGCCCCTCATCACCTGATCCAGCGCGGCGTCGCCCAACAGAACGTCTTCTTCTCAGACACCGATCGCGAAGTCTACCTCCGGCTAGCCGCGCAGAACATGCACGAGTTCGGCGTTCGCGTCTGGGCCTATTGCCTGATGAGTAATCACGTCCACTGGGTGGTCGTGCCCGAGCATCGCCATTCTCTCTCCCGCGCCTTTGGTCGCCTGCACGGCCACTATGCCCAGCACATGAATACCGTCCTTGCCCGCCACGGCCACTTCTGGCAGAACCGCTTTTTTTCCTGCGCTATGGACGAAGCCCATACCTGGGCGGCTTTAAGATATGTCGAACGTAACCCCGTTCGCGCTGGATTAGTTGGACAAGCGGAGCAGTGGCCCTGGTCCAGCGCCAGCGCAAGATTAGGAACGATACCGACCTCTGCGATTTCGCTCGACCTGTCCAGCTGGCGTGAACGGTTTACCGCCGAACAATGGCTGATCATGCTTTCGACCCGCTGCCCCGACGAGGCCGAAGAGCGACTCCGCAAAAGCACCTACACGGGACGTCCGGCAGGCGACGAATCCTTCATCGCACGTGCCGAGGCCGCGCTGCAACGCAAGCTCGCACCCGGCAAGGGCGGACGGCCTAAGAAAGTCGCACAGGATGAGGGCGGTCAGACGGTTTTGTTCGCTAGCGGTGTAGATTGATCGAAAATATGGAAACATGCGGGCTGTCCCCACCAACTCGGGAAACATGCGGGCTGTCCCCACCAACTACCCAGAGAAAAAAGTACACAGTGTAAAACTATGTCCTGGAGCAACGAAACCCGATGCTGAGGTTGCGGACGTCCGGGTTGATGTCGACGCGATAAGCGCAGGCTGCGTCGTCATTGAGGTTGCCCCAAGACCCGCCCCGAAGCACTCTCGCGTCCTGACCTTTCTTCCAAGGACTTTCTGTCCACTCCCATACATTCCCGGCCATGTCGTGAACACCGTAAGGGCTGATGCCGTGCGGATATGAACCGACAGGCGTGGTCTTATGAATTTTGGATTCAATGGTGTTACATTTTGTGCTGTCGAATTCGTCGCCCCAGGGATAGACGCGCTTCTTCTTGTTGGCGGCATCCCATCCAGCCGCCTTCTCCCATTCCTGCTCAGTCGGCAAGCGACAGCCGCGCCAGCGCGCATAGAGTTGGGCCTCAAACCAACTTACATAAATCACGGGCTGCTTGTCGGTTTCGGAACGCTCGGTGCGAAGCTTGCTATGCCCCGGCACCATGCGCTCAAACTCCACGTTGGTGACGGGATAACGGTCAATGTTAAAAGCCGCCAAGTCCACAGTCTTCGTGACCTTCCCATAAGGAAACGCACCCGCCGGAATGAGCACCATATCTTCGGGCCACTTGGCCGCTTCGCCGAAGAATGCATCGAGCAAGGTTTTCGCGCCAAGTTCTGCGGCCAGTTCCACGGCCGCCGCTAACGATTGCCCTTCGCGATTCTCTGGCTGGAACATCGCCTCTAAGACCGTCATGGTTTCCCGGCGCGCACCGCAAGTTTCAGCGCATTCCGCCACTGATAGAGCCCGATATTTTATTCCCGCTGGCGTATATCTCGCCAAAAACTGCACTAGCACCCGCAGCCAAGGCTGTTCCGGCACAGCCGCTCTTAAGCACTCTACCGCAAAATCGGCCTTGCCGTATTTCAGCAGTTCGAGCAAGGTGGCGCGCCGGCGCTTATCAGGCAACTGCGCGACGGCAAGATACAGCGTTTCATCCCAACCATCGCGGCCGGCAAAGAGTTGGTTGCGAAATTCTTCCTCATCCACTTCGTGCGCCAGCCAACCGGCTGCGAAGTATTCCTGAAAGGAACGGTGGACAAAACCATACTTGTCTTGGCCGCTCTTATCGGTGCCGTACTGGACCAGAATGGCGTCGCGGGCGTGCAGTCGGTCAATCACCTGGTCAACTAAATGATGCGGACCGCCCTCCTCTTTCAGTTGCTGCGCAAAGCGTTTTGCCAGTTCGTTGCGTGCAATTTGCAGAGCCATGTTGGGTTCGAGGTTTTCGGCTTCGCCCTGCGTCTCATACGCCAGCTTTTGCAATAGTTTGCGCTTTTGCGCGGTCTCAATTGGGCTTTCGGCCAGACCTTTGGCTTCCGCCCAATGCTTCAGCAGCGTTTCCGTGCATTTTTCATATAGACCCAATCGGCTGTCGGGCAGCGCACCCAGGCCGAAATGCACGCGCACGATCATGGTAAGCAAAAGGGCATTGCGCGCCAGCGGCAAAATGTCCTGCCTGGATTCGAGCGCCTGCCAGAGATCTTTGCCTTTATCGCGTGCGGCTGCGCGCTCGGGCTGATGAATTTTCTGCCAGCCGGCGATGAAGGTTTGGATTTCGTTGTCGTCGAACTCGGCGAGATCGAAATGCTGCCAGGCGGCATCGTCAAAACGATCGCGGTAGTCGTGGGGCCGGCTGGTAACGACTATGCGGCTATCGGCTGAAAGCAGGGCCGCCATCGCGCCCAGCAGCTTGACGATTTCGTTGCGGCGGGCGAGCGAACCGGCTTCGTCAAGACCGTCGAAGAGCAGCACAACACCGCTCGTGTTCATTTCGCGTTGAAAGAAGCCGTGCGGCATCTTGTCCTGCATGCCGCGGCAGCAGTGGTGCTCGATGCATTCCCAGATGTTGCCACGCATATCTTGCAGATCTTTGTCGAGATCGCGGATGCGGTAGAAGACGGGCAGGAGCTTCGGGAGATTGCCGGCCCAGAGGAAGTTTTCCGGTTGCACGAAAGCCAGCGCAAGCGCCTCCATCAGAGTTGTTTTGCCGCTGCCGGGTCCGCCGAGAATCATTGCTCGAATGGGGCCGTGCTCGGTGCTAAGCATCTCGCTAAACGCCAACGGTTCGTCGATTATATTGTGCTGGGTAAGAATCCTGGGCATGACAAACACCCGCGCCATCTCTACTTCGGCGCGTTCATCGACGACGGCCATGCCCGAGAAACGGATGTAGCGGTGTTGCGTGGCCACCCAGCTCACATATTTCTGGCGAGCGCAGGCGTCACGTTCCGCTATTTCCTTAACCCGCTCACGAAGTCCTTTCGCTATTGCCGTGAACGCCTCATCACGATTCGTCCACGAAGTGACTGCTCTGTTATCGCGGGGCAACGCCTGCAATTCTGCGAACGGCGCACTGGTCCAATCTACCGCGCGCAAGATGATCGGGATAACAATGGCTTCTTTGTTGGCCTCCCGTTCCAAGGCGGTCTTCATTTCGATTTCATAGCAATAGTCGGACGCCAGGAAGTCTGCGCTGACTAGCAGCAAAATCATGCCGGCGGATCGCACCTTATCGTCGATCTGATTCCGCCAACGGCTGCCGGCGGTAATACAGCGGTCGGTCCAGCTTTCGACCAAACCCTCGCGCTGCATCAACGCTAAATGCGTCTCAAGCTTCTTGCGCAAAGCTTCGTATTTGTGCGAGTAAGAAATAAAAACTTCGAGCGCCATGTAGTTATTCGACTATACGGCAAAAATGGCGGCGCCGGGACACAGCTCTCCGTCCCCTCCGTCCCTCTGCCCCGAGAAAAATGACATACTGACAAAATGCAGCGCCCAACCGTCCGTCTGTTTGCTCTCTTGGCTATCGCCGCCACCCTCCAAGCCCGCATGCCCAAGCAATACACCATCGAGCAATTCCTCACCACCACCAACATCTTCGGCAGCTCCTTTTCCGCCGACGAGAAATCCATCCTCGTTACCAGCAATCAAACCGGCATCTACAACGCCTTTCACATCCCCATCACCGGCGGCAAACCTGCGCCTCTCACCACCTCCACCAAAGACTCCACCTACGCCGTTTCCTATTTCCCGAAAGACAATCGCATCCTGTTCACCCGCGATAACGGTGGGAACGAACGCACCCACCTCTATATACAAGACCTCGACGGCCACCAAACCGACCTCACTCCCGGCGACAAAACGAAAGCCTTCTTTGGCGGCTGGACCTTTGACGAAACCGCCTTCTTCTTCCTTTCTAACGCCCGCAATGAGCGCTTCTTCGACCTCTACCGCACCAAAATCTCCGACCTCAAACCAGAGCTCCTCTATCAAGACGACACCGGCTACAACTTCTCCGGCGTTTCCGACAACGAAAAGTACATCGCATTTTCTAAACCCAAAACCGATAACGATTCCGACATCTATCTCTACAGCCTTGAAGCAAAGCAGATGAAGCACCTCACACCGCATACGGGCGAGGTCCGCTTCGATGCGCAGTCCTTCTCGCCGGATTCCCGCTATCTTTACTACCTCACCGATGAAGGCGGCGAGTTCACTTACGCGGCGCGTTACGAAATTGCGACTGGCAAGACCGAACCGGTTGAGCGCCAGAAGTGGGATATTCTGTTCGTCTACTTCTCGCGCCACGGCAAATACCGCGTCATCGGCGTGAACGAAGATGCGCGTACGAGAGTGGAAATCTTTGACAATGCCACTGGCCAGCCGCTCGCTCTCCCCTCCCTTCCCGAAGGCCAAATCGCCAACGTCACGTTCTCGCGCAACGAAGATCTCATGAGCTTCTACTTCAACGGCGACCACACGCCGGCCAACTTGTTTCTGTTTGACCTGAAGAGTAAGTCGGTTAAGCAACTGACCGACACGCAGAACCCCGCCATCGATCCTGCAGACCTGGTTGATAGCCAAGTCGTCCGCTACAAATCCTTCGACGGTATGGAGATCCCCGCCATTCTCTACAAACCCCAGCAAGCCTCCGCCGAAGCTAAAGCGCCCGCTCTCGTCTGGGTCCATGGCGGTCCCGGCGGCCAAAGCGGACGTGGCTATTCCAATCTGCTGCAATATTTTGTAAACCACGGCTACGTTGTCTTGGCCGTCAACAACCGCGGCAGCTCTGGATACGGCAAGACCTTCTTCCAAGCCGACGAAAAGCGCCACGGCCACGAACCTTTGTGGGATTGCGTCGAAGCCAAGAAATATCTCAACTCCCTTGATTATGTCGAAGCCAATCGCATCGGCATCATCGGCGGCAGTTACGGCGGTTACATGACTCTCGCCGCACTTACTCTGAAGCCGAAGGAGTTTGTCGTGGGCGTTGACTTATTCGGAATTTCTAACTGGGTTCGCACTCTCGAATCCATCCCGCCGTGGTGGGAGGCGCAGAAGGAAGCGCTTTACAAGAAAATCGGCGATCCCAAAAAAGACCGCGACATGCTCCTCACCGTCTCACCACTTTTCAATGCCGACAAAGTCGAACGCCCCCTCATGATCCTGCAAGGCGCCAACGACCCGCGCGTTATCAAAGTGGAGTCAGACGACATGGTCGCCGCCATCAAGAAAAAAGGCGGCATTGTGGAATACATGGTCTTTCCCGACGAAGGCCACGGCTTCACCAAACGTGAAAATCAGATCAAAGGTTATGGGGCGATCCTCGTCTTCCTTGACGAATATTTGAAAGGCGCCCAGCTTGCCCGAAGAAATTAAGCGCGGTCCGCTCTGGATCGTGGGGCGGATCTTCCTCATTGCCGCCATCGCAGGGATCATTGGTGCGTTTATCTTCGTGCAACGCACCATCCCCGATCAAAGTCCGATCGCCATTACTGCGATTCGAGATTGGCAATCAACCCAACGCCTGCCGGCCAAGCAAGTTCTTGAACGCTACAAATTCATCGTAAGGGAAAAGAGCATTCTCGCCATCCCGGTCGACCCGCGCCAAAAGAGCTTTTACGCTCAAACCGACGGCCCGATCCATTACACTCCAGGCACGCAAGCCGCCAACGCCGATAGCCCAATCCTCAAATATTGATCCCCACCTGCCACATGATGAACCCGGCGGCTTGCCTTAGATAAAGCCAGCGCAACTCATTCCTCGTCAAACTCCCCGCTGGCGGCCGCGGCGACCCGTACACTTTAATCCCCTGCGCCTGCAGCACTCGCTTCACTCTGTAAATGTGGTACCCATCGCTCACCACAATCGCCGAGTGCAAATTCATCCGCCGCATCGTCTCGATCGCCGCATCCAGACTCTGCACCGTGGTCGATCCCACCGCCTGCGTAATGATCGCCTCCGCCGGAACTCCACGCATCACCAAATACGCCCGCCCCACCTCGCCTTCCGTGAAATCAGGATCGCCGCCCGCGCCGCCAGTGGTCAATATATAAGGCGCCAGATGTTTGAGATAAAGCAGTAGTGCATGATTCAACCGGCCTTGCAAAACCGGTGAAGGCCGCCCACGATACTCAGCCGCGCCCATCACCAGAATCACGTCGGCAGGTTGCGATTCGTCGATCTGCGATTGCCGTTCAATCTGATCGGCCACATAGAACATGTAGCCTAAGAGAGTGATCAACGGCAGTATACACAGCCAAGCTGTTATTCGCTTCATCGAAAGGATTTCGGCGCTTCGTTCTTAGCTCCTAGTCTACTCAAACTTTCATGCATCTGACCAGCACGAAGAATCCCTTTCTCCAGAGCATTCGCCGCGCAATTACCGGCGGACGTACTACGGACGATGGCCGGATCGTGATAGAGGGCCCGCATCTCGTAGAGGAAATTTTGCGCAGTCCCTGGCATCTCGATCAGATCTTCACAACGCCCAACGGTCGCGAACGCCACAGCCAGTTGCTTTCCAAAACTCGCGCCGAGGTCACTGACATACCCGCCCGCACCTTCGAAACTCTCTCTGGAACCGAATCCTCCCAAGAGATCATGGCCTTGGTCACTCCGCCTATTCACACTTGGAAAGACTGTCTCAGCGAACCCGGAATGATTGTGATCCTTGACGGTATCCAGGACCCCGGCAACGCCGGTACCATCGCCCGCTCTGCCGAAGCTTTCGGCGCATCCAGTCTTGTCTTTCTTGAAAACAGCGTGCGCGTCCCCAACGGAAAATTTCTCCGCGCCACGGCGGGCTCCATCTTCCGCCTGCCTTATCTCGAATATCAAAAGCGTCCGGCTTTGATGGCACAACTGCGCGCGGCCAACGTACAGCTATACGCTCTAACCGGCAAGGCATCCACATCCATCACACAAGCCGATTTGCGCCAACCCGCCGCTATCGTTGTCGGCAGCGAAGCTCACGGCGTCTCTCCCGAACTCCTTGCCTGCTCCCTCGGTCTGCACATCCCCACTTCAGTTGTCGAATCTCTCAATGCGGGCGTAGCCTGCTCCATAGCACTCTTCGAAGCCGCGCGTCAAAGAAGTCAACTGTGAGCCTTTTCGATAACACTCCGCCTCACCTCCCGCCTGAAGACGACCTAACCGGACGCCCGCTAGCCGACCGCATGCGCCCGCGCGAACTCAGCGAATACCTCGGTCAAGAACACATCCTCGGCCCCGGCAAACCACTGCGCGCTCAAATGGAAAGCGGCCAACTTTCCTCCCTAATCCTGTGGGGCCCTCCCGGTTCCGGCAAGACCACGCTCGCCGCCCTGATCGCGCGCGCCTGCCACGCCGACTTTATCCAATTCAGCGCTGTCCTGAGCGGCATCAAGGAAATCAAAACGGTCATGGCCGATGCTGAGCGTTCCCGCCGCATGGGTCGGAGAACCATCCTATTCATCGACGAAATTCACCGCTTCAATAAAGCCCAGCAGGACGCCTTTCTGCCCTACGTCGAACGCGGCGACGTCGTCCTCATTGGCGCAACCACCGAAAATCCGTCTTTTGAAATCAATTCGGCGCTCCTTTCCCGCACCAAGGTCTACGTTCTATATGCCCTTGAAACGCAGGAACTCAGCGGCCTTCTCCGCCGGGCTCTCGAAACACCTGACCGTGGTCTCGGTCACCTTCATATCTCGATAGACGATGAACTTCTCACCGAAATCGCCGTCGCATCCAGCGGCGACGCTCGCTCCGCCCTTAACACTCTAGAAGTCGCTGCCGGACTTGCCATTGACGGCAAAATCGACCGTCAGGCTCTAGCCGACGCTCTCCAGCGGAAGATTCTTTTGTATGACAAATCGGGCGAAGAGCACTTCAACCTTATATCTGCCCTCCACAAATCAGTCCGCTCCAGCGATCCCGACGCCGCCCTATACTGGCTGGCGCGCATGATGAAAGCCGGCGAGGACCGCCTTTATCTCGTCCGCCGCTTAATCCGCATGGCCATCGAAGATATCGGCCTCGCCGATCCCCGCGCCATAGAACAAGGAATTGCCTGTATGCAAACCGTCCATTTCCTTGGAATTCCAGAAGGCGATCAGGCATTGGCTCAATTAACGATCTATTTAGCGTTGGCTCCTAAATCCGACGCCGCCTATCAGGCTCTCAATCAGGCAAATGCCATCATTGATTCAACAGTGGCCGAACCGGTCCCGCTACATTTACGGAATGCGCCCACTCGCCTTATGAAGGAATTGGGTTATTCGAAAGGTTATAAGCACGCCCATAAAGATTCCTCCGCCTTCACCGATATGACTTGTATGCCGCCTTCGCTCCTCCAAACCTCTATCTACGAGCCGACGGATCACGGGTTTGAACAACGATTGAAAGAGCGTTTGGAATGGCTGAAAAAACGCCGCGCGGAAAGCGCAGCGGGAAAATAGGCAGGCAAAATGTACTGTGATTGTGTAAGCTTTAAAGATCGGAGTTCCACAAAATTGTGTCTTTAACTACTATGACTCCGGAGCTAAATAATTCGGAGCGACGGCGGTCTAGCCGGTTTCCCATTGAACGCGAATTGCGTTATAAAACGCTCAACCAGCGATCTGAAATACTCGCCGGAAGCGGTAAAACTCTGAATATTAGTAGTTCTGGCGTTCTTTTTACTTCAGACCATGACCTTCCCGTCGGAACCCGTTTAGAGGTCTCTATCAGTTGGCCGGCTCAATTGAACGAAAAATGCCTGCTCAATTTGGTTGCCCGTGGCCGCGTAACGCGCCACCTTAAGGGTCAGCTCGCTCTACAAATCCAGCAATACGAATTCCGCACCCAAAGCCGTCCCGGCAAATAGCGGCTCGTCTAGCTAACCAGCCACGTATCGCATCACCTGTTCCCGAAGCGTATTTAAACTTACTGTGAGTCGGTCGGTCTCCGCTAAAAAGAATTCGTCATTTGCCGAAAAAGCCCCGCGCGCCTCGACCAATTTCCGGTGATCTTCCCGTAATTGCGGCAGACTCTCGCCGGCGGGTTTCGAGCCTCGCAGGGCCGCTCCCAAAAAATATAGTGTGAAATCCACATCGTGCGCAAACGTCTCTAGCGCCGCCAGTGCCGTCTTCTGCGGGATGCCCGCCTCTAAACCCACAATCGCCAGCATCAAAGAGCGCGAACTCGCTAACATCGAAAGCAGCGTTTCCTGTTTCGTAGCCGTAATCCCAGGCTCCGAGATCACCCGGTCCACCGAAGCCTCGACATTAGTGCGGGCCCGCCGCCACGCGAGCCGTTCCTTCTCCAAGTTCGGCTCCTCGCCCTCGAACCCTTTAAGAACGGATTGCAAATACGACCGGCTCGCGTCAATCATTTCCGCAAACCCGTCCGACACCTGCGTACGCTCCCATGTGGGCCAAACTGCATAAGCCAGTAGCGCCAGCACCCCGCCCGTTAGCGTATTCAATGCGCGCGCCGCCATCACTTCCCCTGGAGAATTCCCCGTCGCCGCAATCAGAAATACCACCAAGCCACTGACCGATAGAGTGAATATCCCGTAATTCGCCGGTCCCCAATACCGCAAACAGAAGCTGAACGCCCCCACCATCAGCAATTGCGTCATCGCCGAAACCGGCAGCAAATGGAACAACGCCGTCGCCAGTACCAAGCCGAATAAGGTCCCCAATAGCCGCAAAACGCCCCGGCTGAACGTCGAAGTGAAATCGGGCTTCAACACCACGGCTATCGTCATGGGCAGCCAATACGCCCTGTGCCAACCCGCGGTTCGTTCAATCCAATCGCCCAGCGCGATACACAAACTCATGCGAATGGCATGCCGGCAAACCGCCGACCGCAAATCCAGGTTCGCCTGCAAGGTTGCTACCCAACTCCAAAGCTGCTTTCTGAAATCCGCCGCTTGCCCAGGTCCGACCCGACTGCCATTGTCAGCCACTTGCGTTCGCTGCACTAGTTGGCTCACCAGCCGCAATTGCCCACTCAACACATCCACCGCGCTGGCAATATTCGGCGCCAGTCGGCACGCTGCGCACTTCTGCTTGTGCGCCAAATCTGCCAATCGCCGCAACTCACTTTCCAAAACCGGCAGCTCTTTCTCTTCTCTTTCGACCAACTCTGTTCCCGCGGCACTCAAAAGTCTTGCGGCCGTTCGCAAGACCGCATCGATCAGATCGGCCAAGTCTCCTTCCGTTTCCGATCGCTGGTTGTCGCGCTCTCCCAATTCATCCCGCAAGCGTGTCAATAGATAAACCGATAGCCGCAGCCGGTCCGCTTGATCGAACAACAGCCGGAAACGGTCCCCTTCTAAGGTGTGATCGTTGCCTAAGGCGCTTATCGTGTCCTGTTCATCGGCACTCAACGCGCCCAACGGTGAAGCTGCGCTCTCCTCGAAATCCGGATCGACTTCCTTCGCCAAACTCAGGTACACATGCCCCAGCGCCCGCCGCTCCGGATCGTAACGCCGCAGCGGCCAAAACGCCAGGCAAAACGCACTCTGCAACAATCCGCCCGCCAGCACCAACAAACCTGTATTCACCGCGCCGTGCAGCGTTGTCGGGCCGCGCCCGGCGAACACTACCAGCGTCACCAGCGTGTTCAGCCCAAGGTCTCCCGCGCGTGTACCCAACGCAATCAACAGGCCCGCCAGAAAAGCCCAACAGGCGGCCACTACGATCGCAGCCGCTTTATTAGTCCCGCTCACCGTTCCCACAAACACGGCCACCGCTCCCAACACGCTCCACATCAGCATGCGGCGCGCCCTTTGGTAATAAGGATCGCGCCCATCTGAAAAAGAAACGTTCAGCGCACCCGTCGCCACGCCTGCCGCACCCAACGGGTTCCCCATTGCTATACCAATTCCCAACGGCAGCGCCACCGCCAGCGAATTCCGCAGCGCCATCCAACGGTTGTTGATCTTGCTCTTATCTATTTTTTTGACGGTGCGCCAAAATGCCGACCCGGGTCTCGGCTCCGCGCCTGCTGTCATACGTGAGTCTTCGTCTTCAGTTTCAAAACTAACAGACCTTCTTTTCGGCTACACTCAAAAGGTTGTCCTCAACCGAAACAGTTCCGCTTGCCATAGAGGTTCACAACCTCTGCAAGACCTATCGCAACAGCGTCAAAGCGCTGGACGGCCTCAATCTCACCGTCGCCAGCGGCTCCATCTTCGCCTTGCTCGGGCCTAATGGCGCAGGCAAATCCACCACCATCAAAATCCTCACAACACTATCTAAACCCGATTCCGGCGAAGCCCGCGTCACTGGCATTGACGTCCTGCGCGAACCTCAACTTGTGCGCCGCTCCATCGGTTGTGTCGCGCAAAAATCGGGCGTCGACGAAGGCTGCACCGGCCGCGAGAACCTCACCCTGCAAGGTCAGTTGCACGATCTCCATGGAGCCGATCTCAAGAAACGCGTCGATACTCTACTGGACCGCTTCTCCCTCAGCAGCGCCTCCGCGCGCGTCGCCAGTACTTACTCCGGCGGCATGAAACGCAAGCTCGATATCGCTATGGGACTCATCCATCGTCCGCGCGTTTTGTTCCTCGACGAGCCCACCACCGGCCTCGACCCCGAGGCTCGCGCCGAACTGTGGGAGGAAATCGGCCATCTCTCCGCGGAAGGTCTCTCGATTCTTCTCACCACCCACTATCTCGAAGAAGCCGATCGCCTCGCGCAAAATATTGCCATCATCGATCGCGGTCGCGTCGTCGCCGAGGGCACGGCTGAAGCCCTCAAAGGCGAACTCCGCGGCGATTCCGTAGAAGTCGAACTCGCCGAAACTGCGCTCGCTGAGGCCATCAACGCCGCCTTGCAAAACATCGCCATTCTCAGGGACATCCAAGTCTCCGCCAAAACCGTCCATGCCCGCGCTGAGCATGGCGCCAGTGCTGTTCCACAAATGTTAAACGCCCTGGAATCCGCCGGCATAAAGGTCGCTTCCGTCAAAGTAGCCCGGCCCACGCTCGACGACGTTTATCTCCGCCACACCGGCAAAACATTTCAACAGGCTGAAGCGCTGCAGGAGAAACAATGACCTTCCTTTCTCACTGTTGGTTTCTCACCATCCGCGTTCTGCGCCATCTGATGCGCCAACCCTGGTACATCGCTCTTACACTCATCCAGCCCATCATTTGGCTAGGCCTCTACGGTCAACTCTTCAAACGTGTCGTCGAACTCCCGGGCTTTCAAACCAATTCATATATCTCATTCCTTACACCGGGCGTCATCATCATGTCCGCCTTATTTGGCGCTGGTTGGAGCGGCATGGGCATGATCCTCGATCTCGATCGCGGCGTCATGGATCGCTTCCTGATCGCGCCGGTCAGCCGTCCCGCCATCATCATCGGACGCCTCATGTACCTGGCCATCGTCACCGTCGTGCAATCCCTCATTCTATTCACCATGGGTTTCGTCTTAGGAGCCCGCTATGCAGGCGGTCCCGCCGGTCTTTTCGTTTTGCTTATCGCGGCGATTTCGTTGAGTATACCTTTCGGCGCTCTGTCTATCGCCATGGCGCTCCTGGTACGTAAACAGGAGTCCGTCATCGGCGCCGTGAACTTCATACTTCTGCCACTCACTTTCATGTCGCCCGTCTTCATCGCCAGTCCGCTTATGCCCGCTTGGATGGTGGCGGCGGCCCGCTTCAACCCCCTCAATTGGGCCGTCCAGGCGGGCCGCTTTGCCTTGGCTGGCGCTCCCGATTGGTCGCGCATTTCGCTCCGTCTCACCGCACTTTGGGCTTTCGCCTTATTTGCGCTATGGCTCGCCACTCGCGCTTTTCGCACCTACCAACGATCCGCCTAGTTTTTCCCCGGAAAGGGATCTCACAGAGAAACCGAAACATCTTGCAGTCTAGTCCGATCTTTGTTGTGAAAGCCACACCACGATGCCCTCTAACACCGCTACCACCCGTGAGACGCTAATCGCCGCCCTCAACGAGGATTTGTCCCGCGAATATCAGGCGATCATCTCCTACGTGAATTACTCCCAAGTCCTCAAGGGCGCCGCATATATGAATATTGCCGACGAACTCGCCAAACACGCCAAAGAGGAACTGGATCACGCTCTCCAAGTCGCCAACCACGTCGACTATCTTGGCGGCATGCCTTCCGTCACGCCCAAACCCGTACGCACCTCCGAAAAAGCCGAAGAGATGTTGCAGTTTGACCTGGAGAACGAAAAAGAAACTATCCGTCAGTATCGGCGACGAGTCAAGCAGGCCGACGAACTCAACGAATTCGCCATAGCCGAAAGTTTACGAGGCATCCTTGTTGAGGAACAGGACCATTTAATCGCGCTCGCCACGGCCCTCGGAATCGATGCGCCGAGCCCCGGCATCGCAGAATAGGTTAAAGATTTCCGCATCGTCAGGTAAACTGAGGGCGTAAAGGTCTCTCTTGCCTCGTCGTCAGTGCCAAATGGTAAGTCTGCTGGCGTGCGCGCTCCTGCTATCGAGCGCACGCTCTGCCACGGCCCAACAGCGCATCGCCAACGAGAACCAATTTAGTGTTAGCAAGACCCTCTTTGCCGCTCTCGCCGCTATCAACGCGGCTGGCTATGACACCGGCATCGATTCACCCCTGAACGATCAATATAAACTGCGCACCCAGATCCGCGCAGAACTCGCCAAACAGAAAATTCCCTGCTTGCCCGAAGTGCGTGCTTTTTATCAGGAGCACCGCAAGCCCTCTGGCGGCGCCAATCTGGGTCAGTACATCTCCTTCGCGCTACTAGCCGGCGATCCGCCCAAGTTCGACCTGCCCTCCATCCCCTTGCCCGCCGACGTCGAACCCATGCGGCCTTTCAGCGAACTCCTCGCGCGCTTTTATAAAGAGGCCAATATCGAAGAGTTGTGGCGGCGCTCCGCCAACGCGTACGCAGCCGCCATCACCGCCTATCAGGACGAAGTGATCAATACTTTATTCGAAGCCAACGGCTACTTGCGCAATCCATCCGGTAACGAAGTCCGCCGTTTTCAAATCTATCTTGAATTGTTAGGCGAACCCAATCAGGCGCAAGTACGCAACTACCGCGCCAACTATTTTGTGGTCATCACCCCCAGCAGCGCCCTCATGGTCGATGAGATCCGCGACGCCTATTTAACCTATCTGGTCGATCCGCTCGCCTTCAAATTCGCCGCCGCCATCAAGGAAAAGAAGGTCTTGGAAAAGTATGCGCAAGAAGCGCCAGCGCTCGACTTAGCCTATAAAGACGACTTCCAACTGCTGGTCACTCGCTGTTTAACTAAAGCCATAGACAGCCGCCTGATGCACGGTGGTGCCGCCAAACGCGAAGAGTACGTGAACCAGGCCATGAAGGAAGGGTTCATCTTAACGGCGGCTTTCGCTGAAGGGCTCGAGCGCTACGAAAAGATGCCCGATTCCTTCCGCATGTACTATCCAGACCTGATCGCTTCCATCGACGTCAAAAAAGAGAAGAAGCGCCTCGAAAGCATCCAGTTTGTAGAATCCGTCGCACCCAAAGTCGTCGCCCCGCCCGCCAAGCTGCAGATCGATCCTGCCGAAGAATCCCTACAAACCGCCGAAGGTCTCTACGAACAGCGCGATTACCCCAACGCCGAAAAAGTGTTCAAGAAAGTCTTCGAACAAACTGCCGACAAAACCATGCAAGGCCGCGCCTATTATGGTCTGGCGCGCATCGCGATCCGGCAAAACGAAGTGAGCCAGGCAAAGCAATTGTTTGAGCGGACGGCGGAGAGTGGGGCCGACCCCGCCATCACCGCTTGGGCGCACGTCTACCTCGGACGCATTGCCCTTGCCGAAAACAACATGAAAAAAGCCGACGAGCAGTTCAAGGCCGCCCTCGCCACCGATGGCATTTCCGCCATGGCCAGCGACGCGGCGCAGAAGGGGCTTGAGAGTACTTCATCAAAAGGAGATAAAGCGAAATGAGATTGGGTTTATTAGGATTAGCGGTTTTGTACGCCGCTCTGCCGCTCGCGGCGTATCAGGCCAAGCAGCCTAAAGTGAAGTCGAAAAAGGAACAGGAAGCCTTGATGCAGGTCCAGACAGCGGCGCAAGGCGGCAATGCCCAAGCCGAGCTGGCCGCCATAACCAACGTGCTCGAGAATTTCGCGGACACCGAATTCAAACCCCAGTTGCTGACCATGGCCATGGGCGCGGCCCAACAAACCAACGATCCCGTGCAGGTTGCCACCTGGGCGCAGCGCGTCATGGATAACGACCCGAACGACATCGTCGCGCGCGTTACCTTAGCAGAAACCACCGCTCAGCAAATGCGCGAGAACGATTTGGATAAAGCCGACAACCTAAAGAAGGTGAGCGAATTGTCCCACAAAGCATTGGACCTCATTAAATCGGGTGGTTCGGTTCCCGCCGGCATACCGGAAGACAAGTGGCCGGATTACAAAAAGGAACTCGCCGGACGCGCCTGGGCCGCCATCGCGCAAGCGGACGCGATCAATAAGCAATACGCCGACGAAGTTGCCTGTTACAAGACCGCCCTCGAAATCATGCCCAGTTCCATTTTGACCGCCCGGCTGGCCAAAGCTTACGTAAATAACAGGCAGTATGACGATGCCATCGCCACCGCCGATAAAGCGCTTGCCATGCCCGATGCCACTCAACCCGTCAAGAACTTCGCGCAAGCCCAAAAGGACATCGCCACCAAGATGAAAGGTCCCCACTAAAAATCACGGTACATCTATGACCCCTCCAATCGAGAGATTGGAAGAGAAGCTCGGCTATCAGTTCAAAAATAGCGAGCTTCTCTTCTGCGCTCTTACCCATCGCTCCTGCGCCTCTGAGTATCCACCCGATCAGTGCGCCGATAATGAGCAGCTTGAATTTTTGGGCGATTCCGTGCTTGGCTTCGTCGTGAGCGAAGCCTTGGTGGCCCGCTATCCCAAAGCGCGCGAAGGCGACTTGTCACAGTGGAAATCCCACTTAGTAAGTGCGGCCTATCTCTACCATCGCGCCCTGGACATTGATTTAGGCACTTATTTACGCCTCGGCAAAGGCGAAGAGCGCAACGGTGGACGCGAACGCCGGACGGTTCTAGCCAATGCCTTCGAAGCCATAATTGCGGCCATCCATCTGGACGGTGGTATTGAGGTCGCCACAAAATTCGTGCACACCCATGTGCTGTTTGAGATCGACCAGATGGACGGCGGCTCCATCGAACTGCTCAACCACAAGAGCGTTTTGCAGGAGCGCACACAGGCTATGGGTTTGCCTATGCCGCGTTATTCCACCGTAGGAACCTCCGGCCCCGAACACGCCAAGGTCTTTACCGTCGAAGCGCGTGTCGGCGACATCCTCAGCGAACGCGCCACCGGCACCTCCAAGAAAGCCGCCAGCCAGCAAGCCGCCGAAATCCTCATCAGCCGCCTCAAAACCCTCGAAAGCACATAGTTGTTGTTATCCGAGCCGTGACTGCAAGGAGCGGTCTGCCACTCAGAACACAGCGAAGTAGCTATAGGCACAGAATAGAAACATGTCCAGCCAAGCCCAATCACTAAGTCCGCTTCAAAGTTTCAACGCCTTCGTAAATGCCATCAATGCCCACAATGCCGAGGCGCTGACAGCACTCATGGCTCCCGACCACCTCTTCGTCGATTCGCTGGGCAATCGCGTAGCCGGTGCGTCGCGCATGCAACTCGGCTGGCGCGGTTACTTCACCATGTGCCCGGACTACTGGATTCGGATCGACACCGTCATCTCCGAACTCGGCACCATACTAGCTGCGGGAGAAGCCGGCGGCACGATAGACGGCATTCCATGGCGAACGCCCGCCGCATGGAAAGCGCTCATCACCAACGGACAAGTAGCGGAATGGCACGTCTTCGCCGACAACAAACCGGTTTACGAAATCTTGGCCAAGCGCAAGATCTAACCCACTTCCCTAAACTCAAGCGCCCGGTGTGCCCGTTCATGGCAGTAGTTCCAACACAGCGTCGCTCGGCTCCAGTTCCTCTGCCTGCGGCGGAATTACCGCTCCCGCCTCCAGCATCGCCTTAACCGTCCCTGCAAAATCACCTGTATCTCGATGCCAACCATTTCCCGAGCCGTAAATCGCCCACGCGAGCGGGGTTCCCTCATGCTCTCTCGTTTTCAATTCCAGCGTTGGCCGGAACCGCAAGATCTCGCGCGTCATCTCCGCATTGCCATGAAACCCAGCCCAGTGCAGCGCCGTCGTGCCCATCTCTCCTCGAACGTCTACCGGCCAACCGGCATTCAACATCAGCCGTACTGCTTTCGTGTTGTTGTTCTGAGCCGCATTCGGCAGCTTCCGCTGGTCATCTTCCGACAACGCCTTTGCCGCATCCGGATACTTTGCCAGAAACTCCGAGAACACCGCTTCATCGCCCAACTCGCAAGCCAGCGCCAGCTTCAGATCTGCGGGTGTCCGCTCCAGCAGTACTCGGAAAACTTCTTCGTGCCCGAACTCTCGCGCCACCGCATGCGCCGTGCGGTATCGCCCCAGCTGCCAAATGTAAATCGTACCGCCGGCACGCGGATCATGCTTCGGGAACCACGCCTCGGATACGTTCATCCGAATGCATCCAGGATCGGCATCCAGGTGACGCTGTACTAGATTTAGATCTCCGAGTGCTGCCGCCATCAGAATGTCCGTCTGGCAACCGCGCGTTACTAAGTACCGCGCCACATCCTGCCGGTCACGCGGGTAATGCCGCTTCTGCTCCACCCGGAGCATATACTGCGCCGGAGTCGATTCGTGATCTACATCGCGCGCATCGATCTCCGCGCCATGTGCCACCAGAAACTCCGCAACCTCCACCGTCGAAGCAAAGTGCAGCGGCGTCTGTCCATCTCCTCCACGTGCATGCACCACACTTGCATCAGCCGCCACCAATTCTCGCAGCCTTTCCATCATCCCCAACCGCGCGGCTGCATGTGCATCCACCACGGCGCCTCGTTCAGTAAGAAACTCCACCATGCTCGGATCGCAATCATCCAGCACCCCGAATCCCCCAGCCCACCACTCGCTTCGCTGCTGGATATTTGCGCCCGCTTGCAGCAGCACATCAATCGTCGCCCGATCGCTTCGTTGCACGGCTGCGTAGAGAGCGTTCAATCCGAAGCCGTAATCCGGCAGCGGATCGTCAATCTTCGCCCGCAGTTCTGGATGACGTTCCAGCACCTCGCGTACACGCAACGCATCGCTGTCGCAAACCGCCGCCTTCAGTACCGCTGCCGGACTGAGTCCCAATGCCTCCACGTGCGATTTAAGCTTTGCCCATGTGGCAAAACCATACTCTGTCGCCAGCGCGCTTTGTGCATCCGCCAATTTGCCGTACGGCCCGCTGTGCAATAGACCTTTGGCTTCATTCTTGAGATCTTCGAAATTTGGTCTTTCAGGTAGTTCGCGAGACATAAATTCTATTTTCTCGATCACCAATTTACCCTTTGCCACCGAACTGCTTGGCGTACTCCGCGTTCAGCCGCTGCCAGCCGAACTTCGTCGCGTCACCGCCAACGATCCGGCCGATCGGAGCACCACTCAGCAGGCGATCCAGAACATCGAGACAAATGTGCCACCCCGCAGCGCCCATTGCGATGTAACGGCGATCAATGCTGGCCCACAGGGTGAGACGCGTGCCGCTGCCGACAGCTTCCAGTTCCCACCGCATCTCGTTGTCTCCCCATTTGTACTCAAGCATCCTGGGAACCTCTGCGCGCGTCACTTGAGTTTCGGTGACGTGCGGCCTGGGCGTTGCCACGGTGGTGAGCTTCACCTTGCTTCCAACCGCACCCATACTCCCATCGGCTTCAAACGGTGCCCACTCGCGCAGCTGCACCGGGTCCGTCAGCGCTTGCCAGACTTTTTCCGGCGAGTGGCGCAGTTCTCTGACTAGAATGAGCGTCCATTTCTCTCCGTCCTTTCGTATCTGCGCTCCGCTCGCCGGACCCGGTGCATACCGCTCGCGATCGCTCATCGCCTTTTCCTCAAGTCGGGGGCTCTTAATGGCTTGCCAACTGGGTGAGCTGAATCAAGTTGCCGCAGGTGTCTTTCAACTTCGCAATGGTCGAATAGGTCACGTTTGTAGGCGGCATCGTGAACTCCGCGCCGTGCGTTTTCATCCGCTCGTAGTCGCCCTTAACGTCGTCGGTGTAAAACATAGCCGCGGGTTGGCCTTGTTGAAACATTGCCTGCTGATACGCCTTGGCTGCGGGGTTGTCGTTCAGCGCCAGTTGCAACTCAGTTCCGTCTGGCTCCTCCGCCGACGCAACGGTTAACCACCGAAATGGGCCGTTACTGAAATCCGCCTTCTTGGCAAAGCCCAGCACCTCGGTATAAAAGCGCAGGGCCTTGTCCTGGTCGTCCACATATACGCTCGTCATTTTGATTTTCATTTCATGTCTCCTTTTTCAGTTCGCGGTTTGGGCCGCTTCGTCTTCCTTGTTTTCCTTTTCGTGGCTGCCGGCTGATCCATTTTGTCGAGGTGGCGTTCGAGAGCATCCATATGAGCGGACCAGAACCGGCGGAACGGGGCTAGCCAGGCATCCACCTCCTGAAATGGCTCGGGCTTAAGCCGGTAGAGACGGCGCTGCGCGTCCACCGTAGATTCTACAAACCCGGCTTCTCGCAGCACTCGCAGGTGCTTTGACACAGTCGTTTGCGGCATACGGAGCTGCCGCTCGATCTCTCCCACCGACTGTTGTGACGAGACTAGCAGGCTCAGTATCGCCCGCCGGTTCGGCTCCGCAATGATTTCGAACACGGCTGCCACCTCTTTAATATACTTCTTGAGGCATATGCTTGTCAAAGTATGTATGAGTAGGGTTTCAACCAATGCTCAAGCTCGCGCCAGAGAACCCATGCTCTGATAAGTCTTTGGCGGCTGCGATTCAGGGCGCCTCCGAATGGGCTCACGTGCTTGAGCCGACGGCACGATTGGTATGATTCCCTTCAGAGGAGTTTCCAAAGCGCAGCTAAGTTCGCCACTTCCGCCTATGAATTTGCAGTCGTTTTCCTTGGATCAGCTATTGTTGAAACGGCGTAGTCTCCGGCGTAAGCTGCTAGCGGTCGAAGGACTCAAAGATTTTCGTATTGCCGTTCTGGGCGGCACGACAACCAGCGAACTTGTGGACCTGTTGGAAATAATGTTGCTTAACAGCGGTTTCCGGCCCGCCTTCTATCAGTCCGATTACGGCCGCTACTATGAAGAAGCGGTCCTGGAACCGGAGAGAGTCTCGGCCTTCAAACCTGATGTAGTTTACCTGCATACCTGCTCGTTGAACATTCAGAGCTTACCTCCGACAAGGTGTAGCGAGAATGATCTCCCGAAGTTTGTCGACTCTGAGATAAATCGCTTCCGCGAAATCTGGCGCTCGCTAGAGGCGAACGTCGGATGCCAGATCATCCAGAATAATTTCGATCTACCTGCTTATGCGCTGTTGGGCAATCTTGATGCTGTAAACTGCGGCGGAGTTACCCGATTTGTCGCTGAGTTGAATCGCGTCATCGCAGTAGAGGCGGCGACTTCAAAACTCCTCATGCAGGATTTACATTCGATCGCCGCACGCATCGGAATCAATTCATGGTTCGATCAAGAGCGCTGGTTCAGCTTCAAAATCGCAAATACGGTGGAAGGTACATTTGCCATTGCCACGTCACTTAATGCCATGATCGGGGCGATTTACGGACGCAGTCGCAAAGTACTGGTGCTCGATCTCGACAACACCGTCTGGGGTGGCGTGATCGGCGACGACGGAGCCGACAAAATTGTGGTGGGTCGCGAAACGCCTATGGCAGAGGCGTATACGGCCTTCCAGGAATATTGCCTGCGCTTGCGCGATCGCGGTATCTTACTCGCTGTATGCTCCAAGAACGAAATGGAAGTCGCTCAGTCTGGCTTCATGCATCCGGATTCTGTGCTTAGGCTGGAACATTTCTCCGACTTCAAGGCTAACTGGCAACCGAAACATGAAAATATCATCAGCATCGCGCAAAAATTGAATCTCAGCTTGGACAGCTTCGTCTTCGTCGACGATAACCCGGCTGAGCGAGCCCTTGTTGAGGCACAGCTTCCCGCAGTCTCGGTACCTGACGTTGGCGCAGACGTTTCTAAATTTCCCTCGATCATCGACGCGGGCCGCTACTTCGAAACGGTTTTTCTAGGCGACGAGGATCTCGCTCGGGCGAAGCTTTACCAGGAAAATGCCCAACGGGATCGACTCGCCCGGAAATTCGACAATTACGGTGAATACCTGGATTCGCTTGAGATGACGTCCGAGATCGACACTTTCAATTCCGTTTACACGGACCGCATTGCACAACTCACCAACAAAACCAACCAGTTCAATCTCACAACTCGCCGCTACACGCTAGCTGAAGTCGAATCTGCGGCATCTGACGGCCGCTACATCGGAATATTCGGCAAGTTGACCGACCGGTTTGGCGATAACGGACTTGTTTCCGTCATCCTCGGCCGTATTGATCAAGCATCCAGATCTGTTCTCCACCTGGAGTTATGGCTGATGAGTTGCCGCGTGCTGAAAAGAGAGATGGAGGTGGCGATGCTCGACGGTATTGCACAAAGGGCGCTAGCGAAGGGAATCCGCACGCTCGTAGGATATTACGTTCCCTCTGCGAAGAATGGAATGGTCGCCAGCCACTATGAGAAACTCGGCTTCTCATTCGTATCGCAAGATGCGCCCAGCCAATCGACAACCTGGTCACTCGACATAACCAACTATCAGTCGCAAAGCCGACATATTCGAATTCTGGAGAAAGTCGATGCATGATCTCTTACCCGAGATTCAAGAATTATTCCGCGATCTTTTCGATGATGAAACGTTAGTCATTACACGCGATTCGAACGCGGCAACCGTCGAGGGTTGGGACTCTCTCCTTCACGTCAACCTGGTTACTGCCATCGAAAAAAAGTATAAGATCAAGTTTGGTTTGGCCGAATTGCAAGAACTTAAGAATGTGGGCGATATGATCGAGGCCATCGAGGCGAAAAGTGGCCGCAAACTGAAGTCATGACCGCCGGCAGCGAAATGATTACAGGCTAGAACTGAAAATATAAGAACTGCACTGTTGAATCTAGGTTTAGAACTGAAAACGAGAATATAATCGCCAGTGCGATACACCAGGCTGCAGTTGGACGCCAAGTGAGCTTTGGCAGCAGACTCGGCAAGCGGATTGATTCGGGGCCGATTTGACCTAAAATTTCTTGTGTATTCGGCATTGTCCAAACCACCAACAGGCAAAGCGCGACTGTCATGGAAGCCTTGATCGGTGTTACCAGAAACGCGGAGGAAGCAGGGATCTTCAGAATCCATGGATTTGCAGTAAACGATGGAGCTACGCCATGCACACCTATGAGCGTGCCGAGAATATAGAGTGCACCCCGAAAGTCGGCTGCGCGAAAGAAGACTTGGCCCGCAAGCACAGCCAGAAAGGTGAGAAGAACGCCGATAGGAACGGGGAGCTTTCCATGAAGTGGATGGCCCTTGGGGGTCAAGAGCCTCCAAGCATGATTGATAACCAAATACAACCCGTGGAGTATGCCAAATGCCAGGAACTGCAGTCCGGCCCCGTGCCAGACTCCTGCCAGAAACATGGTCGCCATGAGCGGGAAAAACACCATGGCAATAAACCCTTCGGGCGTAGCCTGAGCTTTGCGCGAAACCTTCTTTCCCTTGTCCATACGGCGGCTATTCACGCTGCGAAGAATCGGTGTATATAGATATTCAGCCAAGTAGCGCGACAGCGTCATATGCCAACGCGTCCAGAAGGTGATGATGCTGGAGGACTTGTACGGAGAGTCGAAGTTAATGGGAAATTGAATTGAAAACATGCGCGCCAACCCCAGCGCCATATCCGAGTAGCCCGAAAAATCAAAATAAAGCTGCATCGCGTAGCAAAGCGAACCTAGCCAAGCCGCAATGAAGCCAAAATCGCGCGGGTGTGAATAGAGAGCGTTCGCCAGAGGAGCGACGTGGTCCGCAATCAAGACCTTTTTCCCTAGTCCTAATACAAACCATGTTAACCCCAGCGCTATGTTATCCAATTTAAGACCCCGCAGACGCTCTCCCTCAATCTGGGGCAATATCTCGCGCGGGTGGATGATAGGTCCGGCAATTAGATGTGGGAAAAAGGGCTCTGAGCGGGAATGTGAGGAGGCCCGCATGTTTAGGCCACTTTGCGCAAGATGAGGAATTCGGTTTTCAAGGCAGCCAGGCGCTGTGCTTTCAAGAGAAGGTAGCGGAGATTGCTGTAGCCTCGACCTCTTCTAAGGAGAGCTTTGATGTTGGAGTTGACAGCTTCCACGACTCCGAAGCGAACCGGTGTGCGGCAATAGTTCAACAATCCCTCCTCGTGGTTCAACAGCATTTCGGCCAGCTTCTTAAAGGGTTCTAGGCGTTGCCAACGCAACTGATCAATCCAGTTATGGAGATAGCGTCTAGCCGCTCCCTCATAGGTGTAGGTCCACAACCCATCTAAACTTTCTTTGAGGAGGTAAGCTTTCAGTAGCCGCCGATTCAACCGGAACAGATCGTTTAGCAGTTGGCGTTTTTCGCTGTCCAGATTCACCCAGCGCGTCAAAAGCAACCAGCGCTTCCCTTTCACCAAGCCGCGCACGGCCTTTCCTTTACGAAAAAACTCGGCTCGCCGCACTTCATCGATTGCCTGATTGGCGTGCTGCATGATGTGAAACTTGTCGTAGACGATACGGCACTTCGGTGCCCATTCCAAAATGCTGGCCGTGAACGGTTCCCACATGTCCACACAGGCGGCAGTAATTCGGCCTCGCTGCAAGCCGCTCAACTCATCCCGAAAGAAACTGTCCAGCGTGTCTTTCTGGCGGCCTTGCCCGAACCACATGGGTTCACTGGTTTCCAAGTTGCTTACCACAGTCAGGAACTTCTTGGTTTTCCCTAAATAGATTTCATCCACGCCCACTTGCCGCAGCACGTTCTTTTTGCGCGTCTTCGCCCAGCGCTCCAAGTAGCGTTGATCGATCGCCCGCACGGTGCTCGCCGCTAACTGGAATTGCCGTGCCACCTGACGAGCCGCCGCTGATTCACAGGCCAATCCCACCGCATCTTCGAAGTCTTTGCTGAACGGTGCTTTGCTGGTCAACTGATCCAGCAGTTCCACCCGCACTCCGCACTTCGGGCAGCGCACTCGGTAGTACTCCACCACTACCGTTGTCTGGTATTTCCGCCATGGCAGATCCTGGACTTCCCGGTCCCTCACCTCTTCAATCGTCTTGCACAGGCCACTGCAATTCGAACAGCGCAGAAGCTTATTCCCCTTCTTCCGCCTCACCCATAACTTCAGCGTCCGCTTCTGTTCGTCTATCTCGTGCCGGTACACTCGATATCCCGGCCAACCCAATATCTTTGTGAATTCGCTTTGCGTCAACCATGCGAGTTTAGCCTACTCGCCCACATTCCTGCGCAGAG
>CAVVLT010000022.1:0-180555 GCA_963749105.1 Bryobacterales bacterium | reverse complement strand
TCTCTGATGATGTGATAACGGACGCCAGGCAAGTCTTTAACCCTTCCACCCCTTATCAGCACAACGGAGTGCTCTTGGAGGTTATGCCCGATACCAGGTATATAAGTCGTCACTTCCATGCCGTTGGTCAACCTCACACGTGCAACCTTTCTCAAGGCGGAGTTTGGTTTCTTCGGCGTCGTGGTGTAAACCCTCACGCAAACACCCCGTTTCTGGGGACAACTGGTAAGGGCCGGCGATGCACTCTTCTTTTTTGCGACTTCTCTCCCGAGCCTTACCAACTGATTAATAGTAGGCATCAATACCTCCAAAAAAATAATCCCTTTTTAAGGGATAAAAAAGTACAAGCCAGCACGTCGGCTTTAGACGGAAAAGCTTTGTGATATTATCACTTTTTCTTTGTCATTGTCAAGAGGTTTTTGTCTGTAGATTCAAATCCCCGCCGACCGCTTTTGCCTGTTTCTAGAGATGATGCGAGAGCGGGTCAGTCTCACCTCGTGAACGTCGGTTCCTGTTTATGAATATAGTGTAGCACAAGACCGCGCAAATGGGTAGTCCTTTGCTCGCTTCAGGTGAGTAATTCTTGCGGGGGGTTCTTAAATGGGACGGCAGGAATCCCCCGGCCCTTGACGTCTTTTCCGCAAATCCCTTAAACTATCGATACCGAATAGCCTGCCCTCTATTTAAGAAGGAGGAAGCATAGATAGATGGAGAAAAGATATTTGCTCGCACCGGGACCCACGGAGATCCCCCCGGAAGTGCTCCTCAAGATGGCCGAACCGATCATCCATCACCGGAACCCTCTTTTCGAGGCGGTCATGGAAGATGTAAGGGCCGATCTGAAATATGTTTTCGGCACGAAACAGGAGGTGCTCATCTTCACGGCTTCAGGAACGGGCGCCATGGAAGGCGCGGTGACGAACCTCCTTTCCGCCGGGGACAAGGCCGTTTGTGTGAGGGCCGGCAAGTTCGGAGAGCGATGGGCGAGCATATGCACGGCCTACGGCGTCCAACCGATCAACGTCGACGTCCCCTGGGGGGATGATCTCGATCCCGCCCGGGTTGAGGCCGCCCTCAAGAAGCACCCCGACGCAAGAGTCGTGTACATGCAGGCCACGGAAACATCGACCGGCGCAATACTCCCGGTTAAGGCGGTTGCCGATATCGTCAAGAATCGCCCGGACACCCTCATGGTGGTTGATGGGATAACGGGCGTCGGCGTGTTCGAGCTTCCTCAGGATGATTGGAACATCGACGTGCTTGTGGGGGGGTCCCAGAAGGCGCTGATGCTGCCCCCCGGTCTCTCCTTCGCCGGAGTCAGCGAAAAAGCGTGGTCCTTCAACAAGCAATCCAGGCTTCCCAAGTTCTACTTCGATTGGGCCAAAGAAAATTCCAATCTCCGGAAGAACCAGACCAATTTCACCCCCGCCATCTCCCTCATTATCGGCCTGGGGGAATCCCTTCGCCTGATCAAGGAGGAAGGGCTCGAAAACGTTTATCGCCGTATCGAGGGGCTCGCCAGTGCCACCAGGAAGGGGGCCGAGGCGCTGGGGCTCTCTATTTTCCCCAAGTCGCCCAGCCCGGCAGTGACTGCCATCGTCGCGCCTGACCGCATCGACGGGCAAGCCATCTACAAGACATTATGGAAAAAATATAGGGTCACGGGAGCGGGCGGACAAGATCATCTCAAGGGCAAGATATTCAGGATCGCTACGTTGGGATACGCGGGCAAGTACGACGTGATTACCGCAGTCGCCGCACTCGAGTTCACCTTGAGGGACCTTGGATATGAGTTCCGGATGGGCGAGGGAGCGGCCGCAGCACGGAGGCGCTGACGGATTTATAGGTCCCCTTGACCTTACTTTAAGGAGTTCCGGTGAAAGTCCTCATTGCAGACGAAGTATCCGCAGAGGCATGGAGATCTTCATCCGGCGGTCTGGATGCGGAGGTAGGAAGCGGGCTGAGCGGGACCGACTCAGGATATTATCGGCGCCTACGACGCGATTATCGTGGGGGGCCCACCAAGGTCGACCGGGGCCTAATCGAAAAGGCGGACAGGCTCAAGGTGATCGGCAGGGCCGGCATCGAGCCGACAACGTCGACATGGAGGCTGCCACCGAAAAGGGTATCGTCGTCATGAACAGCCCGCGGGGAAATGCCCTCGCCGCTGCCGAGCACACCCTCGCCCTGATGTTCGCCCTGGCCCGAAACGTAGCTCTTGGCGACCGCTCAGTGAAAGAGGGAAGATGGGATAAGAGCCTGCTCATCGGCGTAGAGGTGAGCAGAAGACCCTCGGGATGATCGGCCTCGGGAGGGTCGGACGGATCGTGGCCGAGAAGGCCATTGCCCTCAATATGAAGGTCATTGCCTACGATCCTTACGTATATCCGCCGATACATCGGCGGAAAGCGTGGAGATGGCGGATCTCGATACGCTCCTCACACGGAGCGACTTCATCACCATCCACGTGCCCCTGAAGGAACAGACCAGGCATCTCCTTGACCAGACGCAACCTTGTAAGGGCAAAGAAAGGCGTCTTCGTTATCAATGCGGCACGGGGGGGCCTCATCGACGAGGAGCGCTCTACGAAGCGCTGTCGATGGGGCCTTGTGGCAGGGGCCGGGCTCGATGTCTTCGAACACGGAGCCGCCGGCAAGGACGCCCGGCTCTTGGGCTCTGGACCAGGTCGTCGCGCACACCCCATCTCGGGGGGTCCACCGAAGAGGCACAAAAAAGGTTGCGTGGACATCGCGCATCAATCGTCGGTTTTGTCCACTGATGGTGTCATAGACGAACGGCATTAACATGCCTCCGTCTCCGATCGGAGTGAAAAAGGCGATCGCCCCCTACACGATACTCACCGAAAGACTGGCCCGGTTCATATCCCTCGTCAGCGAAGGCCGCATCGACGAAATAGAAATCGAGTACAGGGGTGCGATCGCCGAGAAGGGACGAACGTGCTGACCAGGGAGATCCTGAGCCAAATCCTCGCCCCGCGCGTCAAAGGCGTCAACGCAGTCAACGTCCACCGTGCTGATAAAGTCCATGGGGATCCGGACCAAGGAGTTCAAGGAAGTAGTGCACTATTATCCTACCAGCCTCCTCGTCATCAGGCTCAAGGGCGAGCGGGGGGAGACTGCCGCCTACGGCACGCTCCTTAAGGAAAACGGGCAGACTGATCAGGATGAACAATATCTCGGTCGATGCGGATCTGACCGGCAGAATGCTTCTCGTCTATTGCTACGACCGGCCCGGCCTCATCGGCAGGGTCGCCGGCCTGCTTGCGCAGGTCAGGCATCAACATCGGCGAAATGCACTTCGGCAGGGAAAAGGTGGGGGGTCCGGCCCTTTCCCTTTTCGATGTGGACAGTCATTTAGCAGACGACACGACGGTCGAGGCCTGCGGTCCCTTGCTGACATCATCGACGTCAAAGGGATCGACCCTGGAAGTCATTGAAGCCCGAGAAGAGCAATGAAACCTGCGGCCGACCTCCCTTATTAAGAACGGTTTTCTCGTCGATCCGGTCAGATCGACCGCCGTCAAAGACGGATGTCGCCATAAAGACGGGCGGATACTCTCATATCGGACATGGCCGCCCGGGAGGTCGTCGACGGGTCGGGCTGCTTCGTTTCGTGCGGGTTCATCGAGAGCCACCTCCACGTGGAAGGCCTTCATCTCCTTCCCGAACACTATGCCCGTGCCTTTCTCAGCCATGGCACCACCACCGTCGTTACCGATCTTCACGAAGTGGCGAACGCCGGAGGCCTGGCAGGGGTGCGATGGTACCTTTCTCTTATGGATGAAGTTCCCCTCGACCTTCTCGTCATGGCGCCGTCCTGCGTGCCCTCGAGCAGGTACGAGGCCGGTGCGCCGGCCGCTCGGGGTAAGGGAGTCGAAGATGCTCATGGCCTCCAGGAGGGTCATCGGGCTTGGAGAGGTGATGGACGTGGAAGGCGTGATGGGCCGCCGGAAGGATGTCCTCCGAAAGATAGCCCTCTTCGAGGGGAAACCTGTAGATGGGCATGCGCCCGGGCTTGTCGGAGACGACCTGGACCGCTACATGTCGGCCGGCATCCATTCGGACCACGAGACGACGGGGAAGACGAAGGCCTGGAGAAGCTGAGGCGGGGCATGCACCTTTTCTTGCGGGAAGGCTCGGTGGCAAAGGATCTCCGCATCCTGCAACCCCTTATAACCCCGCGAAAACCTCGGCCGGCTCTCCCTTTGCACGGATGATCTTTCTGCCCGGGACCTTTATGAGCAAGGACACCTCGACTGCGTCGTGAGCCGTCTCGTCCGGTCCCGGGTACCCCTTTCCCGCGCCTTGAGACTCGTCACTGCCAATCCCGCCCTCTATTTCAATCTCGACGACAGGAATGCGCCGGCCTTGGGGAGAAAGGCCGACCTCGTGGTCTTTGACAGGCCGGAGCATATGCGCGTGCGCTTTACCGTGAAGGACGGGCGGATCGTCTTACAGGGAAGGCGAGGAGGCCGGGGCGGCGCGCCCGCACCCGTCGATATCCCTGGTTCGATGAGGCTTGCGCCGTTCTCGAGGGAGGGGCTGCGAAAAAAGGCAAAAGGGAGCAGAATTCGGGTGATGGGCGTCAAAGAGGGGACGATACTGGTCGACGATTTATCCGCCGCGGCAAGAACCGAGAACGGATACCTTGCCGCCGATCCGGACAGGGATATCGTCCTCGCTTACATATTCGACCGCTACAGGGCGGATAGAAGTACGGCTTCGGTTTTGTCAAGGGGTTCGGGCTGAAATCAGGGGCCATTGGGCACGACGTACGCCCATGACAGCCACAACCTTATCGTACGTGGGTCGCGACACGGACGATATCCACCGGGTCTTCGAACTCCTGGGATGCGGTGGAGGCATGGCCGCCTCCCATAAGGGTGCAACAGCCCTTATCCCCATGCCCTATTTCGGCATCCTTTCCCGCTCGATGCCCGGACCTTCCTCGATCGCGAAAATGAGCTTGACAGCTGCTGCGAAAAATGGGCGTCACCCTCAAGAATCCCTTCTTCCAGATGTCCTTCCTTTCCCTGCCGGTCCTACCGATCCTGCGCCTCACCACCAAGCGGGCTCTTCCACGTGCCCACGTCAGATACGTCGAAGCGAACTATGATTGAGGCATGCCTTTTCGACTTCGACGGGACGCTCACGGAATTGACGCTCGACTTCTCGGGCTTGAGGGGAGAAGTCGGAAAAAATACATTGAAGTACGTTCCCGAGTCCGTTGTGCGGGCTCTCGAGGATCTTTATATGTCGAGATGATCTACGCGATAGAAAACCTTCTCGGCAGTCGGGGAAACCTTTCAGGGAGGAGGCCTTTATCAGGCTGCGCGATTTGGAGGTCGAAGGGGCGCAGGGTAAGGCTGTCTATCCTTATACGAGAGAGGTTCTTCGGATCTTGCGGAAAAAGAGGAATACTCATCGGCATCATGACG
This sequence comes from Bryobacterales bacterium, assembly GCA_963749105.1. Classification (GTDB taxonomy): domain Bacteria; phylum Acidobacteriota; class Terriglobia; order Bryobacterales; family Bryobacteraceae; genus Bog-105. The sequence goes on along the minus strand of CAVVLT010000022.1, from coordinate 175,097 downwards.
AGAAACTGCAGGGCCGCCATAAGGCGGGTTTTCCCCGATATGGCGGCGTACGTCGATGCGGTGGCCACGCGGGAGGACGTGCCGCTCGTGAAACCCGATCCCGGCACGTCATGGCGATACTCGACTCCTCGGCGGCATGGACCCCTCGAAGGCCTTCCTCGTGGGAGACCATCCCACCGATATAACCGCCGGAAAGAGCGCGGCCTGCTCACCGCGGGCGTGCTCACAGGAAGGACCGAAAGGCCCGCTTTTCGAACAAGCAGGGGCCACTTTCATCGCTTCCGATATCAGGGAGGTTCCGCAACCTTGTCGACACATATTGGCGACCGGATGAGAGAGCCACGGCCTACCGGCCCAGAAGGCCGAAGTCGGATTACCGAGCTTCAGAGAGCGACCGAAAACCCCGGTGGCCGCCCAGGTAAACCTTGACAGTCAGGGCCGCACCTCGTATCATAGAAACGGATATTTTCCCTTTAATTCTATTCCAGGATCGTGCTCAAAGGAGGAGGGTCCCGTTGAAGATAGCGATTGTCGGCGCGGGCCTGACCGGATCATACCTTTACAGACTCCTGGCCCCCCGGGGCATACAGTTCATCTCTTCGATAAAGCCCCCGCAACTCGATGCGGCATAAACCCTTGCGCATGGGGTACCTCGAAAGGCTTTGTCGACCTCGTGGGCCGGCGGGCCTAGCCCGTCCGCCTATGTTCTCAACCGTTCCGACCACGTGCTGTTCGATGCCATGAGGATCGGGGCAGAATTGATCACCTTCGACAAGAGGAGGCTCATCGAGGACCTCCGAAAGGGCGCCGAAATCCGGTATATAGTCCAAATGCCCCGTGACTACGACAGGGTCATCGATTGCACCGGGGCTTACCCGCGCCTTTTTGCCTCCTGTCCGGGATGATATCGTCCTTACATGCGTCCAGTATCGGGTAAGGACCGCCGAGTCCGTTGGAAAACGAGATCATGCATGAGGGGATCGGCTATTCATGGCGCTTTCCCTCTCACGGAGAGTACCATATCGGCTGCGGCAACCTGATCCTCGACCCCCGCCGGATCCTTCAGGAACTCGGCTGGGTCGGAAACGGCTCTACCCACGTGGAGTGCATCTGCGGGTGCAGCGGGATGTCCGCCTTACCGCTGCCACAGTATTCGCAGCCGTACATTGCCGCACCGAAGGATGCGAGGTCTGGGGGGTGGGAGAAGCCGTAGGCTGCGTCGCTCCGCTGGCCGGAGACGGCATTGTGCCGGGGATGAAAAGCGTCATGCCTTCTGATGAAACACTGGGACGATCCTGCCGCGTATACGAAGGCCCTGCTCAAGGAGTTCGGCTGGATGAAGGCCGAACGCAAAGTGATCGACAGGCTGCGAAGAAGGGAAAGGCTCGGGCTCGGGACGCCTGGACGCTAAAGCGCAATTCGAAAAGGATGTCGATGGCCGTGAAGCTCTGGCAGGCATCGGCGCTCATGAAACACCTTCAATAAAGGGCGCGCGAAAGGCGTCGTCTTAAGTCCTCTACTCCACATAAGCCGCCATGGTTGCGGGCCTCTTCATGACGACTTCTTTCTTCCACCTGCCCGAAAAGTAGTAGGCGAGGCTTATGACCATGCCGAAACAGAAACTGAGGGCCACCCCCAGCCACACTCCCCTGATTCCCAAGCGCGTGCCGGAAAGATACCATGCAGCGGGGACCCTTATGAGCCAAAAGGCCAGGATGGATAAAATCATACTCACAAAGGTGTGACCCGAGCCGTTGATCACGCCTCCGCAGACAAACATGATTCCCACGAATATATAGCAAGGGCTCACAATGTGGAGGTAGCTGCTTCCTATGGCCATGACCCGGGCATCACCCCCGAGGCCGAAGGATCTGAGGATGGGCTCCGAAAGGAAAACTGCCACGAGAGATATGGCGACCGTAATGATCAATGTCATAAAGATGCCCCATCCGAAGACGCTTTCTATCCTCTCCGGTTTCCCTGCCGCCAGGTTCTGCCCCGTGAGGGCAGAAACAGCCATACTCACCGTCATGGCGGGCATGAACGCGAACATATCGACCCTTGCCACGGCACCCAGGGCGTCCGTCGCAGCACTGCCGAAGGAGTTGACTATGGAAAGGACGAACATGGCCGCCATGGAAACCAGAGACTGCTGTACTATGGCGGGAAGGCCGATTTTGATGATGAGAAGTGTTATGCGTCTATCAAAGACCATTTTCTTGAGACTGAAAGCGACCACGTGATTCTTCCTGTTGAGATAGGTGAGGCTCACGGCCAGGGCCGTCCCCTGAGCCAGGATGGTTGCATAGGCGGCTCCGGCGAGGCCATGGCTCGGGAATGGACCGAAACCTCCTATGAAAAATGGATCGAGGATAGCGTTCAAGACTACGCCTATTGCCATGAAGGTGGTAGGTGTGATCGTATCGCCTATGCCCCTGAGAATTGAGGCTATGAGAAAAGACATAAACATCAGCACCGTACCCAGGAAACTTATCTTGAGGTATCCGGAAGCCGCGGCGAAATTCTCGGCTGGCGTTCGTAAGAGCCGCAGGAGATAGTCGCTTCCCAGTATGCCGAAGACGGTAAGAATTGCAGCGACCACGAAAACGAGGGAGAAAGAGCTATTCACCACCCTTCCCACCATATCGTAGTCTTTCGCACCGAAATATTGGGCGACGAGTATGGTGGTCGCCATGGTAAGGCCCATGGCGAGCGCAACGGTCACGAAAATGATGGGAAGACTGACGCCGGCGGCTCCGACACCGTTCTCACCGTACAAGATGACCCACCCATACGGTATTGACCACGCTGTAGGCGAGCTGAATAAGGTTGCCAAGCAGCATGGGTATGGAAAACCGAAGGAGATGACGGGGGATGGCGCCTTCCGTCAAATCCGTTCCTAACTCACTTATGTCCATCTAATTCTCCATGTCTTGAGAAAAACAGTACTATAAGACCTTGGTTCCAAAATACCTCGTAAGGGCGGCTCCCTTGGCCGGCGCTTACGACGGCCTATCAGGACCACCAGACGGAAGTGGTGCACGACTAAAAGGGTATTTGCCGGCAAATCCTTAAGGGAGTGGACCCAGGCTCATAATCCGGAGTAATGTTCTTGATGAGAAAAAGCTACCGGCATCTGCGAACTGGGCCCTGTTTAAGGCAAAAAACCGTCGGGGCCGTTAAGACCGGGTTCTTTTCACGGCCCGTCGCCCTCTTTGACAACGGCCCGTGGCGCGGGCTCCACCCACTCCCCCATGTCTTTGTATGGGAGGGCCAAGGCGAGCAGCTCCTTCCTCGTCGCAAGAAACCGCTGCTTCATACCCTTCAGCCATTCGCGATGGGAGCGCACGAACTCCATGCTCCCCACGTCCCATCCCGCCTGCCCTTTGACCGCCCTGCCCTGCCCGTCCAGGCTAAATGAGCCATTGCAGACGGTGCAGAGGAAGTCCTCTTTTCTCATTCGTACTATATCATTTCCACAGAAGGGGCATGACCTGCTCTCCCTCTTTCTCCCCTTTGTCCCGAAAACAAGCCTGGCGGCTCGTGCCGCGGTCCGTCCCGGGGCTTTCATGCCGAGCCATTCTCCGCGGCAGCGCGGCTATGAGATTGAGGTTCGCCTTCACCTCGAGGCCGAGGAAGGAAGAAAGGGTAAGAAGGGTTTGCGGAGCAACGCCGACCCGATCTTTCATACCATATGCATTCACGAGGAGACACGGTTTTCTTGCCGTTGAGTCGAGGGCCGAAAAAAAGGCGAAGGCACGGTCGAGGAGGGCCTTGACGCTCCCATGGGTGCCCAGGAAATAGACGGGCGATGCAATGATCAAGGCGTCAGCGGAGACGATCTGCTCGATAATGAAGGGGATGTCGTCTTCAATCCAGCATGTGCCGTCGTTGAGGCACCGGTAACATCCGGTGCAAGGACGGATGTTGAGCGCAGGGAGGCGTATGAGCCGGAGATCGTGTTCGACAGGTATCTTTTTCGATACGGCCTTGGCGAAAAGCTCACAGTTTCCCAACTTCCTCGCGGAGCCGATAATTGCGAGAACCGTCGGCCTCGCGGGAGTGCTTTTTTCGGTCATCACACCGCTTTTCCCCTCCTTGCCAGCCGGGACAGCCTATTGAAACCATACGTATTTTATGTTAAACCCTTAAACATGAAGAACAAGAATCTCAACCCATTTAATAAAGGCATATTTGTCTGGCTTTTTATTATCCTTCTTATTCTTTTCCTTTTCAACTATCTACCACAAGCCGCGGAAGCAGTTTGAAGAACGTGTCCTTCAGCGATTTCTCGGAATCAGTAAACTCAAACCAGATATCGAGCGTGACGATCCAGGGAAAAACATCAGCGGCGCCTACAAGGACGGCCGCGAGTTCAAGACTTACGCGCCCGACGATCCCGATCTTGGTCAAGACCATGCAACAGCACAGTGCCTGATATCGGCAAAGCCGGATGATGAGTCGGGATCTGGCAGTATTCTTCGTTTTGTGGTTCCCATGCCTCGCCAACGGCCCGTCGGCGACGCGGGCGCGATCACGTCGGGCAGCTTGTTCCTTGCCGCACGGGCCGGCGTCGGAACGCGGATTGATCACCGGGTGGTCGTATTTCCAGGCCGCGATAGCCGCCCTGCAGCGTTGAACCTGCGGGCGTTCGCAGCCGCCGAGGATGAACAGCGCGAGCCCCGCCGCCACGCAGCCCGCCGCACGCCACGCGGATTTGGCTCCTCGAAGGCCTCGTCGCTCATTTTCCGCCTCCCAGGGTCGCCGCTTCATCACCGGCGCGAATACGTGGCAACATCGGGGCGACGATGTTTCACCGCCCACAGATACCAGTTGCTTCAACGCACGGTGCCGGGTCAGCAGGATGCCGATCGCCCCGGTGAGGGGGCACAGCACCGCGAACCACCACCTCAGCGGCGTCCAGAACGGCGGCGCCGGCGCGGGTGCTCCCCATGGAGTACATCGACGCGGCGGGTCGCGGATCGCTTATAAGGGCTAGCGCCAGGAAGGACTCTACGGGAATGCCGATGAGCAGGTTGGTCAATTTGCTCCGTGGCTCATCCTTGGATGCGGCACGGGGTCGAGACCGAGGAAAGGCCACCAGAACAGCACGGCGGGTCAGGAAGGCCAGGTTGACCAGGTCCATGACCCACATGTGGAGCATGGCGTAGTTGAGCGCCGAGGTGAGGAAGAAGGCGACATCGAGAAGTAGTAGTACAGCCAGATGCACGGGGTGGGGTGCGACCGGAAAGGGCGGGAGTTCAGGAACCGCAAAGTCCGGATGGATAACGACTGCTCATGCTTCTGGACCCCGAGCGCCAGTGGTGCGCCCATGGCGAGCAGAGGTGGCGCTGACCACCATCAGCAGCAGGTGCTGGACGATGTGGGCCTGGAAGAAACCATGGTCAACGCGGACCGGTGACTGCAGGGCAGCAAGACCAACCGAACCAGGCGCGGCAGGAAGGCCGTATTGCTAAGCCCTCAGAACGGGTTCAACTCCGCTGTGGGGTTGACGTCTCCGGGCTTCCGAGTGGCGTGACCGCGCAGTTCGGCAGCGCCAACACCACGAGCACAAGCACTCTGACCTTCTCCGTGTCGGCTTCGGCCACCTCCGGCGCGGCCACAGTCACAATCACGGGCACCTCCGGGAGCTCGATTTAAAACGACATCAGTCCAATTGACAATTACAGGCGCGCCTTCTTTCACGCTGATCGTGATGCCCCCCAGCCGCATGATGGAAAAAGAACGGCAGGATCTTTCGATTAGTGACAAGAGCGGCGTCAAAGTAGTCGCGGTCGATCCAGGCTCTTTCGCCGACGATATCGGTATGCTTGACGGCGATACTATACTTTCGATCAATCGCCTGCCGGTCATGACGCCGGACGATGTGATGAAGGTGCAATCCGCCTTCAAACCAGGACAGCCCATCGCGGTACACATCGCTCGATCATCGTCGGGCGGGAAACATGCCCAAGCGACGCGACTCTATCTTTCGGGACGGCTACCAGACTAAGAACGGCTAGATCGAGAATAGTTAAACATAGTGGTCGGGGTTTTGTGTCCGGAGAAGCTGCTTTTTACTTTTGTTTGGCTTTGGGGACAGTCTGCCTTCTAATATTTGCTATCCGTAATCGGGTTCGTCAAATCATCCGCCTCCAGCCGCATGAAAGCAGCGACCCCTTGGACATGCACTTCACGAATCTCTCTGACACGCAATCGTCACCAAGCGATGGCGACCGAATTTCGTCCGCGTCACCAACCTGTGACTCGTCATTCACAGACCAGCCCTGTTGCGATCCAGGTGGGTCTGATGTCAATAGTTGCGATGTCTCGGTGGACACTTCCTCTTATTAGCCCGATAGCCGAAATCCATAATTGATTCTGTTGCAGAAGCTTTGCGATCAGCCCAGTCCAACGAGACAGTTCGCGCCATCCGTATGGACGGCCAACGGATCGGCCAGTGGACCATCGATCCTAAGATATTTCGGTTTCGCCGGTTTTCGCGAATACGTTCTGGTCAATCGAATTTCGGTCGTTGGTGAGTCACTATACCCGGGCGGAAAATGGAGACATTCTTCGACACGATTTGGTTCTGCCCAATGAAAATCTTAGCTTTAAGACGATCCCTGCTGATCGAGTTCGAGCAAATGGCAACTACTGGAAGGTACTCGTCTCATTAGCCCGACGGCCGAAATCCATTCTGCTGCAGGAGCTTTGCGATCAACCCGGTCCAACCAGTCTGGTGGTTCGCGCCTAAACCCTTGCCAGTGTCGCCATTGAAGAATTCGTAAAACAAAGAGTAGTTGCTGAAGTTGGGGTCTTCTTGCAGCATTTTGCTGTCGCCATGAACAGGCCTGCGGCCTTTGCCGTCAGGAAGAAAAATCTGCGCCAGCCGGAATGACAACATTTGCGCCGCCTGCCTGGCACTGATGCGCTTGCCCGAGCCGGTGGGGAATTCGACGGTGAGTGAGTCGCCATAGTAATGGTCCATCCGCTGCAATGCCTCAATGAGGAGGAAATTCATGGGAAACCAAATTGGCCCGCGCCAGTTCGAATTGCCGCCAAAAGTTCCTGACTCCGACTCTGCCGGCTCGTAGGCGACGCGAAAATTCGAGCCGTCGAGTTGCAGTTCATATGGGTGTTGCGCGTGGTAGCGCGAAATGGAGCGGATGCCGTAGGGCGAAAGGAACTCGCCCTCATCGAACAACCGCCGTAGAATTCGCTCCAATCTTTGCTTGTTTATCACTGAAAGAAGACGGCGATCTTCCATACCGCCTTTGTTCATGGGCGCTAATCCTTCCGTCAAGTCTTTGCGATTATCGATAAACCACTGCATGCGTTTCTTGAATCCTGGATGCCGGTCGATCGTCTGTTGTTCAATTGTGTCGCTGGCGAACATCGGGACCAAGCCAACTAACGAACGGACACGCAGCAAAGTGTGTTGTCCGTCGGCCAGCCGCAAGCGGTCATAATAGAAGCCGTCTTCTTCGTCCCATAGACCCGAAACTTCGTGATGGTTGATAGCGTCGGAAATATAAAGAAAATGTTCAAGAAATTTACTGGCGATGTCTTCATAGGTTGGATTGATGCCAGCCAACTGCAGCGCGATCTTCAGCATGTTGAGGCAATACATTCCCATCCATGCTGAGCCATCCGATTGTTCCAGTGTCCAACCGGTTGGCAGGGCAGCGCTACGGTCGAAGATGCCGATGTTATCTAAGCCGAGAAAGCCGCCTTCAAAGATGTTGGCGCCCTCGGAATCCTTGCGGTTCACCCACCAGGTAAAATTCATCAGCAATTTGTGAAAGACGCGCTCCAGGAAGGGATAATCGGGTTTGCCCTTCAAGCGTTGATCGATCTTGAAGACGCGCCAAGCGGCCCACGCGTGCACTGGCGGATTCACGTCGCCGAAAGCCCATTCGTACGCCGGGATCTGGCCGTTCGGATGCATATACCATTCGCGCACAAACAACGAGAGTTGGGCCTTTGCGAAGTCCGGGTCGGCAGGCGCCAAAGCCACCGCATGAAAGGCGAGATCCCAAGCGGCGTACCACGGATATTCCCACTTGTCGGGCATTGAAATTACATCTTCGTTGAACAAATGCCGCCAACTCGAGTTGCGACCGGTTAAGCGCTGTTCCGGCGGCTTGGGCATATTTGGATCGCCATTGAGCCATTCCTCGATCACGTAGTGGTAGTACTGTTTGCTCCAGAACATACCCGCAAAAGCTTGGCGCTGCACATGACGCACTTCTTCGGTCAAACCTTCGTCGAACGCACCGTAGTAGTCCATGCATTCACGAATGCGGTCGTCGAAAACGCCGTCCCATTTTGTCGTTGGCAAATCGGTCGAACCTTCGCGCGCCAAGCGAAAATGTAAGACGATTTGATTCTGCCCTGCAATCGAAAGCCGATACACTGCACAGGCTTTGGTGCCTTGTGGCGCTGGATTAACGGCCTCCTGTTTGCCGTGAATCAGGTATTCGTGAAAGGCGTCTTTATAGAAACGGTTGTCGCCCTTCCAGCCGAAAATGCGCTCGGTGTTGGTCTCGTTCTCGGTAAACAGCATTTCTGGGCAGCCATCGCACGTGAGAGTAAATTGTCCCAGTTCCGGATGCCGCGCGCAAATAACGTTGCCACCTGACTTTGTTAAGCGCGGCCTGGCTTGAGCCGGAGTCTCCTGCCAAGACCACGTGTTACGAAACCATAGCGTCGGCAAGAACGTGAGATCCGCCGTATCTGGACCGCGATTCACGATCCGGACGCGGATCAGAATGTCGTCCACGTCGTTCTTTGCGTATTCGACGAAGACATCGAAATAACGGCGTTCGCTAAAGATTCCGGTGTCTTCCAATTCAAATTCCGGGTCCATCCTGGTGCGCCGGCGGGATTCGGTCAGCAATTGTTCATATGGATACGCTGCCTGCGGGTACTTATAGAGCCCTTTCAAGTAGGAGTTGGTAGGGGCGGCTTCCAAGTAGTAATAAAGCTCTTTGACGTCTTCGCCGTGATTGCCCTCGTTACCGGTTAGGCCGAAGAGTCGCTCTTTCAGAATGGGATCCTTGCCATTCCAAAATGCGAACGCGAAACAGAGATATTGGTGGTTATCGCAAAGCCCCAAAATTCCGTCTTCAGACCACCGATAAACGCGCGAGCGAGCTGCGTCATGCGGAAAATATTCCCAGGCGGTCCCATTCTCGCTGTAATCTTCGCGCACCGTGCCCCAGGCGCGTTCCGCGAGGTATGGGCCCCAGCGTTTCCAATGCTTTATTCTGTCTTCTGCTTCTGTAAGGCGTACTTGTTCTGGCAGTGGCGGCATGGATTAGTCTCAGATCTTAAGGTAACCTGCGATGCTTGTCAGCACTGGCTAGTGAGATGCGACTAATCACGATAGTCTCTCCAGCTTCAAGCACGGTATTCTGGAAGGTAGAATGGCGTGGTACCGGTTTTTAGTTGTTCTTTTCATGTGCAGTGCTTTCGCTCGCTCTCAGGCACCACCTACAGCCGATTCTACAGACCCACTTCCTCCGTTGACGTGTCCAGCGGGAGCTCCTTTGGGCGCTGTTGAATTGCGAGTTCGTTCGGCAGGTCACACGGAGACGCTACCTTTGCAGGAGATCAATCGTTTAAGCGAAGGCGACACGGTAATTTATGCGCCGATTCTGCGTGGCGCAGAGAAAAGGCCGGGTGAAGTCGCGTTGGTGTTGGTGCCAGCGAAGCGTTCTCCCGATTCCCCTGAAACGCTGCTGGTCACAGAACTCGCACGCGCTGACCGCCCGCACGAATGGACTATCACGGAAACCATGAGTTTGGCTGCCTTCGTTTACGGACCACAAGGCTTGAACAAGAAAAAGGTCAGCGGCTTTCTTTCGCAAGACGATCAACTCGTAGCGCAGTTGGCCGATTATGCGGAGAAGACGTCGCAGACGGAGGCGTTGCTGCAAGCACTGACAGACAACGCCGCTTCTAGCGCGAGTATGAATGCCGCGTTGAGCGGATTCGCGTCGCAATACGGCCTCGCTGTGCAGATTGATAAAAGCGCGCCGCCATCAGTTCAGGCGCAGACGCTATTCTCCACCATGAATCCGCAGTTGGCCGCCTATAATCCGATCGCGAGCAATTCAAACGCCGAGCGCTTAGGGCAAACGGCGAGCGTTGCGGCCGCGGCGGCCACGCTCTTTTTCGGCAGTCCGATTGGTTTGGCGGCGGGTGGCACGGCGATGCTGCTGGACTTGCGATCCATTGCGTTTCCAGGTACGCAGTTTCGATCCTCCTTCGCACAACCAGCGCGTAGCGGTTTGCATTTGTGTGGACAACGGGGAGCATTACCGCCTCATACCCGGGTAGCTTATGTTTGGGCATTGCGGGTACCGAATACCGGCACCCCGACGGTTCGCATTGGAGCGGCCAATTCCCTGCCCCTCGGTCAAAAAACGACCGTTCCGGTGGAAGTCAACCCAGTGGATTGGAAGTATTTGCAAAGAGCGCGCAACTGGACGCTGGAAGATAAGGCGGGACGCCAATCGCCGATCAAAGTTTTGAAAATTGGCAACGAACGCGAGTTGGAAATCGAGTTGCAGAATGCCAAGCTCCAGCCCGGTGATTATCAACTGAAAGGCTACTGGGATTGGACGCCCTTTCAAGCGACGGGAGTTTTGCATTTGCGGCCGCTTAGTGATTTCAAGAGCACCCAACTCGATGCGGCCTCGCAGAATTTGTTGGTGGCGCATACCGGAAAAGTGCCGGTAAAGCTGCATGGCGATGACTTTGAATTCACGAACAAAGTGGATATAGAACGGGAGGGCGATGAATTTGCGACGGCGGAGCCGATTCGTTTCCTCTTGCCAAAAGGGCCGCGCTTAGGTCCGCAAGAGTCGATGGATGTGCAAATCGACACGTCCACACTCAATCCAGGCACCTACAAGCTGCTCATCACCCAACAGGACGGCGTGAGCCATACGGTGAAGGTCCAGGTACTGGCTGCGTTACCCCGCTTGAACAATCTTCCGATCCTGGTGAACCAAGGAGTTCTCGCGCAGCACTATGTTTTGAAAGGGGAGCGGCTGGACGATTTGGCAAAACTGACAGCGCCCAACGCAACACTGGAGCTAGGCCCGGCAGCGCCGGGAGCCGTGGAGCGCGACGTTACGGTTCATTTAGACGGAAGTCCGGCTCCGGGGTCCGCCATTCCTATGCAAGCGGAATTGCGAGATCGTAGTGAAACTCTCACGTTGGCAGACGCCTTGCAGGTTACTGGCCCATTGCCGGCGATTGTAAGTTCGCAATTGTCTATTCCGACAGGGCTGAACGTGGCATTGCGGCCGAATGAATTTCCAGCGGGCTATACATTGACCGCCGTGTTAGATGTTCGCAATGTGGAGGCAAAAAGCGAACTGCGGCTGGCTTGCGCGGACGACATTGGCGTACACGCGGGATTACACATTGGCGCACAGGACGATGTGTCAAGCCTGCAGCGGCTTTCGCCCGATCAGCTTTTCCTCTCCTACAACACGAGCAGTTTTCCAGCGGGATGCACACTCGAAGCGTCGCTCGACAATGGCCGCGCGGGCCATTCCCAGCCGTTTGCGATAGCGCATCTCATCCGCCTGCCGCAGATTTTAACGGTGAGCGAGAGCATGACCGCCGGTCCGGCTGCTCCCACAGGTTTGCGTTCGTTTGAAATCACCGGCGACAACTTGGAAATGATCGGGCAGCTTTCCTGGGATCCAAATTTAGGCGTTGATGTTTTGTCTCTGCCGGCGGCAATTCCAGGGCAGGGCCAGAGACAGAAGTTAATGGTAACCCTGCCGCAGGCACCCTCGGCCAACGCGCCTTTGTACGTTTGGCTGCGAGGCGAAACAGTGTCCCGTGCCACCACCGTCACCATACCTTCGGCGGGCGACACCCCCGCACGGGCGGCGGCTTTTTCGCCATCGGTACATTAGATGTTTTATATTTGAGGACAGCACGTGACCAAGCTGCCCAATCTGCTGACTCTTGTACGCATCTTTCTGGTGCCGTTGCTGGTGGCGGCATTGGTGCAGCAGGACTTCCGCCTTTTTTGGGGCAACCGCGTGCTGATGGCCAACGATGTCATCGCGTTGATCGTTTTTCTCGCGGCCGCGCTCACCGATTTGCTCGATGGCTATTTGGCGAGGCGCTGGAAACAGGTCACCACGGTGGGCACGTTATTAGATCCGATCGCGGATAAATTGCTGGTGTCGGCAGCGTTGATTTCGTTTGTACAGATCCGCTTGCTGCCAGGCTGGTTGGTGGTGCTGATCATAAGCCGGGAATTTGCGGTATCGGGCTTGCGCAGCATCGCTGCAGCGGAAGGTTATACCATTAAGGCGAGTGAGTTGGGTAAGTCCAAGATGATGCTGCAGGTTGTGGGTATCACTTTGGTAATGCTTTCCATCCGCTGGCCAGTCCTTCACCCGTACGCGACTTTTACCATGTGGGCGGTGGTAATTTTCGGCCTTGCTTCGGCCATTGAGTACTTTGCGCGATTCTGGAAAAAGGTGGATTTGGGGATTAAACTTCGACGTCGCAACGAATTACTGGCTCTTGAACGTCAGAAGCAGCACTTGCAGCGGATTGAGCGCAAAGAGGGGAGATTGGAAAAGAGGAACAAGCGGGCGGCCAAAGCAGCCGAAGAACGGCGCGAGGCCTCTATTGGCCCGTAGGACTAAGATGCGCCATGGTGAGACCTTGCACGACTTCGTAACCACTCTTGGTGAAAACGAACGTGCGGGATTGACCACGGCGACCTAATGGGCCCAATGCCCGTCCATTGAAAATGATATTGACGCCGCCGGCATTCGCCGTCCGAATCTGCGCGCTATCTTTGCCATCGAAAGTCTTAGTTTGCATGGCGGCCAAGGTTCCACTGTAAGTGGTTTTGCCGTCGGACGAGATCGCCAGCCAAGTAGGTTCAATCGCAGAAAGTTCAATATGAATCGCGCCACCTTCGGGCTCCTGCGATGTGGCAGTTTGAGATACGGTGGAGGCATTTGGATGGACCGGAGCTGACGCCGGAGGCAGCAGTTGTTCAGTACCGGGCGGAGGCGGTTCGGGAGCTTGAGTCGCTGGTTGTTGCGATTTCGATACGACAGGAACGATCATCGGGACTGAAACCGTCGCTGGCTCAGCTTGCGAAGGTTGAGAGACCACGGATTCCGGACGGTCACTTGTTGCTGGTGCAATAGTCTGACTGCTGGCGGGAAAAACACTGGCGGGTAGTTTGGCTGCCTCTATTCCGCCATTACGCCAAATTAAATACACAGACACGGCACCGGCGACTGCGGCGATCGACGCGGTTCTAGCCCAATTCCAATTCGCCTTTGGCTTCACTTGCTGGAATTGGTGCGGCCGCGGAACGACTTCCTCTTCCTGGCCGGGAACGAGAACCTCCGGCATCGTGGTGGAAGCAGCTAAGGCATCGGATGCCACTGTCGTCGAATCAACGCCGACAGTATCGGCAATCTGTTTAACAAAGCTGCGATAGGTGAAAGGAGAGCTGATCTTGGAAAGGTCGTCTGACTCGATGGCTGTCAGATTTTTCAAAGAGATGCGAGTACGCGCATTAATATCCTCTAGCGTGTACCCTTTCTTGATTCGCGCTTCTCGAAGTCTTGTCCCAACGGACTGCATGATAAATCCAGGCGTCTCCTTGCCTGTCTACTTAACGCTATAACGTTATAATACAACAGAAATTGCCGTTTTGACTAGTAATGAGTACTAACCAAACTAACAACCTCTGCGCTTTCAGTAAACAAGGCTAATGCATCCATCTAATCGGCTCATTTTTGCTAGTACTTTAATTGTTTGTTCACTTATTCTCTTGCTTTGCGGTGGAAAGCTGAGTGAAGCGGCAAACAATTCGCTGTTCAGTGGAGGCACCGCGCTCGCTTACACTCGGCATGCGGTCAGTTTTGGAGAACGGCCATCCGGGTCAATCGCGAACGAAAAGCTGCGCGACTGGATTGCTGCGGAAATGAAACAAACAGGCGCCCAAGTGTCGCTCGACTCGTTTTCAGGAAGAACGCCGAGCGGCCCGGTGCCAATGACGAATGTGGTCGGGAAATTCCCGGGTACATCCGGAAAAGCCTTAGCTTTCAGCGGGCACTTCGATACCAAGAAAATCGCGGGAGTGCGTTTCGTGGGTGCGAACGATGCCGGTTCATCTACCGGGTTTCTCCTGGAGTTTGCACGCGCCGTCTCTAAGATGAAGCATCGGGACGACATTTACATCGTTTTCTTTGACGGCGAGGAAGCTGTGAATGAGTGGAGCGATACCGACAGTTGCTACGGTAGCCGGCATCTCGCGGCCAAGTGGCTCGCCGATGGCACTCTGAGCCGTCTGATAGCTCTCATTAACGTAGACATGATAGGCGATAAAGATTTGGATATTCTGAACGACGCCAATTCCTCGGCCGGTTTGCGGGACCTGGTGCAGCGGGCCGCGGCTAAATTGGGTTACGCCAAATATTTTCGGCAAGATGCGGGTGCGATTGACGACGACCACCGGCCTTTCGCCGAGGTAGGAGTGAACGTTTTAGATTTGATTGATTTCGATTATGGGCCAAATCAGGCTTATTGGCATACGGCAAAAGACACGATGGATCGTCTGAGCGCGCAAAGCCTGCAAATTGTGGGCGACGTGGTGCTCGAACTAACCAAGGAATTGGACGCCAAGAACTAGCGACTGGCGGTTTCCTGTTTGCCGTTCTTTTTGATCTCCGCGCCAATCAAATCGCGCAAGCTGACCAATTGAATTTGCCCGTTGTAGCGCTGGCCGTTGATAAAGATGGTGGGCGTACCCTCGACTCCCGCAGTCTCGCCATCCCTTAAATCTTTGGCGATCATGTCATGGACATCCTTTGAATCCATATCTTTTTGCAGCCGCGCAGAGTCGAGCTTCAGGTCTTGCGAGATCTTGAGGATAGACGCAAGGGAAAGATCGTCGTGATGCTCGAACAAAGCGTAGTGCATTTCCCAGAACTTACCCTGCCTTTGGGCGGCTAAGGCGGCGCTGGCGGCACGGTAGGCATCGGAGTGAATCTCCAGCGGGAATTGTTTAAAGATCAGCTTCAGTTGCTTGGGGTAAAGCTTCAGCAATGCATCGATTTCCGGCACTGCTTGAATGCAGTAAGGACATTGAAAGTCTGAAAACTCGATAATCGTGACAGCCGCATCGGACGGCCCAGTGACAGGCGCCCCAGCGACCGGAACTTTCACTGGCGCTTCGAGGATCTGGTTGGCGTGACTGGCGCCGTAGTGTGAGGTGTTGGCCGCTTCGAGAGCCTGTTCGGGCGTTTTACCATCCTTGATGGCCTGGACCACAATAGCTGAGAGGCCAACGCTGTACGAGCAGGCAGGATCCTCAACCCGGCACTGCGCCATGGTTCTGCCACAACCGCATGAGCAGGCACTTTCGCGCAGGATTTTCAACGCCGCGGCTTTCTGTTTAACACTGAGACCGTTCAAATCGACGCCCGGCAATGTGGTCGCGGTTTTCCAGTCCTGTGCCAGCAGTAATCCGGAAATTACAAAGAAAAAAGACGCGAAAATCCACGCGCGCCGAGACAAAAGGAGCATAGCCTTATTGTACGCGGATTGCAGTGACGACCGAAATAGGCCGTAGCTTGTGGGTGCTTAATTGATCGCGGCATTCCCGAGACGGCCATCACGTTAGTAATGACTGGGCGGCCGAATCTCACGTCCTCGATAGCGCCATTCTGCCGCCACAGCAGCAGTGTGACAGAAAATCTTTTTGAACCTAAGCCCCCTTGCTGCACTTTTCTTTTCGTGGCTAAGATCAGCTCACTCGCCACATCGGGGCGGCTTTGCTGTCCGGATCGCCGGCGGCCAGCAACAACTGTGCCTGATAAGCTTCCACCGATGGCGCTGGTCCGTCGCCGCTCGGCCACCGCCGAAACCGTCCTTTGGAGAGACGCTTCTGGACCAGCTGCGAAAGGTGAACACGCAGCAGAAAACGGATCGCTGGCCAGTTTCTCCCGACACAGCGGCGCTCATCCGACCACCCCTTTTCTTCCATCTACAGCCTCCAGTGCGACCAGGATACGCATCTGCGGCGTGATCTGCACCAGCCTACTGGCCTGCGAAGCTATGAATCAGTTGGGCCATCTCGCTGGTGGCGATGCCTTTCAGCTCCAAGCGGAGCTTGCCGCCGTGTGCGAGAAGCAGGCGTCAGCAGTTCCAGGAAAGCGGCCGGCGGCGCAACTGCCGAACCTTTTCTTCTCGTGTACTGCCGCTTCGGTTCACTGACTCCTTTGCCCATCCACGTCTTCAGGCTTTTGCGTCCAACCGCAACCACCGACAAGCAAGATTTGTGCCGCCCCGCCCCGCGACCTCCGCAGCAGCCCGCCATAGCTCTTCTGGGAATCGCGTCCGCTTTTGCTGCTGGCTCCGAAACTCTTCAAAGCGCTTTCTCAGCTCTTCCACATTGTCGAAGCTGCCGTCATGGGTTACTTGCGCATTGCTCCGGCCTCCCGCCTTCTGTTGACGCTACCAAGCTTCGAGGCCATTCGTCACGCACGCTCACTGAAACCTCACAAATCACTGGGCCGGACGTTCTATATCCTTATGTTGATGGATCGCTATTTAGCAGTGATGCTGGGCGCAGGGCTGGGTGGACTGGCGCGGTTTGTGGCAGGGACGGCGATTATGCAGAGGTATGGAGGCGCGTTTCCGTTAGGGACGGTGGTGATCAATATAACGGGGTCGTTTCTGATTGGGTTACTGATGACGTTGTTGACGGAGCGGTGGCAGGTGCATCCGAACTGGCGGCTGTTTTTGGTAACGGGGGTGTTGGGAGGATACACGACGTTTTCGAGCTTTGAGTATGAAACGCTGCAAGCGATGCGGAGGGGTGGCGCGGGGATGGCGTTGCTGAATGTGGTTGGAAGCGTGGCGCTGGGATATGCGGCGGTCTGGTTGGGGGCGTGGGTGGTGGGACGAAATGCTTGAGAAAGGACCAGCTAAAAAGGTTACGGTTTGGGTGAATGAGAACACGCGGCAGCCGCATCATCGAGAGAAGTTGTGGCTGGCGGTGTTCGATTATTTACGCCATAAGAAGGTGGCGGGGGCGTCGGTCACGCGGACGCAGATGAGTTTTGGAGACCGGCAAGTGGTGCATCGCGCGGATTCAGCGGAGACGGCGGAATTTGCATATCGGATTGAGTTTGTGGAGACGGCGGCGCGAGTGGAAGAAGTTCTGCCGACACTCTACGAGATGGTGGTGGACGGGTTAGTTGAGGTGCAGGACACCACCGTGGTGAAAGATGTGAATCAAAGTAAGGCCGTGGCGGAAGAGGCTGCGGCTGTCCCGTTAGAACGGCGCCGGGAGAAGGCGCAGATGATGAGGGTATTCTTCGGTGAGCATGATAAATGGCATGGTGAGCCGCTGTATGACGCGATCGTGAAGAGGCTGCGGATGATGGACGTGGCGGGGGCGACGGTGTATCGCGGGATCTTGGGATATGGGGCGAAGGGGTCAACGCACAAAGAGCGGTTCCTGCATATTTCGGAAGACTTGCCGGTGATGGTGGCGGTGGTGGATTCGGCGGCGAAGATTGCGGAGGCGGCGGCGGTGGTGGAAGAGATGATGGGGGATGGGTTGATTGCTGTTTCGGACGTGGAAGTAGTAAGGCTGGCGCGGTGATGACCGGGCGGTTGTTGGAGTTGCACATGGCGGAGAGCGACCGTTATGAAGGACGACCTTTGTTTGAGGCATTGGTGGAGAAGTGCAGGGAGTTGGGCGTATCGGGAGTGACGGTGTTTCGCGGGCTGGAAGGGTTTGGGCCGACAGCGGAGATGCACAAGGCGCGGTTGATGGGGAAGGATCAGCCGGTTGTGTTGCTAGCGGTGGATAAGGCAGAGGTGATCGAGAGGGCGATGCCGGCGATAGGCGAGATGATTGGGGGAAGGATGATGGTGCTATCGGAGGTGAGGATGAAGAGGGTGGAGAGGAACCGCTAGTGCAAGCTTCTGATGGAATTAACTTTGATCTCGCTGTTCATAAGCCCGAGTTTCACGGGTGGGAGGTGGTTCTCGCTCTTATCTTATTCGTGGGGCTCATTTGCTGGGCAGTTTCGTGGTCGCGTAAGCGTTCGAAAGAGAATCGAGGATCGCTAAATATAAATGGTAGTTAGGGCTTGTTAGCGGCTTCGAGGAGTGGCCATTTGCCCACATCAAGACCACGCGGGGTGTGGTCGATCATGGCGATCTCTTGGAGTTGTCCGGAGTTGGCGGGGCGAAGATCCTTGAATTTACGGGCGGAGGTGAGGACGTTCTTTTCGAGCGAGCCAACCGTGCTGTTGTATGTGTCAACGGTTTTCGCGATGGCGTCGCCGAGTTTGGAGAAATGCTGGCTCATGGTGAGCAGGCGGGTGTAGAGTTCCTGGCCGGTGTCGCGGATTTTGTCGAGGTTTTCCATCACCATTTGCTGACGCCAGCCGTGGGCGACCGTGAGAAGCAGCGTTATCAGCGTTACAGGAGTGGCGATGACGACGCGGCGTTCCATGCCGTAATCGAGGAGAGTTGGGTCGTGTTCGAGGGCGGCGCTGAAAAGAGATTCAAGCGGCAGGAAGGCGACGACGAATTCGGGTGAGCCGGGGAGACGCTCCCAATATGACTTTTCGCCGAGGGCTCGGATATGCGTTCTAACCTGGCTGGCGTGATCTTTGAGGTGACGGAGACGGTCGGGTTCGTGTTCGGCTTCGATCGCGCGGAGATAGGCTTCGAGCGAGACTTTGGCGTCGACCACAACCATGCACTGATTGGGTAGGCGGACGATAAGATCGGGCCGCTGATTGGTTTCGCCGAAGAGGGTTTTCTGTTCGGAGAAGTCACAGTGCTCGAGCATGCCGGCCATTTCGACGACACGACGGAGTTGGATTTCGCCCCAACGGCCGCGCTGAATAGGCGAACGCAAGGCAGTCTTGAGTTGGTCGGTAGATTGGCGGACGCGCTCTTGCAGTTGAGTCAGGGCGTTCACTTGCGCAGTGATTTCGGAATAGGCGCCGGCGCGTGTGCGTTCGATGGCTTGCACTTGTTCTTCAAAACGGCGCAAGGATTGGTTGACGGGCTCGACCAGGTGTTGGAGTTGGTCGCGGCTGCGGTCAAGGAAAAGCTGGCTGTTGTTTTGAAGTGCATCGGAGGCGAGGGCGCGGAAGCGTTCTTCGATTTGCTGGTGCGTTTGGGTGAGTAGACGAAGTTGGGACTCGGCGATTTCGCGGTGCTTACTGGCTTCGGAATCTTTTTGCACGACTAAGTGGCGCGCTTGTTCGAGGGCAGTCGCTCGCTGATCCGCTTGGGCGCGAGCTTCGGCGGCAGATTGGCGCCAGCGGCGAGCTTCGGAGAGTTGATAGGCAGCAAAACCGACGGCGGATAACAGGCCGATGGCGAGGATGAGAGCCAGGATACTCATTTCTTGAACCCGGTTTCCACTTTCCATTCTTCGAGCGTGTTGTAAACGATGGGGCAATAGACGGCGCGATCGGGCATATGCCAAAGGCGGCTTAGCAAAGAGCCGTTGCCTTTAACAAGGTGGGGAAACAACTCGCAAGTGTTGGGACGGGCTTCGTATACGGTGCAGAGATTGCCGCTCAGGAAAACGCAGCCATTCTCATCGCGTTTGAGGATGCGGCCTTCGTCTTCGGTTTCGACTGTGTAGTCGCGCAAGAACACGGCCAGCTTGATGCGCAGGAATTTGGCGAGCTGTTCGGAATCGCGCTCGGTGACTTGCGTGGTAGCAACACGGCAGCAGTTGGCGCAGGCGGTGCAATCAATTTTTTCTTCGACATCCTGGGCAATTGCTTTGAGGCGGCGCTCGACGAAGTTGTGGCGTTTGAGCCAGGCACGGAATTTCTGGTTATCGTCGCGCTGCTTTTCGCCAAAACGCTTGATCTGCACTAGATCGGTGAGCACTGTTGCTATTATCGCAATAAATCATTCTGGCCAAAATCTGTTTTGGCGTTTAACGAGCTGTCCAACCGCCATCGACGACGAGCGTGTGGCCGGTGATGAGCGACGCGGCGGGCGAGGCAAGAAATACCACAGCTCCGGCAACGTCCATGGGGTCGCCGATGCGATGCAAGCCAGCGATACGTTCGACGACGTCGGCATGGAACGCCGGATCGGCGAGACATTCCTCGGTGCCAGGTGTGTGGATGAAGGTGGGCGCGACGGCGTTGACCACGATCCCGTACTTGCCCCATTCGACGGCCAGACACTTAGTGAGGTGGACAAGCGCGGCTTTGGTCATGCAATAGATGGACTCGCCGGGAAGAGCCACAAACCCCGCCTGGGAACTTAGGTTGATGATGCAGCCACTTTTTTGGGCGATCATGACGCGTCCGGCGGCTTGGCTGGCGAAGAACGTACCCTTCAGATTGACGGCAAGCGTATGGTCGAAGTCTGCTTCGCTTACATTTTCCGCCAGATTGCCAGGAGCGATGCCGGCATTGTTGACGAGAATGTCGAGCCGGCCGAAATGGGTAGCGGTATCGGAAACCGCGCGTGAGACTTGGTCCAAATGAGTTACATCCATTTGCAAGGGCAGAGCGCGACGCCCCAACGCCTCTATTTCGGCAGAAAGCCCGGCGTCGGCGTGGCGATCGCGCAATCCTAAGGCGACATCCGCACCGGCGTGCGCCAAGGCAAGAGAGATGGCGCGTCCCAGACCGCGGGCGGCTCCGGTTACTAACGCAACCTTGCCTGACAAATCAAATTGAGGAAACGAATTCACAGGAAATAGTGTAAGCTTTCTCTGCGATGATACCTTTTAAACCTATTGAAGGAGAACAGTATGAGCACCCCGCATAGCGCGCCCGTTAGCCACCATCTGCGTTCGACGCCGGCTACCCATGATCGAGTTCAGAAGAGCTTGGACTTACGAATTGGGACGGCTGAGGAAGATGCGTCGATTCCCGCTGCCCAGCGGATTGACAACGGCGACGAAGCCCGCTACGCGGACAAGTGTGGAACTTATACTAAGGCCGTTTTGCAGGACACAATTGGCCGCGTCAACCCAGGTGCTTATGCAACTTTCAAGAAAGCTCTCGACAGCGGCAAGCCGGCAGATTTCGACAACATTATTTTAGGTGGACCGCGAACTTTGAATGGGCCGCAGGGCGGGTTGGCCTATCTGTTTGAGTGCAAAGATAGCAGCCAATTCTATGTGGCGCCGGCGCCAGCCTTAGAAAGCGAGCTTTACGCCACAGAGTTGGTGGAACTGTATTGGGCGTCTTTGCTGCGCGATGTGGCGTTTAACGACTACGCGGCGAACGACTTTGCGATCACGGCTGCTAACGAACTTTCAGCGCTGGCTGCGTACAGGGGTCCTCGGAGGGATGGGAAGGTGACGACGGATCTGTTGTTTCACGGCGACTTTGCCGGCGAGACGGTGGGCCCTTATCTTTCCCAGTTCCTGCTGCAAGACACCAGCTTCGGCGCTCTGCCAGTTGTTCAGAAATACACGACGGCCGCGCCGAACGTGGACTTCATGCTTGACCCCACAACCTTTCAGGGGGTCCAGAATGGCATTGCGACTGGTTTGGCATTGCAAATTCAGCCTCCCGTGTATATGCATGATGGACGTGGGTTGGCAGCTTATACGCATGTTGATGTCCTTTATGAGGCATATTTAATGGCGTATCTAGTGCTGAATTCGTTGAACGGCGGCGGGTCTGTCCCTTTAAACCCGGGTAATCCCTATAACGGTGATAAGACACAAAACGGCTTCGGAACCTTTGGACAGCCGGATATTGCGGCGATGCTTGGCGCTGCATCGTCCGCAGCGCTAAAAGCGGTTTGGTATCAAAAATGGTTTGTTCATCTGCGCCATCGTCCTGAATCGGGTGGCGCTTTAGTTTATCTGCAAAATAATCCGCAAGCCGGGTCGGTGGAAGGAAGGCTCAGCGGAACAGTGCTGCATTCGACGGCTGTGCGAGCGAGCTTTACGAAAAACGCCAGCCATTTCTTATCGCAGGCTTTTCCGGAGGGGTCGCCTACGCATCCGGCTTATCCCACTGGCCACGGTGCGGTTGCTGGTGCTTGTATTACCGTTCTCAAGTTCTTCTTCGACGGCGCTTTTGTCATTCCGACGCCGGTGCAGCCGACTCGCGATGGATCGTCGACAATACCTTATACCGGCAACGATGCGGGCGAGTTGACGGTGAATGGAGAGCTTAACAAACTGGCTAGGAATATTAGCTTTGGTCATGGTATCCATGCCGGAATTCATTGGCGGAGCGACACGGATACCTCGCTGCAGTTAGGAGAGGCGGTTGCCCTGAGCCTGTTGGAGGATAGCGGTAGAAGCTATAACGAAAAATTCAGCGTGGATATACAAAGGTTGGACGGCAGCACGGCGACTATCTCCAATCTTTAGGCGTTTTGCGCTTGAATTGTTCAGACCGGGAGTAGAAATTCGGCGTAAAGAATAAACGCGCTAACGGTTTGGTTCGCAACGGTCGATTGGCTCAATAGAAAAGTCAAGCGCGTCTTGGCTTGTAGAGATTAATTATGCGAATTAAAGCACCCGAAGTCCTCCTTACCGCAGCCCCTGGGCGCGAGGAAGGTGTGGAGAAAATCGCATGACTTGGTTTCGAAATCTGAACGCCTCTCTAAAACTAATCCTGAGCTCGAGCATTCTTTTAGCGTTTGCCGCGGCAATCGGAATTCATGGACTGCTCACGATGAAGGAGATGAACGGGCGTTTGGAGACGATGTATTCGCGTTATTTCGTCGGGATGCTGCTAATAAAGAACATCGAGGTGGCCAAAATGGACGCGGCGCGAAGTTCACGCAACGCGATTCTGAAGATTGGGAACAACGCGGGGATCGACAAAGAAGAAAAAGATCTGAGTGCGCTACTGACGTTGATGCAAGATAATTTGGCGAAAGCGGAAGCCATCGCGAACGTACCGGAGACGAAGATTCAATTGGCAATCATCGGCAAACTACTTCCGGAGTATGAACAGAAGACCCGCAAAGTTTTCGCGGCAGCTCTAACGGGCGACACGGCGGCAGCCAAAGCGGCGCTTGAGGGTAATGCGGCCATCATTAAACGACTGAATCAGGCAGTTCGGCTAGCTTCGGCTTCACAAAGCGATGCGGCCAGCAGTAATATGTCGCAAAATCAAGAGTCTTACACTGCTGCAAGGAGCGCGACTGTCGGCCTGCTTGCCGCCAGCATTGCTTTGGGCGTGGCGCTCAGTCTTTGGATGGCACGTGTTTTCTCTGCTCCTCTTAAGAAAACAGTCGCGGTTCTCAATGAAGTCGCGCATGGTAACTTTACGAAGACTCTGGCGGTAGATTCAAAGGACGAGATTGGCCAGATGGCAGCCGCGTTGAACAGAGCTGTCGCCGGCATATCCGAGACCATCGCACAAGTTGCAGAAGCCTCGAACAGCGTCGGAGCCGCATCGCAAGAACTGGCAAGCGCCACGCAAAAGATGAGCGTTGGAGCCGAAAAGCAGTCCGCCGGATTGGAACAGACTTCGGCCAGCCTTTTGCAGTTGACAACCACGGTGCAGAATAATTCGACCCATGCGAACCGCGCCAGCGAAGTGGCCGCAGCATGCCGTCAAGGCGCGGAAGAAGGCAATCGACAAATTTCCGCCGCTATTGCCGCCATGACAGAGATCAATGCAGCGTCAGCCAAGATCGGGACGATTGTGACGACGATTGATGAAATGGCATTCAAAACAAATTTACTGGCAGTTAACGCCGCAATCGAAGCAGCGAGCGCGGGCGAACATGGACGTGGCTTTGGCGTGGTCTCCAGCGAGATTCGAAGCCTGGCGTTGAGCAGTACAAAATCAGCCCGAAACATTGGTGCGCTGGTAACAAATTCTTTAGCTAAAGTTGAAAATGGATCGCAGTTAGTCAACGATTCCGGCGCGACCTTGCGCGAGACCGTTACTTCCATAAAGCACGTCAGTACCGCCGTCAGCGAAATAGCGATGGCTTCGCAAGAACAGCTCACGGGTCTTCAACAAGTGAGTTCCGCAATGGTTCAGATCGATCAAGCTATGCAATCAAATTGCGTACAAAACGAGGAAATGTTGAGAACCGCAGCCAGGTTGGCGGATGAGGCATCGCGGCTCCGTCAACTTGTATCCAGGTTCACCATAGCGCGGGCGAACTGATGTACTAAAGCTTTGGCCTCGACGCCAACACTTTGTTCGAGCCTTGTCAGCAGCCCTGGACGGCTTCACTTAACTATTTGATAATTAAAGAGTGACTGATCAACTTTCTTTGTCTATTTGGTTGGAACGTGGGAGCCAAGCGAATCGACTCAAATATTTTGAAAAGCTGCTCCGGCTATTTCCCTTTTCGCAGCGTACAGAGCAGGGACAAAGCACGGTCAGCGTACAGGCAGTCTCGGCCACCGAACCGCCCCTTTTGGAAAACCCGATGAACGGGCCGATTGATGTCAACGAAGTGCTGGCGGTCATAGCTGATTTCCACGGCGATGATATCGCCTATAGCGTGGAGAGTTGGTGGGACCTTTGGCAGTTCGACAGGGATTGGAAACTGGCACCAGCACGAGTCGAATTGGCCTGTTTCGGGCCGGAGTTCGACAACGGTACCGAGCGCGAAGTGGGTGAGCAGGAAGATCTGCGGATCGATTTTGGAGTAGATAGCCATTACCTGCCCATGCCCGAGATTTTAGGCAGCAGTCGTATGACTGAGTCGAACATCAAGAGTATGTTGCGGCTGGTTCACGAATTGGATTCCGTACTGCCAGTAGCAAAACGGAAACTCGAGACGGAATCTGGCGAGAACTTTGCCGACCGGCTACAGCACATGTTGAGTGGCAGCCGGATGCAGTAGCAAACGCTAAAACAGCGTTAGCGGGACACTCTTGCTGCTCAGAGACAGACCGAAAGAAACTCTGTGTTCTGTGATACTGCTGTAAGCAAAGAGGCCATCGTAGTGGATCAGATCGTAGCGGAAGTTCGCGCTAATATAGCGAACCAAATTCACTCCGTAAGCCGCACTTGCGCCGGAGTAAGAATATGCTTGCGAGACCGTGTTCGAGACGCTCTGAAGACGGGTGTAGTTGCCGCCGAAGCTGAGATTTGTATGGCGCGTTCGAGTACGAGAAAGAAACGTTCCCGAACTGATTGCGAGATGTCAGGTAAAGGCCGTTTCCAGCGAGAATGCTTTGCCCTCCTGCAGCAGACAGAGACGAATGACGGAAGGAATGCGTTAGTACTCCTTGGAAAGCCGGGCTGTATACGGTCCTACTATATGGACCTGTGTAATATCCGACGACAGGCTGGCCATTCAGATTTAGCAGCACTGGAATTGAAATAGTTCCAGCGCTATGACTGCGGTTTACGCCACCGGAAAGGTCGATCTGCCAGTGTTGCGGGAACTGATGGGACAAAGTCAGGGACTCGCCGTCAATGGTGGAAGTTCCCGCATGTTGACTATAGGAGAAGTAGGTACGGGAGTAGCTAGCCCCTACCGTGGTCCGCGCAGTTAGACGGTAAAGGACCGACGCAGCCCCTCCGACTCCACGAGTGCCGATCGCATTTTTGTAATTGTAGTCGCTGAAAAAATAATTGCCGGTGAAGACATAGCTGAGTCGGCGCGTTTGAGCATAAGTTAGGTTGAGACTGCCGTCGACAAAACGCGTTTGTGTGCTTAAGCCGTTACCGACTGTGCTCGATGCCACCGAGGAAGCGGAATAGAAGGTTGAGCCGTAGGATAAGATCGCACCGGAAACGTCGATACCAAATGTCCAATGTCGATTCAGTCTTTTGTTATAGCCGAGTGACAAGCTTTGCTGCTGTCCGCCGCTGAAGCCCGCGCTTTGGTAATCGCGATAGGCGCCGCGATAGTTTAGCGTGATTCCACCGTCGTGAAACGTATGGGACAAAGTCACTCCGCCGCCCGCTTCCCAGCCCAACCCGCTGCCAAAGGTCTGCTGGTTGGCGGAATTGTAAACGGGTACGCGCGAGTCAAAAACTCCGTTACCGTAAACGTAAACATTCACGAAGTCATGATCGAAAAACTGGCTGGCAGCAGTGATGCGCCTCGTGACGCTGCCGCTGTCGGAGTCAGCATCCTGAGCGGCGAGACTTACCGCCGCGAGGCAAAGGAGCAAGAAAGACTTCACTAAACAATCCCCCAAAAACCTGTTAAAATCTTTGGCTCTTTTCTTTGGCTGGGCAAAAGCAAAGAATCAAGCATTTTAAACCTTTAAGTCTGACGAACATAGCCCTACCTGTCAAGCACAGAATATCCCTTTAGGGCTATCGTTAACCTGGTGCCTTGAAGATCGCTCTCTTAGGATATGGCAACCCGGGCAAATCATTCGCGAAACTGCTTCCACCGAGGACGCGATTTAGCCCTTCCGATCGTGGGCCTGCACCCAGTTCATCACGGCACGGCATTCAATGTAAAGGGTTTATTCGCGAATCCAAGGTTCGTTCCAGCGCTGGATTTGATGGCAGAATTCCTCGACAGGGCCAAACCTTCGCTCTTGTTAGAAGCGACCACGTTAACACGGAAAGAGGCAAGCCGGCCATTTCGCACATTGGCGTTGCGTTTTCTCGAAAAATTTACTTGATCTCAAAAAAATAAGCGTCCGATTGCGCACACCTTCTGCGGAATTCCACGACGATGCAGTCACGGCGAGGGTCGAATTCCGATTTGTTTTCCATTCCACCGCTAAGGTTGTGCGATTAAACGGACCGGCTGCTATTTCTCAATTTGATCGACGTGACCAAATCGCTTTCAAATAACACCCACCCGAGGCTCAGCCTTTGCCGAGACGGCAGCAAGAGCGTCCAGGTCGGCCGGTTCGCCAAATTTAAAGCCGCGCATGGTCGGATCGATACTGCGGCATAAACCGATCAGTACACTCCCCGGACCGACTTCAACAAAACGTTTAATGCCGCGCCGGCTGAGTTCGCGCACAGATTCGGTCCAGCGAACAGGACTCGGAATTTGTTCGATAAGGCCGTGCCGTGCGGCAGCCGGAGCCTCCACAACCTTGGCTTGCCAGTTGTTGATGAGCGGAAACAACATAGGATGGAAGGCTGTTGCATCGAGAGCCGGTTTCAGTTTCGCCTGCGCGGGTTTCATGAGCGGGCAGTGAAAGGGCGCACTCACGGGCAACAGCACGGTTCTTTGGCGCCCGCTTCTTTGGCGAGTTGCATGGCACGTTCGACCGCCCTGGCGTGGCCCGCAATCACGATCTGATCTGGCGAGTTGAAGTTCGCCGCGGTGACAATCTCTCCTTGAGCTGCGTCTTGAAGAATCTGATCGAGTTTGTCTTCCGGCAGCTTTAGAAGCGCAGCCATGGCGCCAATTCCGTCCGGTACTGCGTCTTGCATTAACTGGCCACGGGCCCGTACGAGACGAAGAGCGTCGGTAAAGTGCAGACAGCCATTCGCCACCAGCGCCGAATATTCACCCAAACTATGTCCCGCCACTATCGACGGAGAGTGGCCCATCTCTTCAAGCACACGAAAGGCGGCAACGGAGGTGGTCAGAATGGCCGGCTGAGTGTTGGCTGTTTTCTTCAGGTCATCCTCTGGACCTTCAAAGCACAGTTTTGAAAGTGCAAAGCCCAGAATGCTGTCCGCTTCCGCAAAGACTTGCCGAGCAGTTGAAAATTGCGCCGCGAGGCGTTGGCCCATACCCGCAAACTGGGATCCTTGTCCCGGAAAAAGAAAGGCGAGATCTGACATGAGTAGGCTTTTACATCTTACGCTGAAGGTCTGGCGGACACCTATAGACCAGCTGCCGAAGTAAGGGGGTTATAAAAGCGTTGCCCGCCGTCGGTACTAGACCGCATTCGTGTCTCATTCCCCATTTGGGTGACGCGCGGAGCGATTGAAATCCGCTACATTTGGAGTCACGCGCTTTTCAGTCTTCTTGGGCCACGTTTACCGCCCTGCGAATTCACACTTTCAGGAGGGGTGTCCAACTTGCAACTTGGAAGCACCGACAACATCATTTCAGCCGACGCGGACCCAGATTCTGCGACTCCCCAAGACGCGGCGCCTCGCTACCCGTGGTTTGCCTTACGGACGCGTTCTAATTTGGAGAATTTGGCAGCTGTTTCGCTGACCCACAAAGGATTCAAACCGTACCTGCCCACCTTTCGGACGCGCCGCCGCTGGTCGGACCGAGTTGTGATTGCCGACCAGCCACTGTTCAGAGGCTATGTTTTTTGCCGGTTCGATCCACTCAATCGAATGCCGATTCTGACCACTCATGGAGTTATCAGCATCATTTCTTGCGGGATGGAACCAGCGCCCATCGATGAAATAGAGATCCGCGCAGTTCAAACCGTTCTGCGTTCCAACTTGGCAACGGAACCTTGCCCGTTTATCCGAGAGGGTCAAAAGGTTCGGGTTTTGCGTGGCGCTCTTACGGGAATAGACGGAATCTTGGTTAAGAAAAAATCCGATTTCGTGTTAGTGATTTCGATAGAGATGCTGCAGCGATCGGTGGCTGTCGAAATTGATCGCGAATGGGTAAGCATCCGCTAAGACGGTGCACAATGGAACAGTTCAGAACGCCTCTGCTCCAGCTTCGGCCACGGTTTGGTCCTGCTTTCCAGTGCCGCCACTGACACCGATGCCACCGACGATCTCTTTGCCTCGCTTGAGCGGAATCCCGCCTGCAAAAATCATGACACGGCCACCATTGGAAGTGTGGAGAGACCAAGAAACTGGCCGCCCGATTGACTGTTTTCCGCCAGTTCCTTGGTGGAGATATCGAACGCGCGCGCAGTCTACGCTTTATTGATCGCAATGTCGATGCTTCCCAACCAAGCCTTATCCATGCGCATGTGGGCGACAAGGTTGAACGCCTGAATCGACGGCGGCGACGTTCGACGGCTGGCCAATTTGTTCGGTTTTCTTTTGAGCGGCCGCTATGACACGGCGCGCATCCGCAAGAGTGATCATATGTTTCTCCTCGATAAAGTCTTGCAAATCCGCTGCAGAAAATTGCGTAACATTAGGCATCTCCGCTCCCGGTTTGAGCGACTGCGCATGCGTGACCCAAGCCGCGAGATTCGCTTTGTCGTTTTTTCAACATGTTATCGGCCAAACCGCTACCTCTTCTGCTGGCTACGTGAGTCAGGTTGGGAGCAGTGCGTCGTGCGACACACCAGTCTTACGATGAACCGTGGAAAGGGTGCGCTCAGTGCGTACAAATACTACTTCGTAAAACCTCGTTGAAACGTCGACTAACTGGCGCTTGTCTGTCAGCTCAAGAGGAAGACATAACTTGGACAGAAGACGGTTTGTAAGAGGCGCTTTAGTAAGTGCCGCAATCTCTCCATGGATAGAAGCGCAGCAGGAAGCTACACCCGCAGTCGCATCCCCTAGCAGCGTGGCGCGGCAAATTCCGCGAGTGAAGCATCCAGGGGAACTGCGCGGTGAGATGCTCTATCGCAAATTCGGTAGCACAGGTGAGACGGTCTCGGCCATTGGAATGGGAGGCTCACACTTGGCGAAGCCTTCGATGACGCAGGCCGACGCTACCAAGCTCATCCATCAGGCAATCGACCGGGGAATCAATTTCATGGACAACTGCTGGGACTACAACGAGGGCCGCAGCGAAGCATGGATGGGAAGCGCTCTATCCGAGAGTGGTTACCGGCAAAAAGTTTTTCTCATGACTAAGATCGATGGACGGAACAAGGAAAATGCCTCCGATCAAATCAATGACTCGCTCACTCGTCTGCGAACGGATCGCATCGACCTTCTGCAATTTCACGAAATTCTTCGCTTCGATGACCCTGATCGAATCTTTCGGGAAGGCGGCGCATTAGAAGCGGCACTGGAGGCAAAAAAGGCCGGCAAGATTCGCTTTATTGGCTTTACGGGTCACAAAGATCCACACGTTCACTTATACATGCTTGAAGTCGCGGCTAAGCACGGCTTTAAATTCGATGCCGTTCTGATGCCATCGAACTTGATGGACGCTCATTTCCGTAGTTTCGCGCAGCTCGTCATGCCCAAACTGGTTGAACAGAATATTGCGATTCAAACCATGAAACCGTTTTGCGGGGGCGATGGCATTATTCTGAAGAGCGGTGCTATCCGGAATCCGATTGATTGTTTGCATTATGCCCTCAACCTGCCCACCAACGTGGTCATCACCGGAATCGATAAACCTGAAATTTTGAATCAAGCCTTCCAAGCGGCCAAAACTTTTAAAGCGTTGGATGAGCAGCAGTTTTCGAACTTGTTAAGGACGACCCAAGAAGTGGCCTCGGCCGGGCAGTATGAGTTATTCAAAGTATCCTCGCATTTCGATGGCACGGCTCACCATCCGGATTGGCTGGGCGCCGATAATCCGAACGTTCAAAAACTTGCCCCCCAGCCGACCGGATAAGGGAGCCCGTGCTATTCCGCCTACTCTTTCGCGCCTTTGATCCGATCTAAAATAATCGTATACTCCGGCGAATCCATCCAACAACACAGCAGAGAGATCAAAAGCGTAGGTGACAATGCGACCTCACCGGTCACCAACAGGTTGCGGCCCAACAAACCTCGCAGACGAGACTGCGTACCCGCTTTCCCTTTGAGTGGGTCAACGAGATCCGCGCAAACGGTTCCAAGTGCAGGCGTGAAACCGAACAAAAGGTGCTAAGACCCGCAGCCGCCAGGATGGATAGTAACGCTCGCCGGTCTTGGCGAACAGCGTCCATCACTCGCACCTCCCGAGGCCCGGGCAAACCGCTCCAGATTAGCCGCGCTGTTTCGGCTCCAATCCCAGAGGGCGGTAGCGGCGAAGCACAAAGAAATCGGCCATGTCCCTGAGTGCCGCGAAAAGTAGGGGAGGTTCTGCCTGTTGGGTGTTTGGTTTTAGTTTTAAGTAGCCTTGTTGATCAACGTTAGGTGGGTTCGCGCCGGTGGGATTAAATAGCCCCGCCTATTTCGCCGAGACACTAAGTTAGAGGATTGCGGTAACGAGCGCGCGATCCGGCGAATCCTGACCGTGTTTTGCCAGCGAACAATTCTGGGGATCAATCCAACAGGGCCATGCCGGTTTTAGAGCGATGGCCAATTCGAATCGACCCACGCTCTTTTAACTGAGCTATGGGGAGAGACGACCCATACGCCATGTGCCGGCCGGGTTGAGGCGGTAGACAATGCGGTCATGAAGCCGATTCGTGCGGCCTTGCCAAAATTCGAGCATGTTTGGTTTAACGTAGTAACCGCCCCAGGATTCGGGCATGGGCACCTCGTCCGTATTCGCAAAGGCACGTTCGAGTTCTGCCAGACGCGTCTCTAGTGGCGCGCGCGAAGGGAGTTCGGCGCTTTGGTTAGAAACGACAGCGCCGATGCGACTGCCTTTGGGACGTCCTTTGAAGTATTCTTCGGAGGTTTGTTTCGAGACCTTCTCTACCACGCCTTCCACCCGGACTTGGCGTTCCAGTTCGGCCCAATAGAAGGTTAGCGCGCAATTTGGATTGTAAGCCAGTTCTTGGCCTTTGCGGCTTTCGTAGTTTGTATAGAAGATGAAGCGATCGCTCTCGATTCCTTTAAGCAAGACGATGCGTGCGGAAGGTTTGCCGAGGGCGTTAACCGTGGCGAGCGTCATGGCATTCGGCTCTTTGAGGGCGGCGGTTTTGGCATCTTGGAACCACCGCTCGAATTGACGAATTGGGTTCGAAGCGCAAAGCGACTCATCGAGAACCGCAAGCCGGTAATCTTCGCGCAATTGGCTCAGTTCGAGAGAGTTAGGCATATCTTTCCATTCAGAGGGATGTGTTGAACGGGTTGCTATACTCATAATGTCATGTCGTGGCTTCTTATCGCCGTTACTACGGTTCACGTGATCGTGTGCTTAATTTTGATCCTCGTCGTTTTGCTGCAAAGCGGAAAGGCGGCTGACCTGGCGGGTGCGTTCGGCGGCATGGGGTCACAAACGGTATTTGGTCCCCGTGGCACAGCGACGGTTTTGTCTAAAGCGACGACGATCGCGGCTGGGCTCTTCATGATTACATCGCTGAGTTTAGTGATCATGGCAAACGGTCAAACGCGCAGTTCGGGAAGCGTTTTAGAGAACAGGACGAAGAAAGCACCGGTGCAGCAGAAGACAATGCCGCTGGCGATACCTCCGGTACAGGCACCGGCAAAGAAGTAGTTTCGAAATTGCGGAGATGGCGGAATTGGCAGACGCACTAGCTTGAGGTGCTAGCGGGTAACACCGTGGGGGTTCAAGTCCCCCTCTCCGCACCATTTAAAATCAGGGCCTCCCAAGAACGGAAGGCTTTTTTCGCAAACTGTAGTGGTTTTGTAGCGGAATTTTCCCGCGCTAACGGCGGATGGTTGGTACATCGTATTTCGTGAAAAGATCATTCAAGGCCTCGGCCATGAGGTCTTGCAATGCGGAGTTTGGGCCTTTGCGAGCTTGAACGAGACGCAAACTCGATTTGAAATCAGCGTGAAGCCAAGCCGAAATGTTGACTTGCCCTTCCCGGCTGTTCTGTGGCTTATGCGAGATACTTGAAACCGGCGCATGTGCAGCCTTAACCGTTTCGACTGGCTCCGGGGCGGGCACGCCCTTGCCGCTGCTGTGCTTAAGCGCCTGTTGCAAGTTTTGCATTTTCGACATGTGGACTTTCCGACTTGTTGACTAGTTCACTAATAAAACTGTGGAGCCGCTTTAGTTCAAGGGCTGCCCTTCCTTTTGGCTCCTGCTCCAAAGGAGTGCTGCCGGTCGTCTGCGTTTCGGCATAAATATCGAGGCGGCTCAACTGGATGGGGCAGACCAGAAAACCGAATAGATCAGCAATCATCCTTTTGGCTTCGTCCGCACTGCCTCGTAGCTTGTGGGTGCAGGCCATTTAGGACAACCATAGCTGGCTTATCATCGGCAACGCGCAAGAGGTCGCGCAATCCCGGCAAAGTCTCAAGGTGGAAGATGTGCGGACCTAACGGAACAAGACGATATCGGCGAGACGGGCGGCTTCAATCGCGGCGCTGTCTGATTTGCCGGGGGTATCGATTATCACGAAATCGGCGGCACGACTCGCGGCTGTTTCCAGCGTTTGCTTGAGGCGGCTCGGGGAACGGAGATCACAGCAGGGTTTTCAGATTGGCGACGGTCCTTCCAGTTGGCCGCGTTGGCTTGAGGGTCAAGGTCGATGATGACGGCGGTTTGACCGATTTCGGCTGCGGCAACGGCGCGGCCGATGGCGGTGGTGGTCTTGCCCGTGCCGCCTTTTTGCCCGACGATGGCGATGACAATCATGCTTTCCGACATGTGGACTTTCCAGCTCGTGGATTGTCTTACTTGTGGCAGACTTGCCAACCAGTGGCAAGCTCCCGTTTGGTTGTTGAAATAAAACGGAAAAGCTTAAGAATTTATGAACCAACTTTCAACATCTGGACTTGTGATTTAGCTTACATGTGGGATTGTGGACTTGTGAAGAGATTAAAGGTAGTATCGCTATGACTACGGCGTGACAGTGGACAGGAATATCAGGTAGAGTCAGGCGCGCGATAATAGGTGGAGAGAACGCCAATGACGATCACTCTTGACATAAGGCCAGAGGTGCAGGCGGAACTTGCCCGGCAAGCGGCTGCTCAGGGTCGCGCTCTTGAAGCTCACGCCGCAAGCTTGCTTGAAGGGGCCGTTCATATTTGGGGCGAACCGTCGCAAAAGCAACGTACGGGCCGCGAATTAATTGATTCAAGCACGAGAGTTCGCGGATTGCTGTCGGACGAAGAAGTGGACACACTTTTTAGCCGTCCTCGCTCTTTTGCTCGTCCGGTCGATTTTGAATGAGCGGCTTCTTAGTGGATACCAACTTTCCATCAGAGTTGGTGCGTTCGCGGCCAGACCCGAAAGTCGAAAAGTGGCTTGACGCGCAGGATCTCAGCACTTTGTTTATCAGCGTCGTGAGCTTTGGCGAACTTCGTAGAGGAATGGTCCTAATGTCACCGAGAAGGCGCAGAACGGAACTGGAATCTTGGATTGAAGACGATTTGTCGATCCTGTTCTCCGGTCGAATCCTCTCAGTCACACGGTCGATAGCAGAACGGTGGGGAGAATTAGACGCGAAGCGACAAGTCGCGGGTCGTCCGCTGAATGTAGCTGACGGCATGATCGCGGCAACGGCGCTTGAGCATGATCTCACCGTCGTAACGCGGAACGTGAAGGACTTCGACTTGCTAGGCGTTACGATCTTCGATCCATGGCAAACCGTGTGAGTGTGCCATTTCGTCGCCGTCGCTTGCGGCTTAAGGGTTCCTGTCGAGGACTCTAACTCTCCGCTGAAACTGAAGAGCTTCTCGACGAAGCGATGGTCCGGCTCGATCTGAATGATCCCGATGAGGCGGTGAAAGCAGGTCTTCGACTTCTGCTAAAAAAACCGCTGACCGAAAACCCGCCACCAGAAAAAGCAAGCTAAGTATTTACAAAGAGCAGGGCCAGACAAACGTGTGGCGTTCCCGGCTGCGCCAAAACTCGCCGAGGCCTTCTTTTTCCTACTGTCCTAGGTATTTTTCAGTTGAGAAGGGGCAGTAGGGAAGGAAAGTGATCTGGCTTCAGCGGCAACGTAGGCGAGATCAGCATAGGATTTATAGGAGGTGGGTACTCCTTGGCGTTTTTGGCCGTTAGAGGAACCAATAGAAACAAGGATGCGGCGAATCGTTAAGAATGCTGAAAAGGCATATCGGTTACTAGTCCTCAATACGCGCCAGCCGTCACGCACCAAACCGTGTGGCCATTGAATGAGGTTGTTTTCTCTTGCCCACTTGAGCGCACGTTGCACAGTTCTCACGCCCCATCGGGCCTTGATCGCAATCGCCTTGTGCGATGGGAAGCATTGACCTGTACGCGGGTTATGGAAGCCGAATAGCAGGGTTTCGTAAATCTTCATCCAGCCGTAGGGAACACCTCCCAAGCGGTTGATCGCGGCTTGAAGATTAGCTATGCAGGCAGTCTTATCGCCGCGCTGAAGGGCAGGCCCGTACTCAGTCCCGAATTGCTTTTCGATCATTGATAATCACTCCTTTGGGTTTGTGGTTAAACCGTCCGGAGGGGCCGGAAATCGGCGCAAAACAACCCATTAGCGACAGCAACATTTTTCGCTTGCATTAGGTCGGGTTTTAGGGGAAAGTCGTTCTTGCGAAGGAAACGAAATTCCCCGGTTTACACCGGACTGTACGGCCGCCACTGGCGGACTTTGCTGTTTCTAGGCTTTGCTTGCTCCGAAAATCAAAGAAAGACACAGCGAACTCGCTGCATAACGGTGGAATGTGAATCTTTCTCTGATTCGCGTCCAGTCCCAAATTGCTTAGAAATCGTAGACGACAATTTTATGGTAAAAACGTAATTAGGAGAACTTGTTTGTGAATGTAGATGACTTCTGTTTTGGAGTTCGACACCCGATTCTGAGCGCTATTCACCCATGGCTTCCGGGGTTCGCCGCAATCATTTGCATTATTGCTTTGTGGCTTGGGCATCGTTCTGACTATGGGCTGATTTGGAGCTCGCTCGAACGCCCGATTGGCTATCTCTGGTCCGCCTTTCTAGCGTTGTTACTTCTGTGGAGTCTTTCGAGTTCGTCATGCGGTGATCACTTACGTATTTACTGGCTGGTCATTTCGGGCTTGCTGTTGAGTTGCCTCATCGGCGTCAAATCTGCAAATCGGCAGTCTCTTGGAATGTGTTATATGTCTATCATTTCGATGTTTGCTATCGGAGGTGCTGGAGTTTGGCTAGAGCACCCAGAGATAGAGGTCTTCGGTAAAGCGCACTTAACATCGTTGGTAGCATTGTTGGCAATTGCCGCTTCTTTAGTGGCAATGACGAAGAACCTCCTCGATTTGAAGGACAGATTTTTTCCTAGATAGCCCTGCACATTCGTTAAAAGTTTGCCAGCGCATAAACCAGCCGACAGGCCCTTGAAATTAGTACAGGAGCAATGTCCCACTTAATCGACGATAGCCCCGAGGCCTCTGGGTGGGCTCGGCAAGCTCTTATTGATCACTCAGATCACCGTGTATTTGGGAAGATGGTCAGAGGCGTAATCTGGACAGACGAACCCGGCCCTGCCGGAGAGATCGTCGGTAATGTTGATCCGTCAGCCCTAATTGAAGAGATAAACGTCAGAGGGTTGCTGCTTTTCAGAGGACACGATCCCGGATGTCCAGTCGGTCGAACTGTTCAGGCGAAGCTTTTTACCGATGAAAGGGGCGGGAGGTTTGTCGTGGCTATCCTCGGCTTTTACGATGAGAAACTTAGGCTGAGTTTCGAAAACCTAGGCGTTGACGTTCTGCCAACAGCTTCATCACCGTCCTATCTTCGTGAATTAACCGATGACCATTGGATAGATTTCGCTGTCGATCCGAGAGAGGTGGATCAGCAATGGGCGGAGGGCGTGGTTTTGGGTGCACCGCTTCGAGTTAAGCGCACTGATCTCTCACACAACGCAGCAGAAGCGCACAGTGAACTAATACGTCTGGGGTTTGTGTTTGCCGCACTTCTTTGGAACCCGTTTGTCACAACGATTGCAACGGAGGCTGGCAAGGATACCTATGCGGCCATTCGTGAGTGGTTACGCGGCGTATGGAAGAAAGTAGCCACACGGCGAAACCCTGTGGTGGTCGTGCAGTCATTTTACGAGGGGTGCGAAGTCTCATTCCTGTTTCGAGGAAAAGATATTCAGCAACTCTACAACGCATATGATGCGCTTCCAATTGCGGCTGCTCAGGCGGCGGAACTCATAGCAACGATGACCAAGCGGGGCGCTGCTCCAGCGACACTCACTTATGAGTTTGAGCAAGACCACTGGTATCCGTCATTCGCTTTGCTGAGCAACGGTCAACTGGTCTCGGACCGTGCACTACTTATAAGCCTTGAAAAATTGCCAACGGGTTTGAGTATTGGCACACAGACGGTCAAGGAGCTTACAGGTGGTTCATCGGGCGATGCGGAGGCTGAAAGGAAATCGCAGTAGGGCGCAAAAAGCCGAAGCCGCGATTCTACATCTTGTGTCCGACCTTTCGGTCTAATTTCGCATAAGCCCCTTATGTTAACCCTTTTCAAATAGCCGGAAAGTCCAAAAACAAGACGGGCAGTAGGAAAGGAAGATTTACTTCATTCTGCCAGTATTCAACCTTGGGTTTCCTGCCGCGAATACTTGCCGGACTTCCCACGCCTCGATGGTTCCAGACACAAGATGTTGATTTGGGGTTCTAACCATTTTCACCAAACGTTGGCCTCAACGCAGCTTAAAATACGTTCGGACGAAACGCAGCCACTATGCGCCTTAAGAGTGGGTGCCGTGTTCCTCCTGCAGTTGGTTCAAGCGTGAGTGCAGCCGGGGGTTGGCCGTAAGTCGTTAAAACGTCGCGGTGCATGGCTTCTGCGGCAGCAAACAGTGCAACTCACAACTGCATTGACTTTCAATTGAATGAAGCTGTCCACGCTCGTTATTAGTCGGGCGTTTTTCTTTGGTGCAAAAGTAGCGTTTGCCCTTGATTGACGAGCTTTCATGTATTGTTGGTCCATACATTTGCACCCAACCTTTCGCCGCCAAGAAAGTCCGGTCACTTTCGCGCAGGGAGGACGCCGCGAGAATTTGCCGCACCATCACGCCGACGCTCTCCTGTTTGGTGGAAACCTCGATAAGCGCCAAGCCAATGAACTTTGAGGGCGACTGACCTGTTGCCGACAGCAAGTTGCTCAGCCAGATAGACCGTTCCCATGCCGCCTTCCCCCAGCTCACGGATGATGCGGCAGCGACGTGAGAAACCGACTGAGAAGATCGAACTGGGTCTCCGCCACCGGGCGCGGTAACGGAGTTGCATCCCGCGGACAGAAATCCATCTCATCGGCAAAGTTGCGCTGGCAGGCGGGGCAGGTCCTCATTGAGTTTGATCGGCGTCAAGGACGCAGCAGGAGATGCAACGGTAACAAACATCATAGCGGTTCGACGAGCGTGAGTGCGGCTATAACCTCGCCAATGAACCCACAACACCGACGTAAAACATATGCCTGTATTGGACGAGGATCGGCCTACCCAACCAACGTATGGGATAGCGAGCGTCTTTAAAAGCAGAAGGGAAGACGATTTCGAGGGTCGTGCGGGAAAACTCGTATCTATTCCCGGATATCAAGAGAGCAAAGCCTTGATTTTACAATTCTCAGACGGTGGTATCTGAGAGATCGAGGTGGTAAAGAGTATCACACATTTCATCGATGATTAAGTTGCGATTAAACCGGAAGACCTACATGTGTGATTACAAGCTATGTAACGCCGATCATTCCTTCAGTAGGAACAGTAGGAAGCCCTAGAGCCGAGCATCGGGGACAGTCGACCGGTGTTCCATTCTTCGTTTTCGGCTCGTGATGAAGCTGTACCTCAATGGCGTGAATGTCATTACTGCAGCAATAACTTCTCATCGGAGATGTGTTGGCACGGCGCTCGACGTTGCCGATCCGTGCAGCGCGGTGCCGGACATCAACAGAAGACGGAAGAAGGCGACCCCCTGCCATCATGCGTAACCGTTCCCCACGAGCTGAGACTTCCTTAGTTGCGCTTGCCCGGTTTTGTTGTCCGCATCGGTGTCCGAAATGATGAAGTTCTGATGGCGAAATCTTAATTAAAGCGCCAAGCTGGTGGCTGCGTCCCACCGCTCCGGTGGTTTCAATCCCCATTCGCACAAACCCGGTTGATTCGTTTCAGCATCTTGAAAATGGCCACCGACATGCCTTACCACCAGTGGAGCTAGGAACAATTATGAAGAACAAAGTCATCAAATTGACGAAGAAGTTGGTCGCGCCGGTGGCGGCACTCGTGGCTATGGCTGTTTTCAGTGCTACCGGCGCTTTCGCCGCCGAGCATAACGGTGGACACGGTTTTGGTAGTGGACGCGGCGGTGGCTTGGCAAGTGGCAGGTCCTTCAGCGGCGTAGGCTCGCAAGGGGGCCGCAGCTATTACGCAGCGCGGTACGGCGGGTCCTTCAATGGCGGCGGAAGATATTATGGCGAACGCAACTATTACGCGCCACGCTACTATGGCGGAGGTTTCGGTCTCGGCTTCTATGCCGCTCCGGGCTATGGATACGCCCCACCGGTCTGCAATCCTCCAGGCTTCTACGACCAAGGCGGCTATTGGCATTACTACCCCGGTTGCGCCGCACCGCCGCCATATGGCTACTAAGCGCCCGATTACTGATGGAAAGGGTTCTAGGAGACTGGAGCCCTTTTCTCTTTCAAAAGAAAACTTGCGTCTTTATGCCAGATCAACTTCAACCTCTCAATGTGCAGCCGATGTGAGTGACGCACCTCGGGTTTGCCTTACCCAACACCGGTAACCGCGAGATTTGCTTAGGAAGAGGATAGGCGAACTACAGAGAGAGGCGCCCTGGTGAAATGAGCTAACCGCGCGGCCACCTACCTGCGGCCACGAGGGGCTTCATGGCCGCGTGGGTCGTGCATCGCTTGGCCATGAAATTCCGTGCGATGATCCCCTGGACGCTCGCCTCGCGCAGGCATCGGCCCATGATAGCCTTTGCGATAGTCGAAATGATGATCGACGTGTCCGTAGAAATGAGCGGGTCCGTGAAACCAAGGTCCTGCGCCAATGAATATGCCACCGGCGAACCATTCTGGCCCATAGTAACCATCGGGAGCGCAATTATAAGGAGGAGTTTCATAATATCCGTAAGGACAAACTGGCGGAGGCCCGATGCTGATCGCAACCTGCGCGTATGCACAATTGCAGCTCATCGCCATCAAAATGCCAAGGCCAAGACTCAGCGTGCCTATTCCTTTTAACGTCTTCAAACTTCAACCCTCTCATGCTGTAAGACTAACGACCTTAATGAACGTTTCAAAGCGGCTCTTTGAAATGCCGACCAAAAATATCGCGCGCAAAAATGCGAGTGCCTTGTTTCTTTGCACTTTTAGGTCACCGCAGATACTCGCTACGTCCCCGGCCGCACTTCCTGGGTGAGTGACAGCAGAAGTACGCCTTTATATCCCCCTTTTTGAGTCAGCGGAAGCCGTCTCTCCTCGTAAGATGGCCAGCGAATATTTGTAAGATGTCGATCTCCAATCCTCACGACGTCTCTAGCGTTGACTGAACTAGTGGGCTTGGCAGTTCGAGTTCCTCTGATATGAAGATTGACGTCTACTGGATCAACGACGCACCACGCCCCCCAGTGGGCGTCATTCCCCGACAACGCCTTGGCGATTGACTGCAAGAAGATGAGATCCGCTCTCTTCGGAGTCAAGGAGTGAACGTACTCGTTTACCCCCTGACCGTTGGAGAAGCAGAAGAAATCGGGTTGGCCGACGAAACGGCTCCATGCCAGTCACGAGGCATCCAGGTCCACGGTACAGCCACAGCTGGTTCCCTCGAACTGAGAAAACCTGTTTCAAGGAGCGAGCACGAAGGCGATAGCCGAAGATGCGTCGTATTGACTTTGTCTAGACCACCCATTGTTTGCTGTGGCGGCCACATACAGGTATTCGCCAAATCCTGCAATGGTGCAGCTTCCGAGCATGGTCGAAGCCGGACTGGTCACTGGTGAAAGCGCGGGCACGGGACCGCCAACGCCGATGATTTGGTTAACACCTTTCACCACCTGGAATGAATATGTCCCGAAGCCATTTGGATGGCTAGCCGTAAGCGGCATGCTGACGGGCAGCGAATTAGCGTTTGTGTAGTGTAGCAACCCGCAACCCGGATCAGCAGCGTGGCCGTCCAACGTCGGAGTGGCCAGCGCGGCGCTGCAGTGACTGTTATCCACATGAATCGTAACTGCATCGCTTGTTTCAATTAGTTGACCATTCGAATTGATGAACTCCGCTTCAATAGTATGTAAGCCGTTGGCCAAATTCGTTGAGTCCGTCAAAATGCCCAAAGCCGGATGTAGCCAAAGCAGCAGGTCGCTTATCTGGCGGACCGGATAGTAACCGGGTTGCGAATTGATCACCAGGGGCGTCATGGTTTGCGACACAAAGGTTGTACCGTTCCATTTATCGTCGGTCCATGTATCCATTCGAACAACACCGTCAATGTTGATCCGATAATAGCGGGCACCGTCATTCGCCGCCCGCTCGTGATTGATCATCAGTGGCAAAGTGCCCCCGAACGGCACATTCTTGACCGGATAATGTGCCCCAGGATCGCTCGACGTATCCGCAAGGCCATTTGCCAGAATGTCTGTGTACGGAATAAAGCCGATCTCCATCAGGAGAGGACCCGACGCCTGATAGGTCAAGAGATTTAGCGATTGGATGACCTGATCGCAACAAACTAGAAGACGCGAGGAGCAAGCGCAGGAGACGCTAGAGGGCCGAAATCCTACTACACTCACGACATTTGATGTGCTCGTGGCTATGTCGATGCGGGTGACGCGATTGGCCGGGTCGCGTTCGGTTACAAACAAGGAGGTTTCGGCGGCATCAGCCCAGGTAAGATCGAAGGGCGCCGTCAATCCGGTTGCCAGGGATTGGCGAGTTCCGTCACTCAGACGGTAGCGGCTCACCCGCCCGCCATCAGAACCGGTAGTCTGCTCGCTCACAAAAGCGAATTGCAGGTCTGAGCTGAGAACAAGACCGACCGCAAAATTCAGCTTCGGAAGAACTACGGTTTTTGCGCCAGTCACCAAGTTGATCTGCCACAACCGGCCGGTTTCCGCATACTCGACAACGTAGGCAGAATTATGCGCTTCGTCGAGTGCGATCTGCTGGGGGGCCGTGAGTCCCGATGAGATTAGTTTGCCATTGTTGCGGTTGGCCGCACTAAGCGGCACCTTTACGAGATTGCCGGAACGCTCCGTTATAAAGGCGTGAACACCGTCGTCGCTTATCTTAATGTCCTCTGGATTGGAGTAGCCGCTCCCCAGAACAACGTACCCGGACAATAGCTTATAAGTGACCCATTGAATCTTTAAGTCATACCCGTAGGTGAGCACTTCCACCTTGGCAAAGTTGCCTTGTGTGGTACGGACGGCAAAGACATCGCCCGCGATTAATCTGTTGGTTGCATCATTATTTCCATCAATCGGTGTAGTCGAGTAGGTCAGGACTTCAAGGTTGTTTGCTGTCACACCTGAGAAATTAGCCAACCCTAAGTTGACGAGCGCAGCATTGTTTTGCGGGGCCATTCGCCGATTGATTGTCGTTTGCTGGTCCCACCAGAGATCGGCTTCCGCTTTTGGACCACCCTGTATTCCATTATCGAGATCGAAAATAAAGGTTCCTTTCAGGGTGGTTGCGCCAGACGACACGACAATCGAGGAACTGAACAGGTTTAGCGCTGAAAGCTGACCTTTGTCGTACTCGACAAAAACGAGCTGGTTTTGAGCAATCCGGAAATCAGATCCAATTGCACCTCCGATGCTGGACAGAATCTGTATCGGTGTAACGGAAGTCGTTGCGGCGGAGACTGGTGTTGAGGGTTGGGTCAACACACTTTTTGGAACGTCGATGATTGTAGGCATTGTTATTATAGTTTTCCTTTTGAGACTTGCGCTTTAGCGAACATGGGCATTTTGCCGGAAGCTAGAAAAGCTTCGCTGGCAAACTTGGTCTGTATATTTGTTCGATCACCTCGTCTGTGCGGAGGAAGTGATATTCGCCAGGCCCTGGTTATCACACGGTTGACGCTGGCGATTGAGTGAACGCGAAATCCGCCGACGACGGATTTCGGCACCCATCGTGACATTCTCATGACGTAGCAGTCATTTAGTTTTATGACCCGACTCGGGGTCCGACTACTCTAGTCAGTTGAAGCGGCAATTTCTATTGCTTGGTCTTAAAGCAGTGCCAGAATGAGTATAGTCAGAATCAAAGCTAATGAAAAGGAAAAAGAAAGTAAAAGGAGTCTTACCCCGCTTGTTTTTCGTAAGGCTATCGTCAGGCGAAGTCAGATCGCTTCATTTGCCCGGATTTGATCTGCGGTTGCGTTGACTTGGAAAGTAACATCCGAAGCAGGCAACCCGCTCGTCAACGCCCCGCTTTTTTCCTTTGTTGTAGCGCCAGCCTGCACTGGATTGAAGCGGATGCCGCAAACCGTTCTTTCACTTCCGCGGCGAAACCGATAGCGTTGATGACTGCAATACCCCGCGCGCCGTCCGACGGCCAAATTGACGTAATGCGTGCAGCAGGCATCGATTGTTTACTCCATAAGAGGATGGCTGCACGACCACAATTGCGGGAGATGTCGAACCGCTTTTGCAGCAACCAGTAGTCCAATTATTCACCGCTCTACTTGCTGATCGCCCTATTGGCACTCTTAGCAAACTGCTTTCGAAATGTGGCGATCTCTTCAGTTGTTGGAGGCCAGTTCGTGTCGCACGTATTACAGTGGAACACCAACGTGCCTGATTTCAAGGCTGTTTCGAATTCGTCCTTTGTGAATCTAATTGTCTGGTTGTGGTTGCGCGGACATACGATTTCGAATGCTAGGCGGTTGTTCATACTGAAGCCTCTTCTTGGGGCAATTGCATTTGCGCTTGCTCGACCAGTATTGTAAACCCTTGCTGTCTAGCGCGGACAATCGAGTGCTCCATCCAGACGATTTCTAAGTAACAAGTCTGCTGGCATCTAAGACCCGATATGAAGATAACCTCCATTGTGGAAGTCTTCGACCGCAGGTCAAAGCGCAAACTTCCGGACAGTGTTCCGCATTTTGACGCACAGACAATTGTTTTGACAAGCTGCGTAACACATCGAACATCAGAGCCTATTCGAGGTACGAAAAAGGCGGTTCTCTCCGCGTTCGTCCACCCGCAACAAAACCCCGGCTCGTGCTCGTATCGCTGCGATCTTCCTTCTGTCATCTGAACGGTGAGCGGCGAAACACGGGATGCCGGCATTGAAGCGGCCCGGAAGTAAAGCCGTGCCGAGATTGCGAATAGACACTCGATACGGCGGGTGCAGAAAAGGCGAAAAAGCGGATGACTTTGTTGATGGCTTAAACTCGTTCATGTACTTCGGTTTGCCCATTGCCTTGAGCCGGTG
Organism: Bryobacterales bacterium; assembly: GCA_963749105.1. Classification (GTDB taxonomy): domain Bacteria; phylum Acidobacteriota; class Terriglobia; order Bryobacterales; family Bryobacteraceae; genus Bog-105. The sequence goes on along the minus strand of CAVVLT010000022.1, from coordinate 131,087 downwards.
CGAGAGTGTTTAGAATTAGCGGTGGTTGCATCCTGGCCAACAACAGGGGCGTCGTTTTCCATCCTTTAAGCTTGAACATCCCCAGTCGATGCGGCGGCTTCTGGTTTCTGCTTTTTTAGCTGACTCGATCCAACATATCCACTCGTTGCGTGCTAGCGGTGTAATATCCTCCCATGCCGATAAAGCGTCGGGGTCGCGTGCAAGTGCTTTCCTCAAATCTGCTGGCAGCTCGTGAACCACACCGTGAGAAATTATTTTTTGCGACATCTATACCAAGGCTCTTGATCTATTGTGCAATACGCTCTTGTTTCTATTTGTCAGGTGATGGCGACTCCCATGCAGACACTGATCATTTTTTCCTGAAAGGCGATGGTTCCAGAATCTTCCGTGCCCTCTCTTCCTCGACTGGACTCCGGTTGAGGGTGGGAGTGCCCTCGCAGGTGACCCGAACGTCAAAAGCGCGAGGCTGCCCTATGTACTCACCTTAATTCGAACTTGAGCTACGGGTCGGTTTCCTCGCGGAGGACTTCTCGTTTTACGGCCACGGGCCGAATTCCTGAGTAAATCAGGTTACTGTCCCGGCCACTCAAGCCCTCCCTGCAAACTCCCGACTCTCCGTTGACACCTTCACCCTTTCGCCTTCCTTGATAAATAAAGGTACGCGGATTTCCAAACCAGTTTCCAGGGTTGCCTTTTTGGTGGCCCCGCCTGCTGAGTCACCACGCGCTCCAGGTTCTGCGGAAGCAACTTGCAGTTCGACGAACGTTGGCAGTTCTATGCCGATCGGATTACCGTTGAATTTTTGCAGCTGGATCAAGGTACCGCTGATCAGGAGATCCACTGCGTTGCCGATTGTCGCTTCGGCTAACGTGAGCGTCTCGAAGTTTTCCTGATCGAGGAAGTGCGAACCATCGGCGTCGCTGTAGAGATAGGATGCGGACACGACCTGGAGATCTGGTTCTTTGAATTTGTCACCGGCCTTGAAAGTCTTTTCAAAGACCGCGCTTGTAAGAAGATTGCGCATTTTCAAACGCACCAAAGTCTGGCCGCCGCGAGCGGTGGGGCTATTCACCTCGGCCTCGAGACAGAAGAATGGGGTGTTTTCAAACTCGAATAGGGTACGGCGCTTGACGTTGATCGCCTCAATAAGTGCAGCCATGATTTCCTCCCAAGTATAAGGTTGCGGCTTGACGAGTTGAGATCGCCGAAACGTACATGGTGCGCAGGATCGCTTGGAAGTGCCGGGCACCCGACCACATTCGGTGGCCGTCTGGTGCCGTCACATCTGAATGAGAATCTCCGCACGAGCCACTTTACGGAACGCTCTATTTCGACCACAACGCGATAATCTCAACCATTGAATCTATATTTGGCTACAACGAGACTCGTTACTGGCGAGCATCGGAAAAAGGTCAACAGTACATCCGAATTATCTTTGATGAACGCCAAACGTTGCGAGGGGTCCAACTTGTTTTCAGGGAGGCCGAACGTGAGCGAACGCAAGAGTTCAGTCTCCGGTGGTCCGCCGCGGCGGAAGGGGCGACAAAAGAGATTCTGCGCCAACGATGAAACTTCAGCCCCACGGGCTCACCGACTGAGATTGAGAATTACCAGGTCGATTTGACTGCCGTCTCAGTATTGGAGCTTGTCATTCAGCCGGATGTAGCTAACTCAGATGCCTTTAGCCGCGCTTGCCCGCTGGTGTGTCCGCTGATCATCTACCGTTATGTTCTGCCGACTTCAGAAGGTATCGACGAAGTGAGCGCAATTCATGTCGAGCGACGTTCGAAGGCAAATTCACCAGAGTTCTTTGCGCAGACGCTGCGCCTGCTCGGCCAGCAATTCTAAGGGTGCTTTTTGCAATGTTCCCTAGCAGATTTCGCATTGATTTAAACAGGGTTTGCAAAATGGGCAATTCCTGTGCCGATCAGAGTTTGAATGAAACGTCTCGCGTGTTGATCGTGTCTGAACAGAGGAAGGAGAACCATGTCAGAAACCGCAGCGGAAGTAATCAAGAGGTATTTGGAAGATGCTATTGCCGCTGAAAAGAGCTTTGAGACGCAATTGGACGCGTTTTCAAAAGAGGGCGACAATCTTGAAGTCCGGGCCGCCTTCGCGCACCATTCGCTCGAAACAAAAAGCCAATATCAAAGACTGGAAATGCGGCTAGAAGCTCTGGGTGGAAATGCCTCCGCCGCGAAGAGTTTTCTCGCACACCTTTTCAGTATGGCCCCGCAGGCCGCGAAGATGGGACATGAAAAAGAGGAGCAAACCGTTCAAAACCTGATGATCGCGTTTGCGGTCGAAAACAGCGAACTTGCTATGTATGAGGCCTTCGCCGCCGTAGCCGAAGCTGCCGGAGACAGGATTACCGAAAACCTCGCTAGGGAGATTCAGAAGGAAGAAAAAACTGCCGCTGAGAAAATATGGAAAATGATTTCCACGGCGGCAACTTTGTCCTTCGTCAGGGTGACTGCTCCGCCGCCTGACTCGCCAGTTGCTACTTCGGTGAGCGCGTAGCTGTTTCGAAGTGAACTCCACGGGCTGGCCGCCGGCCATCCTCCGCTTCGCTTCAAACAAAGGTAGGCCACCGCGTTTCGGGCGTCATTCGGGCCGAACAAAGACTTCCGCGCGTCCTTTCCCTTAGATGCCGCACTGCGGCCTGCACTGACGCGAACACCAGTGGGCTCTCTTTTCGCCCGTTTCGATCTTCCGCTACTGTCCGGTAACGGCGTGTCACGTTCCTGACCACAGCGAGACCGCCCTAGAGCAAGGCCTCCAGTCCGTGCTTCTGGACGACGGCAAGCAGTTTAAGCGCCATCCCACTCGGCTGTTTGGCACCGGTCTCCCACTTTTCAATCGTCGACTCGCTCGTATTAAGGTACCGCGCGAAGACGGGCTGGCTGACACGAAGACGCTGGCGCAGTTTCTTGATCTGTTGCGGTTTGAGATTGGCAGGGGCCGCAAGACATGATGCATCAAAATTCCGCATTGTTGTCTTGTTAATCGCTCCCACTTTATACATCGCTGAGGCCGAGGAGTGGATCGCCTCAAATGCATCGCTCTTGAATTTAGGTTTCGTTGCCATCGCAAATCTCCATCCAACTTCTCTCTCGAATCAATTGACCCACACGGTGTGCTGTCAGTCCTGTGTATATCTTGACCAGCTTGCGAAACTCAGTAAGTTCATCGTCGGCTATATTGGCCCGATCCTGCTTGGCGAACAAATACGCATAGACCAATGGTGTCCCGCTCTTGCTAGGATGATGGTCCGGTACTGATTTTCCTGAGGCGCTCCTTAAACACACCACCGCCGAGATCGTCTCCTTGGCCAAGCCTTACCCGCCGAATAGCTGCGCAAAGCTCTTCGTCTGAAATGTGAGCCTTACGCGCAGCTTTGGTAAACCAAGCTGTTTTGAAGACGCGTACGGACACTTTAGCATGGCTTGTCACTCTAGCTATCGTAGCACCTGGTGCAACTGCGTAAGGCAGATCTCTACCCGTTCATGTGCCACTCGAATGAATGCGAGCACCGCCAAGCTTCCCGCACCACCTGTCCCGCGAACGCGGCGCTAGGCGTCACGGGCTTTCTCACTAACGAATGGCATCCCAAATGCAGCGTTAGGCTGATATCGACGCTGTAAATAGTGTCAACGTGTAGTTCTATCGGTTTTGCACCGATGGAGGAGGAATGATGACTAAAATCATGCACCTTTGCGCGAAGAGGGCTAAAGAATTCCTGGTTAGTTTCTTTGAAGTCGGCTACGCTTATACAATTCGTTAACTCAACATTAACCAAATGGTTCCTTGGGAAAGCTAAGTAACCTCTTTCGGACTGCCTGCGGCTGGAGAAATGCCAAGGAACTGCCCGCTGTGGAGCGCACGCAGGAAGTAGAGGAGTGGGGGCGCTCCAAGTCTTTTGAACGATGTTGCGGGAAGGTTGGCAACTCTGTTGCAATGCCGTTCAGTCGAGATGAGAATCCAGCTTTGCTAACAAACCAATCTGGCGTCGTCATTTGGGGGATAAACTATGGGCTGGAACGAATCTTTCAGTTCCCTCAGCCGGTAATCAGCCCACAATGTTTGATACGACCTATCTTCAATTGTTCGTGAACGCTCTTTCAGGGACTTACGGCTTCCACCCAGGTCTAACTGATGGTGAGTTCGACAAGATCGAACGACGATTCGGCTTCACATTCCCTCCCGATCTTCGGCAGGTTCTCCAGTTCGCACTGCCGGTAGGAGGCGCGTTTCCGAACTGGCGCGACGATTCGGAAGACTCTTTGTCGGACCGGCTCGAATCGCCTTTTGAGGGGATCATATTCGATGTCGAGAACAGCGATTTTTGGCTGGACGCCTGGGGATCGAAACCAAAGTCCGCGACGGACCGCCGCACAATTGTGCAGAACGCCATCGACAAGGCTCCCAAGCTGATTCCGATCTTCTCTCACCGGTTCGTCCCCGCTGAGCCGAGCGAGAGCGGTAACCCAGTCTTCTCTGTTCGCCAAACGGACATCACCTATTACGGAAATGATCTAGCAGATTACTTCCACCGTGATTTTAGAGTCCCATTGCCTGAGGGGGCGGCACGACAACCACGCAACATTCCTTTCTGGGACGATTCGCTGACGTGGCGGGATTGAAATGTCCTTCCACGCCCCCTTCAGTTTTTTTCTCGACTTTCGAACGTGGAGTTCCACAGAGGTGCGAATTGAACCTGCTATGCTGCGCTCGTGCATTTCGTCATCGAAATCGACGTCCGATCTTCGTTTACTGACCAACCTTTTCAGTTTCGCCACAAGGACGCTGAAGCGCTGGGTCACATTACTTCTCCCCTTCGAGACTTAATACACGCCTAATCACGCCTGAGATGCGATTCCAGTTCGCAGTCTCGCGCGCCAACTGCTTCATACCGCCTTTGGTTATTGAGTAGAACCTTGCTCTACGATTGTTTTCTGACGTTCCCCAGCCGGAATGAATCCAACCCTGTTGCTGGAGCTGCAGCAAACAGGTATAGACTGTACGTTCGTTCAGTTGAAGTACGTCTTCGCTCACTTGCTCGAGGCGGCGCGCAAAACCGAATCCGTGAAGCGGGCCCAGGGCGTGGAGTGTTTTCAGGATCATAAGATCGAGCGTGCCCTGCAAGACTTCCGATCTCTTGTTTTCGACGCGTCTTCCTTTGGACTAGCGTTTAAGGGTGTCCGTCCTGGTGTCCGTCCCCTTGGCTGTCCACCCTGAACGCCACACGCCTAATGCCTCGCCTTGTCCGCTTTGCGCCGTCGGGAGCGGCCCAACCTCCGCCCAAAGATTGGGCGTTGCTCTACCAAGGACGGCGCGACCGTATTCATTAGCAAGAAGCGGATAGCGGGTTCGCCAATTTCCAGGCAAGCTTGACAGTGAAATGCACAAAAATATCGAACCTTCCATCCTTTATTTCGGAACTCCCGTCGTTCTCATCACAACGCTCAATGAGGACGGCACGGCCAATGTCGCACCCATGTCCTCCGCTTGGTGGCTTGGCTGGAATTGCATGTTAGGACTTGGCTCGCGCTCCAAGACACCGCAGAATCTTGTGCGTGAAAAGGAATGCGTCCTTAATTTGCCTTCAGACGCTTTGGTCGGCCAAGTGAACCGCCTGGCGCGCCTCACTGGCTCCGACCCCGTTCCGCCGCACAAAGTCGCCATGGGCTATCGGCACGAGAAGAATAAGTTCGCCATCGCGGGCCTCACAACTGAAATGGCCGATCTTGTGAAAGCACCACGTATTCGCGAATGTCCCGTTCAGCTCGAAGCCGTGCTCGAACAATCCCATCCTTTCGGGCGCAACGCGGTGGCCATCGAAGTACGCATTGTCCGCTCTCACATCGACGAATCCATTCTGCTCGCAGGCCACGAGAACCGCATCGATCCCGATCTCTGGCGTCCTCTCGTCATGAGCTTCACCCACTTCTATGGCCTCGGTCCACGCCTGCACGAATCCACGCTTGCGCAAATTCCTGAAACCGCCTACCGCCCCGCCGCCACAATGGCAGCATTCAGTAGTAAAGTGTAGGCAGGACGAATCACCTTGAATCGCAGACAATTTAACAGGCTAGGCGCCATGGCCGCCCTTAGCTTGTGTTCTCCTTTGGCCGAGGCAGATAATTTCGACTATCCCTGGAAGTTGGGCGTCATTACCGACGAGGTCAGCCCGGATCTTGATAAAACGCTGAAGACGTTTTACCCCAAATACCAATTACGTTGGGCCGAAATTCGCAATCTAAGTCTCGGCGGCAAGAACAAGTACGTCTACAAAGCGGCTTCTTCAGATGAGATCAAGGACATTCGCAAACAGTTAGACGACGCGGGCGTGAAGCTCTCGATGCTCGACACAGCGTTCTACAAGATCCCGCTGCCGGGCACTAAAACTCTACACGAAAGCGCCACGGAACTCAATCCATCGGAAGGCGAATTCGCCAGGCAGATGGACGAACTGAAGCGCGGCGCGGATGCCGCTCACGCCCTTGGCACTAATAAACTACGCATCTTTACCTTTAATCGCGTCGCCGATCCCGACACGATTTTCGATCGTATCGTTGAAGAGCTGAACAAAGCTCTCGTCGTTGCCAAACAGCTGGACGTGCTGCTGGTGGTGGAAAACGAGCACAGTTGTAATACTGCCACGGGCACTGAAACGGCCAAGCTCTTCAATGCGGTGAAAGATCCGCGTTTGGCGCATAACTGGGACCCCGGCAATTGTTTCGAAGGTGGCGAAGAACCTTTTCCGAAGGCATGGAATCTGCTGGACCACAAACGCATTGTGCACGTTCATTTGAAGGACGCAGCGGGCAAAGCGTGGAAGCCCATAGGCAGCGGCGAGATTGATTTCGTTGGACAGTTCAACGCCCTAAAGAAGATGGAGTTTTCGGGCACGCTTTCGTTGGAGACTCATTATCGGAATGCCGCGCGCGACGCATATGCTTCAAGCGTGGAATCAATGGACGGTTTGTTTGGCGTTTTGAAAAAAGTTTAAGGAGAACCATGGAAAATAATTTGGAAAATCCAGGACGGCGCAGCTTCCTGAAAACTGGCGCCGCCGCGCTGGCAACGACAGCCGCCTCGGCCAGCCGCGTGCTGGGTGCTAACGACAGGATTCGCGTCGCAGTCGTCGGTCTGCGCGGACGCGGCTGGGATCATGTTCGAGGTTACAAGCCGATTCCCGGCGTAGAAGTTGCCTACTTCTGCGACATCGACGACAGCGTTCTTACGAAACGTTGCGCGGACGCCGAAGCGATGGGCATGACAAAGCCCCAGACCTATACCGATTTCCGTAAGCTGATTGCCGACAAAAATGTCGACGCGGTTTCCATTGCCACGCCCAATCACTGGCATTCGCTGATGGGCATTTGGGCCGCACAAGCGGGTAAAGATATCTATATTGAAAAGCCCTGCTCGCACAATTGGTGGGAAGGCCGCCAGCTCGTGCGCGCTATCGAAAAGTACAAAGTGATCTGCGAACACGGCAGCCAATGCCGGTCGAGCGCCGCCATCCGCGAAGCCATGGACCAGATGAATTCCGGCCTCATTGGCAATGTTTATTTCGCGCGCGGTCTTTGCTACAAATGGCGTGACACGATTGGCCGAGCTTCTCCTGAAGCGGTGCCGGCAGGCGTCGACTACGATCTTTGGACCGGTCCCGCCCCAATGAAGCCCTTCACGCAAAATCGTTTCCACTACAAATGGCACTGGATCTGGGACACCGGCAACGGCGACCTGGGCAATCAAGGCATCCACGAGCTTGACTTGGCGCGCTGGGGTCTGGGAGTTGAGTTGCCGATCAAGGTCACGGCCATTGGCGGGCACTTCCTCTTCGACGACGATCAGGAAACGCCGAATACGATTACGGCGATCTACGAATTCCGTACGCCGGACGGCAAAACGAAGATGATGAACTTCGAAGTGCGCGGCTGGATGACCAATCACGAAGCGGAAATCGGTACGGCGCAGTTCAGCGGCGGCGATGTTCCCGCTGCCGGACTTAGCACAGCGGCTGCAAAACAGAAAACGCTTGGACCAGCGTCCGGGGTGCCTTCAACGATCGGCAATCTCTACTACGGTTCCAAGGGTTACTTGGCGATTTCCAATTACGGCGCGTACAAATCTTTCCTCGGTCCTAACGGCGAACCCGGGCCAGAGAAAGAGGCGCCGGTCAAGAACGAACACTTCGTAAACTTCGTTGAGTGCATGCGCAGCCGCAAGGCCGAAGATCTGCATGCGCCGATTCGCGAAGGATACTTGTCCACAACGCTGGTTCACTTAGCCAACGCGTCTTACCGCTTAGGCCGCACGATTCATTTGGATCCCAAGACCGAAATGGTTGTCGGCGATGCGGAAGCGACGGCTATGTTGAAGGGAACTTATCGTCACCCCTTTGTTGTGCCGGAGCACGTTTAGTTTTTTTCGACCGCAAGCCACTCGAGCACTTTGGACTTGAGTGACTTGCGGTCAAAATTTTCCGGCAAGAATCCTGAAATCACCGCTACTGAATCTGCCTTCGCCGCAAACACGTCCCGAACATTCGCTAAGGTAATTCCTCCGATCGCACACAGCGGTTTCTTTGTCAGCGCTCGCAAAGTTTTCAAGCCGTCGATGCCCACAACTGGATCAGGCCGCAATTTGGACGCGGTAGCAAAAATGGGACCGATCGATAAATATTCAACGGGCTCAGTATCGGCGTGCTTCAACTGAGCGGCGTTGTGAGTCGACAATCCGATAACTTCGTCAGAAATGATTTGTCGCGCAGCAACGGGAGGAAGATCTTCCTGACCAAGATGCAGTGCCGACAGGAGAAGCTTAGCAAAATCGGCGCGATCATTCAAGACAAACAATACACCCGCGTTTTGGCAGCGCGACGCAAGCTGTTTGGCCTCGTCGAAATGCGCCTGCGTCCAATCGTCTTTGTGGCGGTATTGCAGGATTCTGACGCCGGATTCCAACAAGATTTCAGCAACGGCGATAACAGGGCATTGGCGCGACGCCAGAACCGTTGTGTCGAGAATCGGGTAGAACGTGGGCAAGCAAAAAGGCGTGGTGGAGTTCATTTCAAATAGCGATTGAAAAACTGCGCAGTCCGTCCGAACGCATCCTTCAGGGTCTCGTCGCGGACATAAGCATGATTTTCTTCCGGATAAAAAGCTTCCTCAAATGGTTTGCCTTCGTGAATTAGTTTTTCAGCCAGTTGTACGGCTTCCTGGAACATTACGTTGTCGTCGGCGATCCCATGCAGAAGAAGCAGGTGATTCTGCAATCTGCTCGAAAAGTGAATTGGGGAACTACGCTGATACGCTTCTGGATTCTCGGCGGGCGAAGTCAAACGCTCATCCGTATAATTGGCGTTGTAATTCGCCCAATCGTAAACGCCGGAGAAAGCCGCCCCTGCCTTGAAAGTTGCGGGCGACTTGAACATGGCCGCCGCTGTCATGAAACCGCCGTAACTCCAGCCCCAGATGCCGACTCTGTTCATGTCGATATTCTTCAGACCGCGCAAATATTCAACGCCGCCTAACACGTCTTCGAGATCGGGTCCGCCCATGTTCAGATAGACGCCGCTGCGCCAATCGCGCCCATAATTTGTGCTGCCGCGGTAATCCATTTCCAAAACGACAAAACCTTGGCTGGCGAGATAGTTGTTGAATACAAATCTCAATTCCTGGTAGCTGCCCCACTGTTGAAGAACGCTGGTGGCATAGCCTGCGCCGTGAATGTAAACGATTGCGGGATAGGTGGTGCCGTTTGAATAGCCGGGCGGAAGCAGCAGTCTGGCTGAAACAGATTTGCCGTCCTTCAAAGATGGGTAGTGCAGGAATTTCGTTTCCGCCCAGGGCATTTGATAGAAGCTGGGTTGCGGAGACTTGGTAACTTGGCGGCCTTCGACGAACAAATCGAAAGGATTCTTCATGTCGGCGTTCAGCATGGCGCGCAGTTCGCCGTCGTCCGAAATCCAGCCGATATGTAAGCCCTGCTCTTTCGACAATTGCTCGGGCGGAGTTGTCCCGTCTGCCTTTATGCGGTAGAACTGGCGCTCGGAAATGGATTCAGCGGTCGAGGAGTAGTAGATCCAATCTCCTATCCATTGCGGGCTGTGCGAAAACGGATCGCTGTGGATCTCCCATTCGCCTTTGGTGAGCTGTTTTAGATTATCGCCGTTGGGTGACACCGTATACAAGTGTTGGTAGCCGCTTTGATCGCTAGTGAACCAGAGGTGCTGACCGGTTTGATCCCAGCCGACGTCGGAGACTTCGACCCAGCGGTCGTCGTTCTGGTGAAAGACAACTTTCGATTTGCCGGTGTTTACGTTGACGACGCGAATGTCTTGGCTCTGGTAATTGGGAGATTGCTCGGCAAGCAAAAGATATTTGGAATTGGGCGACCATTGTGCGGCGCGCCGGCCAATGCCCTTCCCTGTTTCGAGCAAACGGGCGGGTGCGTCGCCGCTGGCAGCCGTGACGTACCATTGCAAAGGCACGGGCTTATCGCCGGCGACGCTACGCGGAAAGGGAGCGGCTGTCACGAATTGACCGGAGTAAATGGGCAAAGGCAGCATGCGTCCCTGGTTGGGAGCGACGGCGTAAGCAAGCAAATTGCCGTCGGGCGACCAATGGAAATTCGTGAGAAGCGCTGGAGGTTTCACGTCGGTACGCTGTTCGAGCATGCCGCCATTGAGCGTCAGCACGTAGATCTGGCCGGCTTGGGTGTAAGCGATTTTGCTGGCGTCAGGTGAGAACTGCGGAGTGATCTCGGGAGCTTTTGTTTTGGTGAGGCGTCGGACGGTGGCGTCGGCGGTCGCGGCAAGAAAGAGATCGCCGCGATAAGAGAATACTGCTTGTTTGCCGTCTTCTGAGAGATCGTAACCGGCGAGTCCCGCGCGCGGCGCTATATATTCCTGGCGGTGTGGATCGTGTTCAACTTCGCTGTCGTTGATGGGATCTTTCAGAGATTCGAGATCGGTCAGGCGCTTGAGTGTTTTAGTATCGGCGTTGTAGGTGTAGAGATCTTTGAAGGGCAGTCCTTGGGCGTTCCATAGAAAGCCGAGGATGTGGGAATGTTTGGCCCAGGTTATTTGCGAGGGAGTGGTGCCCCAAGCGTATGGGCGGGTGAAGAGATGATCAAGCGTGAAGTCTTCGGCAGGTGTGCAGATTGAAAATACAAGGATGAAGGCGAGAGCGCGAAACATGAATCAGACTATTGTACTGGCTGGGCTCGTTAGGAGTTTGAAGGCGGGGCGGAAGGAGCCGGCGTGCGGGGAGTGGTGATTAGCGGGTAATGGCGGCGGTGATCGTGAAGGGTACTTGGTCGGTAATTTGAATGCCGAAACCTTCGAGGCCAACCACTTTGCGCGGATGATTGGTGAGCAAGCGAATAGAGGTGAGGCCCAAGTCGGACAAGATTTGTGCGCCAACGCCGGACTCGTGTTGCAGCGGCTGATGGCCGTCGGAAGGAATGAACGGCGACTGGCCGCGCTGGTGAGCGATGAGTTCATGCTTGCCGTCGCGCCAGATAGAACGGACGGATGCGGTTTGGTGGAGGTAAATAAAGACGCCGCTCTTCGCTTGCACGATGGCTTCCAACGCGGAAGGGATCAACTGATGGCAGTCGCATTCGATGGATGCGAAGACGTCACCATAAACGCAGTGAGAGTGGACGCGAACGAGGACGTTGGATTTGCCGGTGACATCGCCATGGACCAAGACCAGGTGTGCTTCATTATCCAAGCGGCTCAGGTAGCGGATGGATTGAAACTCGCCTTGGGGAGTCTTGATGAGGCCGGTGGCATCGCGCTGGATGAACTTTTCAGTTTGCAGACGATAGCGGATGAGATCCGCGACCGAGATCATCTTGAAACCGTAGCGGGCACAAAACTCGCGCAGCTGCGGCACACGCGACATAGTGCCGTCTTCATTCATGATTTCGCAGATCACGCCGCCCGGTGAGAGACCGGCGAGACGCGCCAGATCGACGGCTGCTTCGGTTTGACCTGAGCGCACGAGAACACCACCGGGGCGAGCTCGTAACGGAAAGACGTGGCCAGGGCGCGCCAAATCTTGCGGACGCGTGCGCGGGTCCATGGCCACTTTGATGGTATGAGCGCGATCGTAAGCGGAGATGCCTGTCGACACTCCTTCCGCTGCATCGATGGCTTCACAAAATGCGGTGCCGAAGCGGGCCGTGTTGACCGGCGACATCTGCTGCAGGTCGAGGCGGGTGCAGGTATCGGCATCCAAGGCGAGGCAAACTAAACCACGCCCGTAGGTGGCCATGAAGTTGATGGCCTCGGGCGTGATTTTCTCGGCCGCGATCGTTAAGTCGCCTTCGTTCTCGCGGTCCTCGTCGTCCACAACGACAAGTAGTTTGCCTAGCCGGAAGTCTTCGATTGCTTCAGGAATAGAGGCAAAGGGCATTCGTTCGTTTTAGACAGGGACAGCCATGCCGGCTTTGGCCTGCCAAGGCTTCGCCGATTTGATGGCAGCGTTCACCGCGTTGATGTTTTTTACACCTTCGCTGGACAGCCAATCTTCGAGCGCCTTGACGCCTTGCTTGGCGTAGACGGGGATGCCTTCTTTCCAGGTGGCGCGTCCGCAGAGCACGCCCGAGTAGTCGGTACCGGCTTCGGCGGCAAGGTTGAGGCTTTCGACGAATACTGAATTTCCCACACCAGCGCTGAGGTAGATAAAGGGCTTCTGCGCCACATCGGCGGCTTTGCGGTAGAGGTCGAGGGCTTCTTTGTGAGTTTGCGCCGCTTGACCTTTGAATACGCTACTGCCTTCGACGAATTCGGCGTTGGTGGGTACTTCCACTTTCAGCATGTCCACTTTATATTGCGGCTTGCTGAACTCTTCCATGGAACCGATGACGATGGAGGGTTTCTTTTTGGCGTAGTCGAAACCTTTTTCATCGCCGCCGGCCGGATCGTAACCGACGAACTCAAGGAAGAACGGAATCTGATAGAACTCGCACTCGGCGCCAATGCGCTCCACGAAGGCGTGTTTAATGTCGTTCACGTCGGAGGTGTCAAAGGGCGAGTAGTAAATGAGAATTTTGACGGCGTCTGCGCCCATGTCAACAATGCGCTTCACCGAAAGATGCGGAAGAAGATCGGGCAGGCGGCCGGGCTTGGTATTGTCATAGCCGCTTTCTTCATACGCCAACAGCAGGCCGGCGTTCTTGGCGCGCGCTTTGGCGGCAGGCAGGCCGAATTCCGGATCGAGCAAGATCGCGCTGGCGTGAGGCGTGAGCACGCGCGAAACGGCAACCTTGAATTCGGCCATCATATCTGGGGTAACTTGATCTTGCGATACACCTTTGGCGGATGCGATTGACTTACGCAAACTGCCGCGCTGGTCCATCGCCGCTGCAGCAATTACACCGTGTTTATTGGAGAGAGCGTTGAGATGCTTAATTTTTCCTTCGGACAGTGACATAAACGTTTTAGACTCCGGACTTCTAGACTGATTTACGTGCCATGGGGCACTCTTTGAACTTCTCAGTATAACGGAGACGCGGGATGTGGAGATGTGTTGGGGGACACGGGGAAATGCGGGGAAGAATGCAGAAGATCGAATATAGAATAAACGGGGCGCGGACGGAGTTAGAGTGCGTGCATTGACGAACAAGGGTTTTTTTACGGGGTTTAGGCGGCTTGTCGAGCCTCGCCTGGGCTGGTCTCGGGTGGAATGGGGGCTGGAGATGGGGTTTGTTTCGGGTTATTGGCCGATTTCAGGCGTTTGAGCCTCTCAATGTCGATCAGTTGGCGCAGATTGTGGGCCTGGGCTTTCTGCTTTTGCGATTCAAAGCCAATGTGGTGTTTAAGCTTTAGTTCTCTTATAGTTCGGAGTTCTTTGAGGGCCTTGTAGAAGGAGCGTTCGTGTTGGGCCTGATAGCGAAGGTAAACGGAAAAGGCGCCGGTGGCGATGATGTGACTGTTTTCAGCGAAGGAATGGTTTTGATAACGCAAAGCGCGGGTGATGAGCCACTGATGTTCGGCTAAGCGGCGGACGAGAATGCGTTCGATTTCGTTTTCCGGTTGTTCGATTCTAATGAATTTTTGGCAAAGGTCTTCGAATTTGTCTTTGGTCTTCGTTTTCGAGGAGGTAGAAATCGCCGTTGCTGGCGAGGCCGTGTTTGAGGGCGTTGCGGGAGGAGGTTTGTTTCCCTTCCTCGGTGGTCGGTCCTGAACTCTTTTTTGCGTTTTCGCGGTTGGCATTGATTTGAGATGCTGAGGCCATGGTGGTGTCCTTTGGAATTGAAGTTGTCCGCTTGCCAGGCGCGCGCGGTTCTGAATGCTTGAAGTTGTCCGCTTGCCAGGCGCGCGCGGTTCTGAATGCTTGAAGTTGTCCGCTTGCCAGGCGCGCGCGGTTCTGAATGCTTGAAGTTGTCCGCTTGCTAGGGGCGCACGGTTCTGAATGCTTGAAGTTGTCCGCTTGCTAGGCGCGCGCGGTTCTGAATGCTTGAAGTTGTCCGCTTGCTAGGCGCGCGCGGTTCTGAATGCTTGAAGTTGTCCGCTTGCTAGGCGCGCGCGGTTCTGAATGCTTGAAGTTGTCCGCTTGCCAGGCGCGCGCGGTTCTGAAAGAATGCTGATCCCGGGCACGTGACGGTGCTGAGGGTGTAGACCGGTTGCTGACGCGCGCGGCCCAGTTGTAGTTTGTGGGAGGGAGAGAACGGGTGGAAGGAAATTTATTCGGAGGTGGTTGAAAGGAAAGAGAATTTAGTTGAGCGAGATGGGTGACCGCCGCCGCTCCTCTTAGTAACTTGCAGTAACACGGCACCCTTGGGATGCAAAGTAAGTTGGGGAACAGCGAGGGGTTCCGGGTTCCTGGTCGTAAACTCCCAACGACGGAGAAGGCAGGTCAAGAAGAATACCGCTTCCATCCAGGCAAAGCGCTCGCCGATACAGCGCCGGTCTCCCACGCCGAATGGAATGTAGGCATAAGACGGCCAGGTCGGATTGAGCCAGCGTTCGGGTCTGAAGAGAGTGGCATCCTGGAAAAATTCCGGACGGCGGTGAAGATCGGCCATGCAAACCAAAAACACGCTTTTGGCGGGAGCGTTGAAATCACAAAACGAATAAGGCCTAAGGGCACGGCGGCCCATGATCCAGATGGGTGGATAGAGGCGCAGTGACTCAGAAAAGGTATGTTGGAGAAATTCCAACTTAGAGTAGTCTTCCATCGTTGGGTCCTGATTGGCGAGAACGGCGTCAATGCGAGCCGACAACTCACGCTGTAGAGTTGGGTTGTTGGCAAGCAGGTACAGGCACCAAGTCAAGCCAACTGCGACCGTTTCATGGCCCGCGACGAGGATCGTGACGATTTCATCGCGGATTTCTTCGTTGCTGAGCGGTGAGCCGTCCGCCTTGCGAGCATCGATGAGCACCCGCAAGAGATTGTTGGACTCGGTCTTTTTCCCATCTTCAATCAGTGCGGCGACGATTCGCTCGAGATTTTTGCTGGCTGCATGATAACGAAGGCTGGAGGGCAGAGGCAAACTCATGAGCAGTTCTCCCCAAGGCATGACAAAGCGGTTAACCATGTGCAGCATGGTGGCGAGATGGCGGCCGAGTTCGGCAAGCAGTTGTGTATCCTCAATGCCAAACAGGCTGCGACCGATTACACGCAGAGTCAGCGTGTTCATAGATGATGCTATGTCGACAATTTGACCGGATTGCCACGACGAGTGCATCTCTTCGACGAGTTCCACCATGTGGCGCGCGTAAAGTTGCAGGCGGTCTCGATGGAAACCGGGCAGCATGATGCGGCGCTGCGCTTTTTGAGCTGCGCCTTCACCGGTCAGCAATCCTTTGCCGAATAGCTTTTGCTTAGGATTACCTTGCGGAAATTTTTCAAACTGCGCGCTTTGGGTGACGAAGATGTCGCGGATGAGATCCGGGTCGTTTAACAGGTAGAACCGCTGGCCGCCGAGATGCAGTTCCGCTATAGAGCCGTCGTGATCGGCAATTGATCGAAAAAAGCTGAGCGGATCGCGAACCAGACGCAAGAACGAGGCTTTCTTTCTTACGCCGACTATGTGCCTCTCTGTTGGGGTGGGCATGGGAGCCGAGGACTGACGACCATCCAATCATAGAATGCCAAAACTAATTTGGCTGAAAACGCGGATCGACGTCGAGCCAAAGCATTGATGGCTCACGCTCTTGCGCCGCCTTTTTCAAGGCATCGCGCGCAAGGGTTTGCTGATTGAGTGCGGTGTAGACGAGAGCGAAATTGTAGGCGG
Source organism: Bryobacterales bacterium (assembly GCA_963749105.1). Taxonomy (GTDB): domain Bacteria; phylum Acidobacteriota; class Terriglobia; order Bryobacterales; family Bryobacteraceae; genus Bog-105. Next base: position 114,824 of record CAVVLT010000022.1, on the reverse strand, counting down.
GGACATAATGCCTCTGGGATTGCGCCAGCAGTTCAGCAAGCGAGTCAAGCGCTTTATCGATCAAGCCTGCTGCAGCGTAAACATGGCCGAGGGAAGCAACGGCAGCCGGATGTCTTTCGGAGCAAATGCAGGCGTTTTCAAGTTCAGTGAAGGCTTCATCTGAAGAGCCGACTTGATGGTATGCGAGGCCAAGAAGCATTTGGATCGGGGCGCAAGTTGGTTCGAGAGTTAAAACGTTCCAGGACTGCGTGACGGCATCGGCGAAACGGCGGGAGAGATAAAGGAGCCAGGCACGTTCGATGCCAATGGGAAGGGAGAGAGGATCGAGATCGAGTGCAAGCGAGATTTCGTGAAGCGCATCGTCATGACGGCGACGCGCCGAAAATGCTAGCGCACGAAGGCGATGTACCTCTGGCAGAGACGGATTCAGAACGCTGGCGCGGTTCCAATGGTCAGCGGCTTCAGTCCAATCCCAATCGAAAAGCATGCTGACGCGACCCATTGCGAGGTGCGCTTCGGACAAGTCAGGGTTGAGCCGGACGGCAGAAGTTGCGCAGTCACGGGCGGCGCGGCAAAGATCGGCAGCGCGCGCGGTTCCGTTAAGCGCGAGTTGGCAATGACAATCGGCGAGTCCGGAGTATGCTGAGGCACAATCAGGGTCTTCGTTGAGCGCAGACTGGAAGCAGCCAAGGGCGCGCTGAACACCTTCGTTTGTCATTTTGTTCAGAAAGAAGCGCCCGCGCAAGCAGCTATCGGACGCCGTCGTCTTAGCGGGCGAGGAGGCCGAACCGTCGGCAATGGCGATGGGAGCGATGAAGCGGTAACCGAGGCCAGAGCGGGTTTCAATAAAGCGGGACTCGCGCGGCGAGTCTTCCAGCGCTTGCCTGAGACTATTCACAGCGGAATTCAGGCCGTGTTCGAAATTCACATGGAGTCCGGGCCAGAGTTCTTTGGCGAGTTCTTGACGGCTGACCAACGCTCCAGGGCGGCGCAACAACATTTCAAGGATGCGAAAAGGTTTGTGCTGCAAGGGAACGCGGGTGCCCGATTTGCGAAGTTCACGCTGTTCGAAATTGACTTCGAACCGAGCGAAGCGAATCATTTTGGGGTGCATAGGCAGAGGAGGATTTCTTGACTATTTCTTGACCAATCCTTGACGAGGTTCGAACGTAAGACAGGTATACGGAGCACGAAAAAGGATGGTTCCGTAAAAGAGGATAAGAGCTATGAGCATAAAGAGTTTTTTCAGTCTTGGCGTTCTGGTTATGACGGCAGCTGTTGGAGCTGCGCAGGCGGGAGTGCAAGCGGAGTTCCACTTGCCGTTTGAAGCCCACTGGGGGAATATGACTTTGGCACCGGGAGATTACAAAATTTCGCTGCCCGCGTCGTCTCTCGATGGCCGGCAATTTTTTGTATCAACCGAAGGTAAGTCCGGATACGTTCTACCGCTGGTGGCAGACGTGAACGACACGCCGATACCCGGTTCGGAGCGTGGTTCTTTAGAACTGGTCAAGGTGGACGGCAAATTATTCGTTAAGCGATACCGATCAATAGCGACGGGCAAAACCTACAGCTTTATAGTGCCGAAGCTGCGGCATCATCTGGACATGGCGGATCAGGACGTGGTGACAGTGGGCGTTTCTGGTAAATGAGCGTCCCACTTTTGAGACAGCGAGTTAGCTCAACTTAGGAAAGCAATTCGTTACGGCGATAGACCGTTCCCTCACGGTCACGGCTCGGATCGAGACTCGAGATCAGCCGGCGCCTTGGCTCGGTACGGGGATTGGCGGGGCCCACTGCTGATAACCGTGCGCGTTAAGGCGACGTTTGAAGACTTGCTTTCCGTCGGTGACGTAGAGGACGTCGAATTGCCTGCCACCGAAGCAGAGGCTTCGGGCGGGTCCGCAAGGTGTGGGTAGCGGAAGGATAGCGCGCACGCGGCCGTTCTGATCAGAGATCTGGATGCCCATGCGGGTGGCCACGTAAAGATTACCATGCGTGTCGAGCGCGAGATCCTCCGCACCACTGTCGTTAGGGATGTCTGTCATGTGGAGCCAGTAGAATTGCTGCTTATCAGTGAGGCCTCCAGGTTGAGCAACGTAGCTATAAATCCACTTGGTACTTTTTTCGGCGACGTAGAGAAGCGACCCATCGGGCGAGAACGCGATGCCGGAAGCGGAGAGAAGCCCTTGATCGGCGAGTTTTTTTTCGCCGCCCTTAATTTGCCAGACGCGGCTCGGCATGTCACTGTGCGCAGCGGGTTCACTCAGGTAGATGGTGCCATCATGTGTAACAACAATGCCGCGAGCCGCGATATCTTTAGCGACTGTCTGACTTTTTCCGCCAGGGCTTAGGGCGAGGACCTCCTTCTCAGTCGGGATCACAACATATAGGGTGCCGTCGGGACCGAAAGCGGCGCCGACAATGGTGAATTTTCCTTTGCGAAAAAGATTCGGCTTGGCGTTGTCGCCCAGACGATAAATGTTGCCCGCATCGCCTAGGTACACCTCGCCTTTAGCGTCGGCAGCCAAGCCGGCGGCGCTTTGGAAGGTGTCCGATACTTTCTGCCAAGACTCCTGCGGCAAGGTTACTTCTTGCAGCGTGCTGTTTTTCGACACGCCGCTTTTAATAGGTGTTGGATAGTCGCGCCAAAGCCAGCGCATTACGTCGGGGAAGATTACTTGTCCAGGCCGGCCATCATGGCCGTGCTGACCCCAAGCGTGAGCGACGTCGTAGCCTGCAAAAGTAAGGGCTGACTCCATATTCAGATTGGCGTCGTACCAGGAGCCGAAGAGCGGGTTCCAAGCGTCGCTTGCGCCATCTTCGAGAAAGATGCGAATGGGTTTGGGATCGGTTTTGCGAATGAGCACAGGATATTCGTGGCCACCGCGCATTGAAACGAATGTTCCGATTATGGAGTAGACGCGAGTGAATTGATCCGGACGCCGCCAGGCAAGAGTGAACGAGCCGATGCCGCCGGTGCTGCCGCCGGTTGCGGCGTGATCGTTGCCGTTGGGCGAGAGCCTTATAGCGCGGCCGTCACGGGTGGTTAACTTTTGCACGGCGGGCAGCAATTCGTTGAGCACGTAAGCGGGGAAGTGATCGTTGACGCTGTCGAATTCGTAAGATCGATTGAAGCGCAAGGCTTGCCGCTTGGGGGTTCCCTCCGGGTCTTTCCAGATTGTGCCGGGAACGATGCCGACAGCGATGATGATGGGTACTTCATTATTCGCGATGAGATTGTCGAGCACAGTGCCTTCAAACGCGCCTAAGCCGTCCAGTTTGACGAGGAGACAGGCTGGCTTGGCCGGATTGTACTGGGCAGGTACGTAGACCTGGAATTTGTTTTCAGTGCCGGGAAAAATTTTCGAATCGTTAATGGCGCCTAGCAGGAATTCACCATGGGGAACGTTGGGGTCTGGTTTGCCTTCACTCGGAGGGAAAGACCCTGGCAATTCGTTTTGGATTTTATTGACGAGAGTGTTTGGATCGACAGGACGCAGCGACTGAGCGTGTGAGAGCGATGCCACACTTAGTGATAGAGCGAGACAGAGACGAATCATAAATTAGAAATGGCGGAGGTTGACGGCGAAGAGTGCATGATGCGCCAGAATAAAAAGCGTGTGGCGGTTGGGTCCGCCGAAAATGATGTCGATGGGACGCTCCGGCACGTCGATGCGGGCGATCTGCTTGCCGGCCTTGCTATAAACAAAAATCTGTCCGTTCGCAACGTAAACATTTCCGTTGGCGTCGACGGCGACGCTCTCGCCGCCACGCTGCGCGAATGGCCGCAGATCAGTCAGTGTTCCGTCCTGCCCTATTAATGCGCTGTAAGTGATATCTTCCGATTCACTGCTGACGAAAACTCGCTGGCCGGGTGGGGCGCTGATGAAACCGTGGGTATCGAGATTATCGGAGAAACGCCAAGCCATGATGTCCGAGGCTGGTCCCTGTTGAAAGACTCGCCCAGCGGGGAGGAAGACTGTCCCATCAGGCGAGACGTACTGCATTGCTTTAGGAGTTGAGACGTCATGAGCGAACATCTCGGCCAGAGTTGTGTAGGTGAAGGTGTTGAAGTTGAGTTGGTTGGCGAATTCGCCGTTGTTCCAGTAATTAACCGGCAAGACTGCCAGTGCATTCGGATGCGGTTTGGTTTCTTGCGGCGTAATGACCGTGAGCCGATCTGGCGGAGACCCGGGATGAAAGGAGTAAACGGTTCCCTGGGGTCCGGCGGAAGAAAGGACCAGTAGGTTGCCGGCCTTATCGAAAGCCAGGTTTACCGGATTGAGCGGGTTGTCGCGCTCGACGGTGAGACCCTCGGTCTCCGACCAAGAATAGATACGCTGTTCATGATGATCGACGAAATAGAGTTTGCCGGCAGCGTCGACGGCTGCACCGGAGATAGAAAAGAATCCGTCTTCCAACTTACGCACGGACGGGCCAGGTTCCGAAGCAGTGGCTGCACGTGGAACTGTTGGGATATCCAGCACGGCAAGTTCGCGTTCGCGCACTTGCAGATGATGAGTCATATCCTCAATGGTATTTTCGTAAGGAAATTTGCTGACGCGAAGAAAGGTACCGCAGCCGTTTTTGTCGCAGGTGGCATAGCCGCTTTCTGCATTCACGTGCAGGTTGCGGAAATGAATATTTTCGGAGCGATAGATACGAACGGCAGCCGGAAACGGGGCGCGAGAACGGGTGACTCGATAGGCATGGTAATTGGCGACGGTGATGTTCTTCGACCAATCGAATTCGAGAGATAGAGATTCAGGACTCTCGCCCGCCTCTTCCTCGGTCTGCGGTGCATTGAGATCCCAGTTCTCGACGTGATCGAACTTGATCTCGTTGCGTAGATGATGTTCGGTGGAGAGTTCGTAGACGTGGCCGGGCGTTTTGGTATTGGAGACATAGAAGCCGGCTTGAGCGAAGGTGTCGGGAGTCCAGATATCGGCAAAGGTACCGCCGCCACCGTTGGTAATCCAAAGGCTCGGATATTGGCCGTCCCAGCGCTTGTGCGAGTCGGGATCGGCGGTGTGGTTATTGTTGTAAGGATTCGTGCCGCTGCCATGACCACCCAAGAAGCGCACATCGTCGACGAGCGAAGTGACGCCTGCGCACCAAAGCACAGCGGTGGCGCGCGGATTTGTTCCGCCTGTTGAAACGCCAAAGCCACTGATGATGTTAGCGCCTCCCGGCGGCGCGGAGATGACGGCGCGAGGAGGGCCGACATCTTGAAAACCCGGCGTGTTATCGAGCAAGTCGATCTGGGTCAGAGTCGGATGCAAGCCGATCAGTACGGTGTCGGGTTTTAACGCGAGCGTATCGCGAACAACGTAATGGCCGCTCGGAAAATACAGCACGCGATGGGTGGCGATGGCTTTTTGAATGGCTGCTGTGTCGTCGGAGGTACCGTCACCCAGGACGCCGAGCGTGTGAACGTTTACCCACTCTTCCGTCGAGGGCAGCGCTGGAATTGCGGATGGCAGAGGTGCGGGCAAGTTGGGCGTCGCACTGGCATTGTAGAGCATGCCTATGACGCCCATAACGCCTTCGCCAGGCACCATGAGCCCGTAATTAAAATTGGCGATCCGGTAGGTTGTGCCCTTACCTAAAACTTTCCTGGCACTTTCGCGGAACAGCGCGAACACCGGCACATTGTGTAGGTCGGCATTTTCTAAACCGATCTCGGTCAGGGGGCTCTTCTCATTACTGATGATGACGGCAGGACCCGAGATATTTTCGAAGCGGCTGTCCTTCACCCAGAGTTCGTCGGAATAGTGTGGATCGATATCGATGGCGGTGGGCACGTTGCGGAAGGTAACGCGAATGAGAGTTAGTCCCGCCTCGTGTTCGCGGATGGCGGACTCGCGCTGGCCATCGAACACGGAATCAAGCAGAGTGAACTGCCAAGCGGGCGAGGGCTTGTCGGTGAGAATTCCATAGCGGCCGCCATAGAAGTGAAGATCCTCGGCCTCGTTGCCGATCTCTGTCAACGCGGCAAGACCGGAGCCGATGTGAAAATCCAGGTGGCTCAGATAGGCGTGCTGCGCCACGTGAAAGCGGATGGCGACTGCCGCCGGATTGCTTGCGCCGATTTCAAAATCGATGTTGCTCATGGCGGAATAGAATGTGCCGGAATTAGCGTCGGCGATTGAGCTATCGGGCGGCACACTGTTGAGTGGGGGAAAAGGAACTTGGCCAGGTCTCTCGCCGCGGCGTGCGCCAGTGAACGAAAACATCACGCCGATGCCTTGCTGAAAACCGGATGTGTTGTCGGGGAGCACGAAGACAGGACGCGTTGCGCCATAGCCAAAGATGCGCACGCCCGGCCATACATAAACGGTATGAGTCACCCGATAGCGGCCAGACGGCACAAAGACCAGACCTTCGCGGGTGTGATTTTCGGCTTTGTCGATGGCGGCCTGGATCGCGGCGGTGTCATCGGGTGATCCGTCAGGCGCTTGCAGATAAACGGCGCGCGGATCATTTAAGCGAACGGTGATGACAGAAGCCGCCCATAGGGCAGAAGAAACTGCGAGCAGCAACGCGGCGAGCAAAGGGATTCTTTTTATCACGGCGACAACTACTTTACTGCACCTTGCCGGGCGCGTTTTCCAGAATTACGTTGGAGAACACGCCGGTATCGGACGTGTCGGGCAGGTGCGAGCAGAAGCCGATGCCGACGTAAAAAGGTTCGTCAAAATGTACGTTCATAGCAGGGCCAAATTGGTGCAGGGGTTCGCCTTGCAAGCTGATGAAGAGCGCTATCGAATCGCCCTGTTTCTCAATTCCTATGCGCTTGGCATTGACATGCGCCAGTAGTCCGCCAAAACGATATTGCATGTCCTTGATGTTCGCGCTTTTTTCCAGGCGCGCCGCCAAGTGGATCATTCCAACGCCATGCTGGCCAACCATCGCTTCTTTGGAATCGTCGTCGAGATTCTGGCGAATGATCAGGACAACTTTGCGGTCGCCGTAGCCTTTGGGATTCGGGAACGTTGCATCGGCGGCGAGAGAAACGTCGCCAGACATTTTCTTCCAGAGAAAGCGGAACTCATCGCGAGAGTACCAGATGTTATAGCCGGCAGAGTTAATGGTGTATTGCTTGGTGGCGGCAGCATAACTTGCGCTACCCGGAACGACGGCACTTCCTATGTCGGATTGGCCCTCAAAGATTCCGATCGGCGTGTTGAAGTTTGTACTTGGCCGGTGAAAATCCGACGGCGGTGCTACTTGAGTATGGGTGGGTGAACCGGGTTGCGCCCAATCAGGCACGACGGGCTTAGGTGTTTCTTGCGCTGGCAGGAGGTGCGAAGTGGCGAAGAGTGCCAGAATGAGCGAAAAGGCCTTGGTGGTTTCCACACAGTGAACATTACCAGAGTGACTTTGTAGGAGAAGGCTCGAGGAAGCGGTTCAAGATAAACGAGGTCACATCTGCGAGCCCTGGGGAGTTGGGACGAATCTTGCGTGAGCTGAATAATACGCCGGGCACAATGGCAGCGCTGACACAGTGGTCCCCGATCCAGGCATCGTTATTATCTTCAATCAACTCGACCGGAACCTGACCGAGGCCCGTCTGCCAAGAAGCGCGATAACCGGCGGCATAACCAACGATCAGATCGGGCGCGCTGTTCTTATTAATTGGTGATGGATGGGTGATCGCCACGGCATCAACCACGGCTTTTCCGTTGGCAGGATCACGCCATGCCAACAACTGATCGCGCAAAATGGCGATGATAGCGTCGGCTTGTTGTCCCGGACGCACAATGCCAAACTTTTCGCGGCCTGCAAGATTGAGATAGAGGCCGTTCAAACCAACCGCGTATGCTTCCGTAGAAGCCCAATCGAGACTAGCGAGCCCGGCGTCTGGACCCGGCGCAGCGCGCAACTTCAAGAAACCCCGCTGATTCAGCCAAGCGTTCAGATTGACGGCGCGATCAAAAGTGGTGAAGCCATGATCTGAAATGATCATTAGCTCCGCTTGCGGCTGTTGGCGGCGCACAGAACCGACGCAAGCGTCCACTTCTCGATACACCTTCAGCAGCTCGTCCTCATGCTTACCCCAAAGAACATGCGAGTTTTGGTCGATGGAAGAGAAGTAGAAAAAGAGAAACCCACCGTTAAAGTGGCGGAGCGAGAAATCGAGGAGTTTCGATTCTTCCCCGAATACTAATTCAGCTTGCTGGCGAAACTCAGGCAAGGACAAAACTTCTTGTCTTAGGGCGGAGGTGTCCTCAGGAATGCCAAGAGTGGAATAACGGCCGATCTCGGACGCAATCCCGGCAGACCAATGCGTCGGGAACGAAATGGGTAATGCCGGTGCAGCCGGATCGAAATTGATTGGTGAAACGTAGAGTTCCAAGCCGGGGTGCAATTGTTTCGCAAAAACACGCACCATGCCGCGGACCGATGATATGTGCGGAATCAAGTTGAATTCAGTCGTGAGCCAAGCAGACCACTCCCCCTGACGAAGGACGACCGCTTCGTCGCCCAGTTTGATGCGAGCTACGTCGTTGACTGGATCAATGTCGACGATCATGTCAGCCGCGGTGAGCGCGTGATCTTTGCGCAAAGGGTTGGCAGGCCCCTCGAGAGTAAGTCGGGCACGCCCGTTTGAAATTTGCGTTATTACAATCCGTCCACCTGGGAGAGAGCGTGCTAGCTCGACCGGATCGTCAGTGAATAAGGTGTAAGTGCCCAAGGTGCCTAGTAAGTCGGGTGTACCCATGCCAGACAAACTCTGGCCGGCGGGCTCGGGCGGGTAGTTTACGGGAATTCGCAGTACCGTTGCAGGGACGCCGTGCTCAGACAATGTGCGCCAAAACGGGGTGCCGTGGCGAAGTGAGGACGCGTGCGAAGAAGAAAGCGGAAACAGATACGGACCTAACGGCACTGCGAAGCGCGCATCGTCCATTTTCGACATGGACGAAAGGAGAGTGAGAGTGGCAGGATCGCGATGAACAAAGTCGTAGATGCCGTGCTGATCGGGAGCAAGCCCGGTAATGAACGTGGACCAGGCTACGGGACTCTCAGGCGGCGTAGTTGTGCGCAATCTTCCAAAATAGCCTTTATCGCGCAGAGCCTTCAGATTTGGCAACTGTTGCCAATGACGCTCTACAAACGACGGGTCCATACCATCGACGCCAAGGACAATCAACTTGGGCAGGGATTGCGCAATTGGTGCACGCCGGCAACCCGCTGCAAGAGAAACGATCGCTAGCGAGACGGCTGCGAAAAGGCGGGAAGAGTGCATGCTGCCGGATGGGTCTCGACTCCCATGATATTGCGCTACTCAACCATAGCAGGAGCGCTGTAACCCATTGTTAAACAGGCCCTTGAATTGCGTCTTTAAAATGGCCTTCCAATCAACCTGAAGTATTGACACCATGGCGCAAAACTCAGATACTGAACGGGGTGCTCTAACTGCGCTCAAGAGTAACTTCCGCGATAAGTGCGAGCTGCCGCGCCGCCTAGCCAGCCCTAACTAAGTCCTCGGCAAAGGACAAATTCCGCAAGAAACCCAGAACTAATACCTATGCAAAAATTGTTGACCAACCGTGAACCGTTTCTGACAACCGCCGCCGTAGCCAAGTGGTTAGGCATTGCACCGCGAACCGTTTGTCTTTGGGCGGAGTGTCAGGTCATTCCTGCAATTAAGATCGGCCGTCAATGGCGATTTCGGGAAGGCGAAGTATGCGAGTGGCTACGCAGCCCGAACTCCGAAAAAACCAGGCTGTATTCAGAAATCCGGCTCAATTGACTGAAGCGTTTGGGAGGATTTGCGGCAATTTCCGCAACGCGCGCACACGCGCCAGCGCTTTCCGTGGCAACATCGGTTCGTGGAATGGCGGCCTCTTGGAGTCATTTTGCAACGGTGCAAAGCGTTCGCTGGGCGCTCAAGGCACGATCACACAACCAGTCGATTTGCTTAAAGGAGTTAGAAATCATGTCCTACGATCCATATCAAAATTACGCCCAACAGTTAGGGCCGTACGCCGGGATTACGGCGCAAAATAATCCGTTCGCAGCATTGCAGGCGCAGCCGAACACGGCGGCTTTAAACCCATATGCGGCGGCCGCACTGGGCTTCGCTTCGAATATTCCTAATGGCGGACAATATCAAGGCGGGCAGCAGGGAATTCAAGGGTTGAACCAAAGCGGGATCAACCTACAGCAACTTCAGCTCGCGGCACTACTGGCATCTCAAGGCGCGATTCCTCAGTGGCCAGGGCAGCACAATCAGTTTGGCGGCGGTTTGCATAATCCACTGCTGAATCCGCAGTTAGCCGCTGCGTACTTTTCGGCAGCACAGCAATTGGGCTACCAACCGCATCAGGCTTACGGACAGCAGCAGGCTGGCCAGAACAGCGGCCAGTATGCCTCACCCTATGGCCAACAGCAGGGACTTCCTTCGCAGAACAATCCTTTCCAGAACAACCCATTTCAGAACAACCCATTTCAGAACAACCCGTTCCAGAACAACTTCCAGAACAATCCGAGCTACGGACAAAGTCAGCAGTATGGTGCTCCTTTAGCTCCGCAAAGCTGGATCGGTCAACAGGGAGTCTTCGGGGGAGCGCAACCGTTCGGCCAAAACAATCCTTTCGCGAACCAGTGGGCGCAGCGGCCGTTGCCGTTTCAAGGCAATTCGCCGTGGGGTTACTAACTAGAACTAAGATGTAACACGGCAGCGGCGGGGCGCGGCGAATAGCTTCGATTGCGTCCCATTGCAACCATGTTGAAGATTGTTTGCGAAAGGAAATAAATCGATGGCATCGCAAGTATTTCGAACAGAAGCGCGTGCGGAGGGAATAACGGTAATCGGCGAAGCGGTCCGCAGGGTTCAGCCGGAAAGGGCGGAATTTCTAGTGGAGATTACGGCGGGCGCGTTGACCGCCGCACAAGCGCTTCGCGACAATCAGTTGAAAACGGCGCAGGTGACGCAGGCACTCAGTCCATTGGGAGTTCACCAAACCGATTTGCAGACGATCTCGCTGCGAGTCAACAGCAGCTGGCCGGCATTGCAAGCGCTGCCCCAATATGCAATCGCTCCGCAGATTGGCCAGGGCGGTTTCTCCCCGTTTCAGCTTGGAGTCAACCTGCAACCCGAGATGCAGTTTGGGTCTTATCAAACGGCGCACACATTGCGTATTCAAGTGCGGGAGGCCGGGCGTGTGGGTGAGATTGCGGACGCTGCGGCGCGAGCAGGAGCAACGATACTCGGCTCGTTTTCACTGCGAGCGGCGGATGAAGCAGCGGCGCGAAAGGCTGCGCTCGAAGCGGCTGGCAAAGACGCACGTATCAAAGCGGAGAGCCTGGCTGTTGCTGTAGGCAAGCAGGTGGGGGATGCGATCTCCATCAGCGAGGACATAGTCGCTTCGAATGGGAGTTACATGGCGCTGAGAGCCGCGGTGCCGCTGGCATTCGGTGCGGGTGCGCCTGAAGTGGTTGGAGAATTGGAATACTACGCGCGCGTATCCGCCGCTTTCCACTTCCAATAGGCGGGTGATTTAGGCTGCCGAAACAGGTGGCGCAAGAAAGCCAACCTGTCGTTTGGGCCGTTCGGGCTGGTTCGGTTCGAACATCTTGTTTACGTTTGCGAGGAGCAATTGCATGTACGTGCTTTGCTCTTCGTGTTTTTTTTCAAGCTCTTCCAATTTGCGAGCCAATTCGCTCGAGGAAGCAGAGTTCCCATTGGTCTGGCAAGCAGGATTGTAGGCCCAGATTAATTGCTTGCAGACGGCCGACCGTTGCGCTGTCGTCGAAAAGGGCATCGGCAACACAGACACCAGCAGAGTCTCTGGCCTGACGACTGCCGCCAAGAGAGCTTGATCGTGCGGTTGAAGAATTTCGCGCGAATCGTTGCCGAATTCACCGAACAAAACAGCCTGTAGAGGCAGCGGAGCCCAGTTGGGATCTCTCATCAATAGGACAAACACACCCGCACACCTTGGCTGAACCCAGCCGCCGAGGGGCTTTGGCTCGCTGAACATGTAGTCGTTGAACCGGATTCCGGAGGGTGCGAGATACGAGTTCATATGAATCGAGTCACCTGATTGTAAACCATTTTGCAACTTTTACGCCAATCCAAAATTCCTATGGGTACTACTCAGGTAGGGAACGGCGGGGAAGTCTGTCATCCAGCTTCCCCGCTTTCGGCTAAAACCGCAGATGGAGGGCCAACTGCAAAATGCGTGGATCGTAGGTGGTCGAGATCTGGCCAAAAGTCATGTCGTTGATACTGGTGTCCGGATTCTTGAATTCTGTGTGATTGAAGAGGTTGAAGGCGTCCCCTTTCAATTCCACACTGATCCCCTCGCGAATCGTAAAGTGTTTTGCGATCGATATATCGGTGTTCGTCCGACCGGGACCGCGGAAGGCGTTCCGGGGCAGAGTGCCATAAGTGTAGCTGGTGAGCAGATTGCCGGGGACATTGTTGAGTTTTGTCAAGGCAAGGTTGCTGAAATTGGCCGGATTGAAGTAGTAGTTTCCGGTACCGGACGCCCCTGCGTTGGGATTGAAATAAGTCGGGGTAGCCTTCGGATTGAGAGTGAGAATCGAATTCCCCACCAAATCAGCCCGCACATTCCCGGCATCGCCCGCGCCGGAGGGTCCAGGATTTGAATTGCTTGTACTCAGCCCAGCGAAGACATCGAGCGTGAAGCCGGTATTCGCGGTTACGATCGGATAGAGACTCCAGCCTTTGGTTAGAAGTTTGGGGCCTCTTTGCCACATGCGATCAAAGGGAAGATCCCAACCGCCGGAAAGCACGAAGGTTTGGCGGACATCGGTATCGCCGGAAGCACGGAACAAATCGTGGTCGTAATAGGGAACGCTACTGTTACGTTCGCGGAAACCGGAAGAGTTATCGATTTCGTGTCCAAGCGTATAGCCTACTGAGAAGAAGGCGGTGCCGAGACGGCCCATGCTGCTGGTGCGGCGCTGCAGGTTCACTTGCAAAGCGTTGTAGGAAGCTTTGCCGATATTCTGGAATTCATCCAGATAGCTAAACTCGCTGCCATAAAGTCGCGAATCAGTTCCGAGAACGAACGGATTGGTATCAACCAAGCCGGTCAACTTGTGGGCAGAGTAGCCGATGTAACCGGCTTCCAGAACCATTGTCGACGGCAGCTGTTGCTGTAAGGTCATGTTGTATTGGAAGACGTATGGGGTACGCAGATGGGGATCGACGAAAAACACGCCGCCGCCGCCGAAGGGCAAATAGCCGGCTGCTCCGAAATCGAGGTTCTTGGAAGGTGGTTTCGATGGGAATGGATCAACAGCGCCGGCCGACCCATAGGGATCCTGCAAACTGCTGAGACCGGTGCCCGTATAGGTGGTGGGGAAAATGTCGGCAAAACCGAAAAAGGGGGCTTGCCCATTGAACTGCAGGTTGTCTTCGCCTTTCAAAATGTCATACATCATGCCTGTGCCGCCGCGCAGACTGGTTTTCCCGTTGCCGAAAATGTCCCAAGCGAAGCCAAAGCGAGGGCTCCAGTCGTTTTTGTCAGGAAAATTAGCACCACTCGGCGCTCCGGCATCGCCGGGAAACACCAGGCCGGTCGGAGCGTTGACGAAACGAGTGGATTGCAGACCAGGGATGAAAGAAAACGAACGGCCCTGGGTATCCAGTTTGGGCGAGGCGTATTCGTAACGGACGCCGAGGTTCAGGGTAAGATTTCTTTTCACCTTCCACGAATCTTGCGCATAGCCCGCCACTTGGTGAGAACGGATGTTGGATGGCGCTTTGCCGAATTGCAGAAATTCATCGGCATTACCCATGAGAAAATCCGCAAAATCGAAGCCAGAACCGACGCTGGTGCTTGGACCGTAGAAATAGTATTCGCCGTTTACATAGAAATCGTAAACGGTGTTGTTCTGGTAGGTCGAATAGTAGATGCCAAACTTCCAATTGTGATTGCGAGTGGTCCAAGAAATATTGTCTGAGTAGGCATAGGTGTTATCAATTTCGCGCGTGGGACCTTGCGGACTGAAACCGATGTTGAGGTTGGAGCCCTCGAAACCGAGCAGAGGAGGACCGGTGGGTTGATCCGACGGGACATCCGCACCGAGTTGCGATGCAGTGGGTTGCTTTTGGTCGGGAATTGCTTGAGAATGATTCAGCCGCTGGGCGTTCACTCGCAACTCGTTCAACAGCGCGGGCGTAAAGGTGTGAGTATAGGCCACAGCCCCGAAATAAGAGGCGTCTTCATAAGTCACCGGATAGCCAACAACGCTTGACGCATCATGCCCAAATGGCAGAACCTGAGGAGTATCGCGGGTGGTGAACGTGCCAGTCAGGCTGTCTTTGGAAGTCAGCGTATAGTCGAACTTGCCCAGATATTCGTTGTAGTTGGTCACACTCGGCGCTTGTGGAAAGAGATAGCCGCTGGCCGAGGTAGGGATCAAATTGTTCTTGAAATAGGCTGCCGCCACCGGATCGATTTTCGTGGGATCGATAATGCCTTGATTGGCAAGCGTGGGGTTCGACTGATAATACGGATTAGCGAGTAGAAACGTGGCGACGGTGGACGCTTGTGAGGACTGGGAGAAATCACCGTTCGCTTCAGCGGGGGTGAAAGTCGTGACTTTGCCGAGGGAAGAGTCGAGCGAAGTTTGCCGCTGGCCTTCGTAGGAGAAAAAGAAAAAAAGCTTATTCCGCAGAATCGGGCCGCCGATCGTGCCGCCAAACTGGTTGCGCTTCAGGATGGGGACGCTCAAACTTTGCTGGTTGTTGAAGAAGCTGTTGGCGTCGAAAAAGTTGTTGCGCACGTAATCGTAAGCGGTGCCATGGAATGTGTTGGTGCCGCTCTTGACGACCTCACTCACGATGCCGCCGGCATTACGTCCATATTCGGCAGCGTAATTATTTTCGATCACGCGGAACTCGGCAATGGAATCGGGATTCGGATTGGCCACCACACCATTGCTCAGTAAGCCGTTATTCAGGCCGCCATCCAGCAGATAAGTAACGGAATCGGTGCGCATACCGCCGATGCTATAGGTTCCGGCGGCCGAGGAGTCGGGATTTCCTACACTGACGCCCGGTTGCGTTTTCAAAAGATCGAGAGTGTTGCGGCCATTTAGCGGCATTTCATAAATGGCTTGGCCGGTGACGGTTTCGCCTACTGTGGAGTTCTCGGTTTCGACTTGGCTAGCGGTGGATTCGACGGTAATCTCACTGCCCACCTTGCCGAGTTGCAGTTGGATATCGACGCGCAAGGTTTGGTTGATCTCGAGTGCTGTGCGCGGTTCAACGGTGATCTGCTGGAAGCCAGGAGCAAGAGCGCCCACCTGGTAAGAACCAATGGGCAATTGCAGTACTTGGTAAACCCCCTCCTGGTTGGTGGTGGTTTCGCGGATTAAGTTGGTGCTTTTATTTGTAACGGTGATTTTGGCGTTGGGGACAACTCCGCCGGCTGGATCGGTGACGATGCCGGTGATTTTGCCCGTGGTGTCCTGGGCTTGAACAAAAAATGCTGATAAGGTAAGCGCCAGGAATAGAAATTTCGCCCGGGTATGGGCGCAATGTAATGCTGCTGTCATTTTGGTGAAAGACCCCTTTGAAGTATTTCCAGGAAGCGGCAAACAGCGCGGGTTGCGGCGTATGAAGAATAGTGTACTAGTATGCCGAGACTAGGTTGGAAAAGACGGCGTTGAGGACGAGTTGTACGCCAGCATGGGAAAAGTCGTGACCGGCCCGTAAAGGTCCCGGTCACTCGATCTGATCTAAGGCTAGAAGGTGAACACGTTGGCAGAGAACGGCAGTGCGTTCCAACCTGCGGTGCATGGGCTTGGCGAGGCAATTGCCGAGATGAACTCGATGGCGCTTGAGTTGCCCACGCCCACCAAAATTACCGATGTTTGGTTGTTGGACGTCGCTAAGAGATAGTTTCCAATAATGGCGTTGTTACTGGCGACTGTCGAAGCTGCACTGGCTGGCGTGGCGGCTGCCGCTGCCTGATTGGTGGTTGCGAAATCCACCAGGTAGTTACCGGCTACATCATAGACGCTGCCGCAAATCGGGCTGAAGAGGTTTTGACCGGAGGAAGCCGTGTAGGTCAAAATCTCAGTAGCTGTCTTAGGGACCGTGGTCAGGGTCGGGGTTGGGGTGAGTTGATAGGAGCGAGCAGCGCTATAGTTGCGGGTAATGCCTGCTGGGGTATTGCTCCCGGTGATACTTCCGAGACCATCATCAAACAACAGCAGATTGCCTAAATGGTCGACGGAGATACCATGCTGACCAATGGGCGCCAAGGTGCTGCTGTTGCCGAGCGCGAGCGCATATTTTTGCAAAGACTTGGCGGGCGTGTTGTACCAAGCTTTGGTGGTGTCGCCGAGGATCCAGTGGATCTTGCGCTGAGCGCCATTGGTTGGGGCGTCGTAATCAATAGCCATGACGAAGTTCTCGCGGCTGGATACGATAAGGGTGTTATCGGCTGGGTTGTAGGCGGTCGCGTTGTTGTGGAACCAGTCGGCATTGGCACTGGAGGGCGATTGGATGAAGTTTCCGATGGTGGTGGAAGATTCGCCGCCGGCCGACATTGCTGCGGAGATAATGGCGCCGAAATCCCAGGTGTTGATAATAGCGCCGCTAGTGGGGTTGAACTCGATGGCGGTGGCTTCCGTTTCTGCCGTGGTATTGACGTCGACGATCAGGCCGGTTTTGCCGGGATCGATCTGGTGGTGAGTGCCCGTCACGCTGACGGCGGTTACGGCGGTGGCGAGATCGAGCAGTTTCGTCACAGCTCCATTAGTGATGTCGATACGATCGATCACAGTTCCGTTACTGGCGTAGAAAGCGTTGCTGAAGTAGCCGGTATCCTGAGACCCAAAGCCCGCAGTCCCTACCCAGCGGATATTGTTGTCGGTATCGAGAATCGCCGGAGAGTTCGTGCTGCAGTAGTCTTTCAATAAAAAGTAGTCGTAGGTGAGGCCGGCGGTGTTGGGACGAACGTTGAAGAACGACCGGTTAGCGACTGCCGTGCAAGGCTCAGTGTAGGCGGGTGTCTTTAGTGTTGTTGTCTGGGTATTCGTAGTCGCGTCGGTAAAGGTGTACGTTATGTGGATTGTGTTGTTGGTGCCAGCATACAGCCCAAAGATGGGTATAATGACGGCGCCTGGTATGAAGTAGTTGTGCGACGTCAGATAGCTTGCAGAGTAGGTTGCACCGAGCGGACGTGTCACGGAGCCGCTGAGCGGCTGGATCGAGAAGCTAACACTGGAAATAGTGCCGCCACTGTAAAATGCGCCCGCGAACCCGAGAAAGGGCGTGGCACCTTGCTCAACATCCACGATTTGCGCGGTTCCGGCCAAAGCGGCTGAGGGCAGCAGCGAGATAGACAAAGCCGCCGATGCCAGCAGAAAGCTGGTGCGACGAGACTTCCATTTCATTTTGAACAATTAAAGAAATCCTCCATTTAGATTGATTGGGAAGGGTTATGAGAACGCGGGCAGACACACTAATCCGCAAATGCCGCGGGGCGAATTAGCAATGGTGGCTTTTTGAAGTCGAATCTACAGACCCTTGCCTTATAAGGTAGCTTTTCCTCGCAATAAGAAGCAATGGAGCTGGATCAAAACGATACTGGTACTTGTCTGGAGTTTCGCTGGAATACGAGCGGGAACTGGCAGAGCTGTGAGGAAGTACTTCGAGGTGAAGTGTTGCGGTTGGAACGATTTTTGCGATTCGGACAGAAGAATCGGTTTGGCTGGAGTCTTGGGTTGCGGCTGCCTTAACGAGCGCGGCCCACAGAAGGTTTACAAGTCTTGAAAGATTGGGACGGCTTGTAAGCGAAGAAAAATCGGCTCAAAACGCGAACTTAGGGCCTTGGCCTTACAGCAATTAATTTCGCTTCAGAAATGTTACTAGGCGCAACGGTGCGTGGGATAGTGACATCAAGAGCGAAAAGGGATTGCACATATTTATGTCGCGAAAATTAAGAAATCTTTCCAAAACACTGTCGATAAGCGGAACGCTGCTATGTCTGGCTGCAGTAGCTTTTGGCCAGCAGGACGATCCGCCCGCGAGAGTAGCCAGGCTCAACTATTTGAACGGAGTTGTTTCCATGCGGCCGGCCACGGCAAACGACTGGATGAACGCCGAATTAAACCGGCCCTTTTCGAGCGGCGACGCACTTTATACCGATTTGGACGGACGTGCGGAGATGCACACAGACATTGCCGCTCTGCGAGTCGGACCCAGATCGAACTTTGCTTTCGTTGCGCTCACAGATCGGGCGATTCAAATCCAACAAAGCGATGGGGACCTTTATTTGCGGGTTCATCATCTAGGTCCGAGCGAGACCTTTGAAATTGACACGCCGAATGCGACGGTTACTTTGCTGCGGGATGGTATCTACCGGCTGCGTGTGGATTCTGTGGGGGGAATCAGCTTCGTTGTGGTGCGGCAAGGTACGGCGGTGGTGACGGCGGGCGGACAGGCAGCCACCGTGAATCCTGGACACAGCATGCTGGTAAGCGGCGGCACAAACCCGACATACGATGTGGCGCAAGCGCCGGGCGAGGATGATTTCGACAGATGGTGCCATCAACGCGATGATCGTGAAGCGCACCTGGCGTCGGCGCGGTACGTCCCTCCCACGCTGATTGGTTACGAAGACTTGGATGACAACGGGGGCTGGGAAGCGACGCCGCAGTATGGGCCGATCTGGTATCCGCGAGCAGTGCCAATAGGTTGGGCTCCTTACCGGTTTGGGCATTGGGTTTGGATTTCGCCATGGGGTTGGACTTGGGTGGATGAAGCGAATTGGGGATTTGCGCCATTTCATTATGGGCGTTGGGTGTTTGTGAGTGGACGTTGGGGATGGAGTCCTGGGCCCATCGTGGTTGCACAAAACGCGCCGCCCGTGCACCCACACTATGCGCCGGCGTTGGTTGCTTGGGTGGGAGGGTCGCACTGGGGCGTGGGAGTTTCGGTGGGAGGTCCACCTCTGGCCTGGGTGACGCTTGGATTTGGTGAGTTGTACACGCCGCCGTATCACTGCAGCCCGCACTACTTTAACAATGTAAACGTGAACAACACGCGGGTGGTGAACAACGTCAACATGACGAATGTGTACCAGACTGTTTACGTGAACAAGACGGTCTATAACCAGACCTACGTGCATATGAACTCGCCGAATGCAGTGGTAGCGATGCCACGTGCAGCGCTAGCCAGCGGGCAGCCGGTACATCAGCAGGCGATTGCGCTCAGGAGAGAAGACATTCAAACGATGCAACCAGCGGCGGCGCCGACATTTGTGAAAAACCCACAAGCTGTAAATCTGGCTGCGAACCCAGTCGCCCAGCCGGCAGCGAGGCCAATGATGGCAGTGCCGCCGAATCGGAGTCCGGCCATGGCCGCCGCTCAGCCACAGCCGCAACCAATGCCGTTTAGCAATCAGCCCATGAATAAGCCAGTGGTGGCAGCGCAGCCCGCTCCGCAAGCAGTCCAACCTAAATCCACAATGCGTGAGTATCCGCGGGTAGCGGAACGAGGGCCCGCACCGGCTGAGCATCGTAATCCTCCGCCGAAACACGAGGCAAAGAAAGAAGAGCATAAGGAGCATAAGGCGGACAAGTAGCGGCTTAGCGGTCAAACCAACCGGCGACGCGGCTTTCGAACTCGATGGGTGTTGCTGCGTAAGCGCCCGTGTGAACGGCGTGCGGCACCAGCCACAGTTGAATGGCGGGGTTGGCGCTGGCGATTTCTTGCGAGTGTTTCGGCAAGGTTTCTTTATCGTCGACGCCGTGAATCAGCAAGATCGGCACGTGCGAGTGGGCAACGGCTTTCGCCGGTTGGGCGTTCCATAGATTGACGCGGTAGCGAAGACGAGTGTAAAGCATAGCTTCACGAACCAAGATGCGCGCCCAAAAAGGGCCGACGATCTGCGCGGTGCGGTCGTCGGCTACTTCTTGAAAGGTGGCATAAGACGATTCGGCGATGAGAGCCTGAAAGCCGGCGCCGCGCTCGAGGGATTGCAACAAGATCGCGCCGCCGAGGGATTCGCCCAAGCCGCAAACGTTGCAGATGCCCTGCGTTTTAGTCCACTGCAGCCAATGGAGGATATCGTCAGATTCGCGAACGCCATAGGTGACAAAGCCGCCGCTTTCGCCATGGCCACGGGAATCGGGCACTAGGACAGCAAAGCCGTGACGCAATAGGAATGGCGAAAATCCCAAGCTGCCCATGGCGGAGTCACCGACACCGTGACAAACAATCACGGCACGGGAAGCGCCGCCTGGCGGGATGAGCCACCAAGCTTTTAGTAGAGTGCCGTCTTGCGCGGTGATACTGACCAAGGCGGCGGTTGCACCGGTAGCTTGCTCAATATTGCGGGCATGCAGCGCTACATCGCTGGCGCGGCGCATTCTTGGTGGATGCAGGGCGGCGGCCGTTAAAACAGCAATCACCGCAACATTCGCCAGGAGGAAAAGGACCGATATGAAAGCCGCCCACTTCAGCCAAAGCGGCATCATCGATCGAACCGCCAGTGCTCGTTTCGCTGCCGATTAGGAAATGCCAACACGTTCCACCAGCCACTGCGCGATGGCAGCATAAGGTTCAAATTCTGTGGCGTCCCCTTCAATTACAGGAACGATAGCGCGTTCAGCGAGCTCCCGTTGGAACTCCGATTCAACAGGAACGATTTGGTTTGCGATCCGCGCCTGTTGTAAGAGTGCGAGGTCTTTGGAGCGTTTTGTGCGGTCGTCTGAACAATCTTGGCCACAAGCGCGAAGAGAAATCTGCGGGCGGTTCCAGGAGTCGCGCCGCTGCGCCGCCGCCGCTGGTAAAGGTGAACAAGGGGGGCACAATGGTAGGGAGCGATTTTTCCTGCTTCCCATTGCGAACGAAAGTCGAGGAACATCGCAGCCTCTTCGGCGATACCCTCCATACCGCCGATCGCCACCATCGCTTTTGGCGGTCCCAGGAGGTTGCGCTGGACGGCAGCTTGCATTTCGCGATCTGCGCCGATGAGGGTCGGATCAAGCAGCATGCGCCGACGCATAGCATTGAGGCTCTCGTCTCGATCAGGCAACCCGTTGCGCATTTCTTCAGGCGTCCACTCGATGCTGGCCCAGCCCATGCGATACAGTTCCCAGGTTTCGTTCGGCAGATTGTCGCGAAAGAACTTGGATTGAAACGTAATTACGGGTCTGATCTGGCGTGTCGGATCCACTGGGAAATATTCGCCGGCAACCGCCGCGATCAAGGGAGAGATGCTTGGATGTCCGCCAAACAGCAATCGGCCGCCGCGGGCAAACACGGCGCGTGCCAAACAAATAACGGCCTCCTCGATTTCAATGGGTTTCGAATCCGCGACCCACTCAGGACGGTTGGGCACACTGGCCGATAAAAACACAATGTCATGAGGATTCACAACTGCTGCTATCTCCACGTTGCCACTTTGTGTGCGAACTCGGACAACTTGCCCTCGTCGAAAGACAGACACTGGGTGCATGCTTCCAGCCATGTCAAGCGCTTGCGCCGATCCGGCTCGAGAGCTGCTTGCGGGCCAATGATCGCACCTCGCCAGCCAATTCCTCTTTCCTTGCGGGCCAGGTGCGCCTCGTGCAAGTTGCGAAAATCGTCAACTTCCGGCGGCCGCGTGGTGACCCAAATCAAGTGCTGGTTGCCAGCGATCTCGGCGCGAATGGAACCCACAGCATTGGCCACCACATGGAGTCCTGCGGCCGCCAACGCAGTCGCCACATCTTTGCGCAATCTTTGGCGGCGTTCAAAAAGCGCTTTGGCGTGCTCGGATTTGATGAAGGCGACGACCCGTTCCTCAGCATCTTCGGTGAGACGCGGCCACTGGACTGGTGGTGGGTTTGCGTCGCTGGAATCCAGCTTCGGGACGGAGGTGTCCACAAAATCCGAAATTGGTTTGTTTCGGAGATCAATTCGTGGGCGGTTTCTCACAGAAGCGAGAGTGTTTTCGTCGGTGACATCTGGCATGCGGACGCAAGCGAGCCCCAGCCGGAACCTTTTGGCAAAATCGATTTCATGCTGTGTCCACTTCGAATTTTTCAACGAAAGGGATTCGAGCAGAACCACCATTGACTTGTCTTCGAGTTCCTGATTGAGGCGGCGCTGAAAATCGCAGCCCGGCGGGATAGAAAAGCGGTCTAGAAAAACGTCAAAACCCTCGTGCGTAAGACGGTCGAAGAGCTGGAGCGCCACAGCAAGAGTTTCCATACGGCGGTAGCTGATGAAAATGCGGCTGACCTCTGACGTTATTTCGGCAAGGCTCAAAACAGCGGGAATAATCTCGCGGATGCTATTGGACCAGCTCTTGGCATTGGTACGCCGAAGAAGATGTTCCTCGGATTGAATCTCCGGTGCCAGAAATTGATCCAGATTTCCTCGCGGGATGACAGTCATGACTGCCGCATCGTGGTCGTCAGATTCCCACTGACTGTACCAGGCAAGATCTCGAAAAGGCGCGCCCACTGCGGCGACTAATACGAGCAGCTTGCGGCGATTACTGTAATTTGCGGGGTTCATCAACGAGGGAGGGTCATTGCCGGAAATTTGCTCGATAACAATCTCGGGGCTTGAGGATTGGAGTATTGCCGTAATTTCGGCCGCCAGTTCGGCAATGTAGGATAGCCCAGCGGGGGAGCCAGTTGAAACAAGCGCGATCCAACTGGGGCGAGTTGCCGGAACGCCGGAAAACGCCCAGCAACGAAAAGCTCCGTCTGGCTGTTCGACTTGGAGAAGAGTGTCGCAGGTCAAATCCGCCATAAGCCCTCACGCAAGATTAGAGCGCAGAGCATGACAGCGAGATATTTGTGGCGCGCTGGAAGCATCGCTCGATTATCACAAAGGTAAAGCCTTAACTGCCAGCCGCCGCGCGCCGGGCGTCTTGGACGACACCGATCTCGGGAAATGCCGCCAATGTTCTCGCAACCGCATCGTCCTTGGCCGCCTGCAGCTTGGTTCGCGAAGAGAAGTTCTCCATTTGATCGAAACAGAAGAGAAATTCATTAATGGTTGGCGGCGGCCAAGTAAAGAAGTTCTCCATTTGATCGAAACAGAAGAAATTCATTTCGGGTCTGGTTTCGATGGCTCTGACAATCTCGCCGGCCCCTCCCCTCTCCTGCGCTTGGCTCTCGGAAGGGGCGACACGGGTAAGCTTGGCCTCCAAACGCGCAAGCAAAACCTGTGCGGACGATCCATCGACTGGCCCGGAATAGAAGTAATGAATTGGCAGCTCTCGCACAAGCCCCACGGTTAGGAGCGATGTCTTGCCCGCGCCCGAAGGCCCCCATACCAACAGCACGCGCTTTTCGCCATTCACCGCTTCCTTGAGCGCGCGGGTAGCCTCGTGCCGGCCGAAAAAGAAATCTGCAAAATCCTTAGAAAAAGGTGCGGGCCCGGGATAAGGACAGTTATCGATCGCAACTTTTCCATTGAAGCGGTCGCGGACAGGCCACCGCCCGTTGATTTTATCTAGAATTTCTTGAAAGGAACTTCTCTCATCCCCTTGATATGGGCGGAAAAACTGCCGCTCCATAAACGGGTAGCCTCGGAACACATCTACCACCCGAGCAGGCTCCAGTTCAACGACCCAGATCTCTTTGCCCGCGGAAACAGCCAAGTCTATTTCATTCCGCACTTCCTGGGAATCTCGCGAGGCGTTTGAAAAAAGCAGCAGACAGAGTTGGCAGGCTTTGATCCGCTCTTCAATCCAAGTTTGCCAGTAACTTTGGGCACGGATGTCTTTCTCGGCGATGGAACACACGACTCCGTTACCTTCGATGTGCGCCCGGAGACGCGCCGCTTTTTCAGAATCGGCAGTCGAGTAACTTATGAATACAGCTACTCTTGGTTCTGCCATGATGGCAGGAGCAGACATTGCACTTGGACACTTAGTATGGCATAGATTTTCTCCTGGTGCTAGCTCAGAATTTCTTTCGAGTTACTCAATAAACTGCATGTGTATCTTGGCGGGATCGAGACGAAATGACTTGTGTTAAGTGGCTAACAGAGATCCATTGGACAACGATATACTTGTGCGCTTAGTGGGATTTCTGCTAGGTCGCCGAACGGTTCATGATGTTATTAACCAGCTGGCCCACAACGCGGACGAAATTGGGTGCTATCTGGAATGAGGCTACCGCGGCCAACAGCGTCATCACACCGGCGAGGGCAATAATGCCTGCGGCGGACATATTGAAATAGTGCTGGCAGACATTGGCAACACCTGCCGAGCACATCATGCCGAGGGTGTTGACGACGTTGGCAGTGGCGATCACTCGGCCCTTTTCATCGGCTTTAGGGCGATGCTGGAGAATGGCATTGAGCGGAACGATGAACAGACCGCCCATAGCACCAATGATCACCAACCAAACCGCAGCCAGTGGCAGCGTGTGGACGAAATGCGAGAGCACTAAAGCACCAATACCCATGCCGAAAGCACCTACTGGCACTAAGCCTGGTTCAATTTTGTCGCCCGAGAGACGGCCGGCCAACATGCTCCCGAGACCGATACCTATGGCCAAACTCGCCATTAGGAGACTGGTATGAGCCGCGTCGGCGTGTAGGGTTTCGGTACCGAACAAAAGCAAGAGAATTTGCAACAGAGCGCCGAGGAACCAGAAGTAAGTTGTACCCAGAACGGTGATGAGCAAGTTGCGGTCGGCCACTAAGCCTGCGAATCCACGGAGGGAATCGCCTATCGGATTCCAAGTCCAAGGCCGCTTGGCGACAGTAACGGGCGTACGCGCCATCCGAATACCCATCGCGGTGCCAACAATTGCGACGCCAAGCAACACAAATCCGATGTAGGTACGTGTGAGATTCGCGACCAGAAGACCGCCGCCCACAGTTCCCAGAATAATGGCGACAAATGTGCTCATTTCGAGCAAGCCGTTCGCGCGCGCCAAATGTTTTTCGCCGACCAGTTCAGGCACAATGCCGTATTTGGCAGGGCTGAAGAATGCGGCTTGCGTGGCGGTAAAGAACAAAACTGCCAGCATCCAATTCACGTTGCCGCTGCGGAGGGCAAACAACGCGAACAGCATGGCGGCGATTTCGATAGCTTTGGTGAAAAGGACGACACTGCGTTTTTCGAAGCGGTCGGCTAGCTGACCGGCATAGGTAGCAAAAATGAGGAACGGCGCGACGAAGATGAAACTGGCGAGTTCCAGGTAATCGCCGCTATGAGCTTGGCCCACCAATGCAACAGCTAACAAGGAGACAACAATTTTGTACATGTTGTCGTTGAAGGCGTTGAAGAACTGCAGCCAGAGGAACGGCTGAACGCCCGGGACTTTCAAGACTTCGCGGTAACTACCTTCGGTATGCATGTAGTCTATAACACGCCGGTCGCCCACGCAGCGTGTCAAACCTACTTTACGCCAATTCGTTCCTACCGGAGATGCCGACCTTCCTAAAACGATTCTCGTAACTCCAGATGCGCTTTGACCTCCGCCTTATTCGCCACACCGGATGCAGCTTGCGCGCCGCCAGCAGTGGCAGTTGATCCTCTAAATGCGGTGATCCATGCTGGCTTGAGTTGCCGTAACTTAGCAGACAGTTCGCACGTTGATTCTTAGCAAATTCGATGGCACACACAAAAGTCTCACCGCTAGAGGCGTACCGTTTGTTGCCTTCTTTCCGGTTGAATTGAATTGTGCGGAAGACACCGACAGAACCATCGCCGCCATTCCCGGGAAGATCGGCGTTGCCGCTGGCAAAACGATAGACGTCACCCCACGGAACATCGAGGGTCCCGTACAGCGTACGGATATCCTGGGCTGCAACCGCAAGATCCTTCAAAGCAGAAAGGGGGTCGGCCAATCCATAAGACGATTGCAGAACATCGGCGGGGTTCCACTTAACGCGCAGAAAATCGTTGATAGACCGGCCGCCGAAATGCACCTCGGCAAAACGTTGAAAGAGCACAGCGCCGCGGCTGTCCGCGTTTGTGTTGTGGTCCCACTTTGCGAGTACGGCCGCCGCGGCGGACACATTGGCATCGGTGGATCCTTGCGCCGCTTTCAGCAGATCGGGCAAGATCCTATCCGCCAGTTCCATACGCGTCGAGTGCTTATCCGCGACGAGTTGGTCATAGCTGATCAGTTTGTCTTCGGTAATCATGTGTAGCGAACGGAGGGTCCGAAAACTGGGTGCCGAGCTAATAGGCGGCGCAACGTAGGCGGGATATTTTGAGGGATCGAGAGCGGGAAGCGTGCTGGTCCAAGGTGGTTCGTTGGTGTTCTGATTGAAGCCGCTCGGAGGATCGATCGACTTCGGCAATTCGTCGAAAGACAGGTAATCTTTCCAAAGCGTTTTTGAAGTGTTGCCAGGGACAATTTTCGACCAATACGACCAGTCGCCAGTGCCGCGCCTGGGGACAAGGCCGTCGAACACAAGCATGATGTGGCCGTTTGAGTCGGCGTAGTTGGCATTCCACATCGGAACCGACATCAAACCGAGGGCGGCCTTGAACTGCTCCAGATTTTGGGCCTCGCCCATGCGAAACCATTGCTCGAGCATTTTCGGCCGGTCGAGTCCGGCAACACGCATGGCGACGGTCAACCCCTGCGCATCGTAAACCACCGGTCCTTGAACAGCGCGGCGGATTTCGAGAGTCACCTGGTGAAAGCTACCGTCAAACTGCTTTACTTTAATGACTTTGGTTTGGTGTTCGAATGGGAGCAGTTTGCCGTCGAACTCATACTGGCCGTCACGCACGGTCAGCTTATAGAAATCGACGGTATCGATGGTATTCACGGTTCGACCCCAACCAGCGTGCCGGTTGAACCCGACAACAGGCACGGGGAAGCCGATTTGCGGTGCACCGTAAAGATCGTAATCGGGCGCGCTGAGATGTACCTCCATGTAGCGGTAGAAAGTCTCACCCCAGGCCAAGTGCGGATTGATGATCAGCATGGATTTGTGACTGGCGCTATGGGAGGGGCCAATGGCCCAAGTGTTGGAACCGGGTACGGCTTCAGGAGGATCAAGCGGCCGGAGGGTGGTGGTTTTTCCGAGATAGGCGTCCACTTCGCGCTTCATGCGTTCGCGCGAGCCCATATACATGTAGTGAACGACGCGGAGCGAGTGACCCACGACATCAACGCCGGTAACCGGAAGCACGCAACGGTATTGGGGGGAAATGCTCTCGGGATGAGCCTTGGCGAAATCGTTGATGCCACGTGCGAACGCGTCCAAGTATTTTCGAAAAGTTGGATCTTGGGCGTCATACCAGGATTGGGCACGCTCGGCAATTCCGTTGAGTTGAAGCCAGCGATCAAGACTCAGGTAATTTTCACCCCAATATTCGGCCGCGCGGCCGCGCGATTCGCCGTAGAGGAGCAACAAAAGGTCGGCCTGATTGCGCATTTGCGCCCAGCCGTGCGCGTAGAACATCGATTCGCGGTCGGCGGCGTAGATATGAGGAACACCAAAGGTGTCCCAAAGGATTTCAGTTTTTTCAGCGGCAAAGAGCGGAAGTGTGAGGAGAACGGCGGCGAAGAGACGGCGCATGGGATTCCAGTAGCTTATCAAGAAGCCACTGGACCCAGTGCTTTATTTGGCGGCGACGACGGGCCAACCGTCGGATTTTTCGAGTTCGTGAAAGGCCTTGGAAATCTGCTTGGCGAGTTTTATATTCACGGTCTTTTTGTCGTTGAGTTCTGAGGCAAACGCCTGCCAGAGGTCGACAAAGTGCCTGGCCTTTGAATAGAATTCCTGAACGGCCACGCTTTGTTTCGCACGTGCTGTTTTTTTGGGGCCATCGGGATCACGGGCCCAGCGTTCGAAAGCGTCCTGCTGCAGCCGGCGTTGCTGTTCAGTATCGCCGGAAACAATGGCGCGCGGCGCACTCGGCAACTGCGCATAGAGGTTTTGAGAAGAAACTAAGAGAAAAAACGCAAAAACGTTTCGCATGACAACGCTCAATTTCTAAGTGTGATTGAGTAGTTGTTTATATCAGCCGCTGATGAGATTTTTATAGTGCAGCGAGGACGGAGGGCTTGGAGCGTTTTACTGCGACCGTCCCACGGCGGGCAAGCAATGGTAGCCACGATCACACCACACGAGCGGGCTGCCGCGGTGGCGGTGAATCTGTTGCACTTCACCGACCAAAATGAAGTGATCGCCACTTTCAAGCTGCTGATAGAGCGAGCAGGCAAATGTGGCCACAACGCCGGAAACCAGCGGGACTTCGTTCCAACCGTTCGACCATTCAACACCGGCGAAGCGATCATCCTCTTTGTAATCGGCAAAGCGAACGGCAAGGTGCTGCTGCTGCTCGCTCAAAACGTTTACGGCGAAGGGTTGGCCGGGCACAAGGCCCTGGAGGAAGCGCGCGCGCCGATCAATACACACCAGCACGAGGGGCGGATCGAGCGAAACAGAGGCGAAAGAACTGACGGTCATCCCGTAAGGCGTATTGTCCAGGAGGCGGCGCGAGACAATTGTGACTCCGGAAGCAAACAAGCCACAGGCGGCACGAAAATCGGCGGCACTTACCGGGTGAGGAGACGGGATATGAGAAGGAGTTTTGACACTCACTTCTTGATGGTAGCGGCTTCAAAATCGCGGAAGCGGTTTTCCAGGTCTGCCTGGGCAGTAGCTTTGTCGCTAGACGCCAGAAACGCCTGACAAGATTTGCTCTTGATTCCTGCGGCGCAAGCTTTCGCGGGCGTGCGGAAAGTTGAGTCGGTCCAAAAACTCGCGCCGCTCAGGAATGAATATTCCAGGCTGTTGCGAACGATTTGCTTCAGATCGGCGTACGTCAAACCGTACGTCAGGACGGCGCGTTGATACTCCTGTGTGAGGTGACTGCGATTGACACCCTCATCGTCCGTCGAAATGACAACGGGAACACCGTACTTTCGATATACGGGAAACGGGTGATCGATCCCTTTCACGCCAAGAATGAGATCGTTGCTGGTGAGATTGATCTCTACGGCGATATGCTTGGCGTGCATCTCGCGCAGTAAGTCCACTGCGCCTGTTTCGTACATCACGTCAACGCCGTGGCCGATGCGCTCAGCATGACCGAGTTCGACGGCTTCGCGAATATGAAAGCGCAAATCGTCAGGCGGCACCAGGCCAGTAGTCAGCTCGCCTGCATGCAGCGTGATGTGAACCTTCGGATATTGACGCTTGGCGAAATCGACCATCTGCATTTCAACGTGATAGTTGCGCATGGAATTGATGCCATCTTCCGCTTGAACGAAATTGATAGCGACCACGCGTGGATCGATCGAAGCTAATTGAAAGCCGGCGAGGGTCTGCGCGAAAACCTGTTCCTTGGGAGATTCGCGCAGCACCTGGAAGACGTAGCGGACGACTACTCTACACGGCGCCGAAGATGGTTCGCTATCGCACTGGAGGCGTTCGCGACGGCTTTTCTCAATGTCGTCCACCTTCGCCTTAAGCGCGGCGACGAGATCTGGCAATCCCGCAGCCCCCAGTTTGGCCGCTGTTTCTTCAAAATTGCCATCGAAACCTGTGGTCTTACCGAGGTTGGAAATAGGTCCGCCTCCGGAAAGAGCCATTAGTTCAAGATAGGACTCATTTTGAGACGCGGCGCGACGGATTACGTCGGTAAGCAGCTCTACCGTGTGCGCCTTGTCTGCGAGAGAAAAGAGGTCGAAACTAGCGAAGAAGTGATCGTGCGCAGACTGACGCCCCGGCACAAAATCGCGCATTGAAAAAGAGTCGATCAACGCATTGAATGCCTGGTTCTGATCGTTGGCGTTGCGCGCCTCGATTTGATTGGGAGTGGAGCAGGTGGCGACAACCTTCCACTGCTGGGTATCGATGCAAAGATTACTGGCGGCCGCTCCTGCAATGAGAGTTTCGGCATAGGCGGCGCCGGAAAGGTGACTGTGAAGGTCTCCTCCCTTGGGCATGCGCAAAAGGAACGCGTAGAGTTCAGGTGGACTTTTACGGAGCTGGTTTAGTTGCTCTTCCAGCGAAGGAGGAACCGCGGCGTTGAGCAATGCGAGCAGGCACAGCCCAAGACCAAGGCGTGAAAATTGACGCATTGGATTAACATACCAAGTTGCAGAGTAGTTTTCAGGTTAGCGACTTACCCGCGCTTCGATATACCCGGAGGGTTCGTCGATAGGATAGAAGACTTGGTTGGGGTTGTCCATGCCGAATTTCGATAGATCGACGAGTAAGCAATGCTTATTCGGCATGATTAGATGAATGTCAACCACTTCGGTGAACTGCTTAAGAACCGCTTCCGCCATGTCATAAAGCGTTTGTTGAACGGAGAGGCTCTTGTGGGCGGCGAAGGTTGAGAGAAGGAGGGAACGAATGGCGGCGTGAGTGTTGTTAAAGTCGATATCTTTTCCGCCATAGAGCCAATTGGCTCGCATAACGGTGCCGAGTAAACGGTCGCTCGATTCGGCAAGGGTGGTGTATTGATCCTTGATGAAACCGGTGAAAGCGGAATCGGTTGTTTTGAGAATCTGCAGATCGGCGATGCCTGAATGAACAGTTTCATCGGAGCGGGTGGCGGCAAAAGAAGTAGTACGGCGCTCTGAGCCGGATTGGACGAAAGCGGCTTGGCTGTCGCCGATGCGGGCCCAAGGCACTTCTTTGATTTCGAGGCGCACGCGGTTCAGATGACTGACACCCGCCAGAAAGTGTCTGGCCAGATCGCGGGCGAACTCTTCAATACTATGAATCGGATTCTCGCGGGCCAGCGCATAAACCGTGTTCTTCATGGTGTCCGTCGGCAAAACAATACTGTTGTCGGCCTTAGTGAAGGCGTCCTGAAACGCCCCTTCCATGAATACATCGACTGTCAACTCTTTGAGTTCGTGATGCGCAGCTAGCCGTTGCACATAGGTGAGGCGAACTCGAGTTTTCCCATAAGTATCGAAGACGATCGTGGACATGTAGTTAGCTCCCGCGATATGTTGTGTAGCCGAACGGACTTAACAGCAGCGGAATGTGGTAATGCTCAGCTCCCTCACTTGTCTTGAAAGAAATTGTTATTTCAGGATAGAGGCCGTCGGGACAGTACGCCGTGATATCGAACACGATCCGGTAAACTCCCGGTTCAAGGGTGAGCCCGGCGGGTAGAAGATTCTGACAGCGGCCGTCGGAATCAGTCACGCGGGAGCTGATCTCGCGGTCGCCTTGATAGAGGCGCACTGGAACCGAGGGAGCAGGTTTGCCGAGGGAGGTATCGAGAATGTGAGTAGAGAGACGATTCATGTGAGGAGTTTCTTTAGACGTAGCAGAGTAATTTTATTTTGTTCCGCTGCGGCAATGCGAATCTCATCATCTGGAGCATTCGGGAGGCGTGTCTCTAACAGACTCAGCATTTCCTCGGCGGACTTACCAGTGGCGCAAACGATAAAGATCCAGCCGAACTTTTCGAAGTAGACGCGATTCAGATCGGCGAGGCGAGCGGCCACTGAGACAGCCGCCGACTCCATGCCGCTCTGCTCTTGCGAGGACCACTGACTCACCTTGCCCTTCTCGCCGATTCTCGGATGCTTCGAGAATGCTTCGAGCCAGTCTGTGGAGCTCAGACTCCACCAAGCCGCTGTGGCGGCGGCTTCCAAACTTGCGAGGGTTTTAAAAGGGCGTGCGGCTAACATCTGCTTGACCCAGTTACTCGAACCGCAGCATTCCAGCAGCCGCGGGCCGATTTCGAGGTCGACGCTTTCATCGAGTTCGTCGAGCGTCACAGCAGACTCCCTAAAAACTCGCTGAGAAGGTTCTGTGTCACGAGTGAACGGTATTGGGAGGTCGAGCGGATATCGTCAATCGGTTTGATTTCCGTCGCGATGAGTTCGCGCGCGTACGCTATTAATCCGCTGGTAAGAGTTTGCCCAACCAGAGCCCGTTCGACTGCATGACAGCGTAGGGGAACAGGCGCAACGCTTCCCAGACCGATGCGAATGTGTTTGACAAGCGACGAATCCGTTTCGGCAACTGCGTTGAAACATACTTTTGAGATCGCTTGCGCCTTGCGGGCGCCTACTTTGCGCGAATACTGAGTGAGTTTTCTTTGCGGGCGAGGAAGATAGACTGCTGAGAGTAACTCGTCGGGCCGCATCTGCATGGCCTTATAACCCGTGTGGAACTGATCGTAAGCAATTCGGCGCGAACCTCTTTGCGAGATCAACTCGACTTCGGCGTCGTATACAAGGAGAGCTGGCGGCGTATCGGCAGCCGGTGATGCATTGGCAATGTTTCCGCCTATTGTGCCGCGATTCTGGTTAGCCACACTTCCGGTCCAGCCAGCAGCCTGACACAGCAATGGAAATTCGACCTGCAGAATTGGATGATGCTTGATGACGGAGTAAGTGACTGCTGCGCCAATTACAACCATGTCAGGTGTAATAGTGACGGCCATTAGTTCAGGCAGTTTAGCGATACTAACAAGCTTGCGGTAGAGCAAGCGACCCGCGTTGAACAGCACCATGAGATCCGTGCCCCCAGCGATGGGACGCCACGATTCGCCGTTCGCCAGCAAGCCCAAGACCCCGGCTAAATCTTTAGGAATGACTAATTCGAAATCAGGAGGGAACGACCTCATGCTCTACGAAGACTGACCATTTCCACAGCGTCAAAAATCTTCTGATAGCCGGTGCAGCGGCAAAGGTTGCCAGCCAAACCTTCGCGAATTTGCTCGGAAGTTGGGTGATGGTGACGACACAAGAGCGCAGTTGCCGCCAGCACCATGCCAGGCGTGCAAATTCCGCACTGGGCAGCGCCAGCTTCTGCAAACGCCTGCTGGATGGCTGCCAGGTTAGAACTTTCAATCGTCTCTATGCGTGAACCGTC
Organism: Bryobacterales bacterium; assembly: GCA_963749105.1. Lineage (GTDB taxonomy): Bacteria > Acidobacteriota > Terriglobia > Bryobacterales > Bryobacteraceae > Bog-105. The sequence continues at coordinate 82,042 of CAVVLT010000022.1, read as the reverse complement.
CACCTGCATCACAGGGATCAAACAGCTGTTGACCAGTTGCCCATCGAGAAGAACAGAGCACGCACCACACTCGCCTTCTCCGCACCCCTCTTTGGTACCGGTGAGAGACAGATCTTCGCGAAGAACGTCGAGCAACCGCTTCATGGGAGGTACCGTCGCCGAATACGCAGCACCATTCACGGAAAGAGACACCTTGGTTTCCATCAGGCAACGTACCTTTCGAGAATTTCTTCCGGCAGAAGCGGAACGTGATTGAACCCAATCCCCAGCGCTTCTTCTACCGCGTTGAGAATCGCCGGCGCCGGACCATCCATCGGCAACTCACCGATTCCTTTCGCTCCCAGCGCGCCATGTTCGTAGGGAACCTCTTCGAAGAGAACGCTGATAGGAGGAACGTCCAAGGAAGTAGCAACGATGTAGTTAGTCATTTGGTTGTTCGCCATGGCGCCGTCGCGAAACAGAACCTTCTCGTAGAGTGCAAAACCGATGCCTTGCAGGACGCCGCCTTCGATTTGCCCAGCTGCCAGTAGAGGATGAAGAACTCGCCCTACCTCCTGCAGCGCGGTGAAGCGGTCAACACTTGTTTCACCCGTCAGCGTATCGATAGAAACTTCGGCAACATACACGGCCCAGGAGTAGGCGCCATAGGCATCGCCGCGATATTTTTGGTCATCCCAGAAAATACTTCCTGGCTCCTGATATTGCGACGAAATATTGAGGGGCGCTTGGGAGGCGCAAGCAGCGGCAAATTGCTCGCAGTTGTATTCCGCGGGCAGGTTTAGCTTCTCTTTCAGTTTTTCGGCGGCGGTCTCAACCAGTTTGCCGATGATCATGGTGGTGCGCGACGCGACAGTAGGTCCGCTATTGGGAACAAGCGCAGTATCGGGCCGCAGAATCGTGATCCATTCGTAGGGGACGCAGAGTGTCTCGGCGGCAACCTGAGTGAGGACCGTGTTCGTTCCCTGCCCCATCTCCGTCATCGAACATAGAATTTCTACCCGCGCATCGGAAGTAACTCGCAGATTGACAACCGATTGGAGATAGCGCTCGCCCGAACCGGTAAAACCGGCGCCGTGGAAGAACGTTGCAAAACCGATACCTTTTTTGACCGGCGACCTTGCATTGGCGATTTTGAAGCGAGCTTTCTTTTCGAAATAACCAGCGTGTGAAAGCGCTCGTTTCTGTAGACCGGCCAAATCGAGCGACTGACTTACAGTTTGACCCGTGGCAGTGGTGTCGCCGGTGCGAAGAAAATTTCGTTCACGAAATGTTTCCGGGGCAATATCAAGCGAGCGCGCAATTTTATCGATATGCCGTTCCAAGGCAAAGATGCTTTGTGGCGCGCCGAACCCGCGAAAGGCTCCGTGCGGTGGCGAATTGGTAGCCATTGCAGTACTGCGCACGCGCACGTTCGGGCAACGGTAGGGGCCGGGCGCATGAATTGTTCCGCGTGACAGAACCACCGCGGAGAGTGTCGCGTAAGCCCCGCCGTCTATCGTGAATTCGATATCCATTGCCAGTAACGTGCCATCTTCAGCAACGGCCGTCTTGTGGCGGGTACGAGAAGGATGCCGTTTGGTAGTAGCGGCCATATCTTCTTCGCGGTCGTAGACGAGCTTGACCGGATGTCCTGATTTCCAGGCCAGCAGCGCCGCGTGTCCCGCGATCATGGAAGGATATTCTTCCTTGCCGCCAAAGGCGCCGCCTGTTTCTTGCTGAATGACGCGGATCTTGTTTTCAGGCAAGCCAAACAGCGGTACGAGTGACTTGTGAATGTAGTACGGACACTGCATCGAGCCGCGCACCGTAACTCCGTCTGCGAGATTTGCGGTAGCCAGCATGCCATTAGGCTCGATGTAGAGCTGCTCCTGAGCGCCGGTAGAATACTCACCCTCTATGATGTGAGCGGCGTGTTGCCAAGCGCCATCCACATCTCCCTTTTCCATGAGGTAGTTCTTGAAGACGTTATCTTTACCCCAGATAACATGGCGGCGTTCTAGCGAGGAGTCAATGTCAAAGATGGGAGGAAGCGATTCGTAATCGATCTTGACGAGCGATCGCGCTTTTTCAAGGAGGTATTTGTTCGGATGAGCCAGGAGAAGAATTGGCTCATGCAAATGATTCACGCTGTCAAAGGCGAGATAGGGCTGATCTTCAACAATCAGCGAGACAATATTTTTCCCAGGAATATCTTTCGCCGTGACCACCGTGAACTCTTCCCAAGGAACGCCCTGTTGGAAAGTAATGCTGCGAATTCGGCCACGCGCAATGGTGCTGCGTACCGTAATGCCATGCCACATGCCAGGCATTCGCAAATCGTCCACGTAATCGGCCTTCCCCGTGACCTTGCCGGCAACCTCTTTACGGAGCACTGCGGACCCAATAACGCGGTAGCTCATATGCTCTTTACCTTACACTCGCGCCCCGAAGGTTGGGTGAGAAAATGGCCGTCCTGGTAAACGAGTTTCCCGCGTACGTAGGTCGCTTTCACTTGACCAGTGAGATGCTGCCCGAGATAAGGAGATATTTTGTTGCGGAAATGGAGGCGATCTTCCGTGACCTCCCATTGGCGCTCTGAATCGAAGATGGTCAGATCGGCATCGACGCCCACCGCAATGCGGCCTTTGCTCGAGGCGAGTCCAGCGAGAATCGCCGGCTCCTCGCACATCCAGCGAACGATTTGTGAGATCGAGATTTGACGGGAACGTGCTTTCGTCCACATCGCTGAGAGTGCGAGAGAAACCGAGGCGATGCCACCCCAAGCTTTGAGAAAGTCTCCTGTATCGGGCCGCTTGAGGGCAGGCGGGCAAGGGGAATGATCGGTGGCGATCAGATCGATGTCCCCATCAAGCAAAGCTTGCCAAAGGGCATCCTGGTGAAACGCATCGCGAATAGGAGGCGCGCATTTGAATTGGGTGGCGCCGTCGGCAATGGACGCGGCCTCGAAGCATAGGTAATGCGGACACGTCTCAATCGTGATCGGCAATCCTTCAGCACGAGCGGCGCGCAAGTCAGGCAGCGCAAGGGAGGTGGCCAAATGAACGATATGTACCCGGCACTGATATTCGCGGCACAAGCGAATCATAAGTCGAATGGCTTGCAACTCGGCTTGGTCAGGACGAGAGTGCAGGTAGTTGAAATACTTTCGACCGTCTGCTTTTGCGAGCGTCGGAGCAATCGCGTCGATTGGGCCAGGAAGTTCGGCATGAACGAGGAATGGAAGACCGGTTGCTGCGATCTCGGGCATGGCCGCTCGCAACCCCGCTTCGTCGAGATTCGTAAACTCATCGACGCCCGCGGGCACTAAAAACGCTTTGAAACCGGCCACGCCAGCAGCGGCTAGCGCTTTGAGATGCCCCGCGTTTCCAGCTACCGCACCACCCCAGAATGCGTAATCGATCAACGCCTTACCACGGGCAGCAGCACGCTTTTGTTCCAGAGCCTCAACTGTGGTCGTCGCTGGAATTGAATTGAGCGGCATGTCGATCAAACAGGTGTAGCCGCCAGCCGCCGCCGCGCGAGTAGCCGTTTCGAAACCTTCCCAATCCGTGCGACCGGGTTCGTTGATGTGGATATGGGTATCGACGAGGCCGGGCAAAACAAAATCATCGCCCACATCCCGCAAGATCGCATCAGTCGGAACAGCTGAAGTTATTTCAGAAATGCGCCCATCTTCAACAATCAAGCAGGCAGGCGCAAGGCCGTTTGGAAGAACGACCCGCGAAGAGCGAATGGCTAGCCTCTGGTTGCGAATAAAAGTATTGTCGCACCCTGGGAAACTGTTATACTTTGGCGGACTCGGAGTATGGCGAATCAGCGCGAAATATTTCTCAAACAGGCCATTGATCTGGCAGTGGACAACGTACGGCGGGGCACGGGAGGTCCGTTTGGAGCCCTCATTGTGAAGGGCAGCGAAGTGATCGCAACAGGCACCAACAGAGTGACGACAGCGAACGATCCAACAGCGCATGCCGAAGTTGTTGCCATTCGAGCCGCCTGCCAGAAGCTGGGCTCATTCCAACTGGATGGTTGCGAGGTCTACACGAGTTGCGAGCCTTGCCCTATGTGCCTGGGTGCGCTGTATTGGGCACGAGTGAAAGCGTTCTATTTCGCAGGGGACAAGGACGACGCGGCGCGCGGTCATTTCGATGATTCGTTCATTTACGCGGAACTGGACAAGGCCGTTGAAGGGCGCACGATTCCCGGCTATCGACTGCTAGCCGAGGAAGGGTTCCGCCCATTTGAAGCGTGGCTGAAAACTCAGGACAAAGTTCCATACTAAGACGCGAGCGTGGCTAGGGTCCGAGCCAACACACGTGCGCCATTCGCCAGATCTTGTGGAGCGGCGTATTCATCGGGGCGGTGGCTGACACCGTTCTTGCAGGGTATGAAGAGCATGGCAGTCGGCGCGATATGCGACATGAACAACGAATCGTGATAAGCGCGACTCACCATTTTCTGGTAAGCGATTCCCTCGGCGGCACAGGCATTTTCCAGAGCTGCAATGACCCAAGGGTGACAAGTCGCGGGGGCATCGGAATTGAGAATAGTCGAACTGATTTGCAGTTTTCGTTTCGTCGCAATCTGTTCGCAAGCCTGTGCAACCGTCTGTAGAACGGAATCGCGCCGCTCCGCAGCTGAATCGCGAATATCCAGTTCAAGCTTGACGCGATTCGGAATGCTGTTCGCGAGTCCTGGAAACACTTCCACCAGGCCGCACGTGCCAACCGTATCAATCGAGCCGGTAGCTTTGGCTGCAGTCTCCACGGCAAGCGCTATTTCAGCCGCTCCCAGAAACGCATCGCGACGTTGCGGCATGAGAACAGCACCCGCGTGTCCACCTTCCCCTTCAACCAGAATTCGTAAAGCAGCCGGAGCGGCAATGCTCGTAACAACTCCAAGCGGAATGTTCTCTCGCTCCAGAAGCGGGCCTTGCTCGATGTGCAGTTCAACAAAACTGCTGTAATACTGCGGGGCCAACTTCACAGTGTCAAGAGAGCCATGGAAATGTGCCGCATTGCGAACTTTGTCGAGCGGCTGTTCTTGCCGGTCTCTTAAGGCGGCCGCCTTGTCCGGTGTCAGTGTGCCGGAAAGCATTCTGCTGCCCAGACAACCGATGCCAAAGCGGGTTGGCTCTTCGGAAATGAAGGTGAGCAGTTCAATCGATCTGCGCGGCTTAAAGCCACTGCTTTGTAAGGCTCGAATGGATTCGAGAGCACCAAGAACACCTACCGTGCCATCGAAGCGGCCCGAATGTGGAATGGCATCGATATGTGATCCAGTCCCCACCGCGCCAGCACTCGCATCCATTCCCTGCCAGCGTGCGAATAAATTGCCGAGCGCATCTTCGCGAACGGCAAGTCCACATGCCAAACATTGATCCTTGAGCCACGCGCGCGCCCGTTGATCAGATTCGCTATAGACAATTCGCGTAATAACAGGCGATTCGGTGTCGGAGAAAGTCGCTAACTTCTCCAGGTCGGCAACAATTCGTGCGGCGTCAACGTTAATCTGCATGGCGGTTCCAATCTTTGTAGATGATGTATTGCGCCGGAGTTTTGCCGACCGCACAAAACCACTGAGGACAGAAAGGCGCCATATAAATAAAGTCTCCGGCGGTAACCGGATGCCAGCAATCGCCAAGCCTGTAAATACCGCCGCCGGAAATCATCTGCAGGCCATGTTCCATGACGTGAATCTCCACCAATGGAAGAGAAGCCCCCGGGTCGAAGCTCATGAAATTCACCGCAAAATCAAACGACGGCGAATCGGGGATAAGCGGTTGCACTTGCACGCTCGGATCCCCCATGAGCGGTTGTGCGATGATTTTGTCGACGCTGCCGAAAAAAGAGTCTGGGACCAAAGTGCCGATGAGATGGTCAAAGTCTTTCTCAATCACCAAAGCTCGCGAGGGTTGTGACGCAACGGCGTCGTCCAAGTAATCCTGATGCAAATAGGCGTAATCGCCGGCTGTGAGATCTCTTTCCAAGATGCGGAGGGCGCCTTCCAAAACATACACGAAGCGCAGCGAGCGCGCGCCACGCAACTCGCCACCGGCTTCAAACTCGGCGGTGTACTGCGTAAAACGAGCACCTAGACGCGGCGAAGCATGTACAATCGCAGTTACTTTTTTCATCCCCGGAAGCGGCGCTCGCACGAAGGTGTCCGGAGTAAGCAGCAAGTGATTAGCTCGATGACAACTGCGCGTCTCTCCCAATTCTTTCACGGCTTGTCGTACTCGATAATCATAGATTCAACAAAGCTCCTACCTACGGATAAAGCTACTTCGATATCTTCCGGCCACACGTTCTCGGCGGGATGATGACTGGTACCGCCGGGCGTGCGCAAGAAAAGCATCGCCGATGGGATATGTGGGGCAAGGATCATGGCATCGTGTCCTGCGCCGCTAGCCATGCGGCGAGTACCCTTGGGGGCGGCGGCTGCCAAAATCGCGGTCAAGCCTTCATCCATCCGCACTGTCTTTAAGTTCAGCCCGTCTGTCCAAACCAGTCTGATGCCTCGCTGATGAGCAATTTCAGTGGCCGCGTGGCGCATGGCATCAAACCCGCGCGTGCGGATCGCATCGTCAGCATGACGAACGTCCAAAGACATTTTGACTTCACCCGGTATTACGTTGCTGATACCAGGCTGCGCGTCGATTTGCCCGATTGTGGCAACCAGATCGGGAGTCGCACGAGCCGTGTGTTCCACAACCGAGATCCATTGGGCCGCCGCGGAAAGAGCATCACGGCGCAGATTCATCGGCGTAGTGCCCGCATGATTTGCCGCACCGACAAATCTCACGAGCGCATGACTCTGTCCAGCAATCGAGTCTACAATACCAATCGGCTCACGCGCATCTTCGAGAACCGGGCCTTGCTCGATATGAAATTCCAGAAAACCAATCGCCGGTGTAGTGAGTGCGACTTGCGGAATGGCGCTGGGGTCGAGACCGAAATCGACGATCGCTTGCGCCATCGTGATGCCCGCGCTATCAGTGCGTTTCAGAGTTTGCTGATCGAGCGTCCCAACTAAAGCGCGGCTACCGATGAACGGCACAAACCGAACGCCTTCTTCTTCTGAAAAACCGATCACTTCTATATCGAAAGGCAAGAGCTGGTCGGCATAGGTTTCCGCGATCGCAATCGCGAGCACCACGCCTAAAATTCCATCAAACGCGCCCGCATCGCGAACGGTGTCCAAATGTGAGCCCATCAGCAGAACTCGTTTGCCTGGATCTTTTCCGCAGTGCAGCCCGCGCAGATTGCCCGCGGCGTCCAAGCGCACCGTCAAGCCAGCGCTTCTCATCCATCCACCTACCACTTCGTAGCAGCGCCGCATCGCCGGCGAAAGGAAGGTACGGAACGTTCCGCCGCTCATTTCGCTGATCTGAGCTAATTCGCGACAGCGCGCGATGACTGTTTGCGATTCTTGCTTGGGCATCAGAGGGTAAGAACCATCATTATTGCGCGCGTCCGCTATAGTAAACAAATCTTGATCACCAAAGCGGAGCAATATTTCGAGTTCGAAAAACTTGAGACCACCTGGCGTACTGAAATTGTTGCGGGCATAACGACGTTTGTCACCATGGCGTACATCGTTCTCGTTAACCCGGCAATTTTGCACGACGCGGGAATGCCGCTCGCTGCGGTCACCGCGGCCACCTGTCTTTCCGCGGCTTTCGGCAGCGTCCTCATGGGAGTTTTTGCCCGCTATCCAATTGCGCTCGCACCCGGCATGGGACTCAATGCCTACTTTACATACGTCGTTGTCAAAGGTATGGGCGTACCTTGGCAAGCGGCGCTCGGCGCGGTGTTTATGTCGGGCGTCGTTTTCATGCTGCTCACCTTAGCAGGGATTCGGCAAATGATTCTCTCGGCGATTCCCACCGAACTCTACTCCGCCGTTTCCGCTGGCGTTGGAGTGTTCATCGCGTTTATCGGCTTAAAAAATGCCGGGCTGGTGGTGGCCAATCCCGCCACTTTTGTTTCGTTGGGGAACCTCCGTTCGGCCAGTGCGGCAGTTAGTGTCTTCGGACTTATCGTTATTGCGGTCTTGTTAGCGAAGCGTGTGTCCGGCGCGATCTTAATCGGCATTGCGTCGTCCTCAGTCCTCGGTATCGCGCTCGGACTTACGAAATGGCATCCCGTCAGTTACGCGCTCAGCGACCTGACTGCCACCGCGTTCAAACTCGATCTTAGATCAACCGTCGGCTTTGGTTTTTGGGAGATCATTTTCGTCTTCCTATTTGTCGACCTGTTCGACAATCTGGGCACGCTGGTAGCGGTAGGCCGCGAGGCTGGGTTGGTCGATGCAACCAACAACATTCCGCGGTTGAATCGTATCCTGATCTCCGACTCCATTGCCACCATCGTGAGTTCCCTTGTCGGCACATCAACCGTAGTGAGTTACATCGAAAGCGCCGCTGGCGTGGAGGCGGGCGGCCGCACGGGCGTAACCGCGATCGTAACCGGCATTCTGTTCATACTCTCGCTCTTTGCCTTGCCTCTGATTGCCGCCATTCCCACCGCCGCCACTGCGCCCGCGTTGATCATTGTCGGGAGCCTGATGATGGCGCACGGAGCGGATATTCAGTGGAAGAATCCCACGGTCGCGATTCCCTCTTTCCTAACGCTCATCATGATTCCGTTGACTTTTAGCATTGCCAACGGCTTGGCTTTCGGCTTTGTGGCGTATTCACTGATCAAAATTGGTTCAGGGGAAGGGCGTCGCGTCCACTGGCTGGTTTATGTTTTAACCGCGCTCTTTATCGCTCGCTTTATTTACATGGGAGCTTCTAATGGCTAAATTTCTTTGGTTACTGCTGGCCGTCAACTTACTCGGCCAAAGTGACAAGCCGATTCCAATCAAAGTTGTGGTGGTTGCCATGTTCGAGCGCGGCGAGGATACGGGCGACCAACCTGGCGAGTTTCAATTCTGGGTGGAACGCGAACATCTTGAACGGGTTTTCGATAAACCCGGTACGTATCACCCGCCGCGTATGAATGACAAAGGTGTTCTCGGCACCGTCACCGGTGTTGGAACAGCCAAAGCCGCCGCCTCGATTATGGCTTTAGGCATGGATCGTCGCTTCGACTTTAGCAAGGCTTACTGGCTGATCGCAGGTATTGGAGGCGGCGATCCGCAAGATGTATCGTTAGGCTCGGCCGTGTGGGTTGAGCACGTAATCGATGGAGATCTGGGCTATGAAATCGATGCGCGAGAGATACCCAAAGATTGGCCGACTGGCATGGTGCCCCTTCGCAAGACCGTTCCCTACGAACAGCCGTTACGGCCGGAGTTAGAAGGTGAGGCTTACACACTGAACAAAGACCTCGTTGACTGGGCTTATGCTTTGACGAAGGAAGTACAGCTAGATGACACAGAAAAGCTGCGAACTTCGCGCGCCCGCTTCAACGGCTTTCCGAACGCCCAAACGCCACCGTTTGTTACGGAAGGAGACACTCTTTCCGCCAGCACTTTCTGGCATGGCGACCTCATGGATCGCTGGGCCAACGAGTGGGTGAAGTACTACACGCGCGGCACCGGCAACTACATGATTTCAGCAATGGAAGATTCCGGCACCATGCAGTCATTAGCCTTCTTAGGCAAAGCTGGCTTAGTGGATCCGCAACGGGTCTTAGTTCTGCGCACGGTTAGTAACTTTGACAGGCAAGCGCCAGGAACGACGGCAAGTGACAGTCTGAAAACCATGACGTTCGGGGCATATTCCGCTTACCTGCCCGCACTCGAAGCCGCTTACAAAACCGGTAGCGTTGTCGTCCACTATCTGACTGATCACTGGGACGAAGTAAGAGACACTCCACCCCATTTGAAATGAGGGATCTAGGTCAACTTGCCTTTCAACATCGTGAACGAATGCGCCGGGAACGAATATTTCAGCATTGAGCCAGATGCCTTTACCGATGGCTTCTGTTTCGTCTGAACTACCGTCTTATCAAAATCATTCTCCGCTTTGATATCAGGGCCATTCACTTCAGAGACCGCGAAATCACCGCTGAATTTCTTGTCCTCCAGCTCAAAAACACCATCTAGCGATTGATCCTGGTGGCGGTTTGTCACATTGAGGACCAAAGTGCCGTCTTCGCCGTATGCTGAGGAAATGTCCAAATATGGCACCGCCGCATAGTCCTTGGTTTTATAAGTCGGACAATCGACGTAAAGATCCAGCGCCGCTCCGTGGCAATGATTCGCAAAGAGTTGAAGAGGATAGTAAATCGTTTGCAGAAACAAGCCTTTGTCACTCGTGAACATAGGCGCAATGACATTCACAAGTTGCGCCATGTTAGCAATCTTCACGATGTTGGCGTGATTGACAAAGGTATTAAGAAAGCTCGACACTACCAAAGCATCTTCAAGATTGTAATGCTCTTCGAGAATGCGCCGGCCCCGTTCCTTATCGCCGCGGGCACGATACCAAACATTCCACTCATCCCAAGCTATATAGATTGGCTTGCGAGTTGGGCCTGAGTTCATTGCTTCACGAATCGTGCCTTCCGTGATTTTGATCCGGTCCGCCAACTCCACGGTACAGGCCTGGAACCCATAGTAATCGTTGTCGCGATTCCCAACATACATATGCAGAGACAGATAATCCACGTGCGGCTTCAAGTAACTAAGTACCGTTCGATTCCAACCGACCCAATCCGACGCAAAGAGAGACGACCCCGCTGCGATCAACTTAATACTTGGATCCGTCCAATGCATTAACTTAGCCGCTTCGAGGGCGAACTTACCGTAGTCGTCTGCCGAACGGTGGCCCATCTGCCACGGTCCGTCCATTTCATTGCCTAAACCCCAGTAAGGCACCTTCCAGGGCTTCTCGCGCCCATTCTTTTTCCGTAAGCGCGTTGTGGCCGTGTCTTGATCTGAATTGACGTATTCCACCCACTGTTGCGCTTCATCCCAAGAGCCTGTGCCCAGGTTGGCGCAAATATACCCTTCCGAACCCGTTTGCGAAATATAATCCAGAAACTCATGCGTACCGAAGCGATTGTCCTCTACAGTGCCCCACGCCATTTCGAGCCGGCGCGGCCGCTGATCGCGCGGACCAATACCGTCACGCCAGTTGTAGTTGGACGAAAAATTTCCGCCGGGCCAACGCAAGATCGGCACGTGAAGATCTTTCACGGCCTGCAAAACATCCTTGCGAAATCCCTGCGCGTCGGAAAGCCCGTTGCCTTCATCGAAGATGCCGCCCGTAATGCAGCGCCCCAAATGTTCGATGAAATTTCCATAGAGCTTCGGATCGATTTGACCGATCCTGCGGTCTGTGTCGATTTTCACTCTGGCGGATGAGGAAGAAGTCTGCTTGCCATTCAGAAGAGCCGGAGCAGCAGCAAGGAGGGCCGTAAAGTTACGGCGAGACAGAGAAGTTTTTGGATTCATCATGGAATTTGACTTGTAGCGTGCGTCTAGCTCCACACTTTATCAGCAGGAGCCTTAAAAGCATTCAGTCATTTTGCGAAATGATCGAAAGCAGCACTTTGAGTACTGAGTATAACGGAGGAATGGCAATCCAGAACAAACCGGCGGCAAGCGCATTTCCTGGTTTTCGGGAAGAAGCGTTTTCTTTTCTGAAAAAGCTCGCCAAGAACAACGATCGGGAGTGGTTCCTGCCGCGCAAGGCGATTTTCGAGAAAGAGTTGCAAGAGCCGATGACCCGGCTGATGTTGGCGCTGGAAAGCGAAATGAAGAAAAACAGACTGCCATTAGCGACCAAGCCGAAAGGCGTCTTGTCGCGGATCTATCGCGATGTGCGCTTTAGCGCCGACAAGAGTCCATATCACACGTTCGTAGGGGGAGCGCTTTATCGACACGGGAAGAAGAGCGCGCCAGGCGTGCTGTACGTCCACCTGGGAGAAAAAGAACAATTTGCCGCAGTAGGATTCTGGCAACCGGAACGGCCTATACTGACGAACTGGCGCGTCAAAATCCAAGCAGAACCCAAAGCGTTTCTCAATATGATCAAGCAATTGAAAAGCAAGAAGCTCGCACTATCAGATTCGCACCGCTTGCAAAGAATGCCGCGCGGCTTTGAATCGTCAGAGGGGGCGCCCATTGGGGAGTTCTTACGATTCCAATCTTTCGTGATCATGCGGCCGCTTAGTCGCGAAGAAACGCGGTCGGCGGATTTGCCCCAACTTATCGCACGCTTCGCCTTAGAAGCCAAGCCGCTGCTCGAATACGGCTGGGCCGTTCCTGAACAAAAGCCCACAGTGTTCGTAGACTAAGTCGCATATAATGCCAGTGCCATGAATCGAATCTTCTTTTTGACTCCCGTTCTTTTGATTGGATTGGGAGTATCGCCCGTCCGCGCGCTTGAGAACGGACTCGCCCGCACGCCTCCCATCGGCTGGAACAGCTGGAACAAATTCGCCTGTAACGTGAGTGAAGAACTCATCCGCGGCGCCGCCGACTCCATTGTCCGAACCGGTATGAAGGACGCAGGTTACGAGTATGTGGTAATCGACGATTGCTGGCAAGTGAGCCGCGACGCCGAAGGCAACATCGTCCCCGACGCCAAGCGCTTCCCCTCCGGCATGAAAGCTTTGGGCGATTACATTCATTCGAAAGGTTTGAAGTTCGGCATATATTCGGACGCGGGCCGGGCTACTTGTCAAAACCGCCCAGGTAGCCGAGGCTACGAATACCAAGATGCTCGCCAGTATGCGGCGTGGGGCGTGGACTATCTCAAATACGATTGGTGCAATCACGACACGCAAGATTCGCAGAGTTCCTATGAAACTATGCGCGATGCCTTGGCAAAATCCGGCCGTCCCATTGTGTTCAGCATCTGCGAATGGGGCTCAACAAAGCCCTGGTTGTGGGCCGGCCCGGTCGGCAATTTGTGGCGCAGCACCGGCGATATCGTCGACAAATGGGACGGAAAAGAAAAATGGGGCGGCAATGGTCTCGTACAGATTCTTGATCTGCAAGATGGCATTGAAAGCTATGCCGGCCCTGGACACTGGAACGATCCCGACATGCTCGAAGTTGGCAACGGCGGCATGACCAACGTTGAATACCATTCGCATTTTAGTTTGTGGTGCCTAATGGCGGCTCCACTCATGGCCGGCAACGACCTCGAACACATGAGTGACGCAACGAAGGAAATTCTCACCAACAAAGAGCTGATTGCGGTTGATCAGGACACCGCCGGCATCCAGGCGAAGCGTGTGCACAAGGATAAGGGGCTTGAGGTTTGGGTCAAGCAAATGAGCGATGGCAGCCGCGCTGTGGGCCTGCTGAATCGGACAGCCGGAGAGGCGGAGATCACCGCTAGTTGGACTCAGTTGGGCTACCCGGAAACGATCAAAGCAGACGTCAGAGACTTATGGGCGCACACAGACGCCGGCACACACAAAGGAAGTTACTCCGCTAAAGTCCCGAGTCACGGAGTCGTCGTCATTCGAGTGGTGCCGCAATAAGACTTCCTAATTCGGCAGCGCAAACGACGTGACTGTCTGCCCGGAGGCAATGGTCACGTATTGTTTCCCATCGAACTGGTACGTCATAGGAGACGCTTTCCAATTTTGATTTGACCGGAAGTTCCAAAGCGGTTTTCCGTTATCGGCATCCAGCGCCATAAACAGCCCGCTATCGTCGCAGAAGAAAACAATTCCGCCAGCAGTGGCTAGTGCCCCGCCCCACGTTTCGCCGCGGCCGACTTCCGGGTACTCCCACGTGATCTTGCCCGTTTGAATATCGATCGCGCGCAAAAATTTCTGCGGAACTTCCCCGGGGGCCATGCGCTGCGACCCGCCTAAATAGCCCTTTCCAGGCTCCCATTCCACGGGTCCATCGTCTGTATAGATGTCGCACTTTTCCAAAGTCTGGAAATAAAACAGCCCCGTCTGCGGCGAAAACGCAGAAGAGTACCAATTAGTCGCCCCGTCCTGCGAAGGACAAACCTTCGCTGCATTCGTACCCACTTTTTCCAATTCGGCCAGCACCGGGCGGTGATCGGGACCAATCTCCTTGGCCCAATTCAGCTTTTTTACAAACGGCGTTGCCAGGAGAAGTTGCCCTTCCACCCTATCGAACAAATAAAAAAACCCATTGCGATTCGCGGATATCAACAGCTTGCGCGGCACCCCGTGCCAGGTCGTATCCACCAACAACAGTGGCTCCGTCGCATCCCAATCGTGCGTGTCATGCGGCGTGAACTGGTAGTACCATTTCAGCTTGCCCGTTTTGCGGTTCAATGCGATGACACAGTCGGAGTAGAGGTTATCTCCCTGGCGCTCTGCACCGTTGTAATCAGGACCCGGATTACCCGTCTGCCAATACACTACATCCGCTGCCGCATCGTAAGAGCCAGTAAACCAAGTCACCGCACCGCCGTGGGCAATCGCCTTGCCTTTCCATGTTTCGGAACCAGGCTGACCCGGCGCCGGGACCGTCCAAAATCGCCAAACTTCTTTGCCGGTTATTTTATTGAAAGCCGCCAAAAATCCACGCGCGCCACTCTCGCCGCCCGCCGTTCCGGAGATCACCAGATCTCCCGCCACTAAGGGCGCCGACGTCGCGTCATAGTTCTGATGCCAGTCCGCCAGCACCGACTCCCATTCCACATCGCCCGTGAACCGATTTAACGATAAGAGGTGCGCATTGTCGGTCACCATGAAAATGTGAGTATCCGACCAAGCCACACCGCGATTAAGCCCGCCGCCGCCACCGCCACCTACACCTTTCGTTCGATCACGCCGGAAATGCCAGAGCTCACGCCCGCTTCCCGCATCTACGGCATAACACTGATTGGCGCTGGTCAGATACATGATGCCTTCCACCACCACCGGCGTCACTTCCAGATTGGGCGCGTCGGAAATGGTGAACATCCAGTTCGGAACAAGTTGTGCCACATTTGATTTATGAATCTGTTCGAGCTTTGAATAACGGTTACCGCTGAAATCGCCGTGATACGAAGTCCAATCCACTTGCGAAGTCACTTCGCGGTATTTCTCGCCTTCAGGCCGCAGCAGATGAATACGCTGATCTGCCGTACGGAGCGCCAGATCCTGCAAACTCTCATTCAAGACGGAGCCGTCAAGCGTTTGCCCGCTGGTTGTTTCCACAGTTTTCTGAACGTACACAATTTTGCGCGTGGATCGAAGCGTGTGAAGAAAAGCAATCAGATCGTCCAGTTTTTGCCCAGTCACATTCGGGAAGGCAGGCATGCCGCGACTCAGGCGCCCTTGGTGAATCAGTTCCTTCAACTGCGGATCTTCGATGCGTCTCAACCGCCGCGCAATGGCCGGCCCGTGCTCGCCGCCAAATCCGTCCCCTCCATGACAAACAGAGCAATTGTTGTCAAATAGGTTTCGACCAGCCCCCTCATCGCCTGTTTGTGCCTGCGTGAGCCCGGAGATGACGATCAAACCTATAACTACAGATGTGTGAGAGAGACGCAAGTAAAGTCCTTTCGGGGCAAGAAGACACCCGGCTAAAGTGTACGACACCGCTCCAACAAGGACGCAGGCGCTCAAAAAGGATGACCGGCTCCGCAGAGGGTTCGAGAAATGGTTATCCTCAGCTCCGCCTTCTGAACAGTCATCGAAAACAGCTGGTGCACAAGAGCGATAAGCAACTCTTACACCGTTTTTCTTCGCCAGTTTTCGACTTTCCGTTGAACTCAGAACCTTTCACCACCACTCTTATCGGACAAATTTGTCCGATTTGCGTCCGATTTGCAAAGGGAGTTGTTGTGTGTTGGGATACCTTGCTCACTTAACAGTCCTTAAAAACTCTGCCAAACACCCGAAGAGGCCCAATAGTTCCAGTACCCGAAAGCTCCGTCAGAGCCCAAATATTAAGCAACCTTCAGGAATCTTTTGCGCAAACTCTGTAGAATTACGGTGATCAGACGGTTTTGTTGTCCACATTCATACCGGGTTCGTCGGAGGCCTCCCTCCAACATTCAACGATGACGTTTCATTAATTTACAAGCAGTGACTTTGCACCAGCACCACAATGTCTCCTCGTAAGAGACAGCCGTGGGAGTTTTAGGAATCAAGCAGGTTTTGATCAAGGAGAATCAAATGAAAAATTACATAAGATGGATGGCGAGCGCTACGGCGTTAGTCCTTGGATTAGGCACGCTGAGCATTTTTGCTCAAGCACCGGCCACGCAGACAGACAGTTCCACTAGCACTAAAAAGCGCAGCCGGAAAGCG
Source organism: Bryobacterales bacterium (assembly GCA_963749105.1). Classification (GTDB taxonomy): domain Bacteria; phylum Acidobacteriota; class Terriglobia; order Bryobacterales; family Bryobacteraceae; genus Bog-105. The sequence continues at coordinate 65,846 of CAVVLT010000022.1, read as the reverse complement.
AAGGCAGCGGATACCGCAAGCGGTCCGACGACTGCGGCGGCGACAGACACGTCCACTCACCGCTCACGCAAGTCCAAAGCGGCCGACACAATGAGCGCGGCTCCTGCCACTGCGGCGGCGACACCGGCAGCGACGCCAGCACCATCAAAGCCTGCGGTTACCACTCCCGCCGCGGCACCTGCTGCACCTGTCGTCAAAACCACTGCTGCTAAGACAGCACCCACACCCATGAACAACGCTTCCACTTCCGACATCGCTTCGGCACAGGCGAAGGGCATGGTTTGGGTCAACACGGAAACAAAGGTTTATCACAAGGGCGGGCGGTGGTATGGAAAAACCAAACAAGGCAAGTTCATGAGCGAATCAGACGCCCAGGCAGCCGGCTATAAAGCCGCCAAGGCCGAGATTGGCGAGAAGAAGTAACAGGCGGCAGCGTTAAGCTGGTAGCCAATGCTTTGAGCCTGTTTACACACACGCAGGCTCAAGGCGCATAAAAAAGGAGACTTGAAAACATGAGCTTATTAGATATTGCGGCACAGGCATTAGGCGGGTCCAACACCGCCGGCGGCAGCACAGCTGCCATCAGCGAAGTGATGAATCTGGTAAATAGTTACCCGGGTGGCGTTGGCGGGTTGATTAGTTCTTTTGAAAAGAGTGGGCTGGGCGGGGTAGCGAGCTCATGGGTCGGTACGGGACCCAATCAGCCGGTAACGCCGCAGCAGGTACAGGCCGGAGTGGGCAATCAAGCCATCTCGAGTATTGCCGCAAAGCTAGGCGTTTCGCCCGACATTGCAAGTGGCGTTGTGGCCCAGTTGTTGCCTCACGTGGTGGACCACATGACACCCGGTGGTCAAGTGCCGGCTGCTGGGAGCGGAGGCATGATGGACATGGGCGAGAGCATTTTGAAAAGTTTACTGAACAGGTAACGTAAAGAGCAAAGGAACCGCACTCGATGAAAATAATTCGATCTCTACTTCTTCTCGGCGCCCTCGCCACCGCGATGGTAATGCCGCACACTTCCGCTTTCGCCGGACAAGCAACCAGCACGAAGGCCGCAAAAAAAGCGGCAACGCCAGCCGCCGATTTAATTGATATTAACTCTGCGTCTGCTGCCGATTTAGACAAACTCCCGGGCGTCGGCACCGCCTATGCGGATAAAATCATCAAAGGCCGCCCCTACAAAACCAAGACCGAGTTGCTAAGCAAGAAGGTTGTGCCTGCAGCAACGTACAGCAAGATCAAAAATCTTATTATTGCGAAGCAGTAGCCGTATTTGAGGCTTTCAAATAGCGCAGCGGGGGCGAGCAGCGGTTCGTCCCCGCTTTGCGCTGCAACTTACTCTTGGATTCGCCGCTCACTGCGCGGCGCAAGTTTAACTGCGTCGTCAGCCAAGAGGACAGTACCCCCGCGAGCGAAATCTCGCGTGATCGTACGATTGCTGAACCCATCCAGGGAAAGATCCAGCGTGTGAGAGCCCGCCGGAACGTCCGCCCTAAATTTCCCATCGTCAGCTACTGAGCCGATATCGGAACCATCGAGTCGAATACGAGTGCGCGGTCGTGCTCCTCGTATCTCAATCTTCGAGAGCGCAGCGCTTCGATCGCTGCCTTGCACGGGCACGATCGGCGATTGGCCGCGATCCATCGGAACAGCGGCGATGGATGGGTCAACCGCTGGCTCGAGCTTGGCGTTCACATCGAGCGGGGTAGATTCACCCCGATGCACGGTAACGGAAACCGTCTTCGGCTGGTAACCTAGTTTGCTCAGAAAAATCAAGTGCTCACCGGGCTTTAGAACGAAACTACAATCCGGGGCAACACACTTGCGCCCGTCCAACTCGATGTTGGCGTGCTCTGGAGTAACACTGATACGCAGCGGAACACCTGGTCGATGTAAGCGCAACCAGAACAACACCACGCCCGCCAGAGCCAGCATGAGGAGAACGGCCCCAATGCCACCCGCAATCAGGCGTCTTTCTGCCAGCGCTGGTATCTGCTTCGTTTTCTTGCCTTTGGACTGTGTTTCAAGTCCACTGATCCGTAAATTGACCTGGCGAAATAACTCAGTTGCCGTACGCCGCACTTCCAGGTCGTTAGAATCGAGTAACCCCGCTGCTTGCAGCTTTTTAGACACCAAGAAAAGCGCAGTGTCGGAGGTGGCCGTTTGCGCTTGTGTCGCCAAACTGGACAGCTTCAACATCATCGTGCGATGATGCGCCTCGCTGGGTTGGGTCGCTTTCTGGTGCTGCCCAAAGGCCTCGCTAATATCCGGCGGCAGCATCTGGCCCGGCCGGATACGATTCAAGTGAGCCAAGAGGCCGGCACAGCTCGCCATGTTGGACGCCATATTCGCTCGTATCTGCCCTAAAAGCAAGAGCGCAATCGAATTCGCTTTGTCCTGGTTTTTTGGCTGCAGCTCATAAGCCCGGTACAATGCGTTACCCCCGCCAGCCAAATCACCGTCCGCCAGCAGCCGGCTCCCTTCCGCAAACTGAGCGTCCGACTCCTGCTTCTTTTTCAAGCCTTCGTCTAACTTTTGCTGGAGAGCCTGCAAAGTGCGATCGGGGCGCTGCTGCGCGGCCTGCCGAATCATGGCCGACGCAGTGTCATAGTCGCCGTTTTCAATAGCCTCTTCCACTTGTCTTAACCAACGATCCAGAGCCTCTTGCTTTTCCACTCGCCGCACATTGGCGATGCGCTCCATCTCGGCGTTCACACCCGGATACCAGGGGTACGCTTTGCCCAGCGCCTCCCACGCCTTTGTAGCTTCTCCAAAGAGATGCTTGGCTTCGAGTCCGCGCGCCTTATCGATCTGCTCGTTCAATTCGTTCTGCTTGGCTGCCACAGACGCAAGCTCAGCCACCAGATCGCTGTTCTCCGGATAACGAGTCAGGGCGTCGCGCAGGATTTCGGCTTGCTTCGAAAAGTCGCTCTCCAGGGCCGCTCGTTGTTTCGTCTGCTGAATGTACTGCGCTATCAAATCGGCTTTTTGCTTTTCTGCTTCCACCAGGGCAGATTTAAAGAGAGGATGTCCAGGAAATAAAATAAAGGCTCGCGCACAGGCTTCCTCCGCCTTAGTCGCGGCGTGTCCTAGCAGATAGCCCCTCACTTCCGCCAGCGCAGTGAAAAGAGAATCGAGCGTAAAAGCTCTCTCCTGTACCTCTACCTCGCCTGCATTAAGCCGCGCCAGCTCATGAACTCTTTCCTTCTGGTGCAGCAATTCAGTGGGCCCCATGTTGACCGCGCTCAACTCAATTTCGCGGAGCCGCTCTAATGCCTGTGCGCGAGCCCGCTGCTTGCTTTCATGCTCGATTTCGACTAACAGACGAGCACGCACGGTCTCCACCTGCTTCACGCCAGGATACTGGGCCAAGAATTCATTCGCCGCCGTCAAGGCATTGGGCAGGTCGGCTCTCTCATGATGAACCTTGATTGCTTTGAGCGTATCCACCGTATCTTCCGCTTTGCGCGCTTCGCCAATCTTGGCGCGCAAATCCTTGTGCACGCGCAGGGCATCGTCGAGCGCTTGCGCCAGATCGACCATCGCCTCTGCCAGCTTTGGACTAGTTGGCAAAACCGCGCGCGCAGCAATCACCAGGTTGGGGGCAGTTGCGCGAAGTAAGTCTGGAACGTCCTGGCTTAATACAGACGCTTCGTAGATCGCCTGGTAACCTTCGGCAAACTGTCCAGCGCCGAGTTGGGCCTCACCTTGCGAAACGAGCCGTTGCGCGCGCAATTTGCGTTGCTGCCGGTCAATAATCGACTCACAATTGCCGATGCGCTCTTCCAACCCGGGATACGCCGGAGACAAATTTCGGAGTTGACGCCAATGCGCCAGTGCTTCGGCCGTTTGTCCGCGTTTCTCCAAATCCCAGGCCTTGTCGGCCAACGATTCGGCGATTGCCTTTTCTCGCTCCAGTTGCTTCAACTCCTCTGCATAACGCGGCTCAAACGGATATTCGGCTTGCGCCTTTTGCAGAATCAGTTCGCGTTGGAAAGGATCCGGTTCGCTCGCCAGCCAGCGCTCAACACGCGCCAGATATTCATCGCCGAGTTGTCGATAGCGAGCATCTGCCCGAGCGCGTAATTTCTGGAACAAACGATGTCCCGGACGGCGCGCCAGCATGTTGTCGCAAATTGCAAAACATTCCTTGATGCGGTCCCGGCTGAGCGCTTCCGCCGCCTCCTCAAACGTCGCGCTTTGTTCACCAACGGCCGCCAGAAGGTGCGCAATTTCGGGATCGTCGATAAAAGGCGCCGCTACATTCTTAGCAACGATGTAAGTGTCCCAAAGACGCCCATGATCCGTTGCATCTCCCAATTCCAGAGCCATCAGCGCTAACTCGGCCGCACAACTGCGCTTCTCATCTTGTCGCCGTTGATCGGCCAAAGCGGCATCAATCACTCGCAAACGGTCTTCCAAACGCACTTCGCCCGGATATTTGGCCAGTAGCGTGGCAATCCGTTCACGATAACCCACCAGATCAGTCGAGTTCTCGCGGTCCTCGGCTAATATTCCGGTGACTTGGTCCTCGCGTGCTTCACGTTTCAAGGCATCGTTGAGTTCAACAGGCACGGTGCCGAGCCGCGCCGTTTCCTGAATAACCTGCTGAGCGACACGCCAGTTGGATCCAACCAGCCGAGCAGCGGAGCCGGTCAAGGCGTTGAAAGTTCTCTGCCGCAAGGTATCGACGTGCACGCTGGCCGCCGCCGCCGTTTGGGCCAGCGTTGGAATATCGGCAAAGCGCCGTTCGCTTTCAGCCTTGTGCATTCGGTCCAGCAGCACAGGCACTTCCTTGTGCGCCTTGCCAGCCGTGTCGGACAGAGCCTTCAGTTCTAGATAATCCGCATCGCCGTCAAAATCAGCCGCCACCGCTTGCAACAACGACTCCGCGCGCTCTTGATCCCCCCTTTTGACAGCACTCGCCACCGAAGACTTCAGCTCAATTTTAGTCTTCTCGCGCGCCGCTTGCCAGGCTTCTCTAACCCGCCTGAGGTGCTCTTGCAAACCTGGATACGCCGGATACACATCACCCACGCAGAGCCACTCTTCGAGCGCATATTCAAAATGGCTCGACGATTCGTACGCCTGCGCGCGCTGCACCAACTCGCTGACCTGCTGCAGTTGAGCCTGCAGCTTTTGACGTTCCTGCTGAAAGAAATCGTCGTTGGGCTTGGCGCGGGCTGCCTGATTCAGGATGTGAAGCTTAGCACTTAGATCGGGTTCACCGGCAATACGGCGAGTGATGCCACGACGGTAATCCTGCTCACGCTCTTCACGGCGCGTCGCGATGTCTTTACTGAGCGTGCGTACATCCGGATCTTGCGAACACTGTTCACGCAAACGCTCACTTAAGACGTAAGCACTCTCGAGATCGCCGCCGGCCAGCAGTTTGCGCGCATCCGCCAGCATGGCTTGCAGAGCTTCATAATCGCCGCGCACTCGCTTATAAAAGTCTTCGTATTCGCGTGCGCGCTCGCCCGCGGCTTTGGATTGACGCGTCAACTCAGCCAGTTGCTCCAGGGCGCGCAAAGAAGTATCGTAGCGGCCTTCAAAGTACGCTGCCTGCGCGGTTTGGAACACCTCTTCCTGCTGCCGTCTTTGACGCGGCCAATCCGCCGCGCGCTGGTCCGCTTCCTTCAACAGGCGTCGCGCTTGCGCATTCTCCGGTTCTAGCCGCAGCGAATCTTCAATCAGCCGGCGCGCCTCTGGAAAAGCCCCGCTATCGAGATGCTCAGAAGCGCGCTCCAACGAATCGGCCACATGACGCTGCCTCAGCTTGACCTCTATTTCGTTTTTTAGCGCCAGTGCAGCTTGCTGAGAAGGCTGACTCGCCAACACTTCGGTCACGTGGCGTAACGCCAGCAGGTATTCCTCTTCGCTAAAATATCGTCGCGCGGCAGCCAGCTGTACTTCTGACTCCTGCTTACGAACCGCTTGTTGAAGTTGGGTGCGAAGCTCAGCCGCTTCCGGTCTTTCCACCCCCTCAGCTGCCAGTTGTTCGAGAATCTCCTGCGCGAATTGGTAATCGCCTCGTGCGAAACTGCGTTGCGCTCGCGCTAAGCGGTTTTGCGGGTTGGCCAGCAGATGAGCGCCCGGCCGTTCGTTCCGCAATCCCCTCTGCAGAGCATCGGCAAACGCAGCAGCCGATTCGAAGCGATTGCGGGGATCTTTCGCCATCCCTTCCGCAACTGCTTGTGCCAAAGAACGGTTCACTTGCGGGTTGAGAGTGCAGGCCAAAGCCGGCGAATGTTCCGCCACGGCCGCGGCAGTCTCCGCTTCATTGTCGCGAATAAATGGCTGCACACCGGTCAGCGCTTCATAACAAACCGTAGCCAGCGAAAAAATGTCCGAGCGCGCTGAGAGTTGCTTCGTCGAAAGCTGCTCAGGCGCCATGTACTGCGGAGTTCCCAAGATCCCGGTCGCTCCAATTGTCTGATTCCCGAGCAGCCGCACGACGCCGAAATCGATGAGCTTGACGGCATCGTCCCGCATGACAAAAATGTTACGCGGCTTAATATCCCGGTGAAGCAGCCCGCTCTCGTGTGCGGCATGTAAGCCACGGCAAGCTTGCGAAATGATGTCGGTGCATCGTCCTACCGGCAGGGCTTGCCCACCCGGGTAGATCAGGTCATACAACGTTCGGCCAGCTAGCAACGGCATGACGAAGTACGGCTTTAGTACGCCGTCTTCCTCAAACTCACCCATATCGAAAATCTCGACGATATTCGGGTGAACCATGGCCGTCAGCACGCTGCATTCCCGGTAAAACAGGTCGACAAACACTGAACTGGCCGCGTCGCGCAGGGTCTTTACGGCCACTTCGCGGCGCATTAGGCCGTCAAATGCCTGATAGACGACACCCATCCCGCCGCGCCCCAGCACGTCTTTGATCTCGTAACGGTTCTTGATTAGGACTGGTGAAGCCACCTTTATCCTCAAACGCTCGTAACAGATAGCGTAAAGCCTATCTTAATCTGTTCACCTTATTTTGGCCATGGCTTGTAGTTTTGATACAGTAACGGCATTGCACTGTCGTAAACGAAGCGGAAGATCGCCTCTGAAACGAACAGAAGATGCGAAATTTGATCGAGAGGATGGAAAAAGATGGGTATTATTGCTTGGATCGTTTTGGGCCTGGTGGCTGGCTTTATCGCCAGCAAGATCGTTAACAAAACAGGCGAAGGGATGTTGCTTGACATTTTGATCGGCATCGTGGGGGCGGTGATCGGCGGTTGGATCGTTCGCTTCTTTGGCTTCTCTGGTGTAACCGGTTTCGACATCAAGAGTCTACTTGTTGCGGTACTCGGATCGATCGTTTTGCTATTGGTTTATCGAGCTATTCGTAGCGCAGTGTAGTACTTCCGGCGGAATCAAAGGCTTCGCCGCAAAGTGTGCGGCGAAGCCATAACTTTTTTGCGAAAAGCAACCCAACTTGCGCAAAAAAGAGCGACCATAAACTAGGACTAGGATTAATAATGTTTTTCCAGAAGCGAGTGGATCTAGCCGGAAGTGAAAAGACCCTTCCTCCGCGTTGCGAGCGGACGGGCGATGTGAACCCTAATGCTTTACTGAGCGTGACTGTCGTGTTGCGCCGCAGAGGAAATCAACCAGTCGTAGGCAGCGGAGCAATACAGCGTATCAGCCGAGCCGAATTCAGCCAAACGCTGGGTGCCGATCCCAAAGACATTCAGGCCGTGGAAAATTTCGCGCACCATAATCATTTAAGTGTGGGCGAAACGAGCCTCGAAAAGCGTCGCGTGGTGTTACATGGCACGTCGCGCAACATGGCCAGCGCGTTTGGCGCAAAACTAGCCGAATACCGAAACACCGCCAACAACACAACATTTCGCGGCAGATCGGGGACGATTACCATTCCAGAAGAATTACAGGATTTGGTCATAGCGGTCTTAGGTTTAGACAACCGGGAGCAAGCGCGTGCTCACTTCAGAGTGAAGCCAGCCGTCACGCCGGCCGCCGCCACATTCTCGCCTCTCGATCTCGCCGCGCTCTACAACTTTCCCACCGGAGTGGATGGCACCGGGCAGACCATCGGTATCATCGAACTCGGCGGCGGTTATAACACCGCTGATTTGCAGACGTTCTTTCAAGGAGTCGGCTTAGCCGTGCCTTCCGTGACAGCCGTTTCAGTGGACGGCGGCGCCAACACCCCCGGGGGTGACGCCGATGGCGAGGTGGAACTCGACATTGAAGTGGCGGGCAGCATCGCGCCAGGCGCTAACATTGCCGTCTATTTTGCACCGAATACCGACCAAGGCTTTATCGACGCCATCAGCGACGCCGTGCATGATGTAACGCGTAAGCCCTCGGTCATATCGATCAGTTGGGGCGGTCCGGAAAATACCTGGACGGCGCAATCACGCACCGCCATGGACGCTGCTTTGCAAGATGCGGCGACCCTTGGCGTAACCGTTACGGTGGCTTCCGGCGACAATGGCTCGACCGATGGATCGGGTGATGGAACGTTGCAAGTCGATTTTCCAAGCGCCAGTTCCTTTGCGTTGGCCTGTGGCGGAACGACCCTGCAAGCAAGCGGTGGAAGAATTACTTCTGAAACCGTGTGGAACGAAACGGCAAGTCAGGAAGGAGCGACCGGTGGCGGCGTCAGCAACGTATTCGCTGTACCCACTTACCAGCAGAACGCCGGCGTGCCTCAGAATCCGCAAACTTCTTTCGGCGGCCGTGGCGTACCCGATGTTTCCGGCAATGCCGATCCCACCACCGGTTATCAAGTGGTGGTCGACGGTCAGAGCATTATCGTAGGTGGCACAAGTGCCGTCGCTCCGCTTTGGGCGGGCCTGATCGCCTTACTGAATCAGCAACTCGGCACACCCGTTGGACTGTTGCAACCCAAGCTTTACAGCCTCGGCGAAGCGGTGTTCCGCGATATCACCAGCGGCAACAACGACGATGGTGGACTCGGGTTCTATAGCGCGCAAGTAGGCTGGGATCCTTGCACTGGATTGGGTTCTCCCAACGGCACAGCGTTACTCGATGCGCTGCAGCCAGCAGCCAATTCCTCAGCTAAAGCGGCCTACAACAAGTGATGTAAGTAAATGGAGCAGCGGTTTCCCATTCCCGGCAGCGACGCTATTCATAATGAGGGTGGCAGTTGGCTGCCAGTCGACGCGAACCAGCAAATCTCACCGACCATCATCATCCGCAGACCCAAACGAGCCGAAGACATCAGCCAAGAGCTTCTCTCCGGTTCGTTTCGTCAGATGAGCCGCGAGCAGGCCGAACAACTGATGCGTGTCGATCCAGCCGACTTGGCAGAAGTTCAGTCCTTCGTCGAAAGTTATGGATTGAAGATCATTGCCGAGAACGCCGAAGCCCGCACAGTGCAGATCGAAGGGTCTGCCCAATCCGTTGGGCAAGCCTTTGGAGTGACCATCCAATGGCGGATCGACCCGCATGGACGCAAGTATCTGAGCTATCAAGGCCCGCTGACCGTGCCCGCAGCATTGGCAGGCATTATTGCGGCCGTTTTGGGTTTAGATCAAAGGCCAATTGCGCGACGAGTGGGAAGATAAAACCCGCTAGTAAAACAAAGGCTCGCCAGGCGGACGCGTTTTCCAGCGCCGGTGAATCCACATCCATTGGTCAGGATGGTGTCGTATGACTTCCTCTAATATCGAATGCACTCGCTGCGTGTCCTCCGCCGGATCGCCCGTCATCGCCACTTCCGGCAGAAAATGCAAAACATAACGCTGTGTCTCTTCGTCCCACAGAGCGAACCCCGGGATCACCGGCGCTTGCGCACGATGCGCGAGTTTGGCGAATCCCACGCCAGCACAAGCCAGCGTGCCAAAGAATTTGATGAAGACACCTTCCGCTAACGCAGTGTTCTGATCAATTAAAACACCGACCGGTTCGTTGTTTTTCAACGCTTTCAACACGGAACGCGCCGCATCTTTCTTGAAGATCAGGCGGTTGCCACTTAGCGTGCGGCGCGTTTCGACGATTTGATCGACAAGTGGATTGTCCAGCGGGCGAACCATCACATTCATCGGCTCCGTCATGAGCGCATGGGCGAAGGCGCTCAACTCCCAATTGCCCAAATGCGCGGTCGCGATCAGCACACCGCGCCCTTGTTTCTTCGCAGCCTCATAGTGTTCCAGCCCCTGGTAAGTGATCCAATCTGCCACATTGGCTTGGTTGATCACGGGAAAGCGCGCCAAGGCAACCAGCATGCGCCCCACCGTTCGAAAAACCCCATCGGTGATGCCTTCCCGTTCGGCCAAAGAGAGCTCAGGAAACGCCGCCGACAAATTCCGAGCCGCCACTTTCCGAAGCTTCGGCAGAAGCAGATCAAGCGCGGCCGCTATGCCATAGCCGATACGGTAGGAAACGCGCACGGGAACCGCGCGAAGCAAGCCGAGGAGCGCCGCCGCGATGAGATATTCAACGCGTTTGCGCATGCTTGATTATTCGATCCAACCGCCGCCTAGAACCAGGTCCCCATCGTAAAAAACGGCCGCCTGCCCAGGCGTAATGGCCCGCTGAAGATCGGCAAATCGTACGCCGATGCGGGCTGGGTCGCCGGTGGGGATCAAAGTGGCCGCCGCCGCTGCATGCTTGTTTCGAATCTTGACTTGCGCCGCGCGCGGCTCGTTTGGTGCGGCAATCGAAAGCCAGTTCACAGCGCGCGCCACAAGCGAGTCTTTCATCAACTCCGCGCCACCGCCAACTAGTACCCGCTGGGTGGCTGGTTCGGTCGCAATCACATAGAGAGGCTCGGCCGCCGCAACTCGCAGTCCGCGGCGTTGCCCTACCGTGAAATGATGCGTGCCTGCATGTCGCCCCAACACCCGCCCCGCCGTATCGACAATTTCGCCTGCTGCGACCGCTGACTCGATTCCCTGCTCCGCAAAATACGCATCGATGAAAGCTGCATAGTCGCCATTAGGCACGAAACAAATTTCCTGACTGTCATTCTTTTCCGCCACGGGCAAGCCGAGTTCCTTTGCGAGCACCCGCACCTCGGGCTTGACCATCCCACCCAGCGGAAACAAAGTGCGCGCTAGCTGCGGCTGCGTAAGACCAAACAAGAAATACGTCTGATCTTTCCCCGTATCCACGCTGGTGCGCATCTGGTATCGCCCCGTTTGTTCGTCGAAACTGAGACGCGCGTAGTGGCCGGTGGCAATCTTCTCCGCCCCCACGCTATCCGCCATCTCGAAAAACTGGTCGAACTTGATGAAGTTATTGCAAAGCGTGCACGGAATCGGTGTGCGGCCTGCAAGATAGTCATCCACAAACGGCTTCACAACCTGCTGTTCGAAACGATCCTCAAAATTAACAACATAGTAAGGAATGTTGAGAACCGACGCCACAAAGCGCGCGTCGTAGACATCATCGAGCGAACAGCAGCGGCCCGTCGTACCGCCTTCGGGCACTAGCGCAGGCAGACGCCGCTGATTCCACAACTGCATGGTCAGGCCGACAACAGTATGCCCCTGTCGCTGCAAAAGACCCGCGACCACCGAGCTATCTACGCCGCCCGACATCGCCACCGCGATCGGCACATTATCCGGCAAGACGGGCCTCCTTCGCCTTACGGTGGCGCAGCTTGTCCACCGAATCAACCACTGCGTCGGCCAGCGCAGTCACTTCGGAAAGCGTATTGTAGCGTCCAAACGAAAAGCGTATACTCGACCGCGCCTCGTCTCGCGTCAGTCCCATTGCCAACAGCACATGCGATGGCTCCAGCGAACCGCTGCTACAGGCAGCGCCCGTCGATACAGCCATTTGCCGCATATCGAGCGCAATCACCAGCGCCTCCGCCGAAACGCCGCGAAACAGGACATTACTAGTGTTAGGCAAGCGCGCACTTTGCGATCCGTTGATCTGAATGTCCGTAAGCCTTTCCAGCAACTGCGCTTCAAACCAATCGCGCAATCCAGCCACCCTCTCCCCCGGCGAACCGGCGGCCAACTCCGCCGCCTGTGCAAACGCCATCGCAGATGGAACATTTTCGGTGCCTGGACGCCGCTCGCGTTCATGTTTCCCGCCGAATTGAATTCGCCGCAAAGGAGTATTCTTGCGCACGAAAAGCGCTCCAATGCCCTTCGGTCCAAAAGTCTTGTGCGCGCTCAGCGAGTAAAGATCGACCTTCGTGCGCGACAGATCGACCGGAATTTTCCCAAATGCCTGCACACCGTCCGAATGAAGATAGATCCGTTGCCCGGCATTCCGCCGTTCGGTAATCAAATTGGCAATCTCCTCAAGCGGCTGAATCGCACCCGTCTCGTTATTCGCATGCATGACTGAAACCAGCGCCGTATCTTCCCTTAGAGCTGCGCCCACTGCCCCGGCAGACTTCACGAAACTCACTTCCACGCCTTCACTCTCCAATTGCCGAAAAGGTTCGAGAACGGCTGGATGTTCGATGGCCAGCGTCACCGCGTGTAGTGGCTTTGGCAATCCGCGCAGCAAACCAAGAATTGCCAAATTATTCGACTCGGTGCCCCCGCTCGTGAAAACAAGTTCCGCAGGCGAGACCCTGAGCAAATCGGCTATCTTACGACGCGCTTCCTCGAGTCGCTGCCGCGCCAACTGACCCGCACGATGAGTGCTCGACGGATTCCCATACACCTCTTGCAAGGCGGCAGACAAAGAGGCGGCAACCTCAGGCGCCAGCGGGGTAGTCGAATTGTGATCGAAGTAAGGCAAAGGAGGGAAACGCGGGATTCGCCTTAATTTTAGCAGCGCATGTACGGATCTGTGCGACTCGACTTTAGCGTTTGCCGTAGAAATAGTAGCTGGCTTCGTAGGCGACGCCGGTTTCTTGCTTTTGATTGCGGGCGGTACAAGCGGCAGTCGGGGCGACGCCGCCTTTCGTATCTAAGCGCTGAATGCTTTCCACTTTGGAGAAGACCCCTTTGTTATCGCGAAAGACTGAACTCAGCAGTAACCACGGAATCGCGTTGGGAACTGGCGCGGGAGTGCTGGCGACCAACTTGCCAATGACGCGGCTGCGATCTCTCGCCTCCCAGGTGGGGCCGGCGAAATGGCGCCCCAGCAGTTTTCCATTCTGATAATAAAGGTTGGCCTCCGGGGCTTTGAATTTCCAGGTTGAACCTTGGCAGACGTAAATCTGTCTGCCTCGGCCCTTCACATGGAAGAGAAGAACTTGGTCCTTCGGTGGTTTGAGCGCATCCGGCGCGTTGGGCGGTGTGGGAAGACTCAGCAATAACGCAAAGAACGAAATCGCCTTCAGCATTCCAGGTCTTTGCGGGTTAGCTTCACGTTGCCAAGGCGGCCAAGCATGGCCAAGGCGATGCTTTCCGAGCGGAAAAACTCCTGGGCGATGTGCTGGACTTCTTCGCGGGTAACGGCTTCGATGCTGTCGAGCATTTCGTCCAGCGTGAGGAATTTATCGAAATAGAGTTCCTGGCGCGCGAGGTTCGACATGCGGCTGGAGGTCGATTCGAGGCTCAGCATTAACGAGCCTTTGAGGTGATCTTTGGCGCGGCGCAGTTCGTCTTCCCCAATCAGTTCCTGCTTGAGCTTACGGAACTCTTCCACTACTGAATTGACCACGCGGGTGGCGGTTTCGTGGGCCGTGCCGGCGTAGATCATAAAGCAGCCGGTATCGCGGAAGAGATTCAGTTCGGAATAGACGGCATAGGCGAGCCCCTGCTTTTCGCGAATGTTCTGGAAAAGCCGCGAACTCATGCCACCGCCCAACACGGTATTGAGAATATACAGCGGGAAACGAAGCTTATGGGCAAGAGGGTAGGCTGGCACACCGATGGTAATATGCACCTGCTCCAGCGATTCCTTCTTCTTCAGAATGAAGGGCGCGTAGGTTTTAGGCACGCTATCCGCCACGTTACCGTCGCGCGCATCTAAACCGGAAAACTTTTCACCAATTAATTCAACAATTCGGTCGTGATTCAGGTTGCCGGCGGCGGTAATCAGAATGTTTTTCGGGGCGTATACGCGCGAAAAGTACTCGCATAGCGAATTACGCCCGAACTTCTTGACGGTTTCTTTAGTACCCAGGATGGGCTTGCCGAGCGCGTGGCCTTTCCAGAAATTGCTAATGAAGGTTTCATGGAGCACGAACTCGGGCTGATCGGCCTCCATCTTGATCTCTTCCAGGATCACGCCCTTTTCTTTCTCGATATCTTCTTCGCGAAAGAGAGGATTCAAAACTAAATCGGCCAAAATGTCGGATGCCAGCGGCAGATGCTCGTCGAGAACTTTGGTATTGAAACTAACCAGCTCCTTGCTGGTGAAGGCATCTAAACCGCCGCCGACTGAATCGACTGACCGCGCGATATCTTCCGCCGAGCGGTGTTTGGTCCCTTTGAAGACCATATGTTCGATGAAATGAGAGATGCCGTTTTCGGGACCGTGCTCGATGCGCGATCCACTGCCGATCCAAACGCCCAACGAGACCGAGCGCACATACGGCATCGATTCCGTTACGAGCCGAACTCCATTCGGCAGCGTGGCGCGCTGGATTTCACGGGTTGTGGTAAGTGCTTGAACCATAGGAATTACGCCTAATCGAGTGTACGACGAGGCTAGACTGGATCTGAGGCCTCAAAGTGTCAAAAAACGTTTCTCTTGTCGGAATGGAGTTGGCGGACCTACGCGAATTTCTCGGTCCCGATCAGCCCAAGTACCGCGCCCAACAGTTGTTTGACGCTTTGTACAAGAAACACGTGGCGAATTTTTCAGAGATTTCTAATTTGCCGCAAGCGCTTTTGAATCAATTGGTTACGATCTCGACTTTGAATGGACCCAGTACCGAGAAACGATTCGATTCGGTGGATGGCAGCAAGCGCTACTTGCTGCGTTTGGACGACAACAGAACAGTGGAAGCTGTGCTCATGCCGGAGGAGTATCGCGACACGATTTGCATCTCAAGTCAGATCGGTTGTCCGGTCGATTGCAAGTTTTGTTTGACGGCGCTGATGGGACTGGAGAGAAATCTCACCGCGGGCGAAATAGTGGGTCAAGTGCTTTTTGTGGCGCGTGAAAATGGCCTGCTGGGACACGAATCTCGCATGAATGTGGTGATGATGGGCATGGGTGAACCGCTCTTAAATCTGGAAAATGTGTTGAAAGCGACGCGCGTTTTGACGGATGAGAAGGGCTTGGGCTTGTCGCAGAAGAGGATTACGCTCTCGACATCAGGGATTATTCCAAAGATGGAAGAATTGGGGCGAGCGGAGGTGCGGCCAAAACTGGCGATCTCCTTAAACGCTTCGAACGAAGAGCAACGGCGCGAGTTGATGCCGATTACGCGGAAGTATCATTTAGCGGATTTGATGGAAGCGTGCAAGGCGTATCCACTGCGGAATTGGGAGAAACTGACGTTCGAATATGTCCTCCTTAAAGATGTGAACGACACGGATGCCGATGCGCGGCGGGTGGTGCGGCTGATTTCGCGGCTGAACTGCAAGGTGAATTTGATCGCGTTGAACCCCGGGCCAGGGATTCCGTTCGCAACGCCGACGGAGGAGCGGGTGTTCAGCTTTCAGGAGATCGTGCGGAAGGCAGTGCCGTGTTTTGTAAGGAAACCGCGAGGACGGGATATTTTTGCGGCTTGCGGCCAGTTGAAAAGGGTGAATGAGAAGAGCAATTAAGCCGCACTCAAACAGCTCGCATTGTAAAGAAAAATGTCGATCCCTCACCGATCTTCGACTCAGCCCAAATCTTTCCGCCATTCTGATCCAGTCGACTGGACGCTCGAAACCGATGCTACCCTAGAAGCCGATGCAGACAACGGGAGGGCGCGAACGATGAACGTGCTGTTGTGGGGCCTGCAAGTCCTCGCCGCGCTCGTGTACGGAGCTTCTGGTGTCATGAAGGTCTTTATGTTTGAAAAGGTAAGCGAGGGAGTGCCGTCCTTTGGTGCGTTGCCGCGGAAAGTGTGGAAGGCGCTCGGCATCCTCGAACTCGCCTGCGCGATCGGGCTGATCGTCCCCGCCGCCTTGCATTGGCAGCCGGCGCTCACGGTGGTGACCGCAGCGCTCCTAACTATCGAGAGCGTGGTGTTCGTCTGGGTGCACTCCAAATACCGCGAGATCACGCCCATCATTTTAAGCGGCGTGCTGGGTCTCCTAGTGGCTTTCATCGCGTACGGCCGGATGTTCCTGAAGCCGATCCTCTGAGCAGCGCAATCCATACGTCATCCGTTAATGCACTTTAAGGCGCTGACGCCGGCGCATTTTAGACACGCTGCTGCGGTACGTCCCACGTCCGCGAGTAGGCTTATGGCCATGAAACGCTCTCTTTTTGCGGCGAACCTGCAGGCACTGTTCCTCCGGGTGCTATAGTTTTCTCGACCTCTTAAAAAGAAATCATGCACACGATGAATCGCAGAATGTTTCTCAGGCGAGGGGCAGTTGCTTCGGCTCTCCTCACCGCCAGCCGAGATCTGTTTGCCAATCCGCTTGGCTTGCCGATCGGCTGCCAGACCTATCCCGTGCGCAAGTCAATCAGTACGGACTTCGCCGGCACCATGAAGGGATTGCGTGCCGCTGGGTTCACTCAGATTGAGCTGTGCTCGCCATACGGCTACGACGATTTTTCCAGCCTCCAAAAATACAAACCGCAGGAGTTACGGCGCATGCTGAACGATTGGGGACTGGGCTGTATCTCCGCGCACTGGGCGCCCAACGAGCTCTTTCAGAAAGCGGACGAGAGCATTGCGTATGCCAAGGAGTTCGGCATGACGCAGATGGCGATCGCCGCGCTTGGACCGTTTAATCCTAAGACCGCCCAGACAGTTGACGACGTGAAGCGTTACGTCGACCCCTTCAACACCTTCGCCGAAAAAGCCCACGCCGCCGGGATCGTTGCCTTGCTGCACAACGAAGGCTTCGTCTCCGCATACATTGACGGCAAACCCGTATACGACATGATGATCGCCGAGCTCAATCCCGCCACCACCAAGCTGCAGTTTCAGGTCTCTGCTATGCAGGAGGGCTATGACCCAGTGACCTACTTTAAGAAATATTCGGGCCGCTACCTTTCCATGCACTGCCAGGACTGGGTGAAGGACTCCTCCACCAAGTCTGGCTTTCGCCAGGTTCCATTGGGCAAGGGAGTCGTCGATTGGAAAGCCGTCTTCAAGGCCGCAAAACCAGCCGGTGTGAAGAACTACTTTGTCGAGCTTGAAGAGGATCCGGCGCTGATGGCGCCGAGTGTGCCTTATCTGCGATCCCTGAAGGTCTGAAGCGAGCGTGACCTCTCGAAGAAATTAGATAGGCAGCTTCATAGGCCAGCCTTCGCACAGCAGCGAGCCGTAGGTTGATGTCGACCGCGCATCATGCCGCTGCTCTAATTAAATCCGAGACGAGTGGCGTGGTGGGCTAAAACAGCCGCGGTGCGAAATCTTTCAGATCTCGGCGCCAGGTTTGCCATTCATGATCCGTACCGGGCGATTCATAGAAAACATGCTGAACACCGCCTTGATCGAGCGAAGCATGCAGTTTCTCAAGCCCCGATTTCATCCGGTCCGGTTCTTTCGTTCCTACGCCGATCCAGAGTAAGTGAACACGCTTGGCGAATGCCGCAGGGTCAGCCATTACTCCGTGATAAGCGGTTTTGATATCGAGGTTGTTGTTCCCCTGGACGAAAGGATTCGCCGCGCCACTGAATCCCCCGATATAGGAGAACAGTTCGAGATGATTGAACGTGACTTGGAACGTTTGCATGCCACCCATGGAAAGTCCGGCCATGGCGCGATGATCACGATCCGGAAGCGTCCGGAACGTCTTGTCGATGAACGGAATGAGCGCCTGGGTCATGTCGTCTTCGAACGCGCTCATACGCTCCTGCATTACCTTCAAGAATTCTGGCGAGCCAAACGGCTTGCCGGTTAGGTCGGGAACTACGTATCCAACCCGGCTCGCGTACCCGTTCGCCATCACCACGATCATCGGCTTTGCGCTACCGCCCGCAATCAAGTTGTCGAGGATGAAATTAGCGTCACCCTGTCGGACCCACCCTGTTTCGTTTTCTCCCCCACCATGCTGCAAATATAAAACCGGATAGCGCGTATTGATTTGTCTGTCATAAGCTGGTGGCAGATACACTACGGCGCGCCGCCAAGTTCCAGTGACGCCGGAGTGATACCAGATCTCAGATACTTGGCCATGTGGCACATCCTTAGCTAGATAATAGTCGGCCCCCGCTTCCGGCACCTCTACCGCACTGGCCCACTTGCTGCCGCCAAAATAGGCTGTGCTGCCTGGGTCGCTCACTTCCGCCCCGTCGACGACGATTGTGTAATAGTGGAGGCCCGGCGCCATAGGTTTCGTCGTGAAGGTCCAGAATCCATCGGGTTGCTTTTCCATATCGGCTTTCTCGCCGCTCCAAAAATTAACCCTCACCTTAGTTGCATCTGGGGCCTTAAACCGGATCTGCACGCGCGAATTGCTATCCACCTTCGGGTACTGCGCGTCCAATACGTTGGAGGTAGCGGGTTTGAAATCACCCGCGTCCTGCGCAAGGCAGAAGCTCGCCCCTAACAACGTCATCATTACTAGCCGCTGCATAACGCACCTCTAAAATTCTCTTGAATGAAAAAATTCACGCTGATCTTGCCGCCGCAAATGAGCAACTAGCATCGTACACCAACGTCGCTCTCCCTAATTAGGAAGCCAGACAATCCTCCGCATACCGGCAATGGCCGGTTGAACGTAAAGGCGCCCCCTCAATTTTTTTTGCCCAGCTTCCACGAGCACATCCATTCGCTCTGCACAAATCTGACGCATGAGAAGCCGAGTCACGCTGTCCATTCAGTTTTCGGGCGTGCTCGCTCCTCTTGTCATCCTCTTGTCGCCCGCTTGACTGGCACCCTAACTGAGCGGTATATTGCGGCCGAGGCGAAAGGGCTGAAAGAGCGCAGCGAAGCCTGATTCGGCGATTCCATGCTGAGGACAAAATACCGGGAAGCCTTAAACGTGACGCGAACAAAATCATGAGTTCTTGTTAATTCAATGAGCATTCGGGCAGCGCAGCGCCCGGTTTGTCGATGCGATTTTTCGATTGCATCGAATCGCTACCGCCATTGCAGGGACGCCAGATAACAACGTCGCGGCCGATGAGTACACAAATGCATCTTTGTTGCGGGAAGCGACGGATAGCAAGCGCATGTGGCAAAACCGTCTTCGTCCCCTACCAGCTGTCGGCGAGCCCAGTGGGATAGCCCGCGAGCAACTGAAGTGAACCTGTCGCTACGAGTTGCAGACGCCGATAATCCGATGGTTAATTGCGCCCGCAGTGCGGCTGAGTGCCTGTGCCGGCCAAGGTTGAAATCGACGTTTTCAGCCACGCTTAACAGCTTTGGGGGTCTTCTGACATGACTCACCTTCAGCAGCAACCGTCCCTTACATAAGGGGTTTCTGACTTGCGGTCCACAACCAACGCAAACAACCATTTCGTCGTATATGGACCTGCATGCAAAGCCCATCCGAAGCCCCTTTTCCCTTCTTCGCCTCTGAATTATCGGCACATGTTACTATTTTTTGCCCGCCCACTTACTCAATTGTTTTCGCCTTCAAATCCCTCATCCTAAACCACTTCCCTCCGCCCATCTCGGGGGACAATCTTTTTTGACTAACTTCTCCATATAGCCGGACTAAAGTAACATCATTTACTCAACTGCCGTCTTTACAACAACATACCCCACTTACTCAAACACCGCCATCCGGGCGAGCCTTGCCGCCATCCGCCCGCTCAAAATCGTGGTCACGAGTCGTCGCAAAATTCTATCTCCCCTTTTTTTCAGCATCCTACCGATTCTTTGCGCTTTCGCTCCCTTGCCCGCAAACCTAATCTGAGCACAGGAGTGAATCCACCAAAAACGAATGAATTTAATGATCAAGATTTCGCGGCACAATGCCTCGGTGCGCCGCGAGCACCCGCATGCGGACGAAGCCGAAATCGCCTAAATAGGCAGTCACACGCTTTGGAGCGGAACGGGCGCCGGCGGCTCATCGACTAGGCGTGATTTTGCGGTGCAGGCGCCACAAAGTGCATTCGAACTCGCCCGAGCCGCCTCACGATTTGCATTATGATTGCGCAACCAGTGAGCAGAACAACGGTAGGCCCGGCGCTTCGCGTTAAAACCGAATGAATAATCGGCAAGACTCTTGCCTTGTTGGCGAGAATGTCATACCTTCAGCTTCAGGACAGGAAACTTTTGACTATGGAAAATTCCGCTGCCGCGCCGGCCTTACATCATGAGAACATCCGAACTGGTACCAGTGTCGAAGAATTGAAACACGCCTTTCTCGACAGCCTGAAATACGATCAGGCGCGGCGTCCGCAGCGCGCAACGACTCTCGATTACTATCTTGCGGTGGCTTCCGCCATTCGTGATCGCTTAACCGAGCGGTGGGTGAGCACGGCCCAGGCGTATAACGACTTGGACGTACGGACGGTCTGCTATTTTTCGGCTGAATTTTTGCTGGGTCCGCATCTTGGGAATAATTTGTTGAACCTGGGCATCACAGACGTCGCCGAGCAAGCGATGCGTGAGCTTTCTTTAAGTCCGAAGGCCATTCTCGATACTGAAGAAGAACCAGGGCTCGGCAATGGTGGCTTGGGCCGCCTCGCCGCCTGCTACATGGACTCGCTGGCGACGCTGCAGATTCCGGCGATCGGCTTTGGCATTCGCTATGAGTTTGGCATTTTTGACCAAATGATTCGCGACGGCTGGCAAGTAGAAGTCACAGACAAGTGGCTACAGTGGGGTAATCCTTGGGAGGTTGTGCGTCCTGAGGGAGCGCTACAGGTCAATATCGGCGGCCACACTGAGACATATACCGATGTTCACGGCGCGGAACGCGTACGCTGGATCCCCAGCTATGTGGTCAAAGCCATTCCTTACGACACGCCGATTCTTGGCTATCACACCAATACCGTCAATACCTTGCGTCTCTGGAAGGCGGAAGCCGTGGACTCGTTCGATTTCCGCGCCTTCAACTCGGCTGATTATTTCGGCGCCGTGCACGACAAAATGCAGTCGGAGAATATTTCCAAAGTTCTATACCCGAATGACGAAGCTGTGCAAGGAAAAGAACTACGCCTGGAACAACAGTTCTTTTTTGTCTCGGCATCGTTGCAGAATCTGATCGCCATCCACCTGCGGCAGCACCGGCCGTTACAGGAGTTTCATGCCAAGTGGGCGATTCAAATGAACGACACACATCCCTCAATAGCGGTTGCGGAGTTGATGCGCCTGCTGGTTGACGAACACGAACTCCCATGGGAGGCCGCTTGGTTCACAACGCAAAACGCGTTGGCTTTCACCAACCATACAATTCTGCCGGAAGCTCTGGAAAAATGGGGTATTCCTTTGTTCCAACGAATCCTGCCCAGGCATCTCGAAATCATCTTCGAAATCAATCGCCGTTTCCTGGACGAAGTGAAGGTGAAATTTCCGGGCGATGGAGATCGAGTTCGACGCCTTTCGTTGATCGATGAGTCGGGCGAACGCCACGTCCGCATGGCCAACCTGGCTAGTGTGGGAAGTCACGCCATCAATGGGGTAGCGGAATTACACACCCAGCTGCTGGAAAAGTACGTTTTACACGACCTCTATGAGATGTATCCCGAAAGATTCAGTAACAAGACCAATGGTGTCACGCCGCGGCGTTGGATTGCGCTGGCGAACCCAGGTTTGGCCACGCTCATCACGCGCAAAATCGGCGATGGCTGGATTACCAATCTGGACCAACTGCGGACGCTTGAAAATCACATCGACGATGCTGGTTTCATTGAAGAGTGGCGCATCACACAACATGCAGTCAAAGATGCGCTGGTAGAGTACGTCGCCCACAAGACCGGCACCACAGTCGACCCGTCTTCTCTGTTCGACGTCATGGTGAAACGCATCCATGAATACAAGCGGCAGCACCTCAAAGTGCTTCACATCATTACTCTTTACAACCGCATCAAACGCAATCCCTCGGTACACATTGTGCCTCGCTCATTCCTTTTCGGCGGCAAAGCGGCGCCCGGTTATTTCATGGCGAAGCTCATCATTAAGCTCATCAACTCAGTGGCCGAGGTGGTGAATAACGATCCTGACGTGGCGGGGAGATTGCGGGTGGTTTTTCTGCCTGATTACAACGTAACGTTTGGGCAGCGCGTGTATCCCGCGGCTGATCTTTCTGAACAGATTTCGTTGGCCGGGAAAGAGGCGTCGGGCACCGGCAATATGAAGTTCTCGATGAATGGCGCGCTCACCGTGGGCACTCTCGACGGGGCCAATATCGAGATTCGTGAAGCTGTCGGTGCTGAGAACTTTTTCTTGTTCGGACTTACCACCGATCAAGTCTTCGCCACCAAGGCGGCTGGCTACGTTCCGAGTTCCTACTATCATGCGAACGCCGAGTTGAAAGAGGCGATCGACGAACTCGCATCAGGCCGATTTTCGCGAGGCGATCAAGCTCTTTTCAAGCCTTTGCTTGATTCGCTGATGAACGAGGACACTTACATGCTGCTGGCCGACTATCAGTCTTACATAGAGTGCCAGGACCGGATTGACAAAGCCTATCTCGATACGGATCATTGGACGCGCATGTCCATTTTGAATACTTCGCGGATGGGGAAGTTCTCTTCTGATCGAGCTGTGCGCGAGTATTGCAATGAGATCTGGCACACTAAAGCAGTGGAGGTCCACTTACCGCAATCGAGTTAGAACAGGCTCAGCTGATCTTTCTTCAGCGCCGTCTTTCGAGCTTTCCGATCGTCCATCACCGTGCGGCCGTCCAAGCTGGACGAGATGGCGCGCTCATGCTCCACCGTGAGCTCGAAGTCGGCTTTGGGTGCGAAGCGTTCCTCGACTGTTCGCACCAGTTGATCCAACCTTTTGAACCCGTCCACCTTATCTGTGTGCCCTAATTTCGCGCTGTCTAAAGCTCTCCGCAGCAAACTCAGAGACTCATCGTATGTTTTCAGCGGCACTGGAAATGGGTGTCCATCTTTACCGCCCAACGCAAACGAAAACCTCGCCGGGTCGGAGAAGCGGCTTGGTGCGCCATGCACTACCTCCGCCACCATCGCCAAAGTCTGCAGGGTGCGCGGGCCGAGATTCTCCACTAAGAGCAAGGAAGCAAAGTCGCGCAAATTCCTCTCATAGCTCACCGCTAACACGGCGCCGAGGCGCTTCAGGTCCACATCCCGCGGGCGCACGCCGTGATGAGCGGGCATGACAAGATACCGCAGGTCGCGCAGCGTCCTGTCGGGGCTCTGCGCAGCGATCGTCAACAACGCTTGCTGTGCCGTGAGTGCCCGCCGGTCGACAAGGTTGAGGATCACGCCTTCGTTTTCACCTACGATGGCGCTATGCGGTTCACAGACGAAATCTTTGATAGCCGCAGAATGCCAGTGGTAGCGGCGCGCGAGTCCGCTCGCATCGTTCATGCCTTGTTGCACAACAGCCCAATCGCCATCAGCCGACACGACAAACGAATGCAGATAGATTTGAAAGCCGTCCCCAATGGCGTTGTTGTCGACTTTCGCAGTGAGCCGGCTCGCCCGGACTAATTCGCCGCCGTTCAGACTACGCCGCTCCGCCACGGCTAACAGTTCTTCCGGCGTCCGGCGCGACTGCTTCCCCCGCCCTCCGCAAAAATACAGCCCCAATTCGTGAGCGCGCGGATTCACTCCCCGTTTCAATGCACCGAGCACCGACGTGGTAATGCCTGACGAGTGCCAGTCCATTCCCATCACAGCGCCCAACGCTTGAAACCAGAAGGGATCGCTTAAGCGGGATAGGAACTCTTTGGTCCCGTAGTGCTGCAGAATGGCTTCGGTAATCGCAGTGCCCAGTTTTTCCATGCGCACTGCCAACCACAGCGGCACGCGTCCACTGTGCAGGGGCAAGTCGGCATATCCCGAGCGCTTCATATGCCATTATGTGCTCAAGTTGCCTAATAAGAAATCCAATAAATCCAACACTCTGATCCTCATTGGGATTTTCAAACTCTTCAAGGGATTCGCCCTGCTCGCGGTAGCCGTTGGCGCTTTGCGCTTTCTCCATCGAGACATTGCACAGTCGCTCGAGCATTGGGTAAACGTCTTTCGTATCGATCTTGGGAATCACTATGTGCATGGACTGCTGGCGCGCGCTTTGAATGTGAACCCGCGCCAGTTGAAGGCACTCAGTGTGGGAACATTTTTCTACTCGGCGGTCTTTCTTACGGAAGGCACCGGGCTGCTGCTGCGGAAGCGTTGGGCGGAATACTTCACGATCGTCAGCACGGGCGCTCTCGTCCCGCTGGAGGTTTACGAACTTGCGAAACATATAACGGCGGTGAAGATTCTTGTGTTGCTGATCAACATCGCCATAGTCGTTTATCTAGTCCTGCGGCTTCGCCGCCCAAGCGCTTGACACGCTGAAACCGCGCCAGTACGCTAGAAATATGATCGTCGATCTAACGCCCGGGCAGGAAACCCAACTTTCGCAGCTTGCCGCCCACAGCGGAAAGGACCCAGCCAACTGCTGAAGGACGCGGCGCTACGATTGCTAGAAAACGTTCGCGCTTTCGGGCTGGCGTTCAAAGAGGAATTGAGGCCGCCGACCTACCGGTACGATTCGCTCGTTGCGCCACTTTCCCAACCGTGGCCGAAGAGGTCAGGACGAGGGAACGCGCGAACTTCCCCACGCAAAGCTGCCCTACATAATCGTCTATCGAGTGAATCGCCCAATGGTTGAAATTCCCCACATCTGGCACGCTGCGCAAGACTGGCAATAACCGATTAGACCAATTAATCGGCCTGCTACCATAGCTTTCCATGCGCCGTCTTTCCTTTTTGATTTTTGTCTCCGCATCTCTTTTCGCCCAAAGTCCGGCTGATCTGATTCTGCGAAACGGCAAGATCGTTACCCTCGATCCTGTCCAGCCCGAAGTAAGGTCAATCGCTATTCGCAATGGCCGCATCATTGCTGTTGGTACAGGCGCCGACAGTTCTCGACTCAAAGGCCCAACTACCCGGATCATTGATCTTGGCGGCAAACTCGCAGTGCCTGGCTTCATTGAAGGGCACGGCCACTTCATGGGCGTTGGAGAAGCGCAAATGAATCTCAACCTCCGCACGGCGCGGAACTGGGACGAGATTGTCGCAATGGTGGCTGCCGCTGCGAAGACCGCCAAACCGGGCACCTGGATCATGGGCCGCGGCTTCCATCAATCGAAGTGGGACAAAGTCCCGGAGCCCAACGTCCAAGGCTTCCCCGTTCACGACGCGCTCAGCAAAGTCTCTCCTAACAATCCCGTTTGGCTCACTCATGCTAGCGGCCATGCCTCTATGGTCAATGCTGCCGCCATGAAAGCTGCCGAGATTACTGCCGATACCCCGAACCCTCCCGGCGGCGAAATCCTCAAAGACGCCAACGGCCAACCCACCGGTCTTCTCAACGAACGAGCGCAAGGTCTCCTGCGTCCCGCCTATGACGCCTATCTCTCCAAGCGTTCCGCCGCCGAAGTCGAAGCTGACAACCGGCGCAAAATCGAACTCGCCGCCCACGAGTGCATCGCCAACGGTATTACGACCTTTGAAGACGCCGGCTCTCCCTTTGAGACGGTCGATCTCATCAAGCGCGTCGCCTCCGAAGGCAAGCTCGATCTCCGCATGTGGATGATGCTCAACGAATCCAACGACAAACTCCGGGCATCAATCAGTCGGTACCGCCTGCAAGACGTTGCCGCCTACCACCTCACCGTCCGCGCCATCAAACGCATCGCGGACGGCGCTCTGGGGTCCCGCGGCGCTTGGATGCTCGAACCATATTCCGACCTCCCCTCCAGCAGCGGCATCAATACCGAAAAAATGGAAACGATTCGCCAGACTGCCGATATCGCCATTGCTAACGGCTTCCAGCTCTGCGTCCACGCCATCGGCGATCGCGCTAACCGCGAAGTGCTGAACATTTATCAGGAAACGTTCGCCGCTCATCCTGACAAGCACGATCTCCGCTGGCGCATCGAACACGCCCAGCACCTTGACCCTGCCGACATCCCCCGCTTCGGCCAAATGGGTGTCATCGCAGCCATGCAAGGCATTCATTGCACCTCAGATGCACCGTATGTTCTCCTCCGCCTCGGCGCCAAACGTGCCGAAGCTGGCGCCTACGCTTGGCGAAGCTTACTCGATTCCGGCGCAGTCGTCGGCAACGGTACCGACGCGCCTGTTGAAGAAGTCAATCCAATTGCCTGTTTCTACGCGACCGTGACTCGCCGCACAAAAGACGGCACCCAGTTCTACCCCAAACAATGCATGACTCGCATGGAAGCTCTCAAGTCTTACACGCTCAGCAACGCCTTCGCCGCTTTTGAAGACAACCAAAAAGGATCGCTCGTCACCGGGAAGCTTGCCGACATAACCGTACTTTCCCGCGACATCCTAACCGTTCCCGAAGATCAAATCGCCGCTACGCACGTTGTCTACACCATCGTCGGTGGCAAAGTGGTTTACGCCGCCAAATTGCCTTAGACAAGTCAGAAGCGATTCTTTAATGGATATTCCTTCATCGGGCTTTCCTGCTTGAGAACAATAAATTTCTCTTGGCATTTCCGCTCTGCCGCCGAGAGTAAGGCCTGCTTCTCCTGAATCTCTCGATTCAACTTTGATAGTTCCTGTGGGTCCGCAACTTTTTCCTGAATGTTGAATCGACGAAGAATCAGACGATGCTGAGAGACCAGCTGCAACTGAACCTCCTTCGCTGACTTGGCGACGTCAAGGACCTCACCTCGGTAATTTCCAGTTTGGGTTTCATTCGCAACTTTAGTCAGATCCGAAACCGTCCCATCAAGACTCTCGATCTGTCTGTTTGCCTCAACTCGCAGGAGACTCAGCTTCTTATCTAGCACCGCGCGGTTCGCAGCCGAACGAAGCTGACGGGCTTCATCAAGTAAGAACAGCAAGCCAGCTGAAGCCTCCCTGGCATCTATCTCGGCATCACAAAAAGATGTGTAGGAATGGGAAAATCTGTCCAGCACTTCGCGATCACGACTACAACCACTCAACAGCAACAGCGCAACGACCGCCCAATATCTGCTCACGCTTTAATATAGCCCTCTTCCAAGCCACTTGCTTTTCCTTGCACACGTGTGCATAATAATGATGAGCCTCACACTTGTATGCACACCCTAACCGAAAACGCCCCCATGAAAGAGCTCGACGAATGGGATGATTTCGTCGCCACTCGCTATCAGCAAGGAAAATCAGAAGAAGAATTTCGCAATTACAAGCCCGACGCTAATCCGGGCGTGACGGAATTTTACCGCCTCAACCACCTCAACCAAACCGTTGATTTCGTCCTGCAAAAAAAAGCGCAATACGGCGGGCTAACCAAGGGTTTGAAAAGCATTTGGGATCAAGCCGAATATCTCAACACACTCGTTGACGATTCGGATCCCGATACCGACCTCACTCAGATTCAACATCTCTTCCAAACCTCCGAAGCTATCCGCAAAGACGGCCATCCCGATTGGATGGTGCTCACCGGCTTCATGCACGACCTTGGCAAAGTGCTCTGTCTCTACGGCGAACCGCAGTGGGCCGTAGTGGGTGACACGTTCCCGGTTGGTTGCGCTTACTCAGATCAAATTGTGTTTCCTGAATTTTTCGCCGCCAACCCCGATAGCAAAGTGCCCGAGTATCAAACCGAGTGCGGCATTTATGAACGGAACTGCGGTCTCGATAAGGTCCATCTTTCCTGGGGCCACGACGAATACATCTACCTGGTCACCCGCAAGTATCTGCCGGAAGAGTCGCATTACATGCTGCGCTATCACTCGTTCTACCCCGCTCACCGCGGCGGCGCTTACAAACATTTAATGAACAAGCACGACCAGGAAATGTTTCAATGGGTGCACAAGTTCAACCCCTACGATCTTTATTCCAAGGGCTTGGAGAAACCGAACCTAAAAGAGATCATGCCCTACTATCAGGATTTGGCGGCCAAGTTCTTCCCTGACGAAATCGCCTGGTGAGGCTTGCCGGTCGATCCTCTGACGATTAATTCGCCGCGCACCACGACTTTTCGTTCGGCCTCCTGCCCACGCAAAA
Source organism: Bryobacterales bacterium (assembly GCA_963749105.1). Lineage (GTDB taxonomy): Bacteria > Acidobacteriota > Terriglobia > Bryobacterales > Bryobacteraceae > Bog-105. The sequence continues at coordinate 37,772 of CAVVLT010000022.1, read as the reverse complement.
TGGCAAGCAGCAACTGCATCGCTTGTCTGCCTAAATCGCGCTTCGGCTGGCGAAACGTCGTGAGTGGCGGCTGAAGTGAGGCCGTAAAGAACAAGTCGTCAAAGCCTACCACCGAAACTTCTCGTCCCACGGTCCAGCCTTTCGAGTGGATTTCCTCAATCGCCCCGAGTGCCGTCATATCGTTGTAGCAGAAAATCGCCGACGGGCGATCCGCCTTTGCGAGCAGTTCGGCAGCTCGTTCCCGGCCTAGTGGTTGTTTGCCGTCGCCGCGCACCACCAGGTCTGCGCGAACCTGGAGGCGCGCTTGTTGCATGGCGTTTTGAAAGCCGCCAAAGCGTTCTTCGTCCGACTGTAAACCAGATTCATCGCCAATATACGCAATGTCTTCATGCCCGAGCGCAATCAGATGTTCCGTCGCTTGATAACCGCCATCAGTGTTGTCGATACTGACGGAATGGGCCATCTCGCTTGGGTGCTGATTGTTAAGCAAGACGATTGGCACTTCCAGTTCGTCGAACAGTTCCTGATACTGCGCACCCAATCGCGACGAAGCCACTAGAATCCCGTCGACCCGGCGCTCGCGGAATGACCGCACCACGGTCAACTCGCGTTGTGGATCAGCCTGCGACGTCGCAAGCACGACCGAGTAGCCTTCCCTGTTCGCCACTTCCTCGATGCCGGCAACCACTTCACCATTGAACGGATCGGCAATCGATGTCACCACTACGCCAATCGCTTCCGTTTTGCGCGTAACCAGACTGCGCGCTACCGCACTGGCTGTGTAGCCTTGCTCCCTGGCGATCTTCTGAATACGTTCCGCAGTTTCAGCGGGAATCAATGGACTGCGATTCAATGCGCGCGAAACCGTAGAGTGTGAAACCCCCGCCAAACGCGCAATGTCCTTAATGGAGACAGCCATGCTTCAATAACACTATGTTGGCAAACCTCCGAACCACGATTTTGTTCGCAAGCCTCGCTACGTCACCTTTAGCCGCACAGTTTGATGGCATGCTCGCCAACAAACCGATTCTCGACGCGCACAATTGCTATCCATACGAAGGCAAATGGGCCGATCGGATCGACCGCGCCCTGAGCACTGGAACGCCTGTTTCCATTGAACAAGACTTAGCTTGGTATGAAGGACGCGTCGTTGTTTCACACACCTCAAAGACGAATGGCTCCGAGCCGCTGCTTGTCGACTACTTCTTCGAACGAGTGCGGCCGGTTGTCGAGAAGGCAATCACAGACAACAAGCCGGAGACTTGGCCCGTCATCATCCTCCATTTCGATTTCAAAGACACCCAAGCTCCGCTGCTGCAGGCAGTTTGGAAAGTGCTGGGCCAGTATCAGAGCTGGATCACGACTGCGGAGAAGAGCGACGATCCGCACAAGCTCATGCCGCTGACGCGCCGTCCTCTGCTGGTGATCACGGAAGATTCAGACGAGCAGGAGCAAGTCTTCTTCAACGAACTTAAAACCGGCGAGAGACTGCGTTTATTCGGCTCCGCACATACTTTGCGGGTCAAAGAGAGCGACCCCGCCCTGCGCAACCACATGCTCGCGACAATCTCGCCAACGGAGTTGCTGTTGGAAAAGCCCACGAACTACCGACGCTGGTGGAATAATTCCTGGTATGAAGTCGAAGAAGGCGGTCAACCCAAAGCAGGCGAATGGAAATCGCAAGCCGAAGCACGCTTGCGCACGCTGGTGGATTACGCTCATCAACAAGGCTTCTGGATTCGCTTCTATACGTTCGACGGCTTCGAACCGGGGCACGGCTTAGGCTGGGGCGAGGCGTACAACTTCCGATCACGCGCCGCCGTGGAGCAGCGCTGGCTCGCCGCGCTCAAGGCCGGTGTGAATTTTATCGCGACCGATCAATACGAAGATCTTGCCGAGTTCATGCGGCAAAACCACTTCAAGTGAACTATCGCTGCTTCGCCTGGCTCAACTTCCTGAAATACTCCGCCACCGCATCTCGGTACTTTTCCGGCGACTCTTCAGGCGCCCGCAATCGCGCGCCTTGCAGCTGTTGTAATTCGCCCGCTCGGCGCGCCAGTTCCACTTCTAAGCGTTCCAGGCGGCTCACGGCATCCTGGCCGATGGTACTTTGCAACACATTCGGATCGGCATGCAGTAAGCGCAGGTAGCCAAGCGTATCGTCTACATAACCGCGCAGCGCTCTGTCATTCGGGCCGATTCCGGCACGCAGCGAATTTAAATCGTTGATCGCACCTTGCACGCTTTGCGGGTCCATATCTGAGCCGCGGCCGCCATTCGGGCTGTACTGATTGCCTTGTTGTTGGCCACCTGGTTGCCCGCCTTGCTGTTGGCCTTGGCCCTGCTGTCCTTGTCCCTGCTGTCCTTGTTGGCCTTGTTCGCCATCGCGCGAAAGATTTTGTTGCTGATAATCTTGCTTCTGCTGTTGCGCCCGTTCCAGCATCTGGCGCAAATTACGAACCTGCGCTAACGCTTCCTCGTTCTTATCGCCTTTCCCGTTCTTGCCGTTAGGATCGCCGGCTTCCACCTGCTTCTGAACGTCCTGCAGATCGCGGCTCAATTGCTCCATCCCATCCGCCATGGTCTTCTCGACGTTCAAATTGCGATCGCCGTATCCTTCTTTCATCCACTCAGCGGTCTTTTGCATGCGCATTGCCAATTCTTTTTGTTCAGCCTCTGAAAGTGCTTTGCGCATCTTTGCCGAAGCACCCGGCTGGGTGGACGCTAATGCCCGTTCCTGCTGCTGCATGGCGCGCTGCAGATCTTGAATCTCCTTGGCCAAACGCACCTTCTCATCCGCCATCGCACGTTCTTGTTCCGAAGGATTGTGCGGTCCCGGAGGCTCAGGATCCCAATTGCGGCGTCTGTCATAACCGTAATAATGCGGCGTTGACGGATCTCTCATCTCGGGCAGATCGTTAGGCCCTGGTTCCGGCTGACCCGGACGCATGCGGCGAAATGGCGATGACGCCGTTTGCTCGTCGCCGTACATCTGTTTCAGCGAGTTCGCGATGTCCCGTTGCTTGTTCGCCATCTCCTGCGCTTTTTGGGAAAGTCCCGCCACCGAGTTGTTTGCTTGCTGCTGCATTGCGTTGCTAAGGAGACTCTCGGCCTGCTCCAAATTCTCTGCCGCACGTCTTTGCGCCGCTGCGTCTTTGTCGCTCACCGCTTTGCGCATTTCATCTTCTGAGCGCCGTAGCGCTTCCATCGATTTGCGCATGGCTTCGTTCATCTGCCGCTGCTGTTGCTGTTGTTGTTGACTGGCTTGCTGCTTGCCGCCGGACGACGACTGACCAGAACTTGCGGAAGAAGATTGTTGACCGCCTTGTTGCTGTCCACTCTGCTGCTGACCCGATTGCGCCTGCTGTTGCTGCTGGCTTTGCGACATCTCTTCCATCTGCTTGCGCAGTTCTTCGGCTTCACGCCGCAGTTGTTCTTCCTGCCAGCGCTGCTCGAAGGCCTGCTGTTGAGGACGCTGCGCTGCCAGCTCCTGCTGCCGTTTCGCCAGTTCTTTTAATTTTTCCAGAGCTTCATCAACGGCTTTCTGCTGATCCTTTTGTTGCTCTTCTTGCGTCTGCTGCCCGGTCTCATACTGATTCTTGCTGGTATCAAGCTCCAGATCGAACATGCGCGCCAAGTCTCGTTGTGCGCCACCACCACCGCCCCCGCCGCCGCGCTGACCAAAAGCGATCTGAATATCCCGGAACAGCGACTCGGCACGCAACAACGATTGCAACGCCTTCTGTTCAGTCGGCAACGCTTCGTGCCACTTCCCAGGTTGCAGTTGTTTCACCGCATCATTCATTTGCCCCGAGGCCTGCGTCATCAGCTTCGAAAAATTTGCGAAAGCCGAACCGGCGCCACCCATTTCGCGGCTCGCCATCCTTTCAGCGAGCGTCTGCGCCTGTTCCGCCAGTTTGGCTTCGGTGTCGGACAGAAACTTGGCATTCTCTTGCAGCGCTGTGCGATTCTTTCCCGGCTCTCTCTCTTGATTCCAAGTGGCCGCGATGATCTGCTTTTGCCGTTCGGATATATCGCTCTCCTGACCGCCCATTCCGCCGCCACCCCCGCCGGACTGCTGCGATTGGCTGAACTTGAAATCGAACGGCTCGGCTTGCGCGAAAATAATTTCGCTGCGCGTTGTGTGGGTGGCATCCTTCGCCGTCGCGTACAGCGAGACAAGATCTCCAGGAACCAGTTTGAAGTCTTCGAAACTGAGCAACTTCGTTCCGCTCGCTTCCTTTACGCCCTTCGATTTCAACAACGGCACTAGCTGCTCGGGGCCGCCGTTCACCGAGTAGTGCAAATCCAGACCTTCGACTCCGAAGTCATCCGTGGCTTCGATCGTTACCGGTACCTCTTCAATCGGCGAAACTTTCGGATCTCTGCCCGGCTTCAGAATGCTTACCGTAGGCGGCTCATCTTTGCCGGATTCAATGAAGTAATCGTCGCTGATGCGTATGGCTTCGCCACTGTCGAGCGCCGCAACGTGATAGGAGCCGTCTTTATGAATCTCCAACTTCGCGGTCAGCCAGTTACCGTCGCCCTTAATCAGGTCAAGCCTGGAACCGTCTTCCTGAACAAGGACGCCACGGTCAAGCGGCTTATCCGTCAACACTGAGATATCTGCCTGGGTGCCTTCCACCGCGCGAATGTCGCCGCCCGGATCTTGTATGGCATCCTTTATATGCAGCTCCGCCGGATAGTGCAACGCCACTTTCACTCGTTTCACGCCAGGCAAATCCCGCACGGCAATTTTGAAATGCTTCGACTCCGTGTTGTCGGCTTCGACGTAGTACTCAACTGGATCGGACAAACCAACAAACTTAAATTGATAAGCGTTCCCGTCGGTACCCGATTGCATGGCAGCAGCATCCCACTTCGTCGCATCGCCATACTTGGCATGAAGCGTCACTTGGTGTGCATTGAAACCCATCAGATGCGCGGTAATCATCTGGTCGGACTTGCGACGAATGGTCTTATTGCCGGGCTGCACGTTGAGCGCATAGAGAGGTTTCTTGGCGGCGTTCCCGCTGCCGGTCCAAAGCAACGACGCGCCATAACCCCAAAAACCTGGCCCCGCTGTGATCAACCAAACGAGTACGCCGCATGCCACGACTGCGATACCGAGCGCGCCGTACAACAGATTCCGCTGCGCAAACTGTTCGGGCGAGTGCTTTTGCGCTACACCCAGTGCGTCTTCGGCAACCAATTCAATGAACGGGTTGGCTTCGTCATGGCGCTCCGCTACCGTAATCAGCCGTTCACCGAAGCTCGGCTCTTTCTGCTCGGCTAGCTTGGTGACAAACTTGCGATTCAACTTGGCAAGCGGAATCGCCAGCGTGAAGGCAATGGCAACCGCAAGCACGGCAAACAACAGCACGCGGAGCGGCCATACCACATCTTGCACAAATCTATATTCATTGCCGATCCACACCAGCAAGAGAGTCAAAATGAGCGCAGCTGCTGTAGTAATTGCGGCACCACGCGATGCTGCGAAAAACCTCAGCCGCGATTCTACGCGTCGAAGGTAGTCATCCAGTTGTACTATCGCCGTCATGCCGCCTCCCTCTCTTTTAAATACCGGCTTGCAAACACGCTTTCCACGCACGCTGCTATCAGCACCAACAGCAGCACATAACGCCACAGACTCCAGGGCGATGTAGAACTCATTTCTTTCCCGGTCTTCTCCGCCGGAGTCTTGCTACCAGTATTGCGCCATAAATCGAGAGTCTCATCTGGTATGGTCGTCAAATCCGATTCTCGCCGATCCGCATGCACCGCCAACAGTGATCTGCGGCCGTTCGCGCTCTGAACTTCATAGAATCCCGCCGCCGCCAAGTCGTATGTCATGGCCTTGCTGGCGTCGCTCAGCGGGAGTTCATGTTTGCCGTCTGGACCGACAACGTCGGCGGCCGTCGTTTCGCTTTTCGCATATCGCAAGGTGGCCGGCGTGCCCACAACAACGCTGGATGGAACATCGCTGGCGCCTGCCAGGTACAAACCGGATTGAACGACGAACGGCACGTACGAAGCATGCAGTGGAAAATCGCTATTCCGTCTATCCAGCATCGCGGCTAAAGTCAGCACCCGCCCTTCACCTATACGTTCTTCCATCAACAAAGGCGACCCATCCGCGAATTTAGCAATTACTTTCGCGCCGGCATTCGGCCGCACCAGCGCGCTGTGCAAAAACTGGACATTATCGAAACGGCCCACTTCGTTTAATGCTGGATTTTGCGCATCCACTTCGCCCACCGCTTGCTGTTCATTGCCCGCGCTAACTTTCGCGCCGGTGATCGGAATAGCGGCACATCTTGCCGTATCAATTCCCGCGGCAATCAGCAACCCACCGCCTTTTTCTATATACGATCGAATCTTTCTGGCAACACCTAGGTCCAGTTCGCCCGGATCGCTGAGCACCACAAAAACAAACTTCGTCAGATCAATATTAGAGGCCTGCTCCAAAGCCGCTTGATCTACCAACAAACCCGCGCTGGAAGAAGACTCCATGGCCGCTTTGTAGTAGAACCCTTCGCGGTTACCTCCACCTGCATACAGAAACAAAACCCGGCGCGGATCGGCACGTTCGACGGAAAACAAATAGGCGTCGTCCTGTGGCAAAGAGTCATGCGGCTCAATCCGCACTTCTCCACGATTCTCGCCATATGGTACATCAAATCCCAGGAACTCAACCTGCGCGCGCCCGTTCGCTGGAACAGCGGCGCTCTTGGTGGCAACAGTCCTGTTATTCAGCACGAGCGACACTTGCCTTGACGCCGCCGCCGTCTGCCAACCGGCAATCGTCGCCGTCAGTCTGCTTCTTTTCGGGTCAAAAATCTGCGGTGCGACGGTCACATTCTCCACTGCCCAATTCTCCTTCTTCGGCTCGGCGACTGAGTGCAATTCAAACGCCGTTCCCGGCTCTAATAGCAGATCATGAAATCCGTTGGCAGGCAGAGAACTCTGCTGCATATCACTTATAAAGTGGGCTTCAATCTGCATGTTCGCCGTTTTGTCTAGCAACCGCAGCGCACGCGCCAGTTCACCATAGGAACTCGTTTGGTCGCCTGTTGTGAGCCCGTCGATGGCAGAGTTTAAGGCTCCTCGGTCGGTTTCATATCCGGTCAAAGTGCTCAGATGCGAATCGAGAGCCGCCACTTGGGCTACAAAACCTGCAGGCAGATTGCGCACCAGTTTGCGGGCTTCGTCTTTAGCGCGATCCATATGATCGCCAGCGCGCATGCTAAAGGAACGATCAACCGCAATGAGCGTTAGCTTCCGGCGATTTTGCGAGGCCGTACTGCGCATTATGAATGGATTAGCAAACGCCAGGGCTAACAGCGCCAACAAGGCCAACCGAAGCGCTAGCAGCACAAGATAGCGTAATCGCCGGTGTCGCACTGAACTCTGTACTCGCCGCTCAAAAAACATTAGCGAGCTAAACGGCTGAGGCGTGCGTTTGAATTGCCGCAACAGGTGCAGCCATAAAGGAAGTCCAATGGCCACCAATCCTGCCAGGAACCAAGGCGAAAGGAATCCCATTCACATTCTTCCTTGCCGGATCGTCAGATACTCGCGCAAAGCCTGATCGAGCGGCCGGTCTGTTCGCAATAAGCAATAATCAATTCCCGCCGCTTGGGCTTTCGTGCGCAACTCCTCGATGTGCGCTTGAATTTTTTCGCGGTATTCCGTCTTGGCGTAATCGGGTGTGGATTCCAATGCTTCGCCCGTTTCCATATCCACCAAAAGCGCGCCATCTTCCAGCTTCAACTCGATCTCGCGCGGATCCAGCACATGAAACAGAATCAATTCATTTCCAAGAAAGCGCAGCGGCTCAACGGTCTTCACTACCACTTCCGGCTTCTCATAAAAATCGGAGATGAGGGCCGTAACGCCACGCCGCTTCATAAATTGCTGCAGTTCAAAAAAGGGCCGCTCAAAGTTCGTTCTCTTGCCGAGTTCCGCTTCGTCAATGCCATGCAACAAGCGCATCAGTTGCCCTTGCCGCGACGAAGGCCGTACGAAATTTGCGACGTCGTCATGAAAAACAATTAGCCCTGCGCTGTCTCGCTGCAGGTGCGCCAGATAGACCAAGGAAGAGGCGAGATATTTGGCGTAGTCGAACTTTCTTACCACGCCGCCGAAGCCCATACTGGCGCTCGCATCCAGCAAGACAACCGTCGAAGTATTCGTTTCACCTCGATAGCGCTTCAAGTAAGCGCGTTCCGTACGCGCGTAAACATTCCAATCGACATGGCGCAAATCGTCACCCGGGGTGTAAGCGCGGTATTCTTCAAACTCTTGACTGAATCCGAAATCGGGCGAACGGTGCAGGCCCGAAATGAACCCGTCGACCACCGTTTTTGCAATCAAATCCAGGCCGGAGATGCCAGCCAAAACCGCGGGATCTAAGAATCGATTCGAGATCTGGGCCGGCATTGATTCCTAACCGCGTGGTGCTGGCTTCCAATCAAGTAAGCGGCGCAAAATTTCGTCGGTATTCAAGCGCGCCGATTCCGCATGAAAATTCAGCAGCACGCGATGCCGGAGAACTGGCGGAGCCAGCGCACGAATATCTTCGTAGGCCACATGGAACCTGCCATGCATCAGCGCCCGGGCCTTGCCCGCTAAGACTAAGAATTGGGCCGCGCGCACGCTTGCGCCGAAGTTGACATACTGCTTCACAAAATCGGGCGCTTCGCCTTGGTTCGGTCGCGTCGCTCGAACCAGATCGACCGCGTAACGCGCCACCGATTCCGCCACTGGTGTCATGCGAACCAGCTGCTGAAAGCTCAGAATCTCTTCGCCTGTTGTGACCGTGTTCGCCTCCGCGCGGGTATTTGTGGTCGTCAGGTCAACCACCTTCACTTCATCATCGGCAGTCAAATAATCCAACACTGCATTAAAGAGGAAGCGATCCAACTGCGCTTCGGGCAGGGGATACGTGCCTTCGAGTTCGATTGGGTTTTGCGTTGCCAATACAAAAAAGGGCGGCTCAATCTTGTATTGGTTGCCCCGCACCGTACACGAAAACTCTTGCATCGCTTCGAGCAGCGCCGACTGCGTCTTCGGTGGCGTACGATTAATTTCGTCGGCCAGTAGCACATTCGAAAAAATCGGTCCGGGCACAAAAGTCCACGAACGATGTCCGGTACTGGTGTTCTCTTCAATAATGTCCGTACCCGTGATATCCGATGGCATCAGGTCGGGAGTGAACTGAATCCGGTTAAAACGCAGACCCAGCGTGCGCGAGAGCGTCCGAACCAACAAGGTCTTGGCCGTGCCAGGAAGACCGGTCAACAAACAGTGTCCCCCCACAAATAGCGAAATCAGCACACTTTCAATAACGTCGTCCTGCCCGACGATCACCTTGTGCACTTCATTGCGGATTTGCATTTGTGCGTCCTGAAAGCGTTTGACGCGTTCGCGCACCTCGGACGAATCAACAGGCGTTGCGGTAGAAGTTGACATTTTTATTGGCTCAATTGAAGAAGAAGCTGTTGTGCGGGCTTATAGCCGGGCGCCGCTTCGAGCGCCATCACGACCTGGTCTTTGGCTTCACTCAAACGGCGTGCCGCCTTGAGCGCCTTTGCCAGTTCGTAATGCGATTCCGCGGCGTCAACTGGTTTCAGCGCCAACAGCGCCTTACCTTCTCTGACCGCTCCTTCGGCATCGCCTGCTTCCAACAGCAAATTGCCTAATCTTCGATGTGTCTCCTCATCTTCGGGATAGATGTAGTTTAGTTTCGCAAGTGTGATACGAGCCTGCTTGGTATTACCCGCTTGCAACTCCCAATCGGCCAGTTCTTTTAATGATGCGACCGACGTGCCGCCCGCCTTACTGTATTTCTCCAGCTCTGCCATGGCAGCGCCCTGATTGCCTTTGCGCTTGTAAGCTTCAGCTAGCGCTTCATAGGCGCTTTCATTGCCGGTGTAATCGGGATAGTAATCGCGCAGCGCGCTGCCATCGTGAATCACGTCGTCGAATTTCCCGGCTTCGAGACTCAGTTGCACGGTCTTCATTCCTTTTTTCCAATCGGCGAAATGCTTTACCGTGTTATCGGTTTGCGCCGCTAGCCAAGTCAAGAACTCTTTGTCGAACGCGGCCGGGGCCTCATGCAGATTGTCTTCTATGGCTTGTTCGGTATTCTTGCGATCCGAATAGGAGTGAATCATGCCGAGCAGCGCACCATCACCCCACTTCTGGGCGATGAAATCGCACATGCGCCCAGCCTCGAAGTAGGAAACCATCACCTGCTTAGGGAAGGTTGGACGCAAGAATCCTTTATCTAGTTCCAACACGGGTAACAACTGTTTTTTCTCCAGCGCCGAAACGATATCGGGCGTCATGCGGTCGCCCCAATCGGGCGAAGCCGCGCCTTCTTCATGTACCGCCAAACCTTCAGTGAACCAGCGCGGGACCAAATGATGTGTGGCGGTTAGCACAAATACGTGGCTGAATTCGTGCCACATGGTGCTGGCCCAGGTGAACTCTCCGGGCGCGCGCGCGGTGGGGCTATCCATTGTCACGGAAAGCCCGAAGGTAACGCCAAGCAAGCCGCCCACTCCAGGTATCCCAAGGGTGCGAACGATGAAGTCATCGTGATTTGGATACATCTCAAGATGCACCGGGCCTGGCAGCTTCATCTGGTATTTTCGTTCGTACGCAGCGATGGCGCGCTGCATTTCCGGCTCTACATAGGGCCGCAACAGCGCTGCTTCTTTTTTGTTTAAAACGAGCTCGGTCGTTGGCGTTTTAAAAGTTTCGAAATTGACGAGCGAATCCAGCAGCGTTAGCGAATTCTTTACTTCCGCATTGCGGTAGTGCGCGTTATAGCAACGTTCCAATTGTTGGCGTGCTTCGGCGTCGTTGCCTTGGCGCATCAAGTTGACGCCCAACTCGGCTCGGGCCGACCAAAGATCGGCATTCAGCGCAAGCGCTTTTCTGTAGTATTCAATCGCTTCGTCGTAACGGCGATTTATCTCGAAAAAGTGTGCGCCCGTGGCATAGGCTTCGCCATAAACGGGATTAATTTTCAAAATGCGCTGCATCCATTCGCTGGGGTCTTTATAATTCAGCCAATCGATAGACGCCAGTACTGCCATGCCATCCAAAGCTTCAGTAGAAAGCGCCAAAGCTTTATGCGCCTCATCCGCAGCTTTTTTTGGATCGTTATCTTCGAGCGCCAAATACGCGAGCAATTCGCGCGCCTGATAAAGTTTCGGATCGTGCTGCAAAGCCTGCTCCGCCGCTTCGGGAGCGCGTTTGTCGAAACCCTGTGCCGCGGCGCGAGCCAATCCTAAATAAGCGGGTGCGTCGTTGCCGTCCGCCACAATGGCTTCTGCAAATAATTTCGCGGCGTCGCCTGGTTGGTAGTGATCGAGGTAAAGCAAACCCCATTCTGTTTTCAACTCGGCGGCATTGGGCGTGTGTTTCTCGGCTGCTCGAAACTCCAGGTTGGCGTCCTCCAGGCGGTCGAGTCCCCAAAGACCTTCAGCCCTTGCAAATGCATCTCCACTGCGAAGCAACGCCGTGAAACAGGCGCGCGCCTCGCTCATTTGGCCATGATGCCGCAGCACTTTGCAGTTCTCGCCGGGCACTGCGCCCAGGCAGGAGAAGGCAGCTAACAGCAGAGAAAGTTTCTTCACTTATCAATCTCCGCCTGGGTCCGCGCCAATTCCAAAAGCAACACGGTCAGTTGCTGCTTGTATTCGCTCTCTTCCATCGCCGCTTTTTCATATTTAAGGCGGTCGATCTTGGCTTCCAGATCCTCTTTCTTAGTCACTAAACGCTGTCTGTCTGGAGTGAGCGCCTTGACACTGTCGCTTTTTTGCCGGATCAAAATAAACGACGCCGCCAGCAGTCCCTGGCCATTTTCCGGCTTGGGATCGCGCACTCCCGTCGCGCTCGCAGTATCGGTGATCATCGCGTGTTCCGTGGCTAATAATTTCTCCGCCTCAAAGTAGGCAGCCGTTTTGCGGTCCGCGTAGCGAAACGCCTCTAACGCCGAAATCGATCCATTCTTATCCGTGTCCGCACCGGGATCATGGAGGGCATCCACCCAATAGCGCGCAAACACCGGGGCGTTTTTCTCAGTGCCCGATTTCGTCGCCGAGATCACCACGCGATCCTTCTTCGCCAGCGCCGCCAAGGATGCGCCACTGCAACTCGTCATGTTGACAACTAACTGCCGCCGCGCCGGGATTCGGTTGAGCGCTGTGGCCAACTCTGCGCCCGTCATATCCGGACCGGGCAAATTCACTTTGTAATCCGTGCCGTCAAAACTTCCATGTCCAATCAGAAACAGCGCGAACGTATCGGTTGCACTGCTCTCCGCCGCCACTCTGTTCAACGTCTGTTCGACCTGCACTTTCGTTGCAGCGGACCCGCTTAAAGTGATGACGTGCGCTTCCGGGCCCCTGTTTAGTTCGTGATCCAAATCCTGAGCCCATTTAACAAATTGCTTCTCGTAGTCGGGATCGCCTCCTAAACCGGCGACAGTAACGAAGTAGTTCGCACCACGCAGACCGAGACAGGCACAGATAAAGAGGAGACAAAGCTTCATACCACGCCCCACCGTCTCCGCAAGAGCCACTCAGTGGATTTCAAACCTAAGACGAGCAGGAACACGAACGGCATATCCCAAATCTCTTTCGTCTCGCGGCCAGTGATGCCCGCCTCCGAAAAAGAAATCTCGCGTGTCAGCGCCTTTGCATCGCTTGGAGAATAATATTTGCCACCGGTCTGTTCAGCCAGCTTGCTCAACAGCTCTTTGTTCTGCTCGCGATGAAAATTTTCAGCTTGTCCATCTTCACGGCGAAACGTCAGCGCATCCTTTCCTAGCACCTTGCCTGCCTGATGCGCGGTAACTTCGGCCACATACGATCCCGTTTGTTGCGCCTGCCAGTCGGCGGCATAAACTCCCGCGGAGAGAGGCTCAGGATGCAGTGCAACCGTCTCCGACGAGCCATCCGGATGAATTATTTTCGCTTCTACTTGTGCATCGCTGGCCGGCTCGTACTGCAGATCTCTGACCTCGGCCCGCAATTGAAGGTGCCCCTCATCTTGCAGATTCGCGTTTGGTGTGGAGGCAACGACGCGTGTGGGGGTGGCGCCCACAACCCAGCGCAGCAACTGTCGCCAGAACGTTTCTTGACTCACATCTCCTAATGGCTGCTGCATTCTCCAGCGCCAACTCCCAGCGGTCGCGAAGACTCCACTGCGTCCACGCCCGTAATTCTCCGTCACCAGAAGTGGCAGCCGCTTACCCCCCGAATCCACATTCGCCAGCACAACAGCTCCCGGCTTGGGGAATCCTGGGTCTTGATAATTCGCGAGATATGGCAAAATCTCCCAGTGGCTGTTGCTCTTGTCGGCATCATCGTCGATACGGCACAGCAAACTCCGCCGGCCCGCATCGGTTAGTTCGGCTGCTAAGAAGTTGCGCTGGAAGGTGTCTTTGCGGTTCGGCAGCTGCACTGGCAACAAATCGGCGAACGGCGCAACGTTGTAACCACCGTCGGCCAATGACCACCGGCCAGCGAGAAACAACAGCCCGCCGCCGCGGCGATCCACGAAATCTTTGATCGCTTGCGATTGACCCGGTGTAAAGAAAGCTTCTTCAACGCTTCCTAAAATAAGTCCCTCATACTCAAACAAATCTTCCGGCTTACTCGGAAAGCCCTCCGCCAACTCTTCAGGACTACTAATGCCCTGCCGGTAAATTTTGTTCTGCGTGGTGCGCAGCATTGAGACTACGCTGATGGCAGGATCGTCATCCACCGCACGTCGAATGAACTTGTACTCCCAGCGCGGCTCACCTTCCACATAAAGGATCCGATGCTTGCCACTGGTGACGAGCAATACGCGGGTGAGTTTATTGTTTTCCAAATTCGTCTCGCCTTCTAAAGGATCAAGACGAACCTCCAAGCTCTTCACACCGCCAGGCCCGGCGTTGAACTCCAGTGGTTCTACTTGCTTACCTGTGCCGCTTAAGACGATGTCGCGCGAAGCCAGTACTTTGCCGCTGCCTGACAGGTTCAAGCGCGCATGTTTTCCCCCGAAACCGTTCTGCCGGATAGTGATTTGTGCTTCCAGGCGCGAACCTTCCAAGGCCTTGTTCGATACTTCGAACCCCTCCAGCTCGACATCGGACACGAGTTCGGTTCGCCCAAAACCTATGGTATTTACAGGCAACCGGCGGCGTTGCAGCTCCGTCGTTGTCTGCAAATCGATGCCACCGGCGTTGTCTGCACCGTCGCTAACCAGCACAATTGCACCGATCGGCAGCGTCGCGGCCTCATCGGCAAGCTGCTGCAAACCTCGACCAATCTGGGTGGACGGCTGCTGGGCCGTCAACTGGGTGAGCGAATCCACGCGTTCAACAGTGGAGCCCAGCCGGTACATCCTTACTTGATAGCGGCTTTGCAAATCTTTCAGCAATCCACCCTCCAGTAAGCGGACCGCTTCCTGTTGGCGGGTGTCACCGGTATCTTTCAAACCCATACTGCGGCTGTCGTCCACTACCACGGCGATGATGTTCTGATTCTGCTTTAAGGCGGTGATCGAGATGGCCGGCTGCCACAGCAAGAGCAGCAGCAGGGCTAACAGAGCCCAATCAAGGGCCCACAAAACCGCTCGCCGATAGCCTTGCAACGCCTTTGTGAAGCGCGCTTTGTGCGCCAAAAGCAGCCCCGCTAATCCGCCGGCCGCCGCCAAAATAAGCAGCACCAGCAGCCAGCGCGGCCATGAACCTAACAGCACAAGTTGACCCTTCGAAAATACGCTCAATGGATATTTGAAGAAGAATTCAAACATGTACGGTAATCAATTCTAATGTGTCATGGCGTAAACGAGATAGTCCACGCCGATGCGAAATCCGAGCGCGGAGTATTGTTCGGGGTAGCGTGGATCGTCGGCGTTCTCCCATGAGTCGCCTAAATCCATGTTGTGGCAGATCGCCACCATGACGCGCTGTTTGTCGTCGTAGATACCTCGCCAACGCGGGATGAAACCATCTTTCTCGGGAATCCGGTGAGTGACCGTGACCTGCATGCCAGGCACTTGGTAGCGGTCGTCTAAGTCGTACACTGTGTGAAAGATAGGATCGCTATTGGGCAGGTCCACGATCGCGCGATCGGGGAAAACCTTCTTCATGCTGGCGGTAAACACCTCCCACTCTTGACTGCCGTGAAAATCGTCACACATAAAAAATCCACCGCGCAGCAAGAAGTCGCGCAGCTTTGCTGCTTGCAGATCGGTGAGATCCCAATGTCCAACTTCCACGGCGTAAAGCCACGGCCAGTTGTAAATGTCATCGCCATCCTCAGCTGCCACCGGCTCCTCAACCGAACGCGCTTGTATACGAGTAAGACGGCGCACAGCGGCTGAAAGGTGACGGTCAGATCGCGGATAATCGATCGTCCAATTATTACGACGGCCACCCCATGTGGGTACCGCTCGATACATGAACCTGGCAAAAACCCATTCGCCCGGTACGGCATAATCATCGGGAATTGGAAAGTCGTTATACTCCCACGCCGGATACTCGCGGAACACGCCCGGCTGCTGCTCTTTGCGCGCAGTGCGTTTGCCCACCTGGCTCGGATCGTTCGGCAGCGCTTCTTGATTGGGCAGCGGAACGGAAGCGCAAATGGCGCTTATGATCGCTAGACCCGAAAAAATTGCTAAATAAAGGTCCCGCGCGCGCATAGGGATTCAGTGGCTGGCGTCAGAATAGCATGGCCTCCACAGCCATCTCACACCGTGCAAATATCAATCGCTTCCGCGAGCGAGGTGAGCGGGTCGCGCACAGGCGTGTATTCGTGCGAGATCACACCCTGAAATCCCAGATCCGCGATAGCATTCGCCACCACGTGGTAGTTTAACTCCTGCGTTTGGTCGATTTCATGCCGGCCCGGATTTCCACCGGTGTGGAAATGCGCCAGATATTGAAAGTTGTCGCGGATGGTCCTGACGATGTCGCCTTCCATAATTTGCAGGTGGTAGATATCGTACAAGAGTTTCACACGCGGCGAATTTACCCGTTTCATCACGCCAACGCCCCAGACGGTGTGATCGCACATATAGTCTTTGTGGTTCACTTTGCTGTTGAGCAGTTCCATGCAGATTGTGACGCCTTTATCTTCGGCCTGCGCCTTCAACTTGTTTAAGAACGTTACGCAGTTATCGGCACCGAGATCGTCGGCCATGCCGCGCCGGTTGCCAGAGAATGTGATTACGTTTGGGCAACCTGCCGCCGCGGCCATATCGATGGCTTCGCGCAGAGTCTTTTCAATGCGGTCATGATTTTCGGTGCGGTTTAAGGCATCCGGAATGGTACCGCCAAACGGCGGAGGCGTCATCGTCGGTACCAAGCCATACTTCTTCAGCGTCGGCCAGTCCTCGGGTTTCACTAGATCAAACCCGTAGATGCCAAGCTTTGAAGCTTCCCGGCACATGTCATCCATCGACATTTGTGAGCCGCGAAACACACCCGCAGTAACGCCTTGCTTCAACCGCCCTTTGCGCTTCACTGAATCTTGCTTGCCAAACGCGACTGCAGCGCCTGCGATTGCTGGAAGAAAACTTCTCCGTTTCATCCTGTTTACCTTCGCCATTGATTCTACTCTCCAAGGCATTCGCGTGATATGCTGATCGCACGAGGGCTAACGCAAAGCCCACGAATTTCCTCGTTTTTCGATCTCCGATAGTGACTGTAGAAGAGCATCTGGCGAGCGTGCAATCCATCGCCAATCTAATTGACCAAACGCTGCTGAAACCGGAAGCAACCGGGGAGGACATCGTTCGTCTCTGTAGCGAGGCCGCTGAGCATAGCTTCTGTTCCGTATGCGTGAACCCGCACTGGGTTCGCTTGGCGCGCGACACTTTGGGCCGATCTTCCGTGCGTGTTTGTACCGTGATCGGCTTTCCGCTAGGCGCGAATCGCACGGCCGTGAAAATCGCCGAGGCGCGTTTAGGTCTGGCCGAAGGTGCGACTGAGATTGACATGGTGCAAAACGTCGGCGCGTTGCGCTCAGGTGATCTCGCCACCGTGCGGACGGAAATTGCCGAGCTTGCGGAAATCGCGCACGCAAATAAAGCTTTGCTCAAGGTCATTCTTGAGACCTGTCTGCTTAGCGACGAGCAAAAGCGCACGGTCTGTCAGCTCGCTTTGGAAGCGAAGGCGGATTTCGTAAAAACGTCTACGGGCTTTTCGACGTCGGGAGCTACCGAAGATGACATTCGGCTGATGAGGCAAACTGTTGGCCCTCTTATTGGCGTGAAAGCTTCCGGCGGAATTCGCTCGCTCGATGCCGTGCGCCGCATGGTAGCGGCCGGGGCCACGCGGATTGGCACGAGTTCCGGCGTACAGATTTTGCGCGAATTCGGGGGCGCTTCTTCAGGCGTCCAAAGCCCGGGCGCTTATTAAATGAAGCAAGCGCCCAAAGCCCAAGTTCGGTTTCGGGAACGCGCCGAACTTCTCGACTTCCTTTTGGAAGTCAGCGCCGTCACTGCTGAAACACTCGATCTGGACCGGTTACTAGCAAACGTCGCCGATATCGTCAAGGATGTTGTCCCGCATGAGTTGTTCGCCATTCTTCTTTACAACGAACGCACTCGCACGTTGCGCATGCGCTATTCCATTGGCCACCGCGATGAAGTCGCCAAGAACCTCACTATTCCGCTGGGCGAAGGACTCACTGGGACCGCGGCCGGAAATCGACAGCCGATTCTTGTGCACGACGTTCGTGCAGATGCGCGTTATCTGAATGCGCTGGACGCTGTTCGCGCCGAGCTTGCCGTACCCATGCTTGTGCGCAGCAAGCTTGTTGGTGTAATCGATTTGCAATCGACAAGGCCAAATGCGTTTTCCGAACAGCACCGTTCTCTGCTTGTCCTGATTGCGAGCCGAGTAGCCACCGCGATCGATAATGCACGTCTTTATCGCAGAGTTGAGCGGCAGAACCGCACTCTGCGCGTACTTGCGCACCTCTCGCAGGAATTCAGTTCGATCCTCGATATTGATGAATTGCTTACGAAAATTGCGGTCACCATTCGTGCGCTGATTAATTTCGATTCCTTCACTATTTTTCTGGTGGACGCAGAGCATAAACTGCTCCGCTGCCGTTTCAGCCAACGCTACGACCAGAAGGCAACTACGCAGAACCTTGCGATGGGCAAAGGTATAACGGGTGCCGCGGTTAAATCAAGGCAAGTTGTGCGAGTTGGCGATGTTACGACCGATCCACGTTATATCGCAACAGAAACCGATATCCGCTCTGAAGTGGCTGTTCCCCTAGTGCTGCACGATCGCGTCATCGGCGTAATGGATCTGGAAAGTGAGCGCCCATCGTTTTTCACCGACGATCACGTTCGCGCGCTCTCATTGCTGGCGCCGCAAATTGCTACGTCTGTTGAGAACGCGCGCTTGTATGGCGAATTGGCGCAACGCGAACGCCGCATGGATCAAGATCTGCATGCCGCTTTTAAGCTGCAGTCGGTGCTGGTGCCGCGCACGGTTTCGGATATTGTCGGTGTCGATATCGGAATTAAGACTAGGCCCGCGCGTCAAATCAGCGGCGATTTTTACGATTTCTTCGAGCACAGCGACGAATACGCGTTGATCGCATTTGGCGATGTGAGCGGCAAAGGTGCGGCCGCCGCTCTTTATGCTGCTCTCATTTCAGGCCTGCTGCGCATTCTGGCGCCTCGCCGGCGCAGCCCTTCAGAGTTGATGAAAGATCTGAATGAGGCGCTGCTCGAACGCAAGGTAGATGCGCAGTACGCCACGCTTTCTCTTATCACTTGGGCCGCTAAAACGCGCACCTTTACGGTTGTTAGTGCCGGTACGCTTCCACCCATGCTTTGCCGCAACGGCCGCATCATTGAACTGCAAGTTGAAGGCGTGCCGATCGGGCTTCTTGAAGATCAGCAATACGATCAGGTGACGATTCTAGCCGAACCCAAGGATTTTATGCTGCTTTATTCAGATGGCGTGGAAGACCAGTTAGGCAAAGAAGCAGCTACGGTGGACGAAATCACCGCCAGCGAAAAGGAAATGGAAACGTATGGACGAACCCG
Source organism: Bryobacterales bacterium (assembly GCA_963749105.1). GTDB lineage: Bacteria > Acidobacteriota > Terriglobia > Bryobacterales > Bryobacteraceae > Bog-105. The sequence goes on along the minus strand of CAVVLT010000022.1, from coordinate 18,686 downwards.
TTTGGAAAAGGTTTTGAAAGCCAACCACGACGGCACGCCACAACAAGTGGCAGAAAAAATATTCGCCGATATCGATCATTTTCGCGGCGCCACCTCTCTTACAGACGACCAAACGATTGTCGCACTGCGGGTGCTGTAGGAGATGTTTCAGTATCTGCGGGGAATTCTGCATTGCGAACAAGTTGACCTCAAAACGCTGGCGGCTCAATACGCAACACCAGCTTACGTATATTCCAAAAAACTAATTCTGGAACATTGGGGCGAATATCAGAGTGCGCTCAATGGCATTCCAAGCCGCGTATGTTTTGCTGTAAAGGCGAATTCAAACTTGGCCGTACTAGCAACGCTGGCACGTGCCGGGGCTGGTTTCGATATTGTGTCCGGCGGTGAACTGCACCGTGTGCTCAAGGCCGGAGGCGACCCGGCATCGGTCGTGTTTTCCGGTGTGGGCAAGACCGCTGGCGAAATTGCTTTTGCGCTCGAACAAGGGATTCACAGCTTCAATTGCGAATCCGAAGTTGAGATTGCGTCGATTTCCGAAATTGCAGCGGCCAAGAAACTCAACGCTTCGATTGCTTTACGCGTGAATCCGGATGTCAATGCTAAAACTCACCCTTATATTTCCACCGGTCTTCGAGAACACAAGTTTGGGGTGGATATCGCGGCTGCAGAAGAAATTTATCTGCGCGCTGCTAAGCTGCCGGGCATCACGGCCGAAGGCGTAAGCTGCCACATCGGCTCACAACTTCTGGAGCTTGATCCATTACTCGAAGCTGCCGATAAAACAATCGCTTTAGTCGCGCGATTGCGAGCCGCCGGATTGCCGATTCGCTTCCTCGACCTTGGTGGCGGCCTCGGCGTTCAATATCGGCCCAACGAGCGGAATGCCAGTATCGCCGATTTCGCAGCGCGTCTGCGCCCCAAACTTGAAGCGCTCAGTCTGACTCTTATGCTCGAGCCCGGCCGCTCCATCGTTGCGGAAGCGGGTATTTTGCTCACCCGGGTTTTGCTAATCAAACAGAACGGAGAAAAAACGTTTGTCGTGGTTGATGGCGCAATGAACGATCTGTTGAGGCCTGCGCTTTATCAGGCGCATCACGAGATCACGCCTGTGGCGGAACTGCCTGCGGAACTAAGTGTGACTGCGGACGTTGTAGGTCCGGTCTGTGAAACCGGGGATTTTTTTGCTCGCGACCGACGCCTCCCTGCCCTGAGAGCCGGCGATCTTATCGCGCTGCGCACCGCCGGCGCTTATGGCTTTGTTCTTTCTTCGAACTACAACTCGCGGCCGCGCCCGTGTGAGCTCTTGATCGATGGGCGTCGCGTCTTCGTCGCCCGCACCCGCGAGACCGTGGACGATCTCACCCGCGGCGAATCGCTACCATAGACTGAATGGCTGCTTCCAGTTGCATCTCGGTAGAGAATCTTCACAAATCCTACGGTGATTTCGAGGCGGTTCGCGGCATAGATCTCGACGTGAAAAACGGCGAGGTCTATGGGCTCCTAGGGCCGAATGGCGCCGGCAAAACAACTACGCTCGAAATTCTGGAAGGATTGCGGCCGCGCACCAGCGGTGCCGTATCCGTTCTCGGGCTCGATCCCGCATCGCAAAGCAACGAAATTAAACAGCGAATTGGGGTTTGCCTCCAGGCCACTAATCTGCCGGATAAAATCAAAGTACACGAAGCGCTTGCTTTATTCGCCGCATTCTACTCCAAGAATGCCGACCGCGATCAACTTCTGAAACGCCTGCAACTCTGGGACAAGAAAGACGCCCTCTATAAATCTTTATCCGGCGGTCAGAAACAGCGTGTCGCTTTGGCACTGTCGCTGGTCAATGATCCGAGCCTCTTGTTTCTCGACGAACCCACAACCGGGCTCGACCCGCAAGTCCGTTTGGAAATTCACGGCATCATTCAGGAATTAAAAGAGGATAAACGTTCGATCCTCATTACTACGCATTACATAGAGGAGGCGGAGCGTTTATGCGACCGGGTCGCCATTATCGATGCCGGCAAGATCATCGAACTTGGCACCCCGCGAGAAATTCAGGAACGTGTCTTGGGCCACACGCAAGTGGAAGTGACTACCGACCGCGCGCTGCCGAGTCGAGAGTCTCCCGGAAAAACTCCGCAATGAGAAACACACTACGCGAAATGAAGGCCGCTCGCTATCCATACAAAGCCCGACACCGGCAGCGATCATTGTCGAACTAGTGCGGTGGATTGATCAGCTGGGTTTCGAACTGCAAGACATTCACATGAAGCGCCCCACATTGGAAGACGTTTTTATCGAACTCACCGGGAAGAGACTCCGCGAATCATGAAACCTTACATTGCTCAGACCGCCAGTAGTCTCAGGCTCATGGGGCGCGACCCCGCCGTGCTGTTCTTTAGCGCGCTGTTCCCGCTGGTATTCTTTTTCGTGTTCGCTCAGGCTTTCCACGCGAGCGCAAGTCCGGGGGCAATGGCGCAAGTAATTGCCATGGTAATGATCATCGGCGTCTTGGGGAACGGCTTCTTTGGCGCGGGTATCCGAACGGTCTTGGATCGCGAAACAAACGTATTGCGTCGCTTTAAAGTCGCGCCTATCAACGCTGGACCCATCATCGTTGCGTCCATGGTTTCAGGTTGGGTTGCCTACATGCCAACGGTTTTCCTCTTCCTGATCTTCGGTAAGTTCATTTACGGCGCACCGTTTCCCTCGCACTTGCTATCTCTTCTTTTCTTCATCACGATCGGTCTGCTGGCATTTCGCGCCATGGGGATGATCATCGCGTCCGTGGTCAATTCGCAACAGGAAGCGACCATTCTGATTCAGTTGCTCTACTTACCGATGTTGTTCTTAAGCGGCGCCACATTCCCGCAGGACATGATGCCGCAATGGCTGCAGCAGATCGCCGGCTTCTTACCGGCTACTTATCTTTTTCTCGGCATGAAATCGATTCTTTTGGGGGGCGAAAGCGCCTTCTCTCAAGAGAATCTTATTTCTGCGCTTTGTCTTATAACAGCCATGGCAGTGGCACTCTTCGTTGGCATAAAGTTATTTCGTTGGGAGAAAGAAGAGAAGATCCCGGGTAAGGCCAAGCTGTGGGTTCTCGTCGTTCTCGCGCCATTCTTTGTCATCGGAATCTACCAAGCGCGCACGAAGCAAAGCATTGATCGCGAAAAGAAGATGGATCGATCGGCCTCGCAGATGCGCACGGTTCTCTTCAATAACGTCAACATTTTTGTTGGCAACGGCGAGACCATTCAAGGAGGTTCTGTTCTCATTAAGAGCGGCAAGATCGCGCAGGTCTTCCGCAAACCACCCGCAGACACCAAATCTCTAAACGCGGAGATTCGCGAAGAAGCCGGCAAAACCTTAATGCCCGGCTTGATGGATATGCATGTCCATGTCGGCGCGCCTGGCGGAGTTTTCAAAGATCCACAAAAATACGCCGATCCAAACGCGCAAACACGCCGTTTGGCTGCCTATCTTTACAGTGGCGTCACCGCCGTTCGCAGCACCGGTGATCTGCTCGACAGTGCCTTAGCACTGCGCCAAACCATAGCTTCCGGCAAATACGAAGGAGCTGAATTGTTCACCTGCGGTCCGCTGTTTACTGCTAAGGGAGGCCACCCGGAAGAACTGCTCGAAAGTTTCCCGGAGTTCATGCGCAAGATGGCTAAGGAACAATTCCTGCGCCAACCCCAGACTTCCGAAGAGGCTCGCGCCCAAGTGATTGCGCTTAAGCAAGCCGGCGTTGATTGTGTCAAGGCCGTGCTCGAAGCGGGCAATCCAAATTGGGGACAATTCAAACACCTCGACCCCGATATTTACCGCGCGGTGATTTCCGAAGCCGCTAAGCAAGGACTGCCAACCGCTACTCATACCGGCAATGCGGCAGACGTGAAACTCGCCATCGAGGCTGGCAGCAACAGCGTCGAGCACGGATCGATGGTCGACCTTATTCCCCCTGAAAGCTTTGCCGCCATGAAGGCGCACAATATCGTCTACGACCCAACGCTCAGCGTTTTTGAAGCGCTGATTGCGGTTCAATTAGGGCAAACTCAAATACTGAACCGCCCGCTCCTTCAACAAGTTGGCCCGGCTGAATTATTGAGCAATACCCGAACGGTGTTCGCCAAAATTCAAAGCCAGGCTGACCCGACTCGCCTTAACGCATTGCTCGAGACGGCGAATCAGAACCTACTCCATGCTTATCAGAGCGGAGTAACTCTTATTACCGGGTCTGACGCCGGCAATCCTTTGGTTGTTCACGGGCCAACGGTTCAGCATGAACTCGAACTATGGGTAGCAGCAAAAATACCGCCTGCGACGGCCCTGCAAGCCGCTACTTACAACGCGGCTAGGACACTGCATCAGGACAGCCACATGGGTCTAATCCGCGAGGGCATGGACGCCACCTTCATCCTTTTGGACGGTGACCCACTGCAAGACATCTCCGCCACCGAGCACATCAATGCCGTTTACTTGCGCGGCGAGCATATCGATCGGGGTGATTTATTCGACCAGTTCAAACCGTAAAGAAACCGGAGCGCAAACTCAAAACGCTCGACCGCATCTTATCGAAAGCGGGTCTCGGTTCGCGCACCGAAGCGCGCAGTTGGATTGGCAGCGGCCGGGTAAAGGTAAACGGTAAGCTCATCCAAACGCCAGATCATTGGGTGGATGTGGAGCGCGATTGGGTCACTCTGGATGGCAAGCCGCTCGCGAAGCAGGAACTCCGCTACATTCTGCTGAACAAACCCAAAGGCTACCTCACTACTTACAAAGATCCTGAAAATCGGCCCACCGTCTACGATTTAATCCCGGGCTTAGGTCAATTCGTCGGGACGGTTGGGCGGCTCGATCTGGAAACCTCCGGCTTGCTATTGCTCACGAACGACAATGCGCTCGCCGAAGGTATGACAAACCCCGCCTATAAACTGGATAAATCGTACTTAGTCAAAGCGTCCACTCTGCTTAGCGACGAACAACTGACTCAACTCGCGAAAGGCGTGGAGTTGAGCGATGGCATGACAGCTGCAGCCATCGTTAAGCGCGAACGCGATTCCGAAAAATATACATTTCTCGAAATCACCATACGCGAAGGCCGCAATCGACAAGTTCGCCGTATGCTCGAAGCCGTCGGCAGCAAAGTATTGAAACTCGTGCGGGTGCGGATCGGGCCGCTCACACTGGAGGGTTTGCCGATGGGCAAGTGGCGCGAGCTTAGACCGGGCGAAGTGGTCAAGCTCCGCAAAGCTAACACATGCTAAAGGAAGGTCTTGAACTCGATAACGTCGCCATCCTGGACGACGTATTCCTTACCTTCGGTGCGCAGCTTGGCTTGTTCGCGCGCCCTTGCAAAGGAGCCGCAAGCCACCAGATCTGTGTAAGAAACACATTCGGCGGAGATGAAGCTCTTCTCAAAATCGGAGTGAATCACCCCGGCAGCCACCGGCGCTTTGTCGCCCGCATGAATGGTCCACGCGCGCGTTTCTTTCTCGCCTGTCGTCAGATAGGTGCGCAATCCCAGCAAGTGATACGCCTCGCGAATCAAGTTACTCGCGCCGGTATCCTTGACACCCAGACCCACCAAATATTCTTGCCGCTCTTCTTCGGATAGTGTCACCAACTCCGACTCAATCTCCGCCGAAACCACCACGGCACTCGTATCATGGTGCTCTTTTACATAGGCGCGCACTTCTTTGACATATTTGTTGTTATCCGCATCCGCCAAATCGCCTTCCGCCACATTGCAGGCGAAAAGCGTTGGCTTGCTCGTTAGCAGAAAAAAAGTCTTCGCCAGCGCTTTCTCTTCCGGCGTCAGTTCCATCGTCACTACCGTCTTGCCGGTGTTCAGATACACCTCCAGCTTTTCACAAAGCTCCACCTCAGCGATCGCCTTCTTGTCCCCGCCTTTCGAGGCTTTCTGTTGTTTCGCCTTGCGCTTCTCCACCGCTTCCAGATCCGAAAGCACCAGTTCCGTGTTGATAATTTCGATGTCCCGCACCGGGTCTACCGTATCCATGACGTGCTCAATATTTGTATCTTCGAAACAGCGGACCACTTGAATCAATGCATCGACCTCGCGTATATGGCCCAAGAATTGATTTCCTAGCCCTTCCCCTTTGCTCGCGCCTTTTACCAGGCCAGCAATATCGACAAACTCGAATACAGCCGGAATCAATTTCGCTGATCCGCTCAGCTTTGAGAGCACTTCCAGGCGCTCATCGGGCACCGTAACAACACCCGTATTTGGTTCAATGGTGCAAAACCGATAGTTCGCGGCCATCGCTTTGCGGGTTTGCGTCACCGCATTAAATAGGGTACTTTTCCCAACATTGGGCAGCCCCACAATTCCAGCTCTTAACATTCCCTTTCATTTTCGCGTACTGGTCGAATGTCATCATGTGTATGTGCAGTTTGCCGCGGAGTTGGCCCGCGTTCTTCCTCAAGACATTCCGCATCGGGACCGCCTAATTCAAAAGGCCGCCGCGCACTTAGCACTTATTCTTACGGCCAACGAACATTTCAATCTAACTCGCATCATCAACGCACCGGAAGCCGCCATCAAACATGTGTTTGATTCCGTTGCACCGTGGCGTCACTTTGCGGGTGTTCGGCGGGTTCTCGATGCAGGCACGGGTGCGGGCTTCCCCGGCGTGCCGCTATCGCTGGTGCTGCCGGACGTCCGCTTCACTCTCGCTGAATCCACGCAGAAGAAAGCGCGTTTCGTCGATGGCGCCGTTGAGTCTCTTGAACTCCACAATGTTGAAGTTCTCGCCGAGCGCGCAGAACAAATTGCCCTTGCGCAACGCCCTGAGATCATCACGGCACGCGCGGTTGCGCCGCTCGATCGTTTGCTCGACCTTTTCGCCAAACCCATGAAACAAGGCGCGCGCCTCATTCTGTACAAAGGCCCCGAAGTGGAAGCCGAACTCGCCGTTATCAAGAAATACCGCATCAAAACAGAACAGCTCTGCCGTTATGAACTGCCCGATGCGATGGGAACCCGCGTCCTGCTCTCGATTGAAGCGCAGCCACGCTGATGTCGTCGCGCTAGTGTAATCTACGTTACATGTCTCGCATTGCGCTCTTTCTTCTCACCTTTCCGATAGCAGTTGCGTTCACCGCACCGCCCGCACCGCCGAGACCTTTCAGGCTCGACGATCTTGGAAGACTGCAAGACGTGCGCGACCCGCAATGTTCACCGGAAGGCAAACAAGTTGCGTACGTGGTCTCGGCGATGGATTTCAAGGAAGACAAGAGTGTGTCCCACGTTTGGCTGGCTGATGTTGATGGCAAGAGCGACCGCCAGATTACCTTCAGCGCCGAGGGCGAGAACTCTCCTAAATGGAGCCCCGACGGGAAGTTGCTGGCGTTTGAATCCTCCCGTCCCGGTAAGGCAAAGGGCAGTCAGATCTGGTTGATGGACCGGAGCGGCGGCGAAGCTTACGAACTGACGGAGCTCAAGGGCAATCTCGCGCGTTTTGAATGGGCGCCCGATTCCAAACGAATTGTGCTGTTGGTAGGAGATCCCGATCCGGAAGCCAATCCAGAACCCGGCGCCAAGCCCAAGACGCCGAAACCCATTGTCATTGACCGTTACCACTACAAGAGAGACATTGAAGGCTATCTTATTTCCGGCCGCCACGCCTATATCTACTTGCTCGATGTGGCATCGGGTAAGCTCGAGCGCCTAACCAGAGGCCAATGGGACGAGGAGTCGCCTGCATGGTCTCCGGACGGCAATTACATTGCATTCCTCAGTAACCATGCTGAGGATCCCGATCGCGATCCAGCGCTCACGCTGTTTGTGGCGGAGGCCAAGCCCGGGTCGGTGGAAAAGCCGCTCACGCCCGCCACAATGACAGTTCGCGGTTCGGAGGTTGCCTGGAGTCCCGATAGCAAGCTGATTGCATTTCTAGATAGTGACGAGCGTAAGTGGTCTGCCTATAGCATGTCTTACCTGGCGCTGGTTCCTGCTGACGGTAGTACGCCCGCTACGCGAATGAAAGCCGCCGAGAAGCTGGATCGCGGCGTAACGAATCCACGCTTCGAGAGCGACGGCAAATCAATTGAGTTTCTGGTGGTGGATGATCGCTCGGTTTATCCAGCCCGTCTGGCACTGAGCGACACAAGTGTCGAGCGACTTATGTCGTCACCTGTTGTAGTATCGAGCCCATCGGACGCCGGCACTTGTTCAGCCGTATTGTCGGGAGGAGACAACAAGTTCACCGAAGTTTATGTGAAAGATGGCGTGGGTCTGCGACAAATTTCGCACCGCAATGACGCTCTTTACAATGAACTCCAACTGCCCAAGACCGAGGAGTTGAGTTTCCGCAGCAAAGATAGCCCCGAAATACATGGCCTGTTAACCACGCCGGTGGGCTACATCAAAGGCACCAAGGTGCCGTTTCTGCTGCGCATTCACGGCGGACCGAACGGACAGGATGACCACCGCTGGTCTCTGGAGCGGCAGTGGTTCGCAGCCAACGGATATGCGGTGCTGGCAGTGAATTATCGCGGAAGCGCCGGGCGCGGGCAGAAATATTCACGCTCGATTTTCGCCGATTGGGGCCACTATGAAGTGGAAGATTTACTGGCGGGCGTGAATCAGGTCATCAAGATGGGAATTGCAGATCCGGAGCGATTGGGAGTGGGAGGGTGGAGTTATGGCGGAATTCTGACCGACTACGTCATCGCCAGCGACGGCCGCTTCAAAGCTGCGACGAGTGGCGCCGGCACTGCCTTCACCGTCTCGTTCTACGGCACTGACCAGTACATCATTCAATACGATTACGAGATTGGTCCCCCTTGGAACCCAAAGGCTTGGGAGACTTACCAGAAGATCTCGTACCCATTCCTGCACGCCGATAGAATCAAAACGCCCACGCTGTTCCTCGGTGGCGAACGCGACTTCAACGTGCCAGTCCAAGGCAGCGAACAGATGTATCAAGCTTTACGCAGTTTAGGCGTGCCGACTCAGTTAGTCATCTATCCTAACCAGTTTCACGGCATCACCAAGCCTTCTTACGTTCGCGACCGATTGGAACGCTATCTGGCTTGGTACGACAAATACTTGAAAAAAGTTCAGCCCGCCGCCGTCGTGACCACGCGCTGATCAGTTCTTCACTAAGCCAAATCCTTTCACGACCACATCGGTGTTATGCGACGCCCTAACGCCAAAAACACCATCGGTTGACTTTAGCTTCCCAGCCGTGACCAGTGCTGACTTGTCATAACTTGCTACCACGGTGCCGTTAATACTGCAATCCACTTTGTCGCCCTTCACCGACATGGCAATCTCCTGCGTCACAGGCTTTCCGACTGCAGCCGCCTTATGCACAGCCGCATTTTCTTCGGCGCGCCTGCCATTCATCTGAAACGGCGCTGGGCCAAATCCCCGTACAATAAAACTCCCATTTCCGTAAGCCGCGCAATAAAGAAAGCTTTCGTTGGCAGTCCCCATATCGTTACCTGCAATGACAAGCCCGTACGGATGAGGATGACTATTCAGGTTCATATATTTCGGTTCAGTGAATGTCGCCTTAACCGTGTAATTGCCCGTTGCCTTATTAGCCGGATTCCAGTAAGTCACGGCGGGGCCGGTCGTCATATGAAGCGCTTCACCTTCTTGCGTGAATTTGGCATCATTCAACGTCTTGCCGCCCTGGGCTTCGTTGGCATCAATCTTCCCGGTCCAGCCTGGAACCGAAACACCGCCGCCGGCAACGTTGCGCGAGGTCTCGTCTTGACCATTCACAAATCCCGCGCTCACCAGCATCACGGACAGCACACAAACAGATCGCATGAGAGTCTCTCCTAGAATAAAAATTCGTCAGCTCGAATTATATGCAACTTATTCAACACAATTTAGGCTCCAGTCGAATCAAACAAGATGGAGACAAACTAACGAATGAACGCAGTGCTGTTAAATGCCTATGGCGGTGTAGACCAGCTCAGCTACACCGAGGTACCCACGCCGAAGCCGTCCGCTGAAGAGGTGCTCGTAAAAGTATCGGGCACCAGCCTCAATCCGGTTGATTGGAAGATTCGGGCTGGCCACCTCAAAGCTGTCATGCCCCTGCAATTCCCGGCCATTCTAGGACGTGATGTGGCCGGAACAGTGGTGGCGGTGGGTTCCGGAGTCACTCGCTTCAAGGTAGGCGACAAAGTGCTCGGCTTGGTAAATCAAAGCTACGCCGAATTCCTCACTGCTAAAGCCGATGATCTTGCCATGATCCCAGAAGGTCTCGATATGGACCAAGCGGCTGTCATTCCACTGGTCGCACTCACCGGCGCACAGCTAATTGAAAAGGGCGTACAGCCCAAAGCGGGCGATCGCATTCTGATCACCGGCGCTCTCGGCGCAGTCGGCCGTAGCGCTGTCTATGTAGCCAAACTTCATGGAGCGCTTGTCGTAGCAGGCGTACGGAAGAATCAGAAAGCAGAAGCGCAACAACTCGAGGCTGATCAAGTGGTGGCGATCGACGATGACAAGGACCTCGCCAGCCTCGAACAAGTCGATGCCATTGCTGATACCGTCGACGGCCAAGTTATCGAAAAGCTTTTGCCGAAAATCAAGAAAGACGGCATACTCGGCACTGTGTTGGGCAAGCCACCTGCGGCGGACAAAGCTGGAACGCGTGTAGCCGAAGTTTGGTCGCAACCGGATGCTAAACGTTTGGCTGCGCTTGCCGAAGATGTCCTCTCTGGCGACCTTGTCATTCCGATCGGCAAACGTTTCAAGCTTCACGAGATTCGCGAAGCCCAAGCTCTGGCAGAAAAAGGCGGCAGCGGCAAGGTGCTGATCACTCCATAAGTTAGGCTCGAATAGGGAAGACGTCGCGCCAGCCGAATGGCTAAAGCGGCCATTCTTAACACCGAAAAAACTTGGTACGCCCGGTAAGATTCGAACTTACGGCCTTTTGCTCCGGAGGCAAACGCTCTATCCAGGCTGAGCTACGGGCGCATTCTTTACAAACCAAAAATTTACTGGCGAGCCGGCACATCTAACCCAGGTAACGCCTTCTTATGTGCCGTCGAAGCAGTAGGCCGGCCGGCACCCATGTTAAGCAACTCCTCAATATGGGCGCGGACTGCTTCCGGTGCCATCAGTTTATCCCAATCGGCATTTTCTTTCGCGGGCGTTTGGTAGTGAATCATGCCTTTACGGTCGATCAACGCCAACTGCGGAATGACATAGCCTCCCTTAGAATCAAAGCCCATAAAACTGTACATCTGCTCGACCGACACATAGCCTACCGGAAAGCCAACCTTGAAATCCTTTACAAAATTCTCAACGAGCAAATCCGCGTTCGGATTGACTGCCACGTCGATCGCCTGCAAACCGCGCGCGCCAAATTCCTCCTGTAGCTTTGTCATCTCTTTTGAAGCCGCCTGGCAATGCGGGCACGTCGTATGGATGAATTCAAGCGCCACGACTTTGCCGCGGTACTGACTCAACTGCTGCGGACCTTTGCCCGGCAGGTTAAACGTCAGATCGGGAGCTGGTCGCAAGCTACCGGCATCGGCAGCAAAAAGGGAAACACCCAATAGAACAGAAGAGATGGCTGCGGCAAGAATGGTTTTCATGGGATAAAAACTCTCGCTAATAGTTTAACTTAACGCGCATTTGCCGCTTGTAGACGGCGCCATTCCGCGTCGTCCTTCAAGCCTTCCACGCTGGCCACGACGTTTCCCGAGAGCCAAACCACGAACGAGCCATCGTCCCCTACTCCCGCAAGCTGATTAGGCGTTTTCACAGTAAACTCACAACGCTGCCACTTGGCCTGTAGAATCTTGCGATAGGCTTCAAAGTAATCGCTTGCGCTGTGAGGCGAATCCCACTCCGCCGAATAAAGCAGCACCGGTTTTGCATCGCGTCCCGGAGATGTAACGATTCGGAATTGCCCGCCTCGCAAATGTGGCGCAAGTTCACTAGCTTTGGGCGCACCCAGATATTGCCGCAACAGCATTTGATGATCGAACTCGCCCATTGAGCCGTCCGTTATTTCCTTACCCTCCCACGCCAGTTTCGGAACGGCGGGTTCAGTTGGTTTCTCATGGGCAAAGTATTTCTCGGGATGAATAATCTGCGACGAATTGGCCGGCGGGTGAGTAAACACCTCCCCGAACGCGGCCTTCCCTAACTTGCGATAAACCACGTCGAAGAAAAGCGTGCCTTCCGAATATGGAAACAGCAGCGACTGTTGGATATAAAGCGGTGAATTCTTCAGCACAGGATAATCCGCCATAGAGGTCTCGCCCGAATCAGCCACCGATTTCAACATCTCTGCTGTGGGCTCCGGATTTTGTCCCCCACGTTTTAATTCATACGCGATCATCAACCACGAAGCCTCGCCTTCTACCACCGCCGTATGCGCCAGGTTCTCATCGTCGTTGCTCGGCGTCTCTTCCATGAAGTTCTCGAGGTTGAAATGTTGATCCGCGAGGGCGTGTGAGAGTTCATGCGCCAGCGTGGTAGTCTCGCCTCCCACCGAAGCGTCGTTCAAAAGAAACAGTTTCTTTTCGTCGTAATCATAGAAAGCGGCCGCTTGCTCCGTTAGTAAATCGACGGTCGACTTCCTCAAATCAAAACCCTGCGGCACCAAGCCAAACATCTTTAACGACAGCTCATCCGCATGAATCTCATCGGGCTTCAAGGTCTTCTTTATGCGCTTATTGAGAAACTGCCGCAGCTGGTGTTTGCTCATCCGCCCGTACGGTACTGGGTGTTTCTCCGTCAGGCCAGTGATATCGGAAAGCGTTTTCACGATCGAGTCCATTTGCGAAAAAGTCGGGTCACTGCTCGCCTTCTCGGCTGCCAACAGGAACGGTAACCCAATGGCGAGCGAGGCCACAAACACGGTTATTCGACGGAACATGAATAGGAGGGACACTACTAGCTTCTAGAGTACATGGCAGTTGTTTCCGAGCTACGCCGCCCAGACGCGGGCGATGCTATTCTGGAAACGCCCACCCCCACCTCAGAAACATTTCATGGATTTTTTGGAAGGTCTCAATCCGCAGCAACGCGACGCCGTTGCGCACGTGGAAGGTCCGTTGTTACTCCTCGCCGGAGCTGGCAGTGGAAAGACGCGCGTAATTACGCACCGCATCGCGCATTTAATTGAGGCGCATCACATCCCTGGCCCGGCGATTCTGGCAGTTACGTTTACCAACAAAGCGTCACAAGAAATGCGCGACCGGGTAAATCATTTGTTGGCCGATTCTTCTCGCTCCAAAACTCCATTCGTCTCTACGTTTCACTCCTTTTGCGTTCGCACGCTAAGACGCGACGGCGCGATGCTGGCCGATATCCGCGAGGGCTTCACACGCCAGTTCACCATCTACGACGCCGACGATCAAGTAGCGCTAGTTAAGTCCGTTTACAAGCAGCTCGGCTTAGATGAAAAGTTCATGCCTTACCGCGGAATGCTTTCGCGCATCAGCCACGGTAAGAGTCACGACGAATCGCCGCTCGATTGGCTAAAGGCGGCCACCGATCCAAAGCTGTCCCGGCAGGCGAAAATCTACGAACTATATCAAGAGCGTTTGCGGCAGGCCAATGCGCTGGATTTCGACGACCTCCTGATCGAAACCGTTCGGCTTCTTAAACACGACGACGAGCTCCGCGCTCTCTACAATCGCAACTTCGAATTCGTCATGATCGACGAATATCAAGACACCAATGCCTGCCAGTATCAACTCATGCGGCTGCTGACGGAGACCCGCCGAAATGTTTGCGTCGTAGGCGATGAGGATCAATCCATTTACGGTTGGCGCGGTGCCGACATACGCAACATTTTGGATTTTGAACGGGATTATCCAAACGCCGTCGTCATCAGGCTCGAACAAAATTACCGCTCGACCAAAAACATCCTCGAAGCCGCCAGTGCCGTCGTCGCCAATAATAAAGAACGCAAAGGAAAGTGGTTGTGGACCGATTCCGAAGCGGGCACCAAGATCGGCTATTACGAAGCGCCCGATGGCGAAAACGAAGCGCTGTTCATTGCAGGCACCATCGAGAAGATCATTTCTCGTAACCCGCTGGATCGCGTCGCGGTTCTCTATCGAACGAACTCGCAATCGCGTCAGATTGAAGAAGCCTTGCGCCGCTATGGCCGCAAGTATCTCGTTGTCGGCGGTTTCAGCTTCTATCAACGCGCGGAAGTTAAAGACTTATTGGCTTACTTACGAATCCTGTTCACTCCTCAAGATTCCATTGCCTTGTTGCGCATCATTAACACGCCGGCGCGCGGCATCGGCAAAGGCACGGTCGAACAGGTGGAGCAGTACGCCTTACAAAACGGCCTCAGCGTGTGGAAAGCGCTGCCCGCCATGCTCGACGCGAGAGTCTTCCCAACCCGCGCCGAGGCCTCCCTGCGCTCTTTTATTAGATTGATTGAAGGACTCAGCGAAATCGCCAGCCAAGATCCTGTCGATCAACTACTGCGCGCCATTCTGGAGAAAACAGGCTATGAACACATGCTCAAGAGCGACAGTTCGCCCGAAGGCGAAACGCGGCTGGCCAACCTGGAAGAATTGATTAACGCCGCCGCAGAAGCGGCCGAACGCGGCGAAAGCCCAGCTGAATTTCTCGACCACGCCGCACTCGTTGCCGATGCCGACGGCGTTGACGAACAGGCGGCAGTGTCTCTCCTCACTATCCATAACGCCAAAGGTCTGGAGTTTCCGAACGTTTTTCTAGCGGGCATGGAAGAGGGTTTGTTTCCCCACAGCCGTTCGCTCACATCCGAAGCGGCGATGGAAGAAGAACGCCGGCTCTGTTATGTCGGTATGACGCGCGCTGAAAAACGCCTTTACCTGTCGAATGCCCGTTACCGGCGGCGTTTTGGCGGAGGCCAACCCGAAATAAGTCTGCCTTCCCGCTTTCTTAAAGAGGTTCCGCCTAGCTTGTGCGAACGCCTGTCGGTGGAAAGCGGTCTGCGTGCAGGTGAGGTGGACCTCTATTCAGAACAATACGAAGTGCGCGATTCCGCTAAGCGCAATCTATTTACGGGCAAGACTTATAACTCTGTGGATAACATCTCGCAGTTTTTCGCCGAACGAGGCATGCCACCTCCCGCGGGCCTAACGCGCCGTCCCGAACAAGGTAAACTCGGTCTCGGCGTCCATAACCCCGAGCAAGCGAAGCCGCCGGCGCCACCCGCACCGCCGCCGCAAGCCCCAGCACGTGCCATTTCACCACCTCGTGGCATACCCCCGCGCACAGCCAAACCTAAGAGCGGAGCGGTAGTGAACCACCCCAAATATGGCCGCGGCACTGTTCTGCGCCGCGAAGGCGATGGCGACGATGCGAAACTAACAATTAGCTTTCCCGGACACGGGTTAAAGAAGATCGTAGAAAAGTACGCAGGTATAAAAATCGAAGAATGAATACAACGACAGTTACAGACAAAGACGAACGTAAGAAGCTGAAGCGCGCCTCCCGGAAGAAAGCCGCGCCCAAGGCCAAGAGGGCCGCTGGAGTTGCCCGCGGAGCAAATAAGAAGAAGGTAAAGAAGATCGCGAAGGGCCAACGTAAACGTTAAGAAGCTTGCATCGTCAGGGCGAACACGTTAGCCGCGGTTCGCCCCGGTTCTTACTTCGCGAATGCCAGTGCCGGGCGTCGAGATACGGAAGCCAACTCTTTCCATAGCACTGGGTATATAGGGGTTGCGCATGAAGTATCGCCAAACATTGCCCGTCAGTAAGTTTTCAATGCTAAGCAGAGTAATGCCGACGTCGATCCCCAACACGTCATGGTTCACCCAAAACTTTTTATCCTTCCAACTGGGATTGAAAGCATCGGCAAAACCATAGCGTCGGTAGATCTTATCCCCATACTGATTGAACATTTCACGTAATACAGGCAAGCAAATCTCAGGCGCGAACATTAAAGAACCTGCGGCGGCGCACGGAACAAGGGTGCCATCCACCGAATTTCGAGCTGTGGTCGTTTCGCCCCAGTTCATGTAACCAAGCGGACTGTCGGAAACGGTAACTCCCCACATGTTAGGTCCATAGTCTGCAAATTTAGGCCGCAGACTCAGACAAAAATCACGATGGGCGTAAGTGGCAATCTGGGAATTCTGGAAGTAGTCGAGGAACGAAGGATCGCCGTCGCGTAAATGACGGAAATCGATCCACGCGTGCGAATACTGATGCGTAAACAGCGGACCGCCGCTAATGAACTTCCAGCTATCGAAACGGACTTCCGGCCGCAGCCAAGCGTACCAACTGTCAACCGGTATCGAATGTCGCGGCGAGCCGATGGCGAGAAGATATAGTATCGAAGCCTCGCTATAGGTGTCCCAGCGGCTTTTCAGGAAACCCGAACCAGGCTGAACGCCATGGGACAAGATCTTGCCACTGCCATCGAGCATCCAGGAAAAATCGACGCGTTCGAAAATTTGTCGGGCTAGAGTTCTAATTTCGCGGTCGCTCGAAAAGTAACCTTGTGCCGTTAAAATGCCCGCCAGTAACAGCGCCGTATCAATGCTCGATATTTCAGAATTGAGCCGCCGTTCGCCCGTGTTCCCGTCCATGAAGTGCAGATACCAGCCGTGGTCGTGAAAGGCGCTTCCCCAAAGAAAACGCAATGTCGACAACACGCGCTGACGAGCCTGCTCTTTGGGTATCCACGCCCGATCCACGCCAATGCACATGGCAGTGAGGCCAAAACCGGTCGCCGCCGTACTAGCTACCTTCATCACGCTTGGCGAACCATCCACCCCGGCGCGATCTTGCACCAAGCCAGTGCGCGGATTCCAGTGATCGGCGAAATAACCGAATGAACGGTGCGCACAATCCTCGAGGAATTTCGCATCCTCCGGTTTGATTGCGGGCAGCGAGCGTGGGTTGTCGGGAGCGGCAAACGCATTGCGCGCAGCCACTATCGATCCGGCGGCGGCACAAAGAAATTCTCTCCGTGAAAATCAAGCGTCTTGGTATTCAAGGTCCTCAATAATTAGAAGTTGTCTAGGGCTGTTTTTATTCTAAAACGTGCTCCAACCCTTCCTCCATCTTTCTATTTTTCCACTACTCGCTATACTTCGCAGTAATGTCATCGCTAATGAAAACGAAGGATATCGACTTGCTGGTCGAAGACACCCAAGCGGAGGGAACGCGGCTCAAACGCACACTCGGCCCATGGAGTCTTATTGCTTTCGGGATTGGCGCCGTCATCGGGGCTGGCATCTTTACCGTTACTGGAACGGCAGCAGCAGGCCAGCATAGCACCACGCCATCTTTGCTCAACGCGCCGCTGCTCGATCTGCTGCTGCATGGTTCAGCCGCGACCACACTGGGCGGCCGACCTGGCGCAGGCCCCGGACTTGCTCTGTCGTTCATATTAGTCGCCCTTACTTGCGGATTCGCAGCCCTCTGCTACGCCGAACTCGCTTCCATGATTCCTATCGCCGGGCAGCGCCTACACATATGCTTATGCCGCGCTGGGCGAAGTTTTGCTTGGATCATCGGCTGGGATCTCATTCTGGAATACGCTGTGTCGAATATGACCGTGGCCGTGGGCTTCTCCGCGTATATCAATGAACTGGTAAATAATGTTCTACCCTTCAAACTGTCTCATGCCATCGTTGCCGACATGAAATACACCGGAGCCATCTTCAACCTGCCGGCATTCCTGGTCGTAATGGCTCTCAGTTGGATTCTCGTGCGCGGCGTAAAAGAAAGTTGGCGCGCCAACAATATCATGGTGGCGATCAAAATTACCGCCGTTTTGCTCTTTGTTCTCTGCGGCGCCGCGCATGCCGTTAAGTCTTCCAATCTTCATCCCTTTTTCTTAACGGCGGGGCGGGTGTGTTGAGCGGCGCGGCCATCGTCTTTTTCACTTTCATTGGTTTTGATTCGGTATCCACGGCGGCGGAAGAATGTAAGAACCCACAGCGCAACATGCCCATCGGGATCATCGGCACACTCATCGCTTGCACCGTTCTTTATACTTCGGTGTCACTGGTTCTGACCGGCATCGTCAACTGGAAAACACTAGACAACGCAGCGCCAGTGGCGAATGCACTCGCCGCAATAGGAATGGACAACCTAAAATTCATCGTCACCGTAGGAGCGCTGCTCGGCATGCTCTCTTCCCTACTGGTTTATCAATATGGACAAGCGCGTATTTGGTTTGCGATGTCGCGCGACCGCCTGCTCCCCGGTCTCTTTTCAAAAGTTCACAACAATTAAGACGCCGCACGTCAGTACATGGTTAGCGGGCTTAGCAGTCGGTATTCCCGCAGGTATTATGGACATCGATTTTTTTGCGGATTTGGCGAATATCGGGACCTTGTTCGCCTTCGTTTTCGTCTCATGTGCAGTAATCATTTTGCGGCGAACGCAGCCCGATAGACCACGCTCGTTCAAGGTACCTTTCTCGCCTGTGACGCCGGTCTTATCCGTGGTCTGTTGCCTGGGACTTATGCTGGGGCTGCCGCTTTTAGCTTGGATGGGATTCGTGGTATGGCTCATCATCGGCTTGGCGATCTACTTCATTTACAGCAGCAAGCGCAGTTTGCTCCGTTCTACGACCTGAGCCTTTCATCATGAAAGTTTCGGCAACCAAACAAACGGTCCTTCTTGGGCTACTACTGCTTTGGGCGCTGATCGCACAGGGCATCTTCTCGGGTCTTGCTGTCGGCGGCGAGTCCAATCGGGAATCGCGCCTGCCA
>CAVVLT010000021.1:0-97242 GCA_963749105.1 Bryobacterales bacterium | reverse complement strand
ACTGGTATCGAGCGTCAAATTAAAACCGCCGCGCATCCGTCATGCTTTCTTCTTCGCCGCTTTCTTCACCGCCGCCCAGCGGGCCTTCGCCGCTTTCGACGATGACGCTTTACGCTCTTCTTCGGTCATGGCATCGCGCCGCGCGTTGCCGCCCATCGCCCCTAGTTCCCGTACTGTCAATTCCTTCTTAGCCGCCATTGTCGCCGCCGCCTTCCAGTTCTGAAATTCGATGCTCGTGCAGTTCGGCGATGTGCGCAAGACCGCGAATGTTCTCGCCGTCCTTCTCCAGCGCCAGCACGATTTTATCGATTCGTTTGTTCTGCCCTTCTCCCTGAAGCGCGAGATGCTCGACGCTTTGCGTCAATGCCTCATGCCGTTCTACCAGACGTTCCAGGCGCTCATCGATATTCATGGCTTCTATTATACAAGCCGGCACGCAATGCGTACCGCCACGAAGAGTACCGGGTACTTTGGCGCGCTTCACCCCTTGCGAACGGCCCTGGCGGCAGCGGCGGTGCCGATGTCACCCACCGCATGAGCTACCTGCCCGCGCACTTACTGCCCAGGTGGAACTGGTATCGAGCGTCAAATTAAAACCGCCGCGCATCCGTCATGCTTTCTTCTTCGCCGATTTCTTCACCGCCGCCCAGCGCGCCTTCGCCGCTTTGGAGGCGGCGGCGCTGCGCTCGGCCTTCGTCGAACCCTTCCATCTCGCGTTAGCCATTTGACGGGAGTTCTCGGCCCGCTCTTCGACCGTCGTCTTACTCCATCGCGCACGCGCCAAAGCTGACGCCAGTTCAGTTTCTTCTTTTCCCACGTGTGCTTCCAGTCTACCGTGCATGCCACGCACGCGCGTATCCCTCAAAAATGACGTCGGGGTATTGATTCGTGCAACGCACGCACGCATACTTGGGATGTAAGCAGCGACCAACCGGCCGATGAAACAAGGAGGAGAAACCGAAATGCAAAAGATGAGTTGTATCGACTGCAACCACGTCGCCGATTCCGGCGACGGCGTGACGACGCGCGCTTGCCGCCGCTTCGGCCACGAATTCGCGCCGCTCTATGTCTGCAACGCGAAAGCCTGCGAATACACCGTCGACGACGAGCATGAGCTATGGATCTGCGCCGATTGCGAAGAGCAATACTGCGAGACCCATATCGCCGATTTGCTCGATGAGCACACCGAACTGATCGCCGGCGACGAAAGCGGATCGATCTTTTTGTGTCCCATGTGCCTGCGGGACAGACAGAAGATCGGCGTTACGCCAAACGCCCCGCCGCCGACCGCCGAACGGGAGGTTGCTTGATGGAGCGCATCCTCTTCACGCTCGACGATTTGCTGCTGCGCGCCGAGCTGCTCATGCTCGGCTCGACGGCGAAAGCGCTGCGGCAACCGCTGCCGGAAAAAGGCCACCGCTTGCAGCGCACCAAGAAACACGAAGCCACTTGTACCTGCGGCTTGTGGAGTTGCCGTACCGACGAAGAAGACGAAACCGCTATCGCCGCCACGCTCGAACGCAATCACCGCGAGCATGTGCGGCGCGAAACCGAAACCCCGAACAACCCAAAGGAGAAACGCTCATGACCCAACGCGAGAAAGTCAAACTACCGTTAAACGTTCCGTTCGTCTGCACGCTCGAAACCGTACAGGGCAAGCCCGTCCGTTCGCAAGTCGACGGCGCGACCGACTATCTCTACAACGCGCAAGTCGGCGGCGTGCCGGCGATGTTTTTCCTGCCCGTCGAAGGCGCGCAAGCGCTGCAAAACCTGCGCCTGCAACCGGGCGAGGAGATCTCGATCCTCAAGCGCAAGGTGAACGGCGACGCGCCGACGTTCCAGATCCGCCGCATGGGCGACGGCACGCTGGCGGTCCCGGCACCGCCGCCGCCGACTCCCCAACCGATACGGATGCTGGCCCCGCGCACACAAGCCGAAGACTCGGAAACGCCGCGCCTCGCGCCCGCCGATCACGCCGTACCGGGTACGGGCGCGCTGGTGGCTCAGTGCTTCATGTGCGCCGTCGACGCGCTGCTCGGCACCCAAATCTACGCCGCGAAGAAAGGTCTGACCTTGGCCTTCAACGAGGAAGATGTCCGCGCTTTGGGTATCACAATTTACATTGGCAAGCAAAAGGAAAGAGGTTACTGACCATGGAACTCCGCATGATCCGCATGATTGGCGTGCTGCTCAACGCCGACAAAACGAAAGCGCAGGCCGTCTATGATCCGCACTCGGGCGACAATGGAGTGCAACTCGCGGACGGCGCTGCCTTCGCCGACGAACGGGAACTGACGGCGCAGCTCAAAGACGGCTGGACCTATCAGCGTCTCCTCGCACCCGCTCCCCTGCCGCGCGTTACGGTCGAGATCGACGTGCGGGAACTGGCGACGATCCTTCATGCTTTGCGCATCTTTCAGCTTGGCTTCGGCGATGAGTTGGCCGGCTGCGATCACTTCGAGGATCACGCGATGCTCACCGATGGCGAAGTGGATGCACTCTGCGGACGGCTGAACGGGGAGGCGCAATGAAGCACACCATCATGCGCTTCCACTTCACCGGCGTCGACCGCGCCTTCAGCTTCAAGAACCTCTTGCTCTCGCTCAACCTGCCCGCGTGTGTGGATCATCTGGACCGCACGCGCGGCTGGGAAGTCAAAACCGATTCGCGCTGTCTCGCACACGCCGCGCGGATCTCACCGTTCATCTACACCAAAGGAGGAAAGTAACCATGTCCCAAGAAAAACTCATCCGGCTCGCGCAAGAACTGCTTGCCGACGAGACCGTTGAACTGAACGAAAACGCGCGCCAGGAATTAAAGCAGGCCATCACCGAGGCGCTGTTTGGGGGCGGCGTGATGCCGGGCGGCGCAGACGCCACGCTCTTCGGCGTCGGCGGATCGAACACCGCATCGCTCCCGGCCCGAAACCTGATCGGCCCGGAACTCTGGGCGCGTTTCGCCGCCGCCGCTTTGCAGGCGGTCATCGGCCTGGACCTCCATACGTTTGGTGGGGAGGACCGCCAGCGGCATAGCAATACCGCGAGCGATGCCGCCTTCCACGCCGATGCGCTGGCCCACGAGTACGTGGCGCGCTTCATGCGGGAGGTTCGCTAAATGGCCCTTGCGCACTTAGCACCCGCGCCCGGCATCCGCGACAAAGCGCTCTATGCGAATTTGACCGCCGTGCCGCCGACACTCAAAACCGCCGTCGCTCGCCGGGCCGCCGCCCGGAGCGAGGCGCAAGCCGAGGCGCACATCAAAACGAAGGTGGAACAGGCGAACGGCGTTCTGGATCGCCTGGAGGAGCGCGTAAAGGCTGTAGCCGTGGCCTCGAAAGCGCTCGATCAAAAGAAGCGCTTACTGGCGCGCCGCATCGAACGGATCACGGACGCGATTCTCCAGGAAATGCAGGACGCCCAACTGACTAAAGTCGACGGCATCCGCTGTTCGTTCTCGGCGCGGCCTGCGGCCGCCGCGCTCGAAGTCGTCGACCAGACGAAATTACCAGCGGAGTTCCTGCGCCAGCCGAAGACGCCGCCAGCGGAACCAGACAAGCTCGCCATCAAGGCGGCCTTGGCCGCCAACGACGAGCTGCTGCCCGGCGATTGGGGATGCAAATTGACCTCGAAGATTTCACTCATCAGGAAATAGTCAACTGGGATCGAACGACCCCGTTTCGCCGCCCGCCGTTTCCACCAACGGCGGGCGGTTTGCTTTTTAGCGGCTGCTGCTGCTGCTGGCGGCCATGGTGCGGCCACCCGTCAGCGCTTGGCCGAGCGCGTGGACGCCGCCGATCTCCCCGCGCAGGCTCTCGATGAGGTTGCGGTAGCGTTCCGTCTCGACGTGGTTGCGCTCGCTGGCCGCCATCCCGCACAACGAATTCCAGTCGCGCAGGATTTGCGGCGCGTTGCCGCGCAGCCAGTTCGCCAGCCGGCTATCGTCCGGCGTCGCCGCCGCCGCAGGCTTTCCGCCCACGGGCCGGGCGGGTTTGCCGCCGCCGTTCGTGGCGTTGCCGGCAGGCCGGGCGGGTTTGTGTGACGTTGAGGTACTCATGGTCGCAGAGTATCAGCTTTCACTCAATCAAAGCGAGGCTGATGAGAACGGCGGGCGGTACGCACGGATCGATCACGACCAGGTGCGGATGGTTCGTGATGAACTTCGAGACGAACTTCACGCCGGTCGGCGTCGGGTAGAGAACGCCGATCAGCGTGCGTTTGTCGGCGTCCCAAACTTCGACGATAGCTTCGTCCCTCGCGGAATGGACCGCTTGCTTCAACTGCAAATTGCGAGCGGGGGTCACAGCACGCCCTTGAGCGGGTCCATGTCGAAGGCGCGGCCTGCCCGGATGTAGGGGTCCATCGCTTCGGCGTGCTTGTGCCCGCTGCGCTTCATCATCCAGAGCGGATTGGCGTTGGCCTTGGCCGCCGCCGTCAACATGCCCGAGCGCAGGCTGTGCGCGCCAAATTGCTGCGCATCGATGCCCGCCGCGCGCAAAGAACGCTTCACAATCAGGCACACTCCCGAACCGCCCAGCCGTTCCCGGCGTTCCCAGTGCGTCCAGCGCCAGAAGAGCGGGCCGGATTCCTTGCCGCGCACCTTCAGCCACGCCTTGAGCGCTTTGACGGGACACAAGGCCGGCCGCCGCTTGGCAAAGGGGATGGCGATCTCTCGTCCGTGGCCTTCCTGATCGCCCTTCGATTTGCCCAGCCGCACGATCACGCCCTCTTTGGTGAATTCGAGCGAAGAGTAATCGAGCGAAGAAATCTCGCTGCGCCGCCAGCCCGACGCAAAGCCAAAACACAACACCGCCTTGTCGCGCAGATCGCGCGGCTCTTCCCCGAGACGCTTCAGCATCCGCTCCAGGTGTTTGACCGTCAGCGGCGATTTGCGCTGCGGCTTTTCCCGCAGCTTGCGCTTGGCGGCCGAAAAGAGTTCGCGCACTTCGCGCGTGTTGGGCTCGGGATGGCCGGTGCGAATGTGTTTGTCGCGGACTGCGGCGAGGATGTGCGCCACGAACGAGAGCTTGTAAACGCGCTCGGACACGGCCCAGCTCACGAAGAGTTTCAGGGTTTGCGGGTTGCTCGGCAACGCGAAGTGTCCACTTTGCAGACACCAGCGCTCGAACGTCGCGAATGAATGCGCATAGCCGCGAACGGTGTTCTCGGCTTGCTTTCCTTTGGTCATCAGTTCCTCCAGTACTTCTGTGGCCCGGCTCAGGTTGAGTCCCGTATCGAAGAGCATGTATTGTTGCAGATAGGCTAAAGACATGGCTACGATAATGACAATGCGAGTGTGCTTGGAAGGCCACTCGCTTAGGAAGGAAGGGAATAAAAAGAGAACGACAAACTCGATTGTCGCACCGCCAGCGTACTAGCCGCAGACAAGCACTTCGGCGATTGCTAAAATTCGGTGGAATGCCTGGTCGCAACGTTTACACGGTTTTAACAGAAACTGCCGCTCGCTGTGGAGACGCTGCCGCCCTATATCAGCCGGCGGGCAACACTAAGTCGCAAACAAACTATCGCCAGTATACCTGGAATGAATGGGCTCAGATTTCATCTGAGGTGGCGCTTGGCCTGCGCGCGCTGGGTTTAACGAAAGGCGAGATCGTCTGCGTTCTTTCTGAAACGCGCGCGGAATTTTATCTGGCGGATTTGGGCATTATGGGCGCTGGCGGCATTTCGGCAGCCCTCTACACGGCATATCCTATGGCGGATCTGGTGCGCAGCATCGAAGTTTCGAAGCCGCGTTTTTTCTTTGTCGAGAATGCGAAGACTTTGAGCGGCGTGGTGCAGGCCGCCCGAGCGCAAGGACTCACACTGCCGGAACATATCATCCTGCTGACCGGCAACGAACCTGGCGCTTCCACACTCGAATCGTTGCGCGAAATGGGCCGCGCACTGCTTGTCCGTGAACCTGACTGCATGGCCCGCATTCAGGACGAGATTTCACCGGAAGACGGCGCCATTCTTTATCTAACCTCAGGTGCGACCGGTGAACCGAAAATGGGGCTCACCAGCCACGCAGCTGCGCTGGCCAATATCGACATGGGGCCCGCCGTGCTTCCCGTGGGCGTGTTCGATTCCACTGTAGTATTTTTGCCTTCGGCACACATCACGCAGCGCATCGCCTTGGAACTGCTGCCCATGCGCATGGGTACGCCGGTGTATTTTTCGGAAAGTCTCTCGCGTTTGCCTGCCGAACTTAAATCGGTCAAGCCGACATTCTTTCTTGCCCCTCCGCGCGTTTGGGAAAGAATGTACGCCACCATTTTGAGCGAAGTCAAGAAGCGGCCGCTCATCGCTCGCAAGCTGTTCCACGGCGCATTGGGCTTGGGTTCTGAAGCGGCGCGCCTGCAGCTCGAAGGGAAACCGTTGCCCGGCTGGATGAAGCGTGCGCTCAAAGTCGCGAATAAAATCGTCTTTCGAAAGGTACGCGAACGCTTGGGCGGCCGCTTGCGGATTGCCGCTTCGGGCGGCGCGCCACTCGGCAAAGATCTGGCCGAGTTCTATGCGGCCATCAGCATGCCGTTAGTCGAAGGCTACGGTCTGACCGAAGCGGGCGTGGTGAGTTTCAATCCGCTTGATCGGCCCAAACCAGGCAGCATTGGCAAGATTCTGCCTGGTGTGGAAGCGCGTCTGGCGGACGATGGCGAATTGCAGTTGCGCACGCCTTGCTTATTTTCCGGTTATTACCACGACGAGGCTGCTACTCGTTCCGTGGTGGATGAAAACGGTTGGTTTTCTACCGGCGACATTGCCGAATCAGACAACGAAGGTTATTGGTACATCACCGGGCGCAAGAAAGAGCTAATTGTTTCTTCTAACGGCAAGAAGGTCTATCCTTCGCGAATTGAAAATCTATTCAAAATGGAACCGCTGGTGAATCAAGTAGTGCTGGTGGGCGACAAGAAGCCTTACATGACTGCTTTGCTAACCCTAAACCTCGCCAATCTCAAAGGACTGCAGGCGGATGCTCCGGCGGCAGACGTGGCGCAAACCGCACCCGTAAACAAAGCTGTAAAAGAGGCCGTGGCACGCGTAAATAAGCACCTTGCCGACTTCGAACGAATCCGCCGCTTTAAAGTGCTGGGACGCGATTTTTCGATCGAGCATGGCGAACTGACACCAACGATGAAGATTCGTCGGGCTCGAGTATTGGAGCTTCATAAGGATCTTGTGAGCGAACTTTACTTAGGGCGAGAAGAGAACGAGTAAAGCCCACTTCGGCAAACACATCGATCTTCTGCGCTTGCGGTTCCATCGTGGGCGGAGCCTGAATTTCAGCTTCGGGCTGAACGCGATGTTCGTCTAGATCGTTCAGGATCCGCGAAACCCGGTTGTGGGATTCACCCAATCCAACCAGCGATAAAGCGCAAATCGCCATGAATACTAAAATGCCAACCGCGATAATCATATTTTGTCCTTGTTAGCTCCGAATGCCAACGATTGCAACCCTTAAAAGGCCCATCGAACTCGTTCCCCTGTTTCAGGAAAAAGTATGGGGTCGCCAGGATCTGACGCCCTTCTTTGCCGACCGTGCTCCCAAAGAACGTATCGGCGAGGTCTGGTTCACTTTTAAAGAGAACCGCATAAAATCCGGTGAATCGCTCGGCGATCTTATCCAAAACAATCCGCAGATCCTCGGACAGGCATTCGATCCAACCCACCCTAATCAATGTCCGCTGCTCGCTAAGCTGCTCTTCACTACGGAGCGGCTATCGGTGCAAGTGCACCCACGCGATGATTACGCCTACAAACATCATCAGAGCTTGGGAAAGACGGAAGCTTGGTACGTCGTATCGGCCGAGCCGCAAGCCGAAGTCGCAGTTGGTTTTAAGGAAATCATTACCGCGCAACGCCTGGAAGAGTCCGCGCGCTCTGGTGAGATTGAAAATTTGCTGGATTGGCGTCCGGTGCGTGCCGGAGACGCGATCTTTGTGCCCGCTGGTACAGTTCACGCCATTGGTGCGGGTGCGACGATTTGTGAAATTCAGCAAAATTCTGATATTACGTATCGTTTGTACGACTACGGACGTCCGCGCGAACTCCATCTGGAGCATGGTGTGAAGGTTTCCGATCTCGGTCCGCATCGCTATCAAGTGCAATCTCTGCCGCTTGGCCCAGGGCGGGAAGAAATTGTGGTCTGCGATTATTTCCGCATCGAGAAATTAACGCTAGCCGAGCCATTTTCCATAAGAGGCGGCGCGCCTTATTACGTGCTGCTGAGTTGTATAAAAGGCAGCGGTCAAATTGCCGGCGAAGACTACCAAGCCGGAACAAGCTGGCTCGTTCCGGCGTATGCGAACGACTTCAGTATTAACGGCAAAGGTTCAGAATGGATCCTGGCCTACACGGCCGCAGAGCACGCGAGTTTTTAGCTGCGCCGTCCACCGCCCGCGATGCGGAGCAAGATGTTCAGCGTTGCCACGAAAACATTAAACATGCCAGCGAACAAGCTGAGAGCGCCCGGTATTGGACTGTCGCCGGCAGAAGAACGAAGAACGCCACTGGTGGAATAAACCAGGGAGCACACACCAACGGCTCCGATCGCCAAACTAGCCAGGATGCCCAGCCAGCCGATATGCAAGAAGCTGTTGAGAATCACAATCGCGATGGTGGAGAGGAAAAGCCCCGCCATTAGCCCGCGCGGAGCCGAGAATGTTCGGCCCGACATCATGACGTAACCCGTCACTCCTAAGAACACACAAGCGGAAACAGCCAGCGCGACCAGCATTAGTTGCGGATTCACCATGCTGGCCACCCAAAGCAGCGGCGCCATCGCAATTCCGGCAACGAAGCCATCGGCGACCAAAGCCGTCACGCCCAGAACGGGATTGTTGCGTGCGGCCAGAGCTATATAAGGAACACCATTCAAGAGAACCATGGCCACAATCCAGCCAACACCGCTCGAAAAGAAATGAACTAGCGTTTCTGAGGTAGCCCCAATATAGCCGCCAACCAGCGCGCAAAAAATACTCACACCGAAAAGAAGATAAGTCTGCTTGATGACCGCTGCCTGTTGGGCGGTCAGTTCAATGGTTCCAGTTAGCTTCTGCAGGGCTGACGGTTCTTGTTGATATCCGTTCATTTGTTTTGTGGTGCCTCCTTCAATAGGATATGACGTTCCTCGCCTTGGATCGTTTGACTCTTATATGATGCAATCGATTCAATGCGCTTGTTGATCACTATTCTGATGACTCTGGGAGCGGGTTTGACTCTGTTGGCGCTTGATCCGTCCAAACCGCTGGCCAGCTACCAACGTCAGAATTGGCAAACCGAAAGCGGCCTGCCGCAGAATACCGTGCACGCCATACTGCAAACACAGGATGGTTATTTGTGGTTGGCCACAGAAGGCGGCTTGGTGCGGTTTGACGGTCTCAAGTTCACGGTCTACGACACGCAAAATACGCCGGCCTTGCACAGCAATAACATTCGCGCACTATTCGAAGACAAACAGCAGGCTCTGTGGATTGGCACAGCCGACGGCCTCACTGTTTTCCGCTCCGGCAGCAGCGCGATTTTTACGCGCGAGCAGGGATTGCCGAACAACAGTATCTGGTCCATTGAACAAAATAGTGCCGGGACCCTCTCGGTGCTGACGGCTAGCGGTCTCGCCGAATTTCGCACTGGACGCTTCGAAGCCATTGAACCGAAAGAAAATGTGGAAGGCAACAGCAGCGCCACGCTGACGGATCGGCACGGTACGCGTTGGGTCGGCAATCGCGGCTTAGAACGTATCGCTAACGGGAAAGTGGAAACATTCCCAGCCAACGATCCACTGGCGAACGAAATCGTTCTGTCGCTTTTTGAAGATCGTGAAGGCAACTTGTGGGTTGGCAGCGAGTCGAATGGCGTTACGATTCTGCGCGACCCCAAGATTGCGACGTATGGCGAAGATCTGACACGCTGCGTCTACCAAGATCGGCGAGGAGTCATTTGGATCGGCACCAACAGCGGCCTCAGCAAGAGGACCGGCGACAAGACTGCGAGTTTCACGGTGGCGAACGGGCTATCGAGCAACCTTATTTTCGCTCTTGGTGAGACCACGGGGGGCGACTTATTGGTGGGCACGCAAGATGGCTTGAACGTAATTAACGATCGACAAGTAAGGATTCTCACTACAGCCGACGGATTGGCTGACGACCTTGTGCGCTCGCTCCATACAGATAGCGATGGCTCCGTATGGATCGGCACACGGCGCGGATTGACATTGTGGAAAGGCTCGACTTTTCATACCTATACACAGGCCGATGGACTGGGCAGCGATCTGGTGGGCGCTGTTACCCGCGATCAACAAGGCGCACTTTGGGTGGGCACGCTACGTGGTCTAACGCGGTTTAAAGACGGCCGTTTCCAAACCTTCACCGGACCAGAGGGCTTGGCCAGCAATGTCGTAACAGCGCTGCGGAATGACACTGCGGGTGTGCTTTGGATCGGTACGCAAGATGGCGGCCTGCACCGCATGCGCGACGGCAAAATTTTTCATTACGCGTCGGGCCTGGGCTTGCCGGCCTCGATCTTCGCCATTGTGGACGACGCGAAGTTTCTGTGGCTTACCTCGCAAACGGGCATTTATCGTGTCGCCAAAGCGGAACTCGACGCGTTGGCAATTGGAACGGCTCATAGCCTAGCCGTTGCGCAATATGGAACAGCCGACGGCATGCGCGTCAACGAGTGCAGCGAAGGCGGCCACCCGGCGGCTTGGCGGGCGCAAGACGGCGCATTATGGTTCGCTACCCTGCGTGGCGTTTCAATGATTGACCGCCAGACCGCGCTCACAATCTCACCCGCGCCACCGGTCGCAGTGGAATCGTTTTCCGTGGACGATCAGGTTGTCAATACGAAGGCAACTCACGACATCCCACCTGGACACGAGCGGCTCTCCTTCGAATACACCGGCATCACCTTTGTCTCTCCGCAACGCGTGCGCTTTCGCTACATGCTCGAAGGATTTGACCATGGCTGGGTGGATGCCGGCACGCGCCGCACTGCCTACTACACCAGCCTTGCGCCCGGCGAGTACCGCTTTAAAGTGACCGCGCGGGCTAACGACGGCGACTGGAGCAGCAACGCCGCAGAAATATCATTTCACCTGCTGCCGCGCTTCTATCAAACCTACTGGTTTTATTTGCTGGTCGTCCTGCTGCTTGGCCTGTCCGTCTACGCATTCTACCGCTGGCGCGTGCGGCAGGTGGAAGCGCAGTTCAATGCGGTCCTGGCCGAACGCAATCGGATTGCCCGCGAAATCCACGACACTCTCGCGCAAGGCTTCGTCGCCGTTTCCCTGCAACTCGAATTATTGGCGCGCAAACTAGGCAGCGCTCCCGAGGGCGTGGGAAATCTGATTGCGCAGACGCGCCTGCTGGTGCAGAGCAGCTTGGACGAAGCACGCCGCTCGATTTGGGAACTGCGGTCGCAAGGTTCCGATAGCCATGATTTTCGCGCCCGGCTATCGAGCATGGCTTCCGACGCAGCCAAGCGAGCCGGCTTGGAACTGCAGTTCAGCGTCTTAGGAACCTATCGCGCTTTGCCTCAAAAAATTGAAAGTGAACTATTGAAAATCGGCCAGGAAGCCGTCGCTAACGTGGTGCGGCACGCCGAAGCCCAACAAATCAAGATCGATCTGGCTTATGAAGACAAGAAGGTACACATGACCATTGCCGATGACGGGCGCGGCTTCCAAGGGACGGTTGATTCGGCAGGACCCGACGGCCATTTCGGATTGCGCGGCATGCGCGAACGTGCCGCACAGATTGGCGCGCAGCTCGCTATCAAAAGCCTGCCGGGTGAAGGAACGCAGATCGACGTTGAGAAGATAGTGCCATGAGTGAGCCAATCAAACTGTTAGTGGTGGAAGACCATCACATCGTTCGACAAGGTTTGGTGGCGCTGCTCAACTCAGTTCCCGACATGACGGTGGTCGCAGAAGCAGCCGATGGCAATGCCGGTGTGGAACTGTTTCGCCAGCATCAGCCTGATGTTACGCTGATGGACTTGCGCCTGCCGAAATTGGGCGGAGCGGAAGCAGTAGCGAAGATTAGACTTGAATTCCCAGCCGCGCGCATTATTGTGCTTACTACCTTTGACGGCGACGAAGACATTCACCGGGCGTTGCAGGCCGGCGCACGCGGCTACCTGCTGAAGGGCATGTTCGGCGACGAATTGATTGACGCTATCCGCGCCGTTCACGCAGGCAAGACGCGCATCCCGCCGGCGGTGGCCGAGCGCTTGGCGAACCGCATGAGTGTTTCTGCACTAACCGCGCGTGAGATGGAGGTGCTGGAACTCATCGTGCGGGGCAACAGCAATAAGGAAATCGGCGGCGCTTTATCCATTTCGGAAGCCACCGTCAAATCGCACATCAACAACCTGCTGAGTAAAATGGGCGTCACGGACCGCACCCAAGCAGCGACGGCAGCCATTCAGCGAGGTCTGGTCCACTTAAAGTAGTTAGTTGCCTATGCAAACTCTTACACGCCTAATGGTGTTATCCGCCGTCCTTAGTTCAAGTGTGGCGATGGCTGCCTGGCGGCAAGCGTCGGAAAGCGAATTAAAGTCGCTGATTCCGGCGCGCGCCCCGGTTGAAAAAGAAAGGATCGAAACAGAATTCCGCACTGCCTCGGGTATCACTAATGGCAAAGGGAAATTTATCGCGGGCGTTGTACTAATTACGGCGGGCTACGCGGCGGAAGGCAAGTACTCCAATTTTCTGATCGTCCAAAGCGGCATGAAGGTTGGCAGCATCAGTCTGCCACCTGGCGAGTACGTGTTCGGCTGGCGCAGGAAAGACGACGATGCACTGGAAGTGAAGTTCTACGCCGCGCACTCCGGCCAATTGTTAGGCACGACGGAAGCACATCGCCTGAGCCGCAATGGAAGAATCGAATCGTTTAAAGTTTCGCCGCCAGGAGATAAAGCCTTCATCGAGATCGGCCGTTTCGGTATGAGCTACTTTCTGGCAGAGTAGTACGAACTCGCGTAGACCTTTCCGTTGGAAAGCAACTGCTAATCGCGGTAGACCGCTCCCCCACCGTCCCATCTCGGATTCCGAGGTTTCCGCGCGCTGACCACGCATCTGATCGGTACGATGCTTTTTCTGTTGCGGCCCGGTTACAGCGCACGGACAGGAAAAAATCCACACATGCTTGAGTTCATCTCCAGACCATGATCATGATTGGCCAAGACTCGGCGAAAAACCAGCAAACATTCTGAGAATTTTCCCTGGTTCACATTGAAACCAGTGAGAGTATTACACGGGCATAGGCACTGGACTAGCGAGGAACTGAGGGATTTCTGAACTCTTGCCGCCAGCAAGCAGTGCAGAGCCAATTTTGACAAGAATATGAAATCGAACGTTATTAGAGATTCGAAAGGCGGGCTCGCTGTAGCTTGCACTCTCGCCTACTTAGGCATTCTCATGCCGATGGCAAAAGGGCTTCCCAGCCAGTTGTCGTTCGTGAGCATTCCACCGTGCCGGGCCGTTGATACCCGGGCTGTGTCACTTTTTCCCGGCCAATTCGGAGCGCCCAGCATGGCTAGCGGCGAAACGCGCACCATCCAACTGTGGTCAAGTCCTAACTGTGGAAGCAGCATCCCTTCCTCAGTGCTCGGTTACTCGCTGAACATTACAGCCGTCCCGCCGGGATCCCTCTCCTATCTTTCCGCCTGGGGCGCCGGTGCCCCCCAACCAAACGTTTCGACGCTGAATTCCCCATCAGGCGAAGTGGTGGCCAATGCCGCTATCGTGCCCGCCGGTACCAATGGCGCGGTATCACTCTATGTGACAGATGCGACTGATGTGATTGTCGACGTGAATGGCTACTACGTGCTGAGCTCCGTTACCGGACCAACGGGCCCAACCGGGCCAACGGGTCCAACCGGCGTCGCGGGACCGATAGGCCCAATAGGTTTAACCGGCCCAACCGGTCCAACTGGACTGACCGGTCCACCGGTGACATTCCGGCAAGCCTGGAATAACAGCGCCACGTATGCAGTCGGCGACGCGATTTTTTACAACGGTTCGAGTTACGTCAGTCTGGTGGCAGCCAATATCGGCAACGAGCCTGACCTTGCGTTCCTCGACTGGTCTCTACTGGCGCAACAAGGCGCGGTGGGCCCAACTGGACCCATCGGCGTTACGGGACCAACCGGCACCACCGGGATTCAGGGTCCAATAGGTCCCATCGGACCAATTGGCCTGCAGGGCCCGATCGGACTAACGGGGCCACCAATAATTTTCCAGGGAAATTGGAATTCCACCGCCAGCTACCTCATCGGAGCCGCCGTTTTCTACAATAATTCGAGCTACGTCAGTCTGGTGGCGGCAAATGCCGGCAACGAACCCGACACGTCGCCCGGCGACTGGTCTCTTTTGGCTCGGCAAGGAGCACCTGGCCTCACCTTCAGGCAAGGTTACGTCGCCGGAACCACCTACGCTCTTGACGATGCTGTATATTACTTGGGGTCGAGCTATATCAGCCTCGCCGCCAACAATATCAACAATCTGCCTACCGAGGGTCTCCCTTGGTCTCTGCTGGCGCAACAGGGTGCCGTTGGCCCAGCCGGCCCTACTGGTCCGCAAGGTCTTGTTGGTCCTACTAGCACCGTCCCTGGCCCACAAGGCCCTGCCGGTGCTGCTAGCACGGTCCCTGGACCGACCGGACCAACTGGACCAGCAGGTCCGATCACGAACGTCTTCCCGCCCGGCACCTTGATACAAACTCCGTCGTACACAATCCTAAACACTGCTACCGGGTCGATTTATAATGTTGCTCAGGGTATCACGACCAGCATCACGCTTCCCAGTTGCGTACCGGGCAAACGACTCTCGTTCGCGGGCACCGCAACTTTGGGTAACGTAACGTTTGCTGCGTCGGGTAGTGACAGCATTATGACACCCGGCGCTGGCCTATCACCGTCTTACGTGGCATCGCCGCTTGTTAACATTACCTTTTTCTGTACACCAATTGGCTGGTGGAATTATGCCCTTGGCCTTTAAGAAGCTGGTGGTTGAGAAGTCGGGGCGCGGCTATCGCCCTGGGCGTTTGCTACAGCAGGTTGTCAATGAACTTACGAAAGCGATCTGTCCGCGCTCCAGATCCGTAATCGAGCTCGCGTAAGAGATGCGTATGTGGTCGTTCGTTCCAAACGCTTCACCGGAACGACGGCCACATGCGAAGCCGTCAAGTGCTGATTTGCGAAATCGAGCGAGTTCTTCACCCTCCCGCCCTTGAACGCGCCCTTAGCCTTCACGATCAAGACGCCCGGTATCAGGCGCAGTCGCTCAATCACGAAATCGCGGCGTCTGCGATACCAAGCCAGCATCACAGGATTGGAATCCGGTGGCCCGCGCATTGCCTCAAGCGGGGCCTTCGCGCGTTCACTGCGAAAACCAGCAAACACTCTGAGAATTTTTTCCTGTTCATTGAAACCAGTGAGAGTATTACACGGGCATAGGCACTGGTCTAGCGAGGAACTGAGGGATTTCTGAACTCTCGCCGTCGGCAAGCAGTGCAGAACCAATTTTCACAAGAATCACAAGAATATGAAATCGAACGTTATTAGACTTTCCAAAGGCGGGCTCGCCGTCGCTTGCACTCTCGCCTACTTAGGCATTCTCATGCCCATGGCAAAAGGCCTACCCAGCCAGTTGTCGTTCGTGAGCATTCCACCGTGCCGGGCCGTTGATACCCGGGCTGTGTCACTTTTTCCCGGCCAATTCGGAGCGCCCAGCATGGCTAGCGGCGAAACGCGCACCATCCAACTTTGGTCGAGTCCTAACTGTGGGAGCAGCATCCCTTCGTCAGTGCTGGGTTACTCGCTCAACATTACCGCTGTCCCGCCCGGATCCCTTTCCTATCTGTCCGCCTGGGCCGCTGGCGCCGCGCAACCCAACGTTTCGACACTGAATTCCCCATCAGGCGAAGTGGTGGCCAATGCCGCGATCGTGCCCGCCGGTACCAATGGCGCGGTATCGCTTTATGTGACAGATGCGACTGATGTGATTGTCGACGTGAATGGCTACTACGCGCTGACCACGGGCATTACTGGCCCAACCGGTCCAACGGGTCCAACGGGTCCAACCGGCGTCGCCGGACCGATCGGTTTAACTGGTCTCACCGGGCCAACTGGTCCTCAGGGATTGATCGGTCTCACGGGGCCCATCGGACCAACAGGCATCCAAGGGCTAATTGGCCTGACGGGGCCTTCGGTGGCTTTCATTGGAAACTGGAGTAGCGCCCGAACCTACGCACTAGGCGACGCTGTTTCTTACGTCGGCTCGTCGTACATTAGTCTCGCTGCTGGGAATTTGAATCAGGAGCCGGACAGTTCGCCTGCTCACTGGGCCGTATTAGCTCAACAAGGCACGCAAGGTAGCCAAGGCATTCAAGGGCTGCAAGGCGTCACAGGTCTGCAGGGTCCGCAGGGTCTCACCGGCCTCCAGGGTTTTCAAGGTATCCAAGGTATCCAAGGCATTCAGGGAGTGATTGGTCCTGTTGGGCTTACGTTCCGGCAGGCTTACGCCTCTGGAACGACCTACGCAATTGGGGACGCCGTCTCGCTCAACGGTTCGAGCTACATCAGTCTTATTGCCGGAAATGTAGGCAATGCGCCTGCCACCTCGCCCGCCGACTGGGCGGTTTTGGCGCAACAAGGCGTGGCTGGCACACCCGGCACCAACGGGACCAACGGCAGTAACGGCCTGGCCGGGACCCCCGGGACTAACGGCATTAATGGGACTAATGGGACCAACGGCACTAACGGGACAGGCTTTACCTTTAGGAATGCGTGGGTATCAGGCACTTCCTATGTTGTCGGCGATACTGTATCTTTCACCGATGGGTTGAGCTACACCAACATACTGGACACGACTAATTCAACGAACACAACGGCGCCGAATTTAGCGCCCCTAACCTGGTCTCTGATGGCGCTCGCGGGAACCAACGGCACAAACGGGACCAACGGGATCAACGGGACCCCCGGGACCAACGGGACCCCCGGGACCAACGGCATTAATGGGACTAATGGGACCAACGGCACTAACGGGACAGGCTTTACTTTTAGGAACGCGTGGGTATCAGGCACTTCCTATGTTGTCGGCGACACCGTATCTTTCACCGACGGGTCGAGCTACACCAACATACTGGACACGACTAATTCAACGAACACAACGGCGCCGAATTTAGCGCCCCTAACCTGGTCTCTGATGGCGCTCGCGGGAACCAACGGCACAAACGGGACCAACGGGATCAACGGGACCCCCGGGACCAACGGGACCCCCGGGACCAACGGCATTAATGGGACTAATGGGACCAACGGCACTAACGGGACAGGCTTTACTTTTAGGAACGCGTGGGTATCGGGCACTTCCTATGTTGTCGGCGATACTGTATCTTTCACCGATGGGTTGAGCTACACCAACATACTGGACACGACTAATTCAACGAACACAACGGCGCCGAATTTAGCGCCCCTAACCTGGTCTCTGATGGCGCTCGCGGGAACCAACGGCACAAACGGCAGCCCCGGGAACACTGGCACAGCCGCCACAATTACGGTCGGCACCGTGAGCGCTCTCGGGGCGGGTGCTACGCCCACCGTTGGAAATGGTGGATCCAGCAGCGCCGCCGTATTTAATTTCGGCATACCGGCTGGGGCAACAGGCGCCACCGGGCCCGCGGGTCCGACAACTAACGTTTACCCATACGGGATAATTGGCAGCTCGACTATAATCAGCGACCTGGTCATCACGTCCATCTACCACTTAACGCTAACCCTTAACGCCATGATTATCACCATGCCTAATTGCCATACAGGTATCGACGGTAAGAAAATCACGTTTATCGTTCCGGGTGGTTTAAGCGGAAACCAAAGCTTTGTCGGACAAAACGGGGACACGTTCCACGATTTAGTTAGTGGCACCAATTCGTCCACATACCTTTCTCTCTTCGAGTCGTACTCCTTCGTTTGCTCCAACGGGACCGGCGCGGGGGTCTGGTACGTCCTTGCTCCCGGCCTCTAGCCGCCTATCGCACACTTTCGACAAACCTATGCAACCGGTCTAAGCCGCGCTCAAGCTCCGACATAGAGGTCGCATAAGAAATACGCACGTGGTCGTTCGTTCCGAATGCTTCACCGGGAACGACGGCCACGTGTGAAACCGCTAACAACTGATTGGCAAAATCGAGCGAGTTCTTCACCTTACCGCTCTTGTAAGCCACGCCGATGTTCGGATAAGCATAGAACGCACCTTTCGGCTTCACGATCAAGACGCCCGGTATTTGGCGCAGTCGCTCAATCACGAAATCGCGGCGTCTGCGATACCAAGCCAGCATCACAGGATTGAAATCCGGTGGCCCGCGCATTGCCTCAAGCGGGGCCTTCGAGCGTTCACTGCGAAAACCAGCAAACACTCTGAGAATTTTTTCCTGTTCATTGAAACCAGTGAGAGTATTACACGGGCATAGGGACTGGACTAGCGAGGAACTGAGGGATTTCTGAACTCTCGCCGTCGGCAAGCAGTGCAGAACCAATTTTCACAAGAATCACAAGAATATGAAATCGAACGTTATTAGACTTTCCAAAGGCGGGCTCGCCGTCGCTTGCACTCTCGCCTACTTAGGCATCCTCATGCCCATGGCAAAAGGCCTACCCAGCCAGTTGTCGTTCGTGAGCATTCCACCGTGCCGGGCCGTTGATACCCGGGCTTTGTCACTTTTTCCCGGCCAATTCGGAGCGCCCAGCATGGCTAGGGGAGAAACGCGCACCATCCAACTTTGGTCGAGTCCTAACTGTGGGAGCAGCATCCCTTCGTCAGTGCTGGGTTACTCGCTCAACATTACCGCTGTCCCGCCCGGATCCCTTTCCTATCTGTCCGCCTGGGCCGCCGGCGCCGCGCAACCCAACGTTTCGACACTGAATTCCCCATCAGGCGAAGTGGTGGCCAATGCCGCGATCGTGCCCGCCGGTACCAATGGCGCGGTATCGCTTTATGTGACAGATGCGACTGATGTGATTGTCGACGTGAATGGCTACTACGCGCTGACCACGGGCATTACTGGCCCAACCGGTCCAACGGGTCCAACGGGTCCAACCGGCGTCGCCGGACCGATCGGTTTAACTGGTCTAACCGGGCCAATTGGTCCTCAGGGATTGATCGGTCTCACGGGGCCCATCGGACCAACAGGCATCCAAGGGCTAATTGGCCTGACGGGGCCTTCGGTGGCTTTCATTGGAAACTGGAGTAGCGCCCGAACCTACGCACTGGGCGACGCTGTTTCTTACGTCGGCTCGTCGTACATTAGTCTCGCTGCTGGGAATTTGAATCAGGAGCCGGACAGTTCGCCTGCTCACTGGGCCGTATTAGCTCAACAAGGCACGCAAGGTAGCCAAGGCATTCAAGGGCTGCAAGGCGTCACAGGTCTGCAGGGTCCGCAGGGTTTCACCGGCCTCCAGGGTTTGCAAGGCATCCAAGGAATCCAAGGAATCCAGGGATTGATTGGCCCTGTTGGGCTTACGTTCCGGCAGGCTTACGCCTCTGGAACGACCTACGCAATTGGGGACGCCGTCTCGCTCAACGGTTCGAGCTACATCAGTCTTATTGCCGGAAATGTAGGCAATGCGCCTGCCACCTCGCCCGCCGACTGGTCGGTGTTGGCGCAACAAGGCGTGGCTGGCACACCCGGCACAAACGGCCTGGCCGGCACCAACGGGACCAACGGGATCAACGGGAGCCCCGGGACCAACGGGATCAACGGGACCAACGGCACTAACGGGACAGGCTTTACCTTTAGGAATGCGTGGGTATCAGGCACTTCCTATGTTGTCGGCGATACTGTATCTTTCACCGATGGGTCGAGCTACACCAACATACTGGACACGACTAATTCAACGAACACAACGGCGCCGAATTTAGCGCCCCTAACCTGGTCTCTGATGGCGCTCGCGGGAACCAACGGCACAAACGGGACCAACGGGATCAACGGGACCCCGGGACCAACGGGACCCCCGGGACCAACGGCATTAATGGGACTAATGGGACCAACGGCACTAACGGGACAGGCTTTACTTTTAGGAACGCGTGGGTATCAGGCACTTCCTATGTTGTCGGCGACACCGTATCTTTCACCGATGGGTCGAGCTACACCAACATACTGGACACGACTAATTCAACGAACACAACGGCGCCGAATTTAGCGCCCCTAACCTGGTCTCTGATGGCGCTCGCGGGGACCAACGGGACCCCCGGGACCAACGGGACCCCGGGACCCCCGGGACCAACGGGACCCACCGGGACCACAACCCGGGACCAACGGGACCCCCGGGACCAACGGCATTAATGGGACTAATGGGACCAACGGCACTAACGGGACAGGCTTTACTTTTAGGAACGCGTGGGTATCGGGCACTTCCTATGTTGTCGGCGACACCGTATCTTTCACCGACGGGTCGAGCTACACCAACATACTGGACACGACTAATTCAACGAACACAACGGCGCCGAATTTAGCGCCCCTAACCTGGTCTCTGATGGCGCTCGCGGGAACCAACGGCACAAACGGGACCAACGGGACCAACGGGACCCCCGGGACCAACGGGACCCCCGGGACCAACGGCATTAATGGGACTAATGGGACCAACGGCACTAACGGGACAGGCTTTACTTTTAGGAACGCGTGGGTATCGGGCACTTCCTATGTTGTCGGCGACACTGTCTCTTACACCGACGGGTCGAGCTACACCAACATCCTGAACACCACTATTTCAACGAACACATTAGCTCCTAGTTCGGCTCCTCTCACCTGGTCTCTAATGGCGCAGGTGGGCGCCACCGGGCCCGCGGGTCCGACAACCAACGTGGTTCCGGCCTATACGGGTTTGCTTACTGCTGCAACCTACCCAATTGCCGACAGCGACCCGTATGGTGTCTACGTAGTAGGGAATGCTGGAATTACCATCACCATGCCTCATTGCCTCCATTCTGATGGAAAGACCATCAAGTTTATTGTTTTAGGCGGACGATACGCCTCGCAAACCTTCTCACCAGCTCCGAGTTCAAGCGACTTGTTCGATGACGCCACCAACGCCGGGTCTTTCGTGGGTGTTTCTTCGCTCACGTTTTCATCTAGCTCTTACGAGTTTGTCTGCTCCAACGCGGTGGGTGTACCGTATTGGTTTGTCACTTATCAGTAGGAAACAATACACCTGGTCCCTGAGTTAACTAACGCTCTCGATGAACTTGTGCAACCGGTCTAAGCCGCGCGCAAGCTCCGTCATAGAGGTCGCATAAGAAATACGCACGTGGTCGTTCGTTCCGAATGCTTCACCGGGAACGACGGCCACGTGTGAAACCGCTAACAACTGATTCGCAAAATCGAGCGAGTTCTTCACCTTACCGCTCTTGTAAGCCACGCTGATGTTCGGATAAGCATAGAACGCACCCTTCGGCATCACGATCGAGACGCCCGGTATTTGGCGCAGTCGCTCAATCACGAAATCGCGGCGTCTGCGATATTCAGCCAGCATCACAGGAATGGAATCCTGCGGACCGCGCATGGCTTCCACTGCGCCCTTCTGCGAAATGGAAGTCGGGTTTGACGTACTGTGGCTTTGCAGTTTCATCATCCCGCCAATGATCGGTGCAGGCGCGAGAGCAAAGCCGATACGCCAGCCGGTCATCGCATAGGTTTTTGAAAGCGAACCGGCCACGACCACGTTCTCTTTAGCGCCCGGCGCGGCGGCAATCGAGAACGGCGCGGCGTCGTAGACAAACTGGCAGTAGCATTCGTCGGTCATCAAAAAGATCTCGCGCTTGGCCGTCAGTTCGTGAATCGCCCTAAACTCTTCTTTTGATAAAACGGCGCCGCTGGGATTAGAGGGCGAGTTGATGATGACCAGTTTGGTCTTGGGCGTGAGATGTTTCTCAATCATGCGCGCCGTGACTTCGAAGCCCGCACTTTCATCTGTCTCCACAAAAACGCACACGCCGCCGGCGTAGTTGACCACGTCTTTATAAGTCACCCAGTAAGGAACCGGGATGATCACTTCATCGCCAGGGTTAATCAGCGCCTGGGTCAGATTGAAGATGGCGTGTTTGCCGCCTACCGTCACCATGCACTCCGTGGCCGCCGTGTAATTCGTGCCGAAGTCTTTCTGGTGCCGTTCGCAAATGGCTTCGCGCAGTTCCAGTGTGCCGCCGGTGTTGGTGTATTTGGTGAAGTTCGCCTCGAGCGCCTTCACAGCCGCCTGCTTGATGTTGGTAGGCGTTGGGAAATCGGGCTCGCCGGCGCCGAAGTCGACAACGTCTACGCCGTCTTTGCGAAGGCGTTCGGCATCGGCGGCGACCTTCATCGTGGAAGAGACGCTAATCGTGGAAATACGTTCTGCGAGTTCTGCGGTGGCTTGCAACATAAAAGCTATCTTCTAATTTACCGTTAGGCGTTATTAGATTTTCCGCGCAAGCGGCGCAGCACGGGCTCCGGCACGAAATCGGACGCGTCGCCACCTAGCGTGATGATCTCTTTCACCATGCGCGAACTGAGGAACAAATGCTCGGCGCTGGCCGGCAGAAATAGCGTTTCGGTCTCTGGACGAAGGCGGCGATTGAACAGCGCCATTTGCGATTCTGTTTCATAATCGGAGATGGTGCGGATGCCTCGCAGGATCGCGTTGGCGTTGCGCTTGGCCGCATATTCGACCAGCAGCCCGTGGAAGGAATCAATCTCCACATTCGGCAAATGCGCCACACTTTCCTGCAGCATCTCGGCGCGCTCGGCGGTGGTGAATAGCGCGGTCTTATGGGTGTTTTGCAAGACCGCTACGATGAGGCGATCCACAATCCTGGCGCCGCGCGCGATAACATCCAAGTGCCCGTTGGTGGGCGGATCGAACGAGCCTGGATAGATGGCGACGAGGCTTTTGGGCATGGAAAACTTGAGTGTAGCGGAGTTGATGTGAATTCACAGGACATTTTCGATTCGGGCGATGCCGCAATTTTCGACGTGAAGACGCATGCGGCGGGTCCCGGCGGCTCATTGCCGGTTAGCGAAGAGATGCTGCTGGAGCAGCCTTCGGGCAATCTGTTTGGGCTGACGCAGAACGCGGGCATGGGTTGGGAAGCGCAGGCGTTGGGCGGCAAGCAGGTGTTGATTCTGAGTACGCATGGTGGGGTGCGCGCGCCGGACGGGACGCCCATCGCACTCGGTTATCACACGGGCCATTGGGAAGTGGGCTTGCTGGTGGCCGAGGCTGCGCGCGAGTTGAAGGCACTGCGAGCCGTTCCCTTTGCGGGCGCGGTGACGGACCCGTGTGACGGACGTACGCAAGGCACGACGGGCATGTTCGATTCGCTGCCCTTTCGCAACGACGCCGCCATAGTGCTGCGGCGCTTGATCCGCTCGCTGCCCACGCGCCATGCGGTGATTGGCGTGGCTACCTGCGACAAAGGTTTGCCGGCGATGATGATGGCGCTCGCAGGTATGCACGATCTGCCGTGCGTCCTGGTGCCAGGCGGGGTGACGCTGATGCCGGACGAGGGGGAAGACGCGGGCAAGGTGCAGACCATTGGCGCACGCTTTGCGCATGGCAAGATCACGTTGGAACAAGCGGCGCTGGAAGGATGCAGGGCGTGCGCGTCGCCGGGTGGCGGCTGCCAGTTTCTTGGTACGGCGGCAACGGCTCAGGTAGTTGGCGAAGCGTTAGGTTTGGCGCTGCCGCATGCGGCTTTGGCGCCCTCGGGATCGGCGATTTGGCTCGATATGGCGCGTCGTTCTGCCCGTGCGGCACTACGGCTGGTGCAGGACGGTTTGCGTACTCGCGATGTGCTGACACCCGCTTCGCTTGAGAACGCCATGGTGGTGCATGCGGCTTTCGGCGGATCGACCAATTTGCTGCTGCACGTGCCCGCCATTGCGCACTCGGCGGGCTTGAAGCGGCCCACGGTGGACGATTGGAGCCGCATTAACCGCTCGGTCCCGCGTTTGGTGGATGCATTGCCGAATGGTCCGCGGAATCACCCAACGGTGGAAGTATTTTTAGCGGGCGGTGTGCCGGAAGTGATGCTGCATTTGCGGCGCGCGGGGCTGTTGCAAACCAAAGCGCTAACTGCATCGGGCGAGTCCTTGGATCATTCACTCGACTGGTGGGAGCAGTCGGAACGGCGTGGCCGGCTGCGTGCCAAACTCAAAGAACTCGATGGGATTGATGCGGACGACGTGATTCTGGCTCCGGCGAATGCGCGCCAGCGCGGCTTGACGTCCACCGTTTGTTTTCCCAGCGGGAACCTGGCTCCTGAGGGGTCAGTGGTGAAGGCGACTGCGATCGATCCATCCGTGGTAGATGCCGACGGTGTCTATCGCAAGCGCGGACCGGCGAAAGTGTTCCTCGCCGAAACTGACGCTATCGCCGCCATCAAAGCGAACAAGATCAAAGAAGGCGACGTTCTGGTGCTCATTTGCCGTGGACCGCTTGGATCGGGCATGGAGGAGACCTATCAAATCACGTCGGCATTGAAATTCCTGCCATTCGGCAAGCATGTCGCGGTGTTGACCGATGCGCGGTTTAGCGGGGTTTCGACGGGAGCCTGCATCGGTCACGTGTCGCCAGAAGCGCTGGCAAAAGGGCCGATCGGCAAGCTGCGCGACGGCGACATGATCGAGATCGTGATCGATCGCAACAAGCTGGAAGGCAGTGTGAACTTCGTGGGAGAAGATGCCGCCACTTTTGCCGCGCGGCCGATGCGGGATGATTTGCATGCCGATCCGAAACTGCCTGAAGATACGCGCTTGTGGGCCGCGCTGCAACAGGCGAGTGGCGGAATTTGGGGCGGTTGCGTTTATGATGCGGACGCGATTATCAAGAGGCTGAATGGTTAGTTACTATCTTTAATATCTCGGCGCCGTATGTGCGCGCGATCGTCGGCCCGATACCGGGAATCGCCAACAAATCCTGCTCCGCCGCCGGCCGCGCCAAGGCTACGTTGCGCATGGTCTGGTTGGATAGCACGCAATAAGGCGGGACGCCGCGCTCTTTCGCTTTCGCCGTGCGCCAAGTTTTCAACTCATCTTCAAGCCGCTGGCTGGCCGGATCGTCCAATTTTGCGTCGAGCGCACTAGTGGCCTTGGGAAACTCTTTTTTCTTACGTTTGCGCGTCTCACCGGCCGACGCCACTTCTTGCTTCATCAAGACCGCAGCGATTTCTGCGTCGCCCGGTTTCACATTAGTTAAGCGCGCAACGCGATAGGGAATCTCCTTGCCATCTTTCTCAAAGCTGGCATCTTGCAACTGCAGCAAGCCGGCGCGCGCTAACGACCCCAACAAATCCTCAAACGTTCGGCGCGGCAATTCCTGCGTTGGGAATACTTCAGCATACAGCCTGCCTGTGGCACGCGATCCGGCGGTATGCAGCGCCTTCACAATGCGCTTCAATTGCGTTTGCTCGCGCACCGAAGCGGCCCGGTAGCGCTGCACTTCACATTCCAGCGGCGCGCAGAAATCGCAAATGCCGCAAGGGCTCTGCGAATCCGATAAATCTCCAAAATGCCGCACCAGCATCGCCATGCGGCATTTGTGATTTTGCGCGAGTTGGATCATGCCCTCGATCTGCATGGCCTTCTGATCGCACTGGAACAGATAATGGGTGCGCCACTTCGGCGAACCGCGTTTGATTTGGTCGTATTCCACAATGGCGCCACCATACGTCCACAGGCGGTCTACCGCTTTTTCGAACACGTCCGCATCGAAGCGCAGCTGCGCCGACAACTCATCTGTCGAAACCGGTGTGTCTTTCAATCGCTTGAAAATCTCATCCAGAATCGCTACCTCCGGATAATCTTGTTCGAAGAAGAAATCGTGCGTGCGGCGGTCGGAATACGATTGCATCAGAATGGCGCGGCTGGGCGCACCGTCACGGCCCGCGCGGCCAATCTCCTGGTAGTAACGCTCCACACTGCCCGGCAGCGCGACGTGCACGACGGTGCGTACATCCGGCTTGTCGATGCCCATGCCAAACGCAATGGTGGCCACCATCACGTCCAACTTACCGGCCAGAAAGTCGTCCTGCACCTGCGATCGCAACGTTCCACTCAAACCCGCGTGATACGCCGCAGGCTTCGCCAGATCGGCCAGATCCACCGCCAGCGATTCTGTCTGCTTGCGATTTGGCGCGTAGATAATCGCCGGACGCCGCGCCGGATCGGCAATCAAC
Source organism: Bryobacterales bacterium (assembly GCA_963749105.1). Classification (GTDB taxonomy): domain Bacteria; phylum Acidobacteriota; class Terriglobia; order Bryobacterales; family Bryobacteraceae; genus Bog-105. Next base: position 71,037 of record CAVVLT010000021.1, on the reverse strand, counting down.
TCGCGCAGCAATTCGAGACGATCCGAAGGGGCCGCCTCCACGACTTCTATGGCAATGTTTTCGCGGCGAAACCCTTGAATGAAGCGCGCCGTATCGATGAGTCCTAGTTGCTTCTCAATGTCGTTTTGTACAGTGGGCGTGGCAGTCGCGGTTAACGCCATCACCGCCGCCGGACGCAGCAACGGCAGGTACTGACCGATCATGCGGTAATCGGGCCGGAAATCATGTCCCCACTGCGAAATACAGTGCGCTTCATCCACAGCTACCAGCACGGGCTTGCGCTTGGCCAGCATTTCCGGAAAACCAGCAACGCTCAGACGCTCGGGCGCAATGAACAGGAATTGCAGCTTGCCTTCCAAATAATCAAAGCACGCTTGCCGCGACGCCAGCCGATCACGGCCCGAATGAATGCGGGCTACCGACAGGCCGAGCATTTCCAACTTCGCCACCTGGTCTTCCATCAGCGCAATCAGCGGACTGATCACCAGTGTGGTTCCTTCGCGTGCGAGGCCGGGCAACTGGTAGCAAAGCGATTTGCCCGAGCCGGTCGGCATAACCAGCAGCACGTCACGGCCCACCGTCGCCGCCTGGCACACGGCTTCCTGATTCGGCCGAAACGACGGAAAGCCGAATGTCTTTCGCAGTATGTCTTGGAGAGGCGGCGTCAATCCTTCATCTTATGAAGTGACGGCGGAACTGGCGAATGGCCGTTGCCATTACGATGCGTGCCGGTGGTGGCGTCGCCTAAACGAACATCGCAGGTACAGCAATCGGAGCATTTCGCACAGCGCTCGCAAAGGTGATTCTCGCAGGCGTCTTTTGTACAGTAAACGCAGATTTTTTGCGAATCGCCGGCACAGATCGAACAAACAAAAACAGCTGTTTCCATGAATACTTTTACTTCTTAACGCGCTTAACAGGTTCCCTGCTGATCATACCGCGGCAACGCTGCGCTTCTTCATCGGCCAGTTTGAAATTGTTTTCCGAGGTAGTGGCTAAGTCGCGAATGTAATCGCGAAAGCGCTCGCGCCGTGAAAAGTTGCGAGCGATCAAACCGTTCAGCTGATCGGCCGTAAAGCGGTCGCCATAACGCGAGACGGCTTCTTCGAGCGATCGCGAGGTGACTTCCAGCGCTTCTAAGCGAAAGTAGTCGTCCAGCGCCAGCGGCAAGCTCTCCGTTTTCTGCGCGAGCAGTTTCGAAGCGGCCGTGACTTCATTCAACTGCGTGTGCGCCATCTGCCATTGCTGAATGTACACTGCAGACGCGCCCTTTTTGTTGACCCATTCCTGCGGGTTCATCTGCGCCAAAAGAGGTTCGAGCTTTTCGTTGTCTTTCAAGAGCTCATCCAGAATTGTATGCAGCGTCCAAGCGCTCTCTAGCCCAGCGGGTTTCTTAAGGGCGGCTGGCTGTTGGTCGGGAGCGGCTGTTTGCTGTGCTTGGACCGCCATAGCCCCACAGCAAATGGCACACAGTGCGAATCTCCTCATTCGCCACCATTGTAGCGGCCTTTAAGCGGAGTTAACCGGGCAATGAAATGGTTGCCTTCAATGGGATCGCCCGCCTTGTTGGCATGGCCAGGAGTGACGGCTGTCCACAAATCATGCAGCGGTTTCACGGTATAGCGGTAGAGTGAACCGCGATCCAAACGGCGCGAAATTTGCTGATCGCTGCGCACCAGGATGGCGTCAACCGCGCGCACAATGGTAGGCTCGCTGCGCGGCAGAAGCGTATGCTGAACGCGTACTTCGCCTTCCAGCACATCAATACGCATAGCGGCGTCTTCATCAATGGCAATTGCGACCGTGGCGGCTTGGAAGGCGCTGATCCAGGCGCTGGGCGTCAGGATACGCTGCTGCGGCTGTTCGGCATGCGGCTTGAGATGCACCCGCACGCGGCCTTCGAGCACGTCCAGCAGGTCGCCCGCGCTAGCGGCATTCTGGCGAAACACCACGCGCGAGTTGGCGAAGATATCGAAGCTGCTGCCGCCAGCCACTTCGAAATGTGCAAAGCCGTCCGGCCCAGTCGTGATGATTTGTTGCACCGGCACGCGCTCACCGGCGCTCAGCGCCCAAGGCTGTGCGTCGCGGCTGCGGGTCACTTTCCCGTTCACTGCGGTGGCGCGCGCTTCGTACTTTTGCATGACCGCTTGATCGAGCGGCGTTTCCTGCAAGGCGCCGCCGTTGGCCGCGGCAACCATAAGCAAGAGTAGGAAGGGTCTGCGCATGACGCCTTGTGTTATTACGCGTTGCGTTTCGGAAACGTTTCAGATTTAATGACGCCCGCGCCTTCGCGAATCGTGACAAAGTGGTTCGCGTCGAGATTAGCGATCTTCTCCAACTGTCCATTCGGCCAGCGGATATCGAGTGTAACCTTTGTTACATCGCCTAAACCGAAATGGAGGCGCAGATCGTTCGCCGAATAGAAACTGGATTGGCTCATCACTTCTTGCGCTTGTGTTTTGCCGCCGTAATGCGCGGTAACGCGCGCGCCGATTGCGCTGCGGTTCGATTTAACACCGACGAGTTTCACTTTGATCCAGCGGTTGTCGCCCTTTACATCGTTGCGTAAGAGCGACGGCGCCTCGTTGAGATTCATGACGACAACATCGACATCGCCATCGTTGTCGAAATCGCCAAACGCACAACCGCGGCTTGCGTGTGGCGCAATGATGCCGGGTCCGGCCTGCTCTAACAACTCTTCAAATTTATTGTTTTTCAGGTTGCGGAACACAATGCGCGAGCTCTTAAACGGGTAGTTGGGTAGCACCTTTTCCACTTCCGGATAGACGCTGCCCGTAACCCAAAGAAGATCGGGGTAGCCGTCGTTATCGAAATCGAACATGCCGGCGCCCCAACTGATATAGCGTGTTTCGACGCCGAGTCCCGAAGAGTTTGTAACATCTTCAAAGCCGCCCTTGCCGTCGTTGCGGTAGAGCACGGCGGTGTCGTCGGCGAAGTGGGTCTTTAGAATATCCAGGCTCCCATCCAAATTGTAATCGCCAATGCCCAGCCCCATACCGGCCTGCTCCATGCCGTCTTCGTTTAACGCCACTCCGCTTTCCAATCCAATATCGGTAAAAGTTCCGTCGTGGTTGTTCCTGAGAAGAAAGCTGGGCGTGGAATCGCAGGCGATGTAGACATCAGGCCAGCCGTCGTTGTCGAAATCGGCAGCGGCGACTGTCATGCAATACGCACCCTTGACTTTTGAAAAACCCGATTTTTCGGTGACGTCTGAGAACGTGCCGTCGCCGTTGTTGTGGTAGAGGTTGGCGTAACCAGGCGGCAAGCCGCGCGGACCGCAATTCACCGGAATGCCTTTCCAGTTGCAGAAGCCGCTTTCGCCGGGTTTAGGAATGTGCGCAAGATCGAGTTCAAGATAGTTCGCTACCACCAGGTCGAGATTCCCGTTGCGATCATAATCGACGAAGGCGCAGCCTGAACCCCAACGTTTGCCGTTATGCAGCAAACCGGCCTTTTCTGTAACGTCAGTGAACGTGCCATCGCCATTGTTGCGGTAGAGAACGTTCTGGCCCCAATAAGTTACGAATAGGTCGTCGAAGCCATCGTTGTTGTAATCGCCGACAGCCACCGCCGAGGCCCAGCCGACTTTCGTCAGGCCCGCTTTCGCCGTGACATCGGTAAACGTGCCATCGCGATTGTTCTTGTAGAGGCGATTCGTTGCGCCCGGCGGGTCGCCCTCAAGACGGGTGCCGGAGAGCGTAAAAATGTCGAGCCAGCCGTCGTTGTCGTAGTCGATAAAGGCGCAGCCGCAGCCGACCGTTTCGAGAATGTAGGTGCGGTGATCTTCGGGACCGTAGACGAGGGGGGCGGTGAGACCGGCTTTGTCGGCGATATCGGTGAAGCAGGCGTTGAACGGAATGCCAGTGGGCTTGCCGCGCGGCTGGGGTTTGACCGCCCGCGAAGAAACACCTTGGCCAAGGGATTTGATGAGAGGAGTTCCGCCAAGCAGGCCCAGCAGGAGCCGCCGCGAGATGACTGTGGGCTTCACAATTTGAAGTCTAACGTAAACTGGAATTGAGGAAGCAAGATGGCGACTGAGGTATACGTTGAAGAACGAAATGGTGGATTCTATGTTGCTTCAAGTCGTGTCTCGCTGGCATCGATTATCTATGAGTTTCGAGCTGGCTCTTCGCCCGAAACTATTCGCCGAAACTTCCCGACTCTCTCCTTAGAGCAAGTCTACGGCGCAATTGCCTTTTACCTGGGTCACCAGAACGAAACCGCCTCCTAACTGAATCAGCAGGCAGCGATGTGGACCAAAAGGGAGCGCACCGTGGAGCCGATTAGCCCCGCATTGCAGCAGCGCATTGAGGAAGCGCGCAAGCGTACGTTAACGGCACAAATGTGAAGCTTCGCTTTCAGGCCGACGCCGATCTTAACCACGCCATCATTCTTGGCGTGCAGCGTCAAGCAAATGAGGTTGATTTCCAAACAGCAGAATCGGTGCCGTTGGAAGGATTGGATGATCCTCTGGTGCTTGCATTAGCCGCCGAGCAAAATCGCGTCTTGGTTAGCCATGATCAAAATACCATGGATTTTCACTTCCGAAATTTCGTCAAGACAGTTGATAGCCCGGGCTGATTCTAGTTCCGCAGCAGATCGGAGCCGCGATCGAAGGGTTACTGCCCATTTGGGAAGTCCTGGATGCCAGCGATCTCGCGAACCGAGTATGCTTATTACCCAGCCTTGTAGTTTATGCGCCCTGAGCCGCTGCAAAGGTTTTCGAGATCACCGATCGAGCTTCGTCCTGAATGCGATGCAGATGATCTTTGCCAAGGAAGCTTTCAGCGTATATTTTGTAAACATCCTCGGTTCCTGACGGACGCGCGGCGAACCAGCCGTTCTTCGTCACCACTTTCAGCCCACCAAGAGGTGCACCGTTGCCGGGCGCAGTCGTAAGCATAGCTTCGATCTTTTCGCCCGCCAAATCCTTCGCGGGCACTTGTTCGGGCGAGAGCTTTTGCAGAATCGCTTTTTCCGCCGCACTCGCTGGGGCATCGATACGCTCGTACACGGGATCGCCGAATTGCGCGGTCAGTTCGCGATAGCGTACTCCGGGATCTTTGCCCGACTTGGCGGTTATCTCCGCTGACAGTAGTCCCATGATAAGGCCGTCTTTATCGGTACTCCAGGGCGACCCATCCTTGGCAAGGAACGATGCGCCGGCACTCTCTTCACCGCCGAAGCCGAGCGATCCGTCGAGCAAACCATCGACAAACCATTTAAAGCCCACAGGCACCTCGAGTAAACGGCGCGGAATATTAGCAACGACACGATCGATTATGCTGCTGCTTACCAAGGTCTTGCCAACCCCCGCGTCCGCCTTCCAGCCGGGGCGATTGCGGAAAAGATAATCGATAGCGACGGCCAAATAGTGATTCGGATTGAGAAGGCCAACGCTGGGCGCAACAATGCCGTGGCGATCATGGTCGGTATCGCAAGCAAACGCCACATCGAAGCGGTCTTTCAATGCGATCAGGCTCGCCATGGCATAAGGCGATGAGCAATCCATGCGAATTTTGCCGTCCCAGTCCAGAGTCATGAACCGGAAAGTGGGATCGACCGTTGTATTGACAACCGTGAGCTTGAGCTTGTACTTCTCTGCAACACGCGGCCAATAAGCAACTCCGGCGCCCCCCAACGGGTCCACACCCAAATTCAAGCCGGCGATAAAATCCATATTCACCACAGTGGCAAGGCCGTCGACATAAGTCGAAACGTAATCGAATTTGTGAGTGGTGGAGGCGTGCAGCGCCTTCTCGTAAGTAATGCGAGAGACGCCCTGCATGCCCTTAGCGAGCAAATCATTGGCGAAATTCTCGATCCACTTCGTGGCGTTCGTGTCAGCCGGACCACCGCTGGGAGGATTGTATTTAAAACCGCCGTCGAAGGGGGGGTTGTGGGAGGGCGTGATCACAATTCCGTCGGCGAGGCCATCTTTGCGGCCACGATTGTAAACAAGAATGGCGTGCGAGATCGAGGGCGTCGGCACGTAACCGCCGTCCTGATCGATCATCACTTCGACACCATTGGCCGCCAGCACTTCGAGCGCGCTGATTTGCGCAGGCTCGGATAGCGCGTGTGTGTCCATGCCTAGGAACAGCGGCCCATTGGTGGCTTGCTGACGCCGATACTCGCAGATGGCTTGGGTGATGGCGAGAATGTGATTCTCGTTGAAGCTGCTGTCAAACGAGGAGCCGCGATGGCCCGACGTCCCAAAAGCCACCCGCTGGGCTTTGACGCTGGCGTCCGGCTTCAACGCATAGTAACTCGAAACCAAGCGCGGGATGTTAGTAAGTACGGAAGGATCTGCGGGTTTACCTGCACGTGGATCTATAGCCATGGCTCTCTTTATTTTATGTGGAAACCGGCAGTGGCCCCCACCCAGTCTAAATTTTTGTTGAAATCGACGCCCATCATTTTGCCGCGGCCCGATCTTACAACTGTGTTAACAGGCTGCAAAGCGCCCTCGTCCCAGACGTACATGATACGCACTTCAATTTTCGTCATACCGCTAGGCGTTTCGATCGTTGGGACGAAATCCATTTTGCGCTGTAAGATAAACTCGCCGCGCTGGTCGGCAGGGATGGCGGCAATGTCCGCTTTTGTCGGACCAATATTTACGCCGAGCCCGGCGAAAGAGTACAGCGGCTTAAGAACGTAATCGTCTAGCTTGTCGGGCAGAGTATCCACATCGCTCAAAAAGCGCGTCTCCGGCACGCACTCGTGCTTAAACCATGGCAGCGAGAACTTGCTAAGCAAGAAAAACCAGTTGGGATGACCCGCCCATTCGACATCGACTTCGTCCCGGAAATCGAACCCTCCCTGGATATTCTTTCTTACCAGTTCATCTATGATGACGCGATTGTAAATTCGCTTGACTGGCTTACCTTCAAAGAAGAGCTTCGAACCTTGACGCTTGACGTCGCGAATACAAGCGATCTTAATGCCAAGGCGCTGGCGCGTCAGCAAGAAATCAACTGCGGTCTTTTGGCGATAGGGATCGATTTCGAGCAAAATCACTTCGTCCGGAGCGTGCCCGTTTAGGATCCCTTTGGCGAGCAGCTTGAAATAGCCGGTCTCATCAAGGCCTCCCAGAAATGGCGTTAGTTGGCTGGAAAGGGAGAAAACATTCTGATATTGGCTAGCTAGCGTTGCTTGGAAGGCATAGATCGATGGAAAACCCTGTATTTCAACCAGGCGCGGAGCAAGAGCGCCATTTGCCAAGCGAATCAAACCGAAATCGGCTTGCACAAATAACGGATGCTCAGCACCGCCAGGAACGCGAAACTCGGCTGGGACCGTGGCGTCGGCAGCCTGGCGATAAGCAGGGTTCGCGGCAAGCTGGCCGTATAACTCCTGACCGTAGCGGACCATCTCCGCAAGCAGATCGTTTGGCAGGAAGATCGGCGTTTCGCTGCAACGGAATTCAACGTGAGCGCCCGCTGCGGCATCCAAACTGCGAAGAAATTCGGCATAGCGCGTGGCAGTCCAACGCTCATTGAAATCCGCCCGCAGTTCAGGGATCACAAGCTATACCAGAAACTTGCCCGCGCTCATAATTTGCACGTCATCAGCCCAAATATCAAAGTGTTGGCCGACGACGTCGATATGAGTCGTTGAGGTCCACTGAGCGCCGGTGTGTGCGCCGTATGGGTCGCCGAAAGCCATATGGACACCGGGAATCTTTTCGTCTTGCAGGATGTTGCCGACCACCCGCGAAAGCGCGAGGTTCGTGCCGATGGCAAACTCTCCCACGCGATCGGAATTGCTATCACGGTGAGTGTACTGCCAGAAATCCTGCTCCAACTCTTTGTTATCGGAGCGCGCCTCGGTGAGGCGGTTCTCTTTAACGGTGAGAGTGAGAGGCGAAGCTGCCAGATCGCCATATTTGGCACAGAGATAATCGCCTACTACACCATCCACCACAAAGCGGCCGTTCACTGCAAGCGGCGACGTGAACGTTTCGCCACCCGGCAAGTTACCCCACTTGTAACGGCTAATGATGCCGCTTGTTTTGATCCATTTATAGTTGGGCGTGAGATCGGCGGTGATGTCAGTGCCAGCCGGAGTTGTGGCGCGGATCTGCTTGGCCCGGTTAACAATATTCATCACCCGCAAAGTCAATTCGTCCACTTTCTGGAAATCTGCGCGCATACCTTCCAGCATGATCTGCTTTTCAATGTTGACCATATGCGCGTGACGCAGCCTATATTGATTGACCACATTGCACATCTGCATGCGCGTTTTTAGTTCGTTCATCTGCGCCTGCACGGCAAATATGCTCACCTGGCTGGTAGCCAGATCGTCCAGAATGACCGGCGGCATGTCAACCAAAGGACGAGGCGCCAACTCCTCCAACACAAAGTCACGATGGCGGCACCCGCAAGCGTCTAATTGGGCGACCAGACTGGCGGCGATCTCTTTACAAGCTTCATCGGTGATGAGAGTGACTTTTTCTTCCGGCTGTATGCGGAGGCAAACGAAAACCGCGTTGTGTGCGCCTGGCGAGAGTTCAGGATCAAAGGGAAGTGAGCCGATGTCGCTCATTGAACAGCACCGGCAGTCACACTCTCCTGCGTTAATCCCGCTTCTGTTTCGTAGACAATATAATCCACCACTTTGGTGAGGTCTCCAGTTTCCTGAAAAATTCGCAGCTGACGGTCGGCGCCCGTGCCATGTTCCAGGATGCGGTGAATGTAATTGATATGCTCGCGCGAACCTAGTTCATCTACCACGTCGTCAATTAGGTGAAGATACTCGTAGATCAGATCGCGCACGGGCACCTCGATTTGTTTGCCGAAGTCGATGATCTTGCCATCGAGCCCATAACGAGCCGCGCGCCACTTGTTCTCCATGATCAAAGCGCGGCGATAGAGACGAAAACCCTGATTTTCCGCGTGCAGCTTATAAAGTTTGCAGACCGTAGCCTGAATAAGCGCCGCAATCGCCAGTGTTTCGTCGGCGCGCATCGGCATGTCGCAGACGCGAAATTCGAGTGTCGGGAAATTCGGATGCGGTCGAATGTCCCACCAGATTTTTTTCGCGTTGTCGATACAATTCGTCTTCACCAGTAGTTTGATGAAATTTTCGTATTCGCCATAACTCGGAAAATAGTCAGGGATATTCGTGCGCGGAAACTTGTCGAATACCTTGCCGCGATAAGATTTCAGTCCGGTATCCATGCCCAGCCAGAAAGGCGAATTGGTGGAGAGCGCCAAAATATGCGGCAAAAAATAGCGTGTGGCATTCATTAAGTGAATGCGCACTTCCGGATCTTCCACGCCCACGTGCACATGCAACCCGAAAATCAGATTTGCGCGCGCCACCATTTTGAGATCTTCCACGATCACTTCGTAGCGATCGTCGGGCGTTATCGCCTGTTTGCGCCAATCAGCAAAAGGATGCGTACCAGCGGCGGCCAGGCGCAAATTGTTTTTCTTCGCCAGGTTGCACATCTGCAGCCGCAGAGATTTCAGCTCGATAGCTGCTTCGGGAATTGTTTTGCAAATGCCCGTGCCGATTTCGACAACCGACTGATGCATTTCTTGTTTCACCGCTTCCTTCATCAACTTCTTGCCTTCGGAGATAATTTCCGTGTCAATGTGAGAGCGGAGATCGCGCGTGACGGGATCAACCGTCTGATACTCTTCCTCGATACCAAGGTTGAAGCTGGGAGTCATTATCTGGTGTCCGATCTAGAATCTAACTGACTGCAGCCGTGGTTTTCCGCTCGGACGCGGCCAGAAAGCGGCCCCAATGGAGTTCGCGCCGCGGTTCTTCTTCGCTCAGGGCTTTTTCAATCGCGAATTGCGCCATGTTCTCGACAATCCATTCGAAATTCTCATCGCCCACGGAATAGACGTCGGCGTCAGGCGCAGGGTTAAGAAAGTCGATGGCATACGGAATGCCCTTCTCAACCGCAAATTCCACCGTATTCAGATCGTATCCAAGGGCTTGGCAAAGAGTGATAGCGTCTTTCACCACGCGATCATGCAACGCTTGCGAACTGGGTACGCCATCTTTTACATAGCGGAGATGGTGCGGGAGTTTGGGATCGTACTTCATAACTCGCACCTTCTCTTGGCCGACCACGTAGCAGCGAAAATATTCGTCGAAATCGACGGCAGTCTGCAAGGTCATGCAGAGCGAACCCGTCTGGTCGTAGGCGCTGAAGAATTCATCGCGCGAATGAATTTTGAAGACGTTTTTCCAACCGCCGCCGCTGAAGGGTTTCAGAAAAGCGGGAAACCCGATGTAATCGAAAACTTCATCCCAATTCAACGGGAACATTAAGTTCCGCATAGATTGAACAGTCGTTCCGGGCGGATGAGTCTTGTGAGGAAGAATCACGGTCTTGGGAGTCGCGACACCTAACTTGCTGGCCAGAGCGTAGTTAAAGAATTTATCGTCGGCGCTCCACCAAAATGGATTGTTGATGACGATGGTACCGCTGAGAACAGCGTTTTTTAGATAGGCACGGTAGAACTCGATGTCGTGCGAGATGCGATCGACAATCACCTTGTAGCCGCTAGGTTCCGCCATTTTGACGCCGCCAATGCGGATGTGTTCGGCTACCACGCCTGGAACGTTTTTACTGTTAATGCGATCCACCAGCGCGGAAGGAAAACTATTCTCCATCCCGTAAATAATGCCGATTTTGTTCAACCCATCACCTCAGAAGAATTTTACCGCCATGCGCTGCCAAAGCGGCCAATCGTGCTTCTCACCGCCGGTCCAAACGTCGAGCCAATGAGGAATTCCCTTTTTGCCTAAGATCTCGGCCATGCGGAAGTTCTCGCCAAGACAGATGTCGTGATCGCCGGCCGCAAGAACGATTTTCATTTGCCGGTAGCGGTCGAGAAACCACGGATCGAAGACATTGGGCACGTAGTCGACCGGATTATTGAAGTAAAAATCGCTGTCGTAGAAGCCGTTCATGAACTGGCGCATATCGAAAGCGCCGCTTAGCGCAATGCAATCGCTGGTGAGGTCAGGATGCTTGAGAGCAAAGTTCAACGCGTGGAAGGCGCCGAAACTGGCACCGGCAGTCGTGATTTGCTGGGACCAACTGAGGTTCTTCATGAGAGGTGTAACTTCCTCGATGATGTAGCTCTCATAAACATTGTGGCGGGCTACGCGGTCGTGCGGATGAATCCAGCGGTTATACCAGCTTTCGCTATCGACGCTATCGACGCAGAAGACTTGAATGAATCCTTGTTCAATTTTGTCGGCGATGGCATGGATCATGCCATTGTTCTCAAATTCAAAGAAGCGACCCTGAGACGTGGGAAAGACTAATACCGGATGGCCCGCATGACCATAAGCCAGCAGTTCCATGTTTTTTCCCAGACGGGGACTGTACCAGTTGTGATAGTCGCGGCGCATGTCGGATACTCCATATTTGCAGACGGATTTAGGAGACGTTATGAATAGCGATCAGATGAAGGCACTCCGTGAACAGCTACGCCAAGCGATGCGAGGAGATCAGTCGCACATTGATTTCGAATCGGCGACAAGCGATTTGACAGCGGAATTGGCGGGTAAAAAGCCGAACGGTGCGCCGCATAGCATATGGGAGTTACTGGAGCACATGCGAATCGCACAGCATGACATTTTGGAGTTTTCGCGAGATCCAGCTCACAAGTCGCCAAAGTGGCCGGACGGATACTGGCCAAAAACGGCGGCGCCTCCCAGTCAACACGCCTGGGAGGCGAATCTTGCAGCCCTCAAGACGCAGGCGCAAGAAATGGAAGAGTTGGTTGCTAATGGAGATCTTTTCCAAACAATAGCGGGCGGCACTGGACAGACGCTTTTGAGGGAAGCCCTGGTGGTGGCGGCCCACAATTCGTATCATCTAGGACAGTTGGTCTACTTGAAGAAAATGCTCCTCGCGAAATGATCAATCCGTCGGATCTTTTTTTTCGGTTCGGTTGCGAATTGCAATTAGCCGGAAACGGGTGAGGACCTTGGTCTCGGTACTCGACGAGCGCAACGTTCGTTGACCAATTATGAACTTGCAGCTAGTCTCACTTCATCGTGAACTTTTCAGGTAGCAATCGCAGAGATGGAGTTGCCCACAATCTGAGAGCCGTACGTTTGTTAAAGGCATCGGTCAAGAAAACATGGTTGATCGACCTGTGCCGGTTCGCAAGGCAAGGCGGATTTGCGGGGCGCGGACCAACGTATTCATAAATTTTTTCGTGACCGAACAAAAAGCCAAGTTCGATTCGCGAATGTAACACGCTCTGTTGTTCGTGAGTTCAGTCGTAGCTTTAGAACTCTATGCCGGTTGCCGGACGTCTCGCCAACAGCAGGCGCTGGCGGATTTCCAAGACTCTTTGAGAAGGCAAAAACGCTTTCTGAACCCCAGATCACGCAAACTTTTGCGAGGCCCCTCGAATCTTGGCCGGGTTGGGTCAGGATGGTCTTCGATTGGTGCAGCGCCGCCAGGTTGTCAAAGATGTTTTGATCGCAGTGACGGCCGTGAGAGCGGGCCCTGTTGTGGTTACAGCCAATGAACGCGATTTTTTCTCCCGCATCGCGAAACACACTCCCGTGCGCTGGGTTGCTCCCGGTTAAATGGCCAGCTAGCGCGGCCGCATGCTTTACTCGTCGGAAGGGCTCATGAACAAGCAGTTGTCGTGGTGCACCAAACCGAACCGTATTTTATCGAGCCAACCATGCAGCCCAAGCACATTGCGTGAAAAACTCATACGTGCCCGCAAAATAGACCGTGCTCTCGGTATCCAAATCCAAGCACGAAAGCATAACAGTATGACCGTAAGTTTCGAATCGCCCCGTCGCTGTTAAGACGATCTGTCGTATTCCAGTTTCAACATCGATGTCCAACTCATCGGCGTACTCACGCTGAAAGATGCAGAGCGTAGCTTCTGTATCGATCTTCGCCAAGAAACTTGCTTTTCTTTGATTAACGAATACTGTGATCGGAACCTCGATCCCAATCGAAGTGGCGTGATATTGGTGTCTCGAACTAAAGTTCCAGACTCTCCAAATCTCACCACCGGCAAACGGGAGTGTTTCCGATCCAATCTTAATGACCAGCGCGGGAGGATTCTTGCCACGCACTTGCGTGAACACTTCCTTAGCGGTCGGCCCCTCAGCTACGAGATGATCTCCTCGTAGCGCAATCCATTGGCCGGCATATTTAAGGCGATTGGAGGACAGCCAAGCGAGTGACCGCTGATGCTGTTCGTCGCGCTCAGCTCGCCTTAGTCCTTCTAAGTTGTCCCGCGCTAAGCCAGCTTTGGTCATAAACCCGTACACCTCCAACAGAAACTCCCTAAAGCTCTCATCGCCGCGATCTCATGATACCTTTAACCGTGCTTTCAACCCTAAAACATGCCCGTTTTGCATGTTATGGTGTAGCTAGTGTCTTCGCCCCTAAACTTCCATCTTGCACAGTACGAAGGCCCGCTCGACCTGCTTTTGGACCTCATCCGCAAGCAGGAAATCAACATTGAAGACATCCCGATCGCCAAGATCACGTCTCAGTACCTGGAGTACATGAAAAAGGCGACCGCACTCGACATCGAGCTCAGTTCCGACTTCGTCTACATGGCCGCCACGCTCATCCACATCAAGAGCAAAATGCTGCTGCCGCGCGATCCGGAACTCGACAAAATGTCGCCGGAAGAAGACCCGCGCAAAGAGCTTGTCAGTCAGCTGCTTGAACATGAGCGCTTCAAGAATGCCGCCGAGATGCTCCAGCAAAAGCGCGTGATTGAAGAGGCGGTTTGGTCGAATCCGCAAATCGAACAGTTTATTTCCGAAGACGAGGGTCCCGGACTCGCGGTCACCATTTTCGATCTGGTGCAGACGTTCCAAACGATTCTCGAGCGCGTGAAAAACCGCCCCACGTACGAAATCGGCAAAGAAACTGTGAGCGTGCCAGAGATGATTGTTTACCTGCGCAATCAACTAGCGAATCTGCGCAAAGACTCGCTCTCGGCCACGCAGCTTTTTGAAAAACAGCGCGGCCCGCGCGCCATGATCTGCCTGTTTCTGGCGATACTGGAATTAGTGAAACGCCAAGCGGTTGAACTCACGCAGGGCGAAGCGTTCGGCGATATCGGATTAAAGCGGGGCAGTGGATTTGACGAGGCCCAGGCGGCAGTAGAAGATCTTTCAGCTGTAGAAGAGGAATACCACTGATAGACAGCATGGACGCACCGCAAGAACATCGGGAAGCACCACAAAAAGAGCTGCCGCTGGAGCCTGCGGGGCCAGACGCCGAAGCAAACGAAGAACCGCGTGAACTCGAAGACGACGATGTGATGATCGCGGAGGCAATCAACGATCCACTACCAACGGAAGATGCCGCCGCTGGTCTAAAGGCCGTGATCGAAGCCGCTATCTACATTACCGACGAGCCGCTCACGGTACAGCAGATGGCCTCTGCGCTAGATCAACCGCTCGATCGCATCAAAGAAATCCTGGCGGATTTGGTGAAGGAGTACGCCGCGCCAGACCGGGGCCTGTCCATCCGCGAACTGGCAGGTGGCTACAAGATGGCCACCAAGCCGGAACACCACGAATCGATCCGGAAATTTGTCAAGAAATTGCAAGCTCCGCTCAAATTATCGATGGCGGCCCTAGAAACGCTATCAGTAGTGGCTTATAAGCAGCCAATCACCGCGCCGGAAATAATGGACATTCGCGGCGTGCAAGGCGCAGGCGTATTGAAGACACTGCTAGACCGGAAATTGGTAGCTGCCGCCGGTCGGAAAGAAGTGATCGGCAAACCGATCATGTATAAGACCACGCGCGAGTTCCTCATCCAATTCGGCCTCAACTCGCTCGCGGAATTGCCGACTCTCAAGGAATTTGAAGAGTTAGGGAGATTTGCGATGTCTGAAGTGGTAAGTCCCGCCGAAAAGGCCCCGTCCGCCGAAACGCCAGAAGCGAAAATCGAAGAAGCCGATGCCTGAAGAACGACTGCAGAAGATTTTGGCCCACGCCGGAATCGCCAGCCGGCGTAAAGCCGAAGAATTAATTCTGGCCGGGCGTGTTTCCGTCAATGGCGCAACCATAACGGAATTAGGCTCCAAGGCCGATGTGGAAGTAGACAGAGTTAAAGTTGACGGTCAGGTGCTGAGCGCTCCCAAGCATCACTTGTATGTGGCGTTGAACAAGCCTAAGAACTGCGTTACGACAGTGCATGATCCGGAGGGGCGTGAGACAGTCATGTCGTTCTTCAAGGGGATGCGGGAACGTATCTATCCGGTGGGACGGCTCGACTATGCAAGCGAAGGCTTGCTACTCCTAACCAACGACGGCGATTTTGCGAATAAATTGATGTCCCCGGCGAGCCATATCGCCAAGACATATTTGGTGAAGTCGAAGGGCCTGCTGACGTCGGAACAAGAAGAAGAGTTCCGCCAAGGCATCCCGATGCACGGCAAGAAAACGGCGCCGGCAGGATTGAAGTTGATCAAGAAGGGTGCGAACCCTTGGTATGAGGTGCGGCTGGTGGAAGGACGGCAGAACCAGATTCGCATCATGTTTAAGCACTGCGGGCATTTGGTGGAGAAGTTGAAACGCGTAAAGATTGGATTTCTGGAATTAGGGGCGCTGAAGCCCGGCGCCTATCGCACGCTGACGAACGCCGAAGTCGCGCGTTTTCGCAAGCTCATGGCTATGGAAGAGCCTGCAAAATGAACGACGCGGACCTCATTCGACTCTTTCAGGAGTCCAAAACGATTGCAGTGGTGGGCCTCTCCGACGATCCATCGCGGGCCAGTCACGGAGTGGCGCGGTTTTTGCAGGCCCAGAAGTTTCGCATCGTTCCCGTGAATCCTGGTTTGACGAACGTGCTTGGCGAAACTTGTTACCCGCGAGTGCAAGACATACCAGGCGAGGTCGATATC
Organism: Bryobacterales bacterium; assembly: GCA_963749105.1. Classification (GTDB taxonomy): domain Bacteria; phylum Acidobacteriota; class Terriglobia; order Bryobacterales; family Bryobacteraceae; genus Bog-105. Next base: position 55,126 of record CAVVLT010000021.1, on the reverse strand, counting down.
GTCGACATTTTTCGCCGGTCGGAGTTTGTGCCGGACGCGGTGGCTGACGCTGTAATCAAACGGCCCCGCTGTATTTGGATGCAGGAAGGCGTAGTGAATCATGCAGCCGCCGAAACGTCAGAATCGGCAGGCATACCGGTGGTGATGGACCGCTGCATCCTCAAGGAATTGGCCCGCTTGCTGCCGCGCTTCTCATAAGTGGCCTATGAATGAAGATAATTATGGATTCGCCTGTATCCATTAAGTTGTTCGCGGCGGTCGCTTGCTTTTTGTTGCTAAGCAGTTGTGCTGAAGAGCGGCAGACTCTAGGCCAAGCCTACGTCGCACCACAAACGCTTAACGTCAGAAGCGAAATTTCGTTGAAAAGCGGTTCGGTGACAGCGCTGAAGCATGGCGATCGAGTCACGATCATAGATGTTCAACGGAAGATGGTGAAGGTGGAAACGCAGGCGGGGAACGAAGGTTGGGTGGATTCAACAGATTTGCTCAGCCCCCAACAAATGCAGCAAATTCTGCAAGAGCGGGAACGCCAAAGAGCATTGCCGGCGCAAGGTGCCGCGACGGCGTTTGAAGTGTTGAATGTACACATAGAACCCAGCCGGCGGTCTCCCGCGTTTGCTCAGATACCGGAAGGCGGCGCGATGGTGATGCTGGGACGGATGCGGGCACCAAAGAATGCATTACCTAAGGAGACTTCATCGCTAGTTGTCGAGCGGCCCGTCCCAAGTAAACGTCCCCGCAAGGAACAACAGGCAAAATTGGGTTTCCGCCCCCCTTCTAGACCTGCCCCACCTAAGCCACCAGCCAATTGGCAGGAACTCTCAGCCGAGCGTATCGATGGTTCTGAGACGCCGCAGGAAACTGATGCGGAAAGGAAAAAGGCGGCTAAGCAGTTAGCGGCGAAGAAGCTAGAGGAAGCCAAGAAGCCCGTGGTGATGGAGGACTGGACCCTCATCCGTACCAAAGCTGGCGACACCGGTTGGGTGCTCACTCGGAACTTACTGATTTCCATTCCCGACGAAGTAGCGCAGTATGCCGAAGGCAAGCGCATCACTTCTTATTTCGAACTGGGCACGGTCACAGACGAAGAAAAAGGCGTGAAACATCACTGGCTTTGGACAACGCTAGCCGGCGCCGACCCTGTTGACTTCGATTCTTGGCGAGTCTTCATCTGGAACATGCATCACCACCGCTATGAAACGTCATACCGGCAACGCGATTTGGCTGGCTATTTTCCCGTGGAGGTCGATCCTGCGGAAGGGAAGACGATCGGCCGGACCTTCCACATTATCACCAAAGATGACGATGAAAAGTTTCGCAAACGGACTTATAACTTCGATGGTTCGCTGGTTCACTTGTCTGCAACCGAAGACTTATCAGGAGAGCCGTCCAATACGTTGACTCAAGCTAAACCAGATGGCCTGGACACAAACAAGATGGAATCGAAGGCTCATCCAAGCTGGTTCAAACGGCAGTGGAGCGCACTGGCCAACCGCTTCAACACAAGGTAATCTTTAACCTGTTGCGGCTTGACGGATTTTCACTGACTGGCGAATGGTAACCCATTTGACGACGACGGCGACCAGTTGCTCTGCCTGAAAAGGTTTGGACAAGTAATCGTCCATGCCGGCATTGAGGCAGCGCTCGCGCTCGCCGAGCAGGGCATTCGCGGTTACTGCAATGATCGCGGGTTGTGGCAGCGATAACCCGCGAATTTCACGGCTTGCTTCAAAACCATCCATGATGGGCATCTGGCAATCCATCAGAATGAGATCGTAAGGCTCCTTCTTGTGGGCTTCCAGTGTCTCCACGCCGTCGGCGGCGAGATCGATCGGAAAGCCGGCGCGTTGCAGAATCAACTTTCCGACGCGCTGGTTAATTGTGTTGTCTTCGGCCATCAGGATGCGCGGCGGCACCGTAACTGATGGCAACGACGTAGCTTCCAAGCTGTTTCGCAAATTATTGCCGGGAACGGTCTGCGACATGAAAAGTTAAAGTGCTTTGACCACTCCAACCATTGTCAGGTTAAACGAGCACAATTCAATTCGTAACTTACGATAGCAATTCGTTTGAGCGCTCAAGTAATGTTGCTAGGACTGTACCTTGGGGATAGCGTCATCGCGCTCTACTTTGCCGTCGCGAATATGAATCACGCGATGCGCATGATTCGCAATATCGAGTTCGTGCGTGACCAGCACAATGGTATTTCCAGCCCGATGCAACCGTTCAAAGAGCGCCATGATCTCGTTGCCGGTATTCGTGTCGAGAGCGCCAGTCGGTTCATCGGCTAACAAAATCGAGGGACGGTTGACCAAAGCCCGGGCGATCGCCACGCGCTGCCGCTGGCCGCCGGAAAGCTCATTGGGCTTGTGGTCCATGCGCTGTTCCAGATCTACTTCGCGCAAAGCAGCCTTCGCCCGTTCTATCCGTTCTTCCGAGTTAAGACCCGCGTAAATGAGCGGCAGCTCCACATTATGCAGCGCTGACGATCGCGCCAGCAAGTTGAAAGTTTGAAAAACGAAACCGATCTCTTTGTTACGGATGCGCGCCAATTCGTCATCATCCATATCGCTGGCCAACTTGCCGTTCAGATAGTACAAGCCTTTGGAAGGAGTATCGAGGCAACCAATCAGGTTCATTAAGGTAGATTTGCCGGAGCCGGAAGGGCCCATGATGGCGACGTATTCACCGCGTTTGATCTGAATGTCAACGCCGGAAACCGCATTGATTTCCTGATCGCCCATGATATACGTCTTCCACAGATCATAAGTCTGAATGACAATACCTTGCGTTTTGAGACTTTCGCCGCGCTCTTCACGCTGCTTCGGATCAAGGTCCGTAAGAATGGATTGGGCTGGTGCCATAGTCGATCCGTAAGAAGCTAGCTGGGCGTCGTCGGTGTAGCTGGCGGTTTGTTGTCCACTTTTACTTTGGCGTCGTTACGAATAGTGCGGATCACCTGGTAGCTTCCGGTCACAATTTCTTCGCCGTCGTGTAGCGCCCCAGGTAAAACTTCAATATCGGTGGAACCACTAATTCCTGTCTTCACCTCGCGGAACACAGCCTTGCCACCCTGCACTATGAAGACGCCTTGCAATTCCTCTTTGGAGGCCTTGAGAGCCGCTGGATCGGTAACCTGAGGCGCTCCTGGCTTTACGGGTTGCAGTTGACCCTTTTGACGGATCGTGAGAGCTTGGATCGGTATCGCCAGTGTTTGCGGGCGCACCGCCGTTGTGATCTTAGCGGTACACGACAGTCCTGGACGCACCAAGTCTTCAGCGATGTCGAGCGCAATGACAACTTTAAAATCTTTCGCTTCCTGGCTCGAAGTTTGGCTCTGCGAGGCGGCAACACCCGTGGAGCGCACAATCGCCGTATCGCCGATCTCTATGACCTTACCCTTGAAAGTCTGATTCGGTATCGCGTCAATGGTGACCTCTGCTGGCTGGTCCAGTTTCACGCTAACGATATCCGTTTCATCGACGTGCACTTCGGCGGTAATGATCGACATATCCGCAATCGTCATGATGGTCGACGCAGTGGAATTCTGGATACCAGGCACCACCGTTTCGCCCACGCGCACCGGCAAATTCGTGACCACCCCGTCTAGTGGCGCAGTTGCCTCATATTGCTTCAACACATCGTTATAGCGGGTCACCATCGCCTCTAGTTGCGACACCTTACGCTGCGAGGATGAAAGCTGCGCCGCCGATTGAGCGCGCTGCGATTCTGCTTGGCGTACTCGTGTGATCGACGAGTTTAACGTGCTCGCCGCCAAGTCGTACAGAACTCTCTTCGCCTCAAAATCCTGGGCGGAGATCAACTTGCCGTCGTACAACTCCTGCGCCCGCTTCAAGTCGATTTTCTTTTGATCGAGGTCGGCTTTATCGTGCTCTACTTGCGCCTTGGCAACGGCGATGTTGTCGTCGGCGGATTTCACCGACGCCTCAGTCGCGGCCGAATCTGCTAACGCCGAATTGAGCGAGGCTTCTTGCGCAGTTAAGTCTGCCTTGGGCTGGATTGCCGCCAGGCGCGCCAAAACCTGCCCTTTCTTCACGTGGTCGCCTTCTTTGACCAAAATTTCGGTGATCGGGGCAGCACCCTGGCTATTAGCTCCGATGTTAATGTAATTTCGAGGTTTAACCTCACCCGATGCAGTGACAATGGCCGTCAGATCTTCTTTCATGACCTTGCCTGTCTGCACTATGACGATACCGCGCTCGCTGTACTTGATGCTTGCGTAGATGCCCCCGCCAACGGCGACCAGCAACAGCAGCAGGACAACAATTCTCCACTTCTTTTTCAAAACGGTCTCCCCGGCTGAAATTCTCAGACGGAAACGCGGAGGCCAATGTTCCCTGAATTTCGGCGGTAACTTCGACTTTACCATGGAGTAGCCGCAAGCCGTTGGAAAACATAGGCTCGCGCGTCCCTCACAAGCCCTTGCCTACGCTAAGATTGAGTTGTCTTGATTGAGTTGTCTATCATTCTCCCGACGTTTAATGAACGGGGGAACGTTGAACCGGTCCTTAGCCATTTGGAAGATGCGCTGGGCGATATCTCTTACGAAGTCATTTTCGTTGACGATGACTCTCGAGACGGTACCGCCGATCTTGTCCGTTCCATTGCGGCCCGCAACTCGAAAGTGCGAATTGTGCATCGCGTGAATCGCCGCGGGCTTTCCTCGGCATGCCTCGAAGGGATGATGAGTTCCGCCGCTCCGTATGTGGCCGTCATGGACGCCGATTTGCAGCATGACGAACGAATTTTGCCCGAGATGTTGCAGCGCCTCAAAGACGAAAATCTCGACATTGTCGTTGGCAGCCGCAATATAGCGGGCGGCAGCATGGGTGAATTCGCGCAATCGCGCGTGGCCCTCAGCACCATCGGTCGAAAACTGAGCAAGGCCATTTGCCGCTGCGACATCAACGACCCCATGAGCGGTTTTTTTTTGCTCCGCCGTTCATTCCTACTCGAAGTCGTGCACCACTGCTCCGCTTTGGGATTCAAAATTCTGGTCGACATACTGGCGTCGTCTACTCGGCCAGTCAAACTCGGCGAAGTGCCGTACACCTTCCGCAGCCGTCAGCATGGTGAAAGCAAACTCGACATCATGGTGGGGATCGAGTATCTCCAACTCCTACTGGATAAGCGGCTTGGCAATGTGATCCCGGCTTCGTTTGTTTTGTTTTCCATAGTGGGCGCGGTGGGTGTGGTGATTCACCTCTCCCTATTGTGGGTGCTGCTGTCCGTATTTGGCCGCACATTCTCCGCCGCGCAAATCATTTCAACGGTTTTAGCGATGACGGTCAACTTCCTGCTAAATAACGTCATTACTTATCGCGACCGGAAGTTGCAGGGCTGGGGCATTGTCCGCGGTCTGCTCTCTTTTTACCTGGCTTGCTCGGTGGGTGTTTTTATCAATTTAAGAGTCGCCGACGCGATGATCGATACCGGCATACCGTGGTATTTTGCGGGCATCCTTGGGTTGGCCATTAGTTCTGTTTGGAACTACGGCGTCACTCGACTGTTCACGTGGCGTTCCAACCGCCTTGTCACTTATGAGCGGGCGGCGGCACGCCTAGCCGCGCAAACGGCCCGTCAGAAACCCACTGCCTGAGCATTCAAGAGTCCTGCGTGCGGGATTCGATTAGAAACCACAGGCGAAATTCGGGGCGTTTCAGCCGAATTCGTACTTTCAACGCTCGACCAATTCTTTTCGAGAACTTGCCCGGTGCCGGCGGGGCTGGAGATAACCCGCCATACCCCTTTAGCTAAAAAAGCCGGGGTCTTGGCCATGTCACAGCGGACCCTTTGCGAGACAAGGGCGTTCGGTCCGTCTGATCTTAGACCACTTCGGCTGCAAGAAATCGTAGCGTATCTTGCTTGGGCGAGTAACTAGCGAATTGGCGGCTCCAGCGGTTTAGGGAGTGAGGCTTCGGGGAGTGTCAGAATAACGCCGCTGAGGTCTTTATCGTTGAGCGTAAAGGTGGTAGAGCCGGAGCCAAACGCCGCTATCGCTTTGCCTCCAGCAGGCGCAATATTTCCCCATTGTGCGGCGACCTTGTACATTCCGGGCGGGAGACGGTCAAAGCGGAAGGAGCCGTCGGAAACGCCGGTCGCAAAATACAGGGATGGGTCGGAGGCCTCGGTAATTGTAACTTCAGCGCTAGTAATCGACCGGCCATCCGGCGCGACAACCTTGCCCAGCACACTGCGGAAGCCGTCCAGAGGAACGCGAATTTCGAGATCCGAAATCTCCTGACCGGCGACGAGGTTGTACGTCTTCGCGGAACTGGGATGAATGGTGTCGTTAGTATAAAAACGGAGAACGCCGAAGAACGACCGGGCCAAAACGTCCCAGTTTTGCGTAGGGTGCTCAGGTAGCTGGACGGCGGCAATGCGGTAGACCCCGGGCCGAATCCCAGCGATGCGGAAGCGGCCTTGGTCGTCAGTCTCAAAAGATTGGTGGACGAACTCCGAACGGGCAATATCGCCCAGTTGGATGTAGGGCGTGCCTGGCTGGGAGATTGGAGCAGCCGTGTCCTGGAGTTCGATGCCGACCTGGATGGCCGGCAAGCCGTCCGAGTAGTGGACGCGGCCGGAGACAATCGCCCCACGCTCGATGGAGACATCGAATTTCTGGGTACCTTGAGCGCCCACCTTCAAGCTTCCTTGAGCAGTCACGATCTTCTGAATCAGGGGCGCTATGGAGGTGTCAGCGGGTTCGCGGATGATCTTGTCAAGGGGCGAAAGATAGCCGTCCAGGTAAGTGATGACGATGTACTCGCCTGGGACGACGTGCTCGAAGAGGTAAGTACCGTCTAATCCTACGCGAAGGAACTGACGGTTCTGCCCGTCGAGAGAAGTGAGCAAGACCACGGCGTTGCGCGCGGGATTATGGGTATCGGCGAGAACAACGTGGCCAGTAATGCGTGCCTGGGGCTGGGCGTCTGAGCTGTGCGGAGACGGTGATGAAGCTGAACTCTGGAGCTCCGCTCGCGCGGGGGCTAAGCATGCAAGTAAAGGGAAAAGAATCAGTAGGAGAAGTGGGCGCACTAACAGACATCCTAGCGGAATCATCGTCGACGTCCGGAACTCAAACCCTTTTTTCATGGGCAGAATCTTGGCCGATATACGGTACGTTGCCGAGGATTTTTGAAATCCGCATTTAATCAAAACCTGGTTCAGACGCGGGCTGCCAGCCGCGCCGCTTACCGCGCCGGGAACTCTTTCAACGTCGCACACTAGGACGAATCAAGAACTGCCGCATGACCATCCTGCTTCCACCGTAACGCCCTTTTGTGATAGAACTCACTTGTCTTAGCTGATTATTCGCGAATTTTGCGGTACTTCTGCGTCCTCCGTTGAATCTCGCGTGCTCCGTATGTTAGCGTATTTCTTTAGGGCAAGTCCGCTATTGCTCGTACTCTGTTCGATCATCGGTCTTTCTCTCTTTTAGCTCCCAGCCAGAAATTCTATAAGAATGGATGCCACGTTAAAGGCGCTAGCCGCCCTCGCCGTCAAAGCAATACCCACCGTTGTTTTTTTTATTTTCCTGACGCACTTTCTCAAACGCGTCTATTTTCAACCTGTCGCCAAGATTATGGAAGAACGCCGCCAACAAACGGAAGGCATGCGCGAGCTGGCACAGCGGGCACACCAAGCGGCCGATAAGAAGACCTCTGAATTCGACGAGGCTATCAAACTGGTCCGGACTCAGATCCTGCAGGAGAACGAAGTGCAGCGCCGCCAATGGGCCGAAGAGCAAGGTCAATTGGTGGACCAAGCACGCTTGGCTGCTGAGAAACAAGTCGCGGATGCCAAACTCGAAATTGCACGTGAATTGGAGACGGCCAAAAGCGATATCGGCTCACAGGTTGACCGGCTCAGCGCGCAAATCGTCGATTCCCTATTGAAACGGAGAGCCGCTTGATGGCGCGCCGGCTCGTATTGATATTTTTTCTCGCCGGTGCAAGCTTTTTGCCCGCGCTAGACCTCCAAGAGAGAGAGACCGCCCATGAAGATGACAACATGGTTTGGAAAATCGCCAACTTCGTTCTCTTTGCCGGCGGCATTGGATTTTTGATTTACAAATTCGCGCCCGGTTTTTTCAATGCGCGCTCCGCCGACATTCAAAAAGCAATTCAAGAGGCAACTGGTCTTAAGATGAGCGCCGATCTTCGCTATTCCGAAATCGACCGTAAGATGGCGAATCTTTCCGTAGAAGTGGGGCGCCTGCGCGCTGAATCACAAGCGGAAATGGAGCGCGAGCATGCGCGCATGATCGCTCAGACGAAGGAAGAAATCGCCTACATTCAGAAAAGCGTAGCCAACGAGATTGAGGCACTCCGTGGTGAAGGTGCCGATAAACTGCGCGTGCACGCAACTCAGCAGGCGCTAGCTCAGGCGGAAGCACGTCTGCGCGAGCGCTTTGCCTCCAACGATCAAAGCGATTTGTTTAACGATTTTGTGCGTTTGGTGGAAAGAGGCAAGAATTAAATGGCTGACGCCCTTTCCGTCCACTACGCGGCCGCGCTAGCCAATTCTGTGTTTGCATCCAACGCCGGTATTTCGCCAGCAGATGCCATCGCGCAACTTCGCCTCGCAGAGTCGCTCCTCAGTGGTTCGAAGCAATTGGAACATGCGCTCTTGTCGCCGGCAGTCAGCAAGGCACGCAAAAAAACAGTGATCGAAAAGATTGCCACAGAGATGGCGCTGCACCGCTTGATTCGCAATTTTCTGTTAGTTGTCGTCAGCCATCGCCGCACACGCGAAATGCCAGCGATCCGTCGCTCGTTTGAGGCGGAGGTAGACGCGCGTCTCGGTTGGGTACCGGCGGAAATCGCGTCCGCCAAAGATTTGAACGACGAACAGAAGAAACAAGTCGAGACTTTGCTGCAAAGCAAGCTCGGCAAATCGATTCGTACGAATTATCAGGTAGATCCCGGACTGATCGGCGGTATTCGCGCCAGAGTTGCTTCTCGCGAATATGATGCCTCAGTGAAGGGCAAGCTGGAACTGATGCGCCAGCGCTTAGCCTTCCGGCATTAGAACTTTTTTAGAGGGATTGGGAAATGTATGGCTCAGATTAGAGCAGATGAAATCTCGCGTGTGTTGCAGGCCGAGATCGAAAACTTTGACGCAGTGGCAAACGTCAGCGAAACGGGTTCGGTCATCAGCGTGGGCGACGGCATCGCGCGCATTTATGGTTTAGAAAACGTGATGGCCGGCGAACTCGTCGAGTTCGGTCCCCAAACTGTAGGTCTCGCCCTCAACCTTGAGGAAGATCAGGTGGGCGTGGTGCTCCTGGGTGACTATGGCAACGTAAAAGAAGGCGATCAAGTCAAGCGCACAGGCCGGATTATGTCCATTCCGGTGGGCGATGCCATGGTTGGACGCGTGGTGAATGCGCTTGGCTTGCCGATCGACGACAAGGGGCCCATTGCCACCACCGGGTTCAATCCTTTAGAAACGCTGGCTCCCGGCGTCGTCGACCGTCAACCCGTGAAGCAGCCTCTCCAAACCGGAATCAAAGCGATTGACGCCATGGTGCCGATTGGCCGCGGCCAGCGCGAACTCATTATCGGCGATCGTCAGACGGGTAAAACAACTGTCACGCTCGACGCCATCATTAACCAAAAAGGGCAGAACGTAATCTGTATCTACGTCGCCATCGGCCAAAAGCGTTCGACGGTTGCGCAGGTCGTGCGTACTCTGGAACAACACGGCGCCATGGAATACACCGTGGTGGTGGCAGCCACAGCGTCCGATCCGGCGCCCATGCAGTACATCGCTCCCTATGCCGGCTGCGCCATTGGTGAATTCTTCCGCGATAGCAAGCGCCACGCCCTCTGCATTTACGACGATCTTTCCAAACACGCCGCCGCTTATCGCGAAATTTCTTTGCTCCTCCGCCGTCCGCCGGGCCGTGAAGCCTTCCCGGGTGACGTGTTCTATCTCCACAGCCGCTTACTCGAACGCGCCGCCAGGCTCAATGACGATAAAGGCGGCGGCTCTCTCACCGCACTGCCAATTATCGAAACGCAAGCGGGTGACGTTTCGGCCTATATTCCGACCAACGTAATATCGATCACCGACGGCCAGATCTATCTGGAAGGCGACTTATTTAACTCGAATATTCGCCCGGCCATTAACGTCGGTCTTTCGGTGAGCCGCGTCGGCGGTAGCGCGCAAATCAAGGCGATGCGCTCGGTAGCGGGTAAGTTGCGCCTGGAACTGGCGCAGTATCGCAGTCTGGAAGCGTTTGCGCAGTTCGGTTCGGACCTGGACAAGTCTTCGCAAGATCAGCTCAACCGCGGTAAGCGCTGGGTGGAAGTGTTAAAGCAGGGGCCCTATTCGCCGATCCCGGTGGAAAAACAGGTATCGATCATCTATGCCTGCGGCAACGGCTTTTTGGACGATATGCGAGTGGAAGATATTCGCCGTTTCGAAAGCGAACTGTATCACTATCTGGACAACACTAAGCCTGAAATGCTGGGTGCCATTCGCGACAAAAAAGAGTTGACCGACGATATCAAGGGGCAGCTCAATTCGGCCATCAACGAAGCGAAGGTCCGCATTGGAAAGCCGACAGCCAAGGCCTGATCGATGCCGAGTTTAATCGACATCCGACGCCGCATTCGCAGCGTCAAGAACATGCAGCAGATCACCAAGGCCATGAAAATGGTTTCGGCGGCCAAACTGCGCCGTGCTCAGGAGCGGGCCGTCGCCTCGCGGCCTTACGCCGGCATGATGCAGCGGATTCTTTCGAACGTGGCGGCGGCATCAGTTGGTAACGATGAGTATCCGGGCTTCCTTTGCTCCAGGTACGCGATGAGAAGCGCGTCCAATTGATCGTGGTTTCGAGCGATACCGGTCTGGCCGGCGCCTTCAACGCCAACCTGCTGCGCACGGCTCAGAGTTTCGCCGACGAGCGAAGCGGCCAAGATCTGCGCATCGAAACGATCGGCCGCAAATCGCGCGATTATTTCCGCAAACGCAAATTCAACGTAAGCGGCGAATATGTCGGCATTGTCGAGAAGCCTAAAATTGAACAGGCGCGTGAAATCGCCGCCAAGATGATCGAAGCTTATAGCAAGGCTGAGGTAGACGCCGTTTATTTGGTTGTCAACGAATTCAAAAATGTGATGGCGCCGAATCTGGTGCTCAAGAAGATTCTTCCGGTGGAACTGCCAGCCGAAGGCGGCGAACAGATTGATTACATTTGGGAACAATCGCCCAAGGAAATACTGAGCGATCTGCTGCCTCGATATGTCGAGATGTCCATCTTCCGGGCCCTGCTTGAATCTCTTTCGGCTTATCATGCGGCGCGCATGACGGCCATGGACGCGGCTAGCTCGAACGCCGGCGATGTGATCCAAACTTTGACGTTGAACATGAACCGCGTACGGCAAGCCAGCATTACGCGCGAGATTATTGAAATTGTGAGCGGCGCTGCCGCCTTATAGGTTACTGGAGTTTCTATGCCGACAAATACTTTGGTTGAAGGCCGCGTCGTTCAGGTCGCCGGCCCCACCATCGAAATTGAGTTTCCCGAAGGGCACATCCCCAAGATCTACAACGCCATTCGCGTTACCAGCGAAGGCTACGACGTCCCGACGAAGATCGATATCACCGCCGAAGTGGCGCAGCACATCGGCGAAGGCCGCGTGCGCACGATCGCCATGGAACCAACCGATGGCTTAGTGCGCGGCATGAAGGCCTACGATCTCGGCGAGCCCATCACCATCCCCGTTGGCAAACAAACCCTGGGTCGAGTGCTTAACGTGCTCGGCCAGCCCGTGGACAACATGGGCCCCGTAAACACCGAAAAGCACTTTCCCATTCATCGTTCCGCTCCCGAGTTTGCCGAGCAGGCCACTGAACTCGAAATGTTTGAGACTGGCATCAAGGTTATCGATCTGCTTGAGCCTTATTTGCGCGGCGGAAAGATTGGTTTGTTCGGCGGCGCGGGCGTTGGCAAGACCGTCATCATTCAGGAGCTAATTAACAACATCGCGATGAAGCATGGCGGTGTGTCGGTGTTTGCGGGCGTGGGCGAGCGCACGCGCGAGGGGAACGATCTTTGGCTTGAAATGCAGGAGTCGGGCATTGTCGATCCGAAAGACTGGCAGAAGTCCAAAGTGGCGCTGGTCTATGGTCAGATGACCGAGCCGCCCGGTGCGCGCTTGCGTGTCGGACTGACTGGTCTGACCGTAGCCGAATATTTCCGCGATGAAGAAGGCCAGGACGTGCTGCTCTTCATCGATAATATTTTTCGCTTTACGCAGGCTGGTTCAGAGGTGTCGGCGTTGCTGGGGCGCATGCCGTCCGCCGTAGGTTATCAACCGAACCTGGCAACGGAAATGGGCGACTTGCAGGAACGAATTACGTCTACCAAACGCGGTTCCATCACCTCGGTGCAAGCGATTTATGTGCCGGCTGACGATTATACCGATCCGGCGCCGGCCACAACGTTTGCGCACCTAGATGCGACTACTCAGTTGTCCCGCGCGATCTCGGAGCTTGGCATTTATCCCGCTGTCGACCCGCTGGCTTCCACTTCGCGTATTTTGGATCCAATTATTGTTGGGGAAGATCATTACGAAGTGGCGCAGCGTGTGAAGCAGACTTTGCAGCGCTATAAGGATTTGCAGGACATCATTGCCATTCTGGGCATCGATGAATTGAGCGACGAAGATAAGCAGGTGGTGGCGCGCGCGCGCCGGCTGCAACTATTCCTTTCTCAGCCTTTCCATGTGGCCGAACAGTTTACCGGTACGCCGGGCAAGTATGTGAAGCTGGGCGACACGATTCGCAGTTTTAAAGAAATTGTGGATGGCAAGCACGACGCGCTTCCCGAACGCGCGTTCTACATGCAAGGCACCATCGACGACGTGCTCGAAGCCGCGCAGAAACTGAAGTAAATGGCAGACACTTTTCAACTCGAAGTAGCCACGCCAGAGAGGTTGTTGGTCGACGCTCAGGTAACCGAAGCCGAGTTGCCGGGCAAAGATGGCTACATGGGCATCCTGCCCGGCCATGCGCCTTTGCTAAGTGCGCTTGGGACGGGAACGCTGACTTATTCGGATGGCGGAGCCAAGAAAGTTCTCAATATTGAGAGCGGCTTTGTGGAAGTGTTCGACAATCACGTCCGGGTGTTGGCTGATAAGGCTGAACCCGCCTCATAGCAGGCGGGCGATTTGAGCATGATTTGGAGAAGCTTGTTCAAGAAGCGGTTGGAATTTGAGTCAGGTAACCAGGATTTACTTGGTCCCTGCAACGGCCTGCCTTCTTCGATCTCTCTGAACCGTACAAGAGCCGAGCCAACCTTAGGGCAGAGTCCTGCGGCGACGTATTGGTCAGCTGGTCATCGCGTCCTTTAGCCGGGTAAACTCAAGTTGCAGTTTATCCACGAGATCGGCGGCCTTGATCAAGTCACCAGCCAAGCCGGCATTCTCTATCTCGTGGGCCAGTAAGCTCAGGGCCTGTCCGCCCACGTTGGCCGATGCGCCCTTGATTTTGTGGGCCTGACGCCCGACAGCTTCGGCATCACGGCCGTCCAGGTAGTTCCGCAACAACTCGATCTGCCGAGGGAGATCGCCCAGAAAAGCCTTCGTGACTCTCTTCGCTAGATTCTCATCGTTCATGAGACGCCGCAGCAGGCCCACGCGGTCGAAGACGAGTGGAGCCACTGAAGGCAGCGGGAGGACAGACGAAGTGGCTGCGGCGTCTAGCGTTTCTGATTGATCGTTCTTCGTCGGAAGCCAACGCGCTAACACTGCGGCGAGGAGTTCCGGACAGATCGGTTTAGACAAATAGTCGTTCATGCCCGCATCGAGGCAGCGCTGCCGGTCGCCCTGTATAGCGAGGGCAGTCATGGCAATGATGGGAATGGTGTGATGGCGGACGTCAGAATGGGGATTACGAATATGTCGGGTAGCTTGGAAGCCGTCCATCATTGGCATTTGCCCATCCATCAACACCAAATCGTAAGGCATGGATTCGAGAGCGCTGATTGCCTCTACCCCATTGGCAACAGCGTCGGCCCGCAGACCCAACTTTTCAAGAATGCCTATAGCCACCTGTTGGTTTGTGATATTGTCGTCGGCCACTAATATGCGTGCGGCGCAGCCGGAGAACAGACCTGGCATCGTCCAGACAGGCCGGCGCTCAAGGCCGGATGGCTGCGGCACGTCCCGCTCCGACAGCGACTGGATGAGGGCGTCAATCAAGTCCTGACGCCGAGTCGGTTTGGTGGCATAGGCGCTGAAACCGATCCGCTCACAGCGCTGGGCGTCCTCCGGGGTTTCGAGAGAAGTTAGCATCACCATGCGGGTCTCTGTCAAGCGCCCATCGGCCTTGATGACCCGGCCGAGCGCCTCGCCGTCCATGCCCGGCATCTGTCTATCAATCACTGTGATGCGGAAAGGGTCGTTTTCGTGCAACGCCTGGTTGAGCGCCTTCAACCCTCCGGGACCGTCCGCCGCTTCCGCTGGGCGCATCTCCAGCGAGAGCATCTGCCTAGTCAAAATCTCTCGGCTGGTGGCGTTGTCGTCGACGATCAGCACACGCACGCGGCGCAAAACGGCGGGGGCTGGGCTTGCCGCCGGCGTCCCTTCCAACTGCTTGCACAAGAGTGCAGTAAACCAGAATTCCGAGCCCTTACCCTCTTGGCTCTGCGCCCCGGCTTTTCCGCCCATCAATTCGGCGAGTTGCCTCACAATTGCGAGGCCAAGTCCCGTTCCGCCGTACTTCCGGGTGGTCGAGGTGTCTACTTGGGTGAACTTAGAGAAAAGCCCGTTCATCTTATCTGCCGGGATTCCGATGCCTGTGTCACTTACCGAAAAGCGCAGCAGGCATTTCAAATTTTCTTGTTCCTGCCGTGTGACGCGCACCACCACTTCACCTTTAGCAGTGAACTTCAGAGCGTTCCCCACCAGGTTGGTCAGGATCTGGCGCAAGCGGCTAGGGTCGCCGCGAAGCAGACTGGGCACCTCAGGATCGACGCAGCAAAGTAACTCCAGCCCCTTCTCGTGTGCCCGTCCGGCCAAAGCTATCATCAGATCGTCCAACAGAGTGTAGAGATCGAAGTCCAGCATCTCCAAGTCGAGCCGCCCGGCCTCAACCTTCGAGAAATCGAGGATGTCGCTGATGAGTTTCAGCAGCGATTCGCCGCTGGCCCGCACCATCTCGGCATAGCGGCGCTGCTTGGCATTCAGTTCGGTATCCAGCAGCAGCCCGGTCATACCGATCACACCATTCAAGGGGGTGCGAATCTCGTGACTCATGTTGGCGAGGAACTCGCTCTTGGCGCGACTGGCTGAGGCAGCCTCCCCCGCTAGATTTTTGGCGCGAATGGTGGCCTCCTCCAGTCCGCGGTTACTTTCCCGCAGATCGTCCACCGCCCGTTTCTGCGAGGTGATATCCCAATTGGTGCCGATCACGTGCAGAGGTCGACCATTAGAATCGCGCTTCACCAGTGCCAGCGCGCGGATGTGATGGATGCTGCCATCCGTCCACACAACGCGAAACTCAGTATCGAAATCCCGCTTACCTTCGATGGCCAGCTGGATCTCTCCGTGGCTGCGCTCTCGGTCTGCCGGGTGGAGGCCCGCCTGCCAAGCCTCGTAAGCACCGCTAAACTGATCGCCTGTGATCCCGTAAAGACGAAGCATTTGCTCATCCCAGACAAGCGAGTTGTTGACCAAGTTGTAGTCCCAGATGCCCACTCCGCCCGCCCGCGCCGCCAGCGTCAGACGGTCACTCACTTCCTTCAGCCGTGTCTCAGCCAGCTTGCGCTCTGTTATGTCGCGCACCATCCCAACGCTGTGCCATTCGCCATGCCTACGAACCGCCGACAGTGACAGCTCGATGGCTATCTCGCGCCCATCCTTTTTTCGGGCTGCCAGTTCAATTGTCTTGCCGACCGCATGGCCGCTCTCTGCGCGTAAAAACTCCGGGAATGCTGCCTCATGGGCTGCCAAGTAGCGTTCCGGCGCCAGCAGTTTGTGCAAGCTCTTTCCGATCATTTCTTCACTGCCGTATCCCAAAATCGACTCCGCCGCCGGATTCCAAAAGGTAATACACCCGCGCGGGTCCATCATAAGGATGGCGTCCTGCGCCGAATCCGTAATGCCGCGCAACAAGGCTTCACTCTCCTGTAGCGCTCTTACCGCTGCCTTTTGGCTACTGATGTCGCGTACCGTGGCCTGGAGGAATTGCTGGCCAGCCGTTTCCAGCCTCGTCAGCATTACCGAAGCTTGGAATTCCGAGCCGTCCAGTCGCCGGTGTGTCAAGTCGAAGAGATGTAAGCCCTCTCGCAGGGCCACTTTGATCGCCGCCTTGACCCTCTCGGCCGAGGGGCTGCCATCTGGTTGACGTTCGGGAAGTACATTCCATGGCCCGAGTTCGCTGAACGCCGCCTCACTTTTGGCTCCGAACAGCTCAAGTGCTGCTGCATTGCCGGCACTGAACTTCCATGAGGGCGGGCTGACGGTCATCATCGCGTCGCGAGAGCCATCAAACATCAGCCGGTAGCGCCGCTCGCTTTCCCGCAGTGCCTCCTCCGCTCGCTTGCGTGCCGTGATATCAACGACAGTCAAGTGCACTACGGTGCGCCCCCCAAATTGGATGTGGCTCCTCGATACCTCCACATCCCGTACCGAGCCATCTGCCACCCTGTGCCGCGACTGGAACAGCGGATCGCCTTCTCGCGGAACACTAGCCAGGATCTGGCGAATTTCTGTGGGCGGACAATTGCTGATGTCGCTAACGCACCTCCTCAGCAACTGATCCCGCGGATAGCCGTAGAAACGAGCCGCTGCATCATTTGCTTCGATAACTCGTTCATCGGCAGGATCAATCAGCATCATCGCCATGGAGTGGTCGGCGAATTGACGCCGGTGCGACTCGTCGCTTTCCCGCAGTGCATCTTCTATTTGTTTACGCTCGGTGATATCCACGCCCAGGCCGACGTGCCCGAGGAACTGCCCATCTGGCGCAAAGCGTGGCGTGGCGTCGACAACAAGCCAGCGCCATTCACCATCGGCCCGCTGAACACGCGCTTCGGCGTGAAGCGGAGTATGCGTCCGCACTGCGCGAGCAACTTCCCGAATATATCCCGCTGAATCGTCCACATGAATCAGCAATTCCCATTTGCGCCCTGCCACCTGTTCGTGGACAACACCGCAGAATTCCTGGAAAATGCGGTTGGAAAACTGAACTTGGCCCTCAACATCAGTCATCCACATCGGCATCGGGCAGCCGTCCGCCATTATGCGAAAACGCTCTTCATTCTCCGCCGGCGGGTTGGAGGTGATTGCGTCGTCCGAACTTTCCGCAATTGCTGCGAGCGCCCGGACTTGCGCCACTTCGTTCTTGGCCGCCCTAGGCCCATCCTCACAGTCCGGATACTTACCCACTTCACTCCCGTTGAGGCTACATTAAACCTCAACTCTGCTTATCGACCGTTTGAAGACCCAGCATCAGAGGCTGCCCGAAAGCGGCCGCGCCGGGCGAGGTGTTGAGTGGCGCGGGCGAATCCACGGTTCTTGCTGCAGCCTGCATCTGCGCGATTTTGGTGAGTTTCTGGCCTAAAGGTCCTACCGGGTCTGATCGGACAGAATGTCTCTAGCGTCAATCCGAATGTGCAGGAGAGGAGTACGAACATGCGTTCCCTGCCAAAACAATTGACTGAGCACTTCTGTCAACGCGTCCCGGACATGACCGCCCGAACAAGCGCATCTACCATGCCTTTCACGCGGTGTGGCTCTGCTTCTGCATCCACCTTTAGTCCATGCTGGCGGATCGTCTGACTGGTAATTGGTCCGATGCTCGCCAGTTTCGATTGCCTCACGGTCTCGACTGGAACGACGGTCAGCAAATTTTCTACCGCGCTCGAACTAGCAAACGTGACCCAGTCAGGGAAGGGAACTTGGAATACAGCCTTTGCCAATTCCGCGGCGTCCAGGGGAATGATGTTACGGTACGCCTCCACGACGTTGACGATCGCGCCGCGCCGCGTCAACTCTTCGCGCACCACATCGCGCGTCACGGCCGCACTCGGAATTAAGACCCGACGCCCGCTCAATTCCTGCTTGCCCAGAGCTTCAACCAGTGCCTCAGCAACATAGGCACTTGGGGTTACACTAACGATCCAGCCCTGTTGTTCTGCCACTTCGCGTGTTGCTATACCGACGGTCGCTACACGTGCGCGGCCTTGTGGTTTGCCGCATGCACGAACGCTATTGGCACTCGTGAAGACGATCCAGTCATAACTCTCTATCTGTTCAATTGCTCTCGACAGAGGTGCAGGGTTTTGAGGGGGTGCGATGCCAATGAGTGGCAGCAAAATTGCCGTCGCTCCATGTTCCCGCAAGGGTTGCGCCAGTTCGTCGGCTTGTTGTGCGGCGCGTGTTATGACAACGCGCAAACCGCTGAGCGGCAGCATCACGCCCCTGGCGCTAACATGTCTTCCGCGCCCTGCCATAATAAATCGTCCGCCACCCAGCGCCCCAGCTCTTCCGCATCACGTGCCTGGCCGGTCGTCTGTGAGCGGATCAAGACGGGCCGGTCCAGCGAAACCACCACACCCATGACGGTGAGCTCTGCATCTCTAACCAGCGCATACGCACCCACTGGCAACTGGCACCCGCCGCCCAGTCCCGCTAACATGGCGCGTTCTGCTTCTACCGCATATCTGGACGGTTTATGATTCAACCGTCCGCAAATCACCAACGCTTCGCCATGCTCGCGTGTCTGCACGCCCAAGGCGCCTTGACCCGGAGCAGGACAGAGCTGTTCGGCGGTAAACACTTCGGCAATCTCGTCCGCCCAACCGAGCCGTTCTAGCCCGGCAGCCGCCAGTAAGATCGCATCGAATTCGCCATTATGCTGCTTCTTCAGCCGTGTGTCCACATTGCCGCGGATGGGTTCAATGCGTAAATCGGGACGTAGAATTCGCAACTGCGCCGCGCGTCTCGGCGAACTTGTTCCCACCAGAGCGCCGCGCTCCAGATCGGCCAGCCGCTCGCCCACAATGGCATCAAATGGATTGGCACGTTTCGGGACCGCCGCGATCGTCAAGCCGGCCGGCGATTCGGTTGGTAAATCTTTGAGGCTATGCACGGCCAAGTCAATCTCTCCAGCGAGCAGCGCTTCCTCAATCTCTTTGGTAAACAAACCTTTGCCGCCAGTTTGCACAAGCGACGCGCTCTGCAGACGGTCGCCGGTGGTCTTAATGATTTCAATTTTAGTGTCGAAGCCGGCTTCCGCCAATTGACCCGCAATAAAGTGAGCCTGCCAGAGTGCCAGTTGAGATCCGCGCGAACCGATAGTCAGCATGGCAAACGCTAGCGATCCCGCAGCCGGAACAGGCGCCGTACTACGCTCACGAATTCACCGTCGCTGGAGCCTGCCGCTTGTCTCCGCATCTCTGAGATAGGCCCATGAGCGATCTTGTTCACAATGCCGCGCGTGATGGCCTCTATCGCTTCTTCTTGTTCACCGGTTAAATCGCCCAGCCGGCCGCGATAGCGTCCCACCACATCCTGCCGGATTGCTTCCAGCTGTTCTTGGAAACTCACGATGGTAGGTGTCACCTCGCGTTCACGAAGCCGCGCTTCCAGCCGCAATACTTCAGCGGTAACAATACTTTCCGCCTGCTGTGCCACTTCCAGCCGCGTCTTCAGGTTCTGGTCCGTGAGCCGCTGGAGATCGTCGATATCGTAAAGGAACGCGTGTTCGATATCGGCAACGGACGGGTCTACATTGCGCGGCACCGCGATGTCGATCAGGAACATCGGCTGATTCTTGCGCGCTTCAAGGGCTCGCCTAATCATTTCGCGAGTCACGACGTAGCCTTGGGCGCCCGAGGACGTGATCACGATATCCACTTCATTCAGCCTGTGCGGGAATGCATCGTAGCTGACAACTTCCCCACGGAAAATACGCGCCAATTCTTCGGCCCGTTCCGGTGTTCGGTTCGTAATGAAGATGCCGGCCGCACCGGCACGCATCAAGTGCCGTGCCGCGCCTTCCGACATTTTGCCTGCGCCGACAATCAGCACCCGTATCTTGTGGAGCGAACCGAAGATCTCGCGCGCCAGTTCAACAGCTGCATAGCTTACGGATACTGCGTTTTGACCGATTTCCGTCTCGGAACGAACGCGTTTTGCGACATTGAACGCGCGCGTCAGAATCACATCGAGAAAGGCGCCAATGGATCCGCTGTCGCGGGCTTGCGTACAAGCCTGCTTCAACTGTCCCAGAATCTGCGGCTCGCCCACAATCATCGAATCCAAACTGGATGCTACGCGAAACAAGTGGCGGATCGCTTCGCTGTTTTCAAAGCGGTAGACGTGCGGCAGAATCTCATCGACGGTCAGGCCAGTGCGATGCGAAAGCAGGCTTTCGATCATCGTTTCGACCCGAAAGTCATCGTCGATGGCGGCCGTCAGCTCCACGCGATTGCAGGTCGACAGAATTAAGGCTTCCCTGGCGCCCCGCGCCTGGATTTCCATCAGCGCTGCTGGTATCTCTTCTGTGCGATAGGCGAGCCTCTCGCGCAGTTGCACAGGTGCAGTGCGGTGATTGATGCCAGCCAGGAACAGCTTCATTGCGACCAGTAGCTCCGCAGGGTCACGTGTGTCACCCAGGTGATCAAGGAGCAGCCGAGTACGCTTACGGCCAACCAGGCGATGCGCCGTCCCCGCCAACCCGCCGACACGCGCAGGAAGATCATTGCCAGGTAAAAAGCCCAGGTAAACAGGAAGAAGCCAATTTTGGGATCGCCGATCCAGCCGGTACCTTTTTCGATGAACGCCCAGATCACGCCGCTGACCGTGCCAATAGTGATGAACACAAAACCGGTATTCATGGTTTGCGAAATGATGCGATCCAGCGTTCCCAGTGGAGGCAGTCTATTAGCGGCCGGCGTAACGCTCTTGCGCTTGAGTTGGCGTTCCTGCAACAGATAATAGACCGCTGCCACTGCTGCGAAGAACAACGCAGCATAGCCGATCAACACGGTGGAAATATGCACAATCAGCCAAGTATTTCGCGCTTGTACGCTCCATTTCTCCACCGGAAACTCTGTTGCCCCGATCATCGTCATAAAGAAGACTAAGGGGAAAATACAAACGCTAAATATCGCAATTCGATACTGAGAATAGGCCACCAAAAATAAGATGGCGATCAGGAACGCGCAGAGGGAACTCGTTTCGTAGAAGTTGTTGAGTGGCAAATGGCCGGTGTCCACCCAAAGCTCAACAATCGAAACAAGATGAAATACGGTCCCAACTCCGAACGCAATCAACGCCGGGCGGAAAAGGAGAGTATTTTTCCGGAACAGGTAGATCAACGCGTAGAGCAGTCCGCAAGAATACAGCGCGGCTGCAGTTCGCAGCCAGAGAACACTCATCACGGTTGCCCACTCTCAGTATAGAAGCAATCCTTTTGAAGTCCGGCTGTTTCAAGACCGCTTACGATCGTCGTAAAGGCGGATGGCGTTTAGGAACTGGGCCCATCTGACCTTTAGAGGAGAATTTGATGAGCGATTCATTGAACGGCAAACGGGCTCTTGTCACCGGAGCATCTAAGGGAATAGGTCTAGCGATAGCGGAAGCGCTTGCGCGCGCGGGTGTCGCGGTCGCCATTTGCGCCCGCAAAAACGCTGAGTTAGCAAAGGCACTAGCCCAACTTAAAGAAATTGCGCCCCAAACCAAAGT
Organism: Bryobacterales bacterium; assembly: GCA_963749105.1. Taxonomy (GTDB): domain Bacteria; phylum Acidobacteriota; class Terriglobia; order Bryobacterales; family Bryobacteraceae; genus Bog-105. The sequence continues at coordinate 33,395 of CAVVLT010000021.1, read as the reverse complement.
TTGCGGATGCGTTGCCGACGTTTCTAAAGCACCTGATGTCGCGAACCTTTTTGCGTTTGTCGAGCGCGAATTGGGCGGTCTGGACATTTTGATCAACAACGCCGGATTTGGAGTGTTTCGAGCGACCGCCGAGTTGACCATTGAAGAGTGGGACTCGATGATTACGACCAACCTTTCAGGCGCGTTCTATTGCAGCCACGCGGCCATGCCGCTTTTTCGTGCGGCGGGGGGCGGATTTGTCATCAATATCAGCAGTTTGGCCGGGAAAAACGCTTTTGCCGGAGGAAGTGGCTACAACGCTTCCAAATTTGGAATGAACGGTTTTAGCGAGGCCATGATGCTCGATCACCGCAATGAAAACGTGCGGGTCAGCTACATCATGCCCGGCAGCGTTGATACGGAATTTTCCGGTACAACTCCAGAAGATAAATCCGACTGGAAAATAGCACCAGAAGATATTGCGGATATAGCACTGAATGTGCTGCGGATGCCGTCAAGAACTCTTATCAGTCGGATAGAAGTGAGACCTTCCCGCCCTAAGAAGAACTAATAGGAAAACCCTTGGATGAAAAATAAACAAGATGTTTGATGGTAATCGGGCCCATGGACGATGAATGCATTAGGAAGCAGCGTAGTCGCCGGTTAATGACTGAGCAGTCCATCTGTGAGGTGGGCTACAGTTCTCAGATCTCCGCCTAGGGCTGTAGCACACGAGTAGAAAGAAGGATCAAAAGATATATGAGCCGGCTCCGAAAAGTGTTGGATCCAACGAGGACGGGTAAAGACGCAGAGACGCTCGAGAAAACCCTGCTCAAACTCATCATAGGGCAGGACGAAGCAATCGAGCAGATTGTCAACATCTATCAGATGAACATCACTGGCTTGTCGGCGCCTGGTAGGCCCGTGGGAAATTTCCTTTTCTTGGGACCGACCGGATCAGGCAAGACGCGGACAGTGGAAGCAACTGCCGAGGCATTGGTGCATAACTCACGCGCCGTAATCAAGATCGATTGCGCTGAGTTTCAGCATAGCCACGAGATTGCCAAGTTGATTGGCTCGCCTCCCGGCTACCTGGGGCATCGCGAAACCCATCCCCTGCTTAGCCAGGAAGTAATCAATCAGCACCACACCGATACGGTGAAGTTGAGCTTCATCCTGTTCGACGAAATCGAAAAGGCGAGCGACGCACTCTGGAATCTGCTCTTGGGTATCCTCGACAAGGCGACGCTCACGCTAGGCGACAACCGCAAGGTCGATTTCTCGCGCGCGATGATCTTCATGACCAGCAACCTTGGTGCCTCGGAGATGAGTTCCCTCGTGACTCCGAAGCTTGGTTTTCTGCGCGGCATGCAGGCGACGGAAGATGTCAAGACCGACGAGGCGTTGAACAAGAAAGTCGCCAAGAGCGGCGTGGAGGCGGCTCGGCGGAAATTTACCCCTGAGTTCATGAACCGGATCGACAAAGTGGTTGTTTATAAACCACTGGGTGTGCCGGAACTCCGAAAAATTCTGGACCTCGAACTGGGTCAGGTTCAACAGCGGATTCTTTACTCGCCGGCAGAAAAGTGCTTCGTGTTTACCGTTTCAGATTCCGGCAAAGACTTTTTGCTTAAAGAAGGAACGGACATTAAGTACGGCGCTCGTCACCTGAAACGAGCAATTGAACGATTACTGGTTCACCCGCTTTCTAATCTCATGGCAACGAGTCAAGTCTCGGCGGGCGATTGGATTCAAGCAGAATTCGACGAAGAACGCCGCTGTCTCCTTTTTACCAAGGAAGCCGAGGGACTCGAAGTACACGCTATGGCGAATCTGATCGGCGACAACTTGCGCATGCCTCCCGCTGTCTTAGCGGCTGGCAGTCACGTGGATCTAGCCAAAACTGTGTCCGCCGGGAAGTCGTCTAAGAAATAAATAAGCACAAGTCTTGTTCTACTTTCGGTTCGCGAACGGTGACGTTCGCGAACCTTTTTAATTTCCAAGCTGGAAAATCCACGGACGAAGGCGGTCTAGATCTTGATTTGTTTCACTGAACGGCGCTTGAACAAAGCAACGATTTGCACCAGAGCAGAACTTGAGCGATCTGCTGCTTGATTGCAGGGTTGCGGTAAGGCTCGAGGCTATGAAGCCCAGATCAACAAACAAAAGACCCGACAGGGGTGAAACTGTCGGGTCTTCGGCTCGAACAAAAGGGCCTTAGTTGTTTGGCGGGGCAGTGGGCGCCGGCGTTGTTGTTGCTGGTGGAGTTGTGGTCTCCGGTGCCGATGGTGCGGGCGTCGTTGAAGTCGTCGATGTCGTAGTGTCGGTTTGATCGCCGCTATCGGACGGACGGCGTTTCAGCTTCGGACGATCGCTGTCGTCGCCTTTATCCTTCTTGGATGGATCTGTTTCGTCTTCGATCGGGGCGTTCGAATTCGGATTGCGTCGCAACGTTGGCTTGTTCGGATCCTCGGTTGTCTTGTCGGGGCGACGCTGATTTTCCAGCATCTTGAGGCGGTTCTTGACGTCGTTGAATTCAGAGGTCGTCACCACGTACTCGGGGCGCGGCTTCAGGTCGGCGATTTGCTTTTGGGTTTTGGTGATGCGGTCGTCGGTCGGCGGATGGGTCGAGAAGGCTTTTGCGATGGTGCCGGGTTTACGCTTTTCGAGGGTCTGGATCTTTTCGAAGAAGTCGACGAAAGCGGTAGGGTCATAGCCGGTCTTGTACATGTACTGCAAACCAAGGTAATCGGCTTCACTTTCAAAGTTACGCGAGAACTTCAGCATGCCCATCGGAACAAGAATGCCGGAAGCTTGATAAATTCCGTAAGCTGCTGCTCCGCCCATAAAGATGAGAGGGATGGTCGCCAGCTGAGCGATTTCACCACGGGTGGCTTGCCGCGTTCCGTGACGGGCCGCGACGTGGGCAATCTCATGTGCCATCACGCCAGCGAGTTCGGCTTCGTTGTCAGCCTTAAGGATCAGACCAGTTTGTACAAAGAAGAAACCGCCCGGAAGCGCAAAAGCGTTCACGGTTGGATCTTCGATCACTTTAATGGTGAAGGGCACCTTGGCGTCGGAGTTGCGGACCAAGTTCTGCCCGATGCGGTTGACGTATTCGGCGATCACCGGATCATTGACAATCTTGGATTGACGCTCGACTTGCTGCGCAAGCTGTTTGCCCAATGCGATTTCTTTTTCGAGCGAGTACCAATTGACCTTGCCGCTGACGTTGCGATCGCCGATCTCATCCGGATCGGCTTTCTTATCGTCGGCGAAAGACGCGAGTGGCATGGCCAACAGCATCACGCACGTGAGGCTGACCGAAGACTGAATACGAACGAACCGCCGCATGTGAACTCCTTTACGAGCAGACAACTACTGACAACCCAGTGCCTGGAGGTAAGCTGACCTCTCTGCCGATTGGGCCTAGCTCCAGTATAAGGCCAAACGGGACGTTCTTGTCGGGCAGCGAGACCATGAATTTGTAAAAGATTCTTGCGGTAGATTGATTCTCGGACTCGCTGCAGAGACAAGTGACAGGAGATCTGTAGGTAGTAACGTATTCTCTGTAGGATGGGTTTCGAGAAAGTTGAAGGTTGTGGAATGACGGTCACGGAGCGCTACCGCGAAGAGTTCCCAGTCACCAAAGAGCTCATCTACCTGAACCATGCGGCGGTCGCGCCGTTGTGCAGGCGGTCTTTCGAAGCAATTCGCTGGCTGGCGCAAGATTCGATGGATTTTGGCTCACTGCACTATAGCCAGTGGATGGATGCCTACACTGGGCTACGAGAGGCTACTGCCACGTTGATCAACTCTTCGCCGGACGAAATTGCGATTGTGAAGAACACGTCCGAAGGGATTGCGACCGTGGCTCTGGGGATCGAATGGAAGGCTGGGGATCGGGTGGTAGCGTTCAAAGAAGAGTTTCCGGCGAACTACTATCCTTGGCTGCGGCTGGAGAAGCACGGGGTGCAGATTACATGGCTCTCGATTTACGATCCGGTCGAGAAGATTGCGGAGGCGGTGCCGGGAGCGCGGCTGCTGGCGATCAGCTTTGTCAATTATCTAAGCGGATACCGGGTGGATTTAGAGGCGATTGGGAAGATTTGCCAGGAGAATGGGTGCTTCTACTTTGTTGATGCGATTCAGGGGATGGGCGTTTTTCCAATTGATGTGGAAGCGTCGCACATTGATGCGTTGGCGGCGGACGGGCATAAGTGGATGCTGGGACCGGAGGGAAACGGGGTCCTTTATGTGAGGCGGAAGTGGCTGGATGCGATTGAGCCGGTGGAGTTCGGGTGGACCAATCCGGCGAATTATGCGGATTACAGTTCGCGCGATATGACGCTGCGGAGCGATGCCGGGCGTTATGAATGTGGCACCTTGAATACCGTTGGGTGTTTTGGGCATAGGGCGGCATTGGAGTTTTTGCTCGAAGTGGGGATCGCCAATGTAGGTGCGGCGGTGATGGCGCGTGCGGGGCAATTGGAGCTCGGGTTGCGGGCCAAAGGTTATGAAGTCATGCGCGAGCGGACGGAAGAGAACGGATCGGGGATCGTGAGTTTTCGGCATCCCACGGTGGACGCGAAGATGATGGTGAGCGAGATGAAGCGGAACAAAATTAGCGCAGCGCCGAGGCAGGGGTGGGTGCGGGCGTCGCCGCACTTCTATATAAACAGTGAAGATATTGAACAGGTATTGCGAGTGTTACCGGAGGCCAAGTAAATCATGAAAGCTTTTTACATAACGGAGCCAGGGAAGACGGCGATTCAAGAGCTAGCCGCGCAAACGCGCGCAGGGTCAGCCGAAATCCTATTGAAAACGCGGCTGATCGGGCTGTGCGGGACGGATTTGAGTACGTTTCGTGGGAAGAATCCGCTGGTGAGTTATCCGCGCATCCCGGGACATGAAATTGCGGCCACCATCGTGGAGACGGGCGCGGATGTGCCCAAGGAATTTCGTGCGGGGATGGACGTAACGGTTTATCCGAATACGAATTGCGGCAAGTGCGCGTCGTGTTTGCGGCAGAGGTACAACGCGTGCAAGTTTAACGAGACGTTGGGCGTGCAGCGGGACGGGGCGATGAAGGAGTTTTTCACTGCGCCTTGGCAGAAGGTGTTCCGGGCGGATTCGCTGTCTTTGCGGGAGTTGAGTCTGGTAGAGCCGCTGGCAGTGGGTTTTCATGCGGCAGTGCGTGGGCGGGTGACGGCGCAGGATGTGGTGGCGGTGATTGGCTGCGGAACGGTCGGTTTGGGCGTGATGGCATGCGCGGGTGGACTTGGGGCGACGGTGATTGCGATTGATTTAGATGATGCGAAACTGGCGTTGGCGAAGCAGGTGGGCGCGAAGCATGCGATTCAATCGGCAAAGGAAAATGTCCACGAAGCTTTGTTGGGGATGACCAACGGGCTGGGACCGGATGTGATTGTCGAAGCGGTGGGCGTGCCTGATACCTATCGCATGGCGGTGGAGGAAGTGGCGCATACGGGGCGGGTGGTTTATATAGGTTGGGCGAAGGAGCCGGTGAGTTATGAGACGAAACATTTTGTGCATAAGGAGCTGGATATTTTGGGATCGCGGAACTCGCTGACGGAGTTTCCTATGGTGATTGAGATGTTGGAGCGGAAACAGTTTCCGGTGGAGGCGACGATCTCGGCAACAGTGCCGCTTCAGGAGGCGGGCGATGCCTTGACAAAGTGGAATGCTGCTCCGCAATCGTTCACTAAGATTCTGGTTGAGATGGAAGCCTAGGCGCGATGCGTTACAAGAAGTTGGGAAAAACGGGGATTGAGCTTTCGGTGATTGGGTTTGGAGGAGCACCCCTGGGGAATGAGTTTGGCGGGATCGATGTAGCGGAAGCGGAGCGCGCGGTGGGAGTGGCGATCGACCGCGGGATCACCTTCTTTGATACATCACCTTATTATGGGCGGACATTGTCGGAGACGCGGATGGGGGAGGCGTTGAAGGGACGGCGGGGTGAAGTAGTGCTGTCGTCGAAGTGCGGCCGCTACGACACGGCGGCATTCGATTTTTCGGCGGCGCGAGTGAAGGCGAGTGTGGATGAATCGCTAGGGCGATTGCAGACGGATCATTTGGATTTGCTGATTGCGCACGATATTGAGTTTGGAGATCGCGAGCAGATTGTCCACGAGACGGTGCCGGCAATGCGCGATTTACAGAAGGCGGGCAAGGTGCGGGCGGTGGGAATCTCGGGCCTACCGCTGAAGATTTTGGCGGATGTGGCGGTGCGCGCGCGGGTGGATTTTGTGTTGTCATATTGCCGGTATAATCCGCTCATTCAGGACATGGATGTGTATTTGACGCCGGTGTTGGAAAAGGCGGGGATCGGCTTGTTGAATGCGGCACCGGTGCATCTGCGATTGCTGACGAAGGAGGGTCCGACGGCTAAACATCCGGCGCCCGCTACGGTGAAAGAGGCGGGGGCGGCGATCGTGCAGGCGTGTTTGCGGCATGGGGTTGATCCGGCGATTGTCGCGCTGCAGTTTTGTTTGCGGCATTCTTATGCAACGTCCGTGTGCGCGGGGATGTCGAATGCGGGTGAGGTGGAACAGAATTTGACGGCGCTGGATGGGGAGATTGCGCCGGAGTTGTTGGCGGAGATGGCGCGGATTGCCGAGCCGGTTCGGACGATGACGTGGTTGTCGGGGCGGCCGGAAAATCAGGATGGTTGAGATTGATGCGCATCATCATCTCTGGCGATTCGATGCGCGCGAGTATGGGTGGATTGATGAGGGGATGAGTGTGTTGCGACGTCATTTTCTGCAGGCGGAGATGACGGCGGCTGGCGTGACCGGCGATTGCGGTACAGGCGCTGCAGACGGTGGAAGAGACGCGTTGGTTGTTGGAACTGGTGGGGCAGAACGACTTCATGCGCGGTGTCGTGGGATGGGTTCCGCTGGTGGATGCGCGAGTGGGCGCGGCGATTGAAAAGTTTGCGGCGCATCCTAAGTTGCGGGGACTGCGTCATGTAGTGCAGGATGAAGCGGATGAGAAGTATATTCTGGATCAGGATTTTAATTGCGGATACCGGAGTTGGCGCGGTTCGGTCTCGTCTATGATGTTTTGATTTTTGACCGGCATCTGCCGCAGACGATCCGGTTTGTGGATAGGCATCCGAGGCAGGTGTTTGTGTTGGATCATTTGGCGAAGCCGCGGGTGAAAGATGCGGCAATATCGAGCAGGTGAGCGGTGAGGAGGTGCTGCTGAATCAAGGTACGATTTATGCCTCGCTTGTCCGCCTTCAACAGCGCGCTTGGATTGCCGCCGAATGGGGCGCTTCGGAAAACAACCGCAAGGCGAAGTTTTATTCGATTACAAAATCGGGCACAAAGCAGTTGGCAAATCACGTCGCTTACTGGGAGCGGTTGTCCAAAGTGATGAAACGCGTGTTGGACATTGCAAAAGAGGTAGAGACCAATGCGTGAATTTGTTGGTCGCTTGTGGGCGTTTTTTAAGAGCTCCGATCACGAACGGGATCTGGATGCGGAGATGAAGGCGCATCTGGCTTTCGCGTTTGAGGAGAATATCGCGGCGGGAATGGCTCCGGAAGAAGCGCGCAGACGGGCGATGATTCGCTTTGGCGGAGTGGAAGCAGCCAAGGAGCTGCACAGGGAGACTCGTTCCCTGCCGTTCCTCGAATATCTCGCGCAAGACTTGCGTTATGCCTTGCGGATGATGGGGCGCGATCGCGCATTCACGCTCTTCGCGCTTCTAATTATTGCACTGGGGATCGGTGCAAGTACGACGGTGTTCAGCGTGTTGCGAACGGTGCTGGTGCGGCCGCTGCCGTTTCGCGATCCGGGGAATTTGGTGTGGTTGGCGAATTCGAAGCCGGAGGAGGGGTTGTCTGCCCAGACCAGCGCTGATTGTCTTGGGGTTGGCGGTGGGCGTGGTGATGCTGATTGTGTGCGCGAATTTGTCGAATTTGCTTTTAGCGCGAAGTACCGCGCGCCAGAAAGAGTTGGCAATTCGCAGCGCGTTGGGTGCCGGCAAGGGGCGGTTGGTGAGGCAGATTCTGACAGAAAGCCTGCTGCTTTCCTTGTTCGGCGCGGCGCTGGGAAGTGGATGCGCTCTTTTGGGAACCCGCTGGCTCTCCCGGCTTACTTCGTTCAACATTCCGCTGCTCACAGAAGTACGGATTGATCCAACGGCGCTGCTATTCGCTTTGCTGCTCGCCCTGTCTACGGGTGTTCTGTTTGGAGTTTTGCCGGCATTGCAGGTGCCGATAATAAAGGTGAATCATGCGCTGAAGGAACAGTCGCGGAGTTCGACGGGCACACGCCGGCACGCTTGGGTGCGTGGAGCTTTAGTGATTTCGGAGATCGCTTTTGCCGCAGTATTGATGGTGGGAACAGGCTTGTTGCTGCATAGCTTTTTGCGCGTGCTGGACGTGGATCTGGGATTCCAGCCGGCGCGGTCGGCATCGATGCGGATGGATCCGAGCACGTCGATGGATACACAAGAGAAGGCTAATGCCTATTTGAACAATGCGCTGCAAAGGGTGCGCGATATTCCCGGAGTGGAAGCGGCGGGCATCACGGATTCGCTTCCGCTGGGGCGTAATCGAACCTGGGGTGTGGCTGCCAAAGGAGTGGTTTACACCAGGGACAATTACCCATCTGCCTTTGTACACATTGCATCGGACGGCTATCTGAAAGCTATGGGCATTTTGTTAAAAGAAGGTCGCGAGTTCGATCAACGGGACACACCGAAATCGGAGAAGGTCATTCTCATAAACGAAACCCTGGCCCGCAATTTGTGGCCGGGCCAAGATGCGATTGGCCGACTGATTGTGGGCCAAAAGGAAGACATCCATGTCGTGGGTGTGGTGCGCGACGTGCACCACCTCGGTCTGGAACAAGCTGGGGGAGCGGAGATGTATTATCCGATGAGCCAAACGCAAGACTATGGCTCAATGCATCTGGTGGTTCGCTCGCGGTTGAGCTTGCCGGAATTGAACGCTAACGTGCGGGCGGCCTTGCTGCAGGTTGACGCTGGATTGCCGCGCGAACAGTTTGCACCATTGCAGGATCTGGTGGATCATTCGGTATCGCCGCGAAGATTCATTGTGTGCTTATTGTCGGGGTTTGCTTGCTTCGCGCTATTGTTGGCATCGCTTGGCATCTATGCGGTGATTTCATATTCGGTGGGACAAAGGACGCAGGAACTTGGGGTTCGCATGGCGCTTGGCGCGTCGCCAGGATTGTTGCAGCGCGGGATTTTGCTGCAGACGTGCGGATTGGCGGCTATTGGTCTGTTGATTGGCACAATTGCCTCGGCGCTGATTACGAGCGGTCTGCAAGGTTTACTGTTCGGCGTGACAGCCACTGACCCGGCTGCGTTTGTCGGCATGTTGGTTGTTTTGACCGGAGTTGCCGTACTGGCAGGATTTCTTCCAGCGCGACGGGCATCGCGCATCAACCCGACCGTTGCGTTGCGGGCCGATTAGAGGGATGGTTTGTACGCCACGCCAAGCTCCTTGGCTACCGCGTCGAAATTTGAATCGGCTGTCCACAGGTCGTGTTTCTCGACGAGGGCGGAGGCAAGAAGTTGAATATCGATCCACCCAACGCCGCGGCCTTGCAGGGCACGATGACGCACAAACTCGACTACTTCGGAGTGCGCGATGGGAGCCGCTTGTGGCATTTTCTCATACGAATCCAGAAGAGTTCGGCGACCGCCCCGATCGCCGATGAGCAACTCACCGTAGACCAAGGCGTGTCCGCTGACTTCTTCGTTTTCTAGGAGCCTATCTAACTCGGCGGCGTAGGGTGCTCGATTCGCAAGGAAACGAATCCAGATGGACGTATCTACCAGAACCATTAAGCTGTGTGACGATGAGCAGCAGGCTTCTGCAGGCGACGCGGAACATCCTGCGCTTCGGGCTCGCTCCCAAGGAGGGTACGCAAACGTTGGTAGGCTGCCTGGCGGACGAGGGCTTCAAGACCCAAGCGAACGGTTTCGGTGTCGGTAGTGGCACCGCACGCCTCCTTGGCTTGTTCAAAAAGGCCGCCATTAACGTTGAGGGTTTTCTTGACAGTCATATGGGTAATTATGCCATAAAGATACGGGTCCGTCAACATCGACTGGAGGAAGACTATGGTTCGTGTATAATCGTAGAGTTGTATTCCAGCTAGTGGCTGTTTGTCTGCCCCGCGCTTTGTTCTAAGCTTTGCGGGCACTTCCTCCCCTGGAAAGTAAAACCAACAAAAGGTATTTAGGCAAAGTTATGTATGCAGTGATTGAAACAGGTGGCAAGCAGTATCGCGTCATGCCTGGGGAAACCGTAGAAGTGGATACCATCGCAGGCGACGTTGGGGCAGCGGTAGAATTTGATCGCGTTCTGGCTATATCGAACGAAGCGAACGAACTCGTTTTGGGCGACTCGCTGAAGTCGGCACGAGTTCGCGGCAAGATTGCAGCACATGGCCGCGGTGATAAGGTTATCGTCTTCAAATTTAAGCGCAAAAAGCAGTACAAGAAGACTATCGGCCATCGCCAGAATTACACGCGTGTCTCGGTAGAGGAGATCTTGGCGTAATGGCACATAAAAAAGGGTTAGGCAGCTCAAAGAACGGTCGCGATTCTAATTCTCAGCGGCTCGGAATTAAAGTGTTTTCTGGTGAGTTCGTTACTGGGGGATCGATCATCGTCCGGCAGCGAGGCACGCGTTACAAACCCGGCAAGAACGTTGGGCTGGGTAAAGACGATACGTTGTTTGCGACCGTCCCGGGCACGGTTGAATTTCGTGATCGCGGACGTATGGGCAAGTTCGTCAACATCATCGCTGCCCAGAATTAGTTCGCTTTGTTTAACGAAGGGCGGCTCACGTGGTCGCCTTTTTCTATTTATTGCCAGTCCTATCCCGTCTGGAGTCCCCTGTGTTGTTTATTGATGAAGTCGTCATTACTGTGAAGGCCGGCGACGGTGGCAATGGCTGTCTGGCCTTCCGGCGGGAGAAGTTCGTGCCGCGCGGGGGGCCGAGCGGCGGCGACGGCGGGCACGGCGGAAGCGTCATCCTCAAAGCCAGCAACCATCACAACACGCTTTTGCATTTTCGCTTTAATCCGGAGCATACGGCGGAACGAGGACGGCACGGCGAAGGTAGCAATAAGACCGGCAAGGACGGACCCGATGTCGAAGTACCAGTGCCGGTGGGTACGGTTGTCTACAATGCGGAAACGGGCGAACAGCTTTTCGATTTTGCGTCGCCGGATGATCGTTGGATTGCCGCAACGGGTGGACGCGGAGGTCGCGGGAATGCACGTTTTGCGACATCAACGCATCAGGCTCCGACGGAGCACGAAGAAGGCAAGCCCGGCGAGTTGGTCAGACTCAAGCTTGAGCTCAAGTTGCTGGCCGATGTCGGATTGATTGGTTTTCCGAACGCGGGAAAGTCGACATTGATTTCGCGGCTGTCGGCGGCCAAACCGAAGATTGCCGACTATCCATTCACTACACTTGAACCAAATCTGGGGGTGGTGCAGGCGGGCGATCACACGTTTGTCATGGCGGATATTCCAGGCTTGATTGAGGGGGCTCACGAAGGCCACGGTTTGGGCATTCAGTTCTTGCGGCACGTGGAGCGTACAAAATTGTTGGTTCATTTGGTGGATGTGTCGGAATTCAGCGGGCGCGAACCCGCCCACGATTTCGAGGTGATCCTCAGTGAGCTGGCTGCGTTCAGTGAAGAACTGCTGGCGAAACCCATGATTGTATTGGCAAGCAAAATCGATGCGTGTCAGGAACCTTCGCGGATCGAAGCGGTGAAGGCGAAAGCACGGGAACACGGGTCACAATTCCTTGCAATCTCCAGCGTGATTGGCACCGGAATTGAGGAACTGCGTTTTGCGATGAGTACCGCCCTTTTCGATCACGAGAAAGACGCTACAATTTCAGTCGGAAGCTAGACTCTGCCGGTGCAGGGCCCGGTCTTCAAAACCGGAGTGCGGCACTTTTGTGTTGCGGGTGGGTCCGACTCCCATTAGCTTCCGCCAATTTATCATCATGATAAAAAAGGACTTAAAAAATAGTGGTCCACCTAGAATCCATCCAGGTGGACCGTAATGCTAAAATGTAGCCATTCCGAAACGCTCACTGGGCAGAGTCAAATACACTTTAGTCCACCTGTGATGCGCCGGTAAACGGCGACAATTTATGCCTGTAAAACTGTTCAGACGGCACTCCTCTGAGTGCGAACGCAAGTACAAAAAAGACTTCCGCATCTACGAGACCGATAGCCTGCGTGTGAACAACAAAGAGCAGTGCTCGTGCATGATCAGCGCTGAAGGAACGACACCCAAGGGGCACTGGATTAACCTTAGATCGACGAAGCATAACGAGTGGAAGAAAGCTCGGCTGGTCGCGGATGCGTGGGAAGTGGAAGCGGATCACGAAGTACCCGTCGCTGAGGAGTCAGCGCTAGTGACGACTGATGTTGTTGAGCCGGAAGTCCTGATGTCAGTGTTGGACGCCATCGCAGATTTCAAAGCGTTGAAGACAGCGAATGGCACCGACGACCCAAGGATGGCTCAATACCGCGCAGTGCTTGACAATCGCTTGGTTCCTTTCACCTTAGAGAGAAAGATCCTCTACATTGAAGAAATGGACAACGCGAAAATCTGGAGTGATTTCCGCTTATCCTGGAGAAACAAAAACCCGTTCCGCAACCGCAAAATGCCGGACGGCACACCAGACCCCGGACTGCTAGTGGGAGAGAGCACCGACGCACGCATGATCAGCGATCTGCGTGCCTTCGTTCAACACTGTGTCAGCCGGGAGTGGCTGTCGGAAGATTGGACTAACCGCAAGAAACATCACATGGGTGTGGAGGACCAGCGGAGGAAGAAGGCTCCTAAGAAACCATTTGCTGAATCGGATCTTTCCTATGTCTACCGCGCTTGCGAACTGGTGACTGATGGCAAAGGGTTCAGTAAGAAAAGAATACAGACGCAACGCGGATTTGAAACGCTCGTCTTCATTTGGCTGATGCGCTACACCGGCCTTCGCATCGGTGATGTGGTGGTCGTGTCAACCAGCGAGATTGTGGAGTTCAACGCCGTTGATCCTTATACGCACGCATTGCGATGCTGTCCTGGAAAAACGGCGAGATCCACCGGCGCAACAGTGAACATACCGTTACCCAACGGGAAGCTTCCAGGCGACCCCGATTTAGTCAGCGCTCTCGGTGCGGTACGTCTGAAGCACGGAAAACATTTCTTTTTCAACCCAAAGACCCTACCCACTTTTTGTGGCTGCCTCAAACGCGGATGCTCGCTATGCAAAGCGCGGGCGAAAGCCGTACGTTACGCCACGAACAACTGGCGGGCGACGATCACAAGAGTCTTCGAGTTAGCGGCGGAGCTGATGAAGAAGGATGGCGTCACCTTTAGCGTCCACCCACATCCGCATCGCTTCCGGCACACCTTCGCATGCCGCTGGCTCGAAGAAGGATACTCGCTCCGTTGGGTGGCTGAAATGCTTGGGGACACCGAAGAGACCGTTAGGAAACACTACGGTGGATTCTATGACGTGGAAAATGTAAATGCGGCAAGAATGATGGCGACCCTCGCACGGAACCGGCAGATAACAGCAGCGTCTACGCATGTTCTTCTACCCCCCTGGAAACCTGTTCCTTAATGTAGGCGCGTGCTAGTGATCTAGCGATGCGGATACCACCCGCACGACCGCGCAGCCAGCCGGGCCTACCTTTTAAATGGCGTCTAACCGAAGCATCCGAATAGCCGCTGAGCTTGACCACCTCTAGGATTGTATAGGGAGTTTCCCCGTCTACCAAAATTTGCTCCGTAATCGCATCTACTTTTGATTGCGACCGGGCTTGTGCCCCCGCCTGCCGCGCTTTTGCCTTAGCAAGCCTGTCTTGTATTTTTTTCCTAATTACAGCATTCATCTCCTTTTCGTTGTTCGAAAAGAAGAGGGCTAGCCCTATCCGATGCCAAACGCCCAGACCGCTTTTGCACCTCGACGGATGTTAGGTGAGTGCTCATTATTCGCATTGCTCTTTTCTTGGTCGGCTTCGCAGGCGACCGATCTACCCTACACGAAAAAGTTTTAAGTCAATGAATATTTTTTCGGTTCTCAGCAATACTGGCCCGGCGAATTAAATTGAGTTGACATGAGTATTTTTACTTCCTTTGGAATTGTCGCGCTTAGCGGCGACCATATTGGTTCAGTTCGGTGAGCCAAAGAATTATCTCAGGGCAGTTGTGGGGACCGCACTCCGTCTCACAAACACCAGCAGCATCACCGGCCACAAGTTCGCCAGCGCTCTAGGCGGGCCCGCATCGCGCCGATGTCCTAATTGACGGTGGCTTTGATCTTTGTTTTGATTTCGCCCCAAGCTTTCTCTTTGGCTTTCTGGGCGTCTCTAGCAATCCTTGCCGCTTTGACGTAGGCTTCACCACCCTCGCCGACGCGTATATGGAATTCCAAAACCCTGAAAACGGGTACCTCGCGGCGCTCATGCCCGCCGTCAGCACCGCCAACCCAGCCTTCCGTCGATTCGCCTTCGCGTGTGAATCGGGTGGCGCATACGGGTTGAGGCTCTGAAGGACGCGGAGATTTTCAAAGTTGGTTTGCGGTATTTGTGTTTCCGTCATTAATATAGGCTCAGAAGAATATGAACATCACCCGGCCACACGGGCGAAGAGGGCGATGACCGCAAAGGCGGTGAAGTAGAGGGTGGTCAGCAGATTCTACCGTTGTAGTCTTCGACAGATCGCCGCTGTTGCCGCACGGGAATACGATCAGTCACTCCGGCTTTTTCGAGTAGATCGAGCGAGGGCGCTACCCTGACAAACGTGGTGAACGTGTTCGGGTACGCTTCGTTTTCGCAAACGTCCTCGTAACACTCTTCCGCCAAAAGTTTTTTTAGTTTTGGCACTGTCAATCCCACATGCATGGCGAATGCGGTGATCTTGCTCAGGCGAGGATACCCGATCATTTCGATGATCTCAGCGACATCCTCTGATGTAATCTCGTCATCCACAAAATTGAAGTCAGGCGCGTCATATTGGGATGAGGTATTTTCGTGGTCGGCGATGCGGATCGTGACTTGGTCATCGCCAATCGTGAAATAGAGCGAGCCTCCTCCCGCTAAGTGCTCGTGCTATGTGCACAGTTTGCTGGCCGCTGCGAAGCGTAACTGTTCATATAAATCTTTTTCTTCGAGATTGGGCCAGCGGTAAACCACAGGGCGCAAACCCCTTACGCTCAAGCTCACTTTCTTCCTCCTTTGGTTGGTTACCCAAGCTAGCCGCTGCTATGCACTCGGCTCCCATATCAGAAGCGGGTTCATGTGTTTGCAAGGCGGGATTGGATTCTAGTGAATGGTAACCGGGATGTCCCCGATCTTCTCAAGGCCGAGCCGGACATTCGCGACCCAGGTGACGACTTTGTCAGCCGGGTATCCAAGTTGGGCCACTTTCGCGATGGCAATTGTTGAGATGGCTTTCAAGATCTTTTCGATGATCGGTGGGGCGGCTCCGAGTCCGGGGCTTGAAATCACTTCCATTTCAATCCAGAACTCCCCTTCCGCTTCTTGCGGCTTGGCAATGATTCGTGCGGCGTAGGCGAAACCCAGTTCATATTTTTCGCCCATCTCTTGTTCGGTGAACTCGACACTTCTTTCATCATTCGCGTTGAGGGAAAGAACGAAGGAATCCCCGTTTACATTTGTGAGAACGTAGGAATCGAGTTGGTAATTGTCGGGTGCCCAGTTTTTCACCGGGGCCGGTACTGTTTCGACGAGGGTCTGTACTGGTGGAGCTGCGAGTTGCGCGATCAAATCCGGCTGAGTCACCACTGTGTACACACCGACAGCATCACTCTGGTACCCTTGCTCTTTCGCTTGGTCAATGATATCTTGCGCAAGCTTTTTCATGGAGTTGGTCGCAAAAATGCCAACATCAGTGTTGGCCATTTTTGGATTACCGAGTTGCACTTCGATGAACCATTGGTCCGGCTCCACTTCCGGCGTGGCGCGGATCGTCCCACTGAAGGTGTAGTCAGCGTCGTCGTCCAACGGATTGGTGATGGACCGCGCCCGCTCGATGCTCAGTGGATCGCGGGAATTGCACGTGACAACTTTACAGGTAAGGAGTGAGTTCACGTAGACACGGGACACGAGTTTGAAGTCTTGCGGTGGCCAGTTTGTGGCAGGAGTGGTGAGTTGAGGGGTACTCATAGAGATCCAACTTTTTTTGGAGGGGCGTTCGTCCTGGCAATCATTCTGTTTTTGTGATCACCCAAAGGCTAGGTGAAACTGTCGATCCGAAATGGCTTGCAGGAATTCGGATTTGGTAATTTGGGTGGTTTTGCTCCCGCTGGAACGACGGAAGCGCTTCGCGATTCGTTTTTTGTTCCTTTTTCATAACGATGGTGGCGATCATGCGCGACGTACCGACAAGGCCCGCTACTCAATGCACGGTACCGGATGTGGCCTCGCTCCGAGCTGCGGCCTTCGTGCGGTCGAACTTTTCCTTCAGCTTGGGGAGTGTATCTTCGCCGGGACGGAAGTCCATGATGGTCCCGCTAAATTTTATTTCTTCTATCCGCTCTGCGAACGCATCAATTTCTTCTGGCGCAAGCATCGCGACTACGCATCTGCGGGGGTGCAGCGGTGCGCCCGCCGAGAGCATCACAAGCGTGTGACCCCAGAGCATTCGCGGCGGGCCACCTTTGGTTGAGTATGCGAGTATGATCTCAGCATCCCTAATGAGTTCGTCTGTCATGTCCATCAGGTCTTCTCCTTTGCCCACACCTCCACTTACCTGTAGCGGCGCTCTTCAAGGGTGAGGGTCGTGGCTATATCTTGAGCGTGGTCCGGCTGCGCCGGTTGTTCGATTACGCACGACACGATGACAACGAGTCGAACGCGCTACAGCCTCGCTCCATTCGGCAGCGGGGTTGATCCGGGCATTGACGGCACCGGTAGTCCATTGTCATCAAGCGATGTACGCGCTGCCACTGCCACTGATGTACTCGTCTTTGCCCTTTTGAGTCAGGCAAAAAGCGCAAAGCACCTCTATGTCCTCGGTCCGCTCGTCGATGAGGACACGCGCGACCTTCAGCGTGACGGGTTTATCGCCTTCAGCAATCTGCTTTAGCCGATCTCTGCCATAGAACACAGATTCGTTTCCGGGACCAAAAACGCCAAGAATAACATCGGCGTTCGTGAGCAATTCCCGGTACGCTGGGGACTCACAAAGCTTTTGCCATAATTTTGATTCCATTCGGTCCTTGCTATGTAATTTCACGCTTGCAACTCCTTCGAAATAGAAAGCCACGTTGGATAACACCGGAATGGCAAATGCCCCAATGCGAAAAATGCAACGATTCTCGCGATTCACTGCCCTTAATAATGGATTGCATGATCCACATTGACATTTTCGAGCTGGTGCTAAATCAAACGACAAAACGCTACAAAGCTTGCCATTTTTCGCGGGTTAGCCCAACTATCCTCCTTTTTTTGATGGATTGCAACTTATTTCTGATGTAGAATCGAAGCGAATTCATGGATGTACGATCCAACAACGAAGGACTTTGATGTCACCATTCGACCCCAAGAAAATCGACCTGACCAAATTTGACCCAATCCTTTCGGAATTGATCAGCAACGTCACTGATGCCATTAACAAGACATACACAGTCAGCGAGTACAAGGCGTTTCAACTCGCATACGAGTTCTTCAATCGAGAACTTTTCGAAACAAAACTCCCTCAGGTTTTGGTGACGCTTCAACGAAAACCCAAAATGATAGGCCACTTCGCGGCGGAAATGTATGAGGATCGTGGCGGCAATGCCGTCATTCACGAGATCGCCCTTAATCCAGATGGGTTCGTAAACAAAACAGATGAACAGATTCTTTCGACATTAGTTCACGAGATGGTGCATGTTTGGCAAAGGACATTCGGTAATCCGGGGCGGCGCACTTACCATAACGGTGAATGGGCTCATCAAATGAAGCATGTGGGCCTTTATCCAAGCAGCACCGGCAAGCCGGGTGGAAAGGAGCAAGGGGAAAAGATGAGCCACTACATAATAAATGGCGGACCGTTCCAGCTTTCCTGTGCAAAACTCGTGAGTCTTGAGGGCTTCAATCTCGGCTGGCAGTCGCGCGGCATTGCGGAGCCGGGCAAGGAGCTGAAGAAAACTGGACGGCTGAAATTCATGTGCCCCAACTGTAAGGCGCTGCTCTGGGCAAAGCCTGGAAGTCAATTCATTTGCTATCGATGTTTCATGGCGCTATTGCTGCGGGGCGATTTTTGGCCAGGACAGGGATTCTTGGGCGCATCGCTGACGAAGATGCCCTTCAATCTGGTGTACTGCCGGTGATGGAGCCGTCAAAGGAGCAAGCAGGAATGGAGATGCAGGAAATCCCAGTGCCAGGAAAACCGAAAAAGTTGAATATTTGAAAACGGCACCTCGCGGTTAAGTGGGGCCGGGCCGGAGCATTTCTTGAGGATCGGCTATATAGGAAATTAGTAGCGCCAATTCCTTCATCGCTAACAACCTGTTAAGGCGTTCGCCTTCGATCTGCACCACGTGCTTTCCGGCGCGGGCTTTACTGGAAATGTTTCCTTCCGCGCGTGTGTCGGCGTTGGCATTACGCAACACCCTTTTGTTCGAGGCACCGGCGCTGCTGTGAGTTTCGCGGCTTTCCGCGCGGCCCAGCTCCTTTCACCCGTTGCGAGCGGTTGAGTTTCGATGACTTAGTTATTGACGGCAGATGGGGTTGGCCAGGAGGCGGCACCTGCCGCGAAGTCGCTAGCCGACCTTCAGCACCAAGAACGGTTGGCGACTCGGGCACATGCGCTTGTCTCAACTATCGGCACTCAAAATTTTTACTGATGCTCAAACGCAAGGCTTGGGGAGGCGGGGCTGATCGGCATGGCGAGATGGCGGCGCTCGATGCGGGCGGTAAAGGCTGAACGTCTCCAAGTTTGCCAAGCTCAATCCGCAGCCGCTCATTATTGCCTGCAATTTGAGAGTCAAAGCGAACCATCACACTTCGCGCAAAGTCATCATCAACACCGGCGTCATCAGCGATGTCCTGAATAGTTCGACAATCCTTTCGAAAACGAAGCTGAATTGCGGCCCGTCCATATCCAGGTGATCTCCTACTGAAGACTTCTCACAACCCAGCAGATTGCGTTGAAGCTCGCGGCAGCCTTTCACTCGATTCATCAGATCACGGTAAGGAACGCGCCGCCAACCCTTGCCGCCGTGCATCATTGCCCGAATCGTCGAAGCAATTTCCCCGGCGATCAGGCGGCTAACCACTAGGGGTCGTGCGCCGGAATCGGTCATCATGTTGTAGATGCGGTCAATCGCGGACGGTAATAGACCATCCAGAATCTCTACCGCGTTCTCTTCACCGAAATCCAATTCCAATTGACAAGCCATTGAACGTTCATCTCCTTCAGCGCCTTTGCAAGCTTCTCGGTTGAATTGGCCGGTCCCGACCATTCTTGAAGGGCCCAGCTCTCTATATAGCGAATTCGTAGCGGCTTACTTCTTAGCTGCCCAAGACAGCAAGACGATGATTAACCCGTGGTAGTGGCATGGGCCCTTGCCTGGTCGGCGGTAGTGGGCCCGCACTTCCGCGATCTTTTTCAACTCTTTTCTTTTCGGTGGTGGGAGCGCACTGGCCTCTTCCGGCGCTTGCGGAAAACTGTAGTGGATTCGCCCTTGGTTTTTGCTTTTGCGAACAATGGGGTCGTAGCGCCGCTCTCCGGCGCAATAGGAGGCCACGTTCACGGCGGCGGCAACAGCTCGTTGTCTGTTTGAACACATCGCAACTACCTCCTGATCCACGGTTGAGGAAGAACTCCCTGGAGTTTTTGTCGAATCCAGGGAGTTAATCGTACATAGCAAACTAGGCGGTTTCATCAACCATTTCTTCGTCGATGGATTCCACATCTTCGGAGTCACCGGATTGATCGAATTCAAATGGAATCGGGTGCCCGTAATCTTCCATCTGTTTGCGGGTGATTAGGTTCTTCACAACGGTCACAGGTTGATTCGTTGTTTTGTTCGTCTCTCGGTCGAGGAAGGCGTAGCCGGTGACGCCGACCAAGTCGTCTACGCACGCAATACCTTCCTCAACCGACAGACCAGCGATACCGAGAAGGTTAATGTACATGTGCGGATTCCAATCCCCGATCCACACACGGACGCCGCAACCTTCGTTCTCTTCATTCTTCACATCGAGTGTGACGGTGAGCTTGGGCTTGTTGGTTTTGGCAGTCAGACCGGACTCAACGCCGGTGATCTCAACGGCATAGAAGCCCTTCGACATTAGTGGTGATCCGGTAGGCTTCACATCGAGCTTGAATGAACCACCGCCTTTGGCCGTTGACCTTTTGGTGGTCATGCGGAACCCTGTAGTTGTTGTAGCTGACATATATTGCTTTCTAAATAGAGTCGGTATTCGTTTGAATGCCGCTATGAACAGATACCCGACTACCGGCGCGATGAGACGATATGGAAACAAATTGTTTATTCGTTATTTGCGGTAGAACTGTGAGATGTAGCCGTCTGCGTCCATAGGAAGATCCCTACACCACCCCGACATCGTCCTCATGATGCGGTGCAGTTGAGCCTTCACTGCCTCAGCTTCTTGAGTGCGGCCTAAACACACGATTTCATCATGGACACTGCATAAAACAGTGATGCCCTGCTCGTAGCACTTCCGAATGGCTTCAGTGAGTAAGTCCCGGCACCCGGCCTGGGTGATGTTCTCTACAATCTTTCCGCCCCAGCTTGAGATCCGGTTAGCGCCTTTGTTCAATTCCCTGTCGTTATACCTGAACTGTCTAGCAGCACCGTGCTCGGTCTTCACAATCTCCAGCGCGGCACCCTGGTACCAAATTCGTCTTGCTGAAGGAAGTTGTATGGACATTGCCCGTTTGTCGGTGGCGTCTACAACATGCCCCAACACTTCCACCACACCTTCACTTCGAAGAGCGCTGTTCACAGCCTGTTCAAAAGCCCGCCAGGACCACTCAATCTCTTTGTAAACTGTTCTGAAGGATTGCACTAGGCGCTGGGCTTCACCTTCGGTGACCTTCAGGCCCCATTCCGCTGCCCAGGCGACGAACCTACGCCAACCCATCCCGTAGCCACAACCCAGTACGGTTACCTTCGCGTACTTTTTCATTCTCTTGGCTTCTTCAAGGGTCGTCGCACCTAAAGCTTCAGAGCGCAAACTGGGTGTAAACAGATCCGCCTTCTCTATAGACCTTCAACTGGAGTTCACAGCCGGACACCCAAGCCAGGTAGCGGTTCTCTACACCGGCGAAGTCCATCACAACAAGCTGATAGCCTTCAGGCGCTCGTATGATGCCTCGCGCAATGGACTTCAGTTGAGTGTGCGGATCAACGCCTGGATAGAGCTTCCCTTCACGGACATGATTAACAATCTCTGTGACACGCGCGAGAAGGATTTCATCATGTTTACCTTCCGGCACGTCTAGATCGGCGATGAGTGAATCGTCGGGTTTAGGAAAATTCTGAATCTGCGGGCCCGTGCCAGCGAAACGGCCCGTTCCGGCCCGGTGATATCGCGTCATACCACGGAGCATCCCGTCATCAGAAAGGTAGCTCGCCACCTTCTTGTATTTGTTTATCGCTGCTTTGGGTTGTTCACCACGTAGCTCAAACACTCTCACCACAGCTTCTGGGATACTGTCCTTCTTCTTTAGGAAGGCGACCAGAGCAGCTTCACGTAGAGACTCCACCGGGAAACCCTGTTCACCGCACCACGCCTTGATCTTCGCGATTTTGTTGAAGCTGTCTATATTGGTGACCGCTTTGAACCTGGCCAATACGTTAGCGTGAACAGAGGTTAGCAAGGTTTGCGCGTTGTTCATCAGAACTCTATCAATCGGTAAACCGTGATCGTTTTGGCGCAACATGTCTATATAGACTTGTCGTTCATTCAGCGGCCATTCACAAAGCGTGTCCAGAATTTTGTGGCAGGCCCGTGCCGCTATGATGTCCTGAACAGCGTATTGTTTAAATGCCGTCCACTCTTCAGGCCGCTGTTCAGGTGTGATGAAGAAAGAAGCGGGCCTGCCAGCAGCGATTTGCTTCTTTGTCGCCTTTTGAGGCTGGCTGAAGAGTCGGATCAGCCGTTTACCCGAGGCATCTTTCCTTTTGTCTTTACCAACGCCGAGTTGATTACACGCCGCCTTCAACTCGGCGGCGCATGACAGCATTTGTGAATGGGCGCTGAGATCGTAGTATCGTTCAGGTTCCAACAGCAGACCCCGTGGCTTGAAGAACTTTTCATTCAGGATGACGTAATCAAATGCGCCCCAGGAGGCGACCGTGATGTATGGGTCTGTCAGCAATTTAACTAAGCGGTCCGAGACATCACCCTTCGTGAGATCATCGCATCCAGCTTCACCATCGTTAAGGGCCCAGGGCAACAATAGAATCTCCGCGCTCTCGGCGTAACGGTAATGACCACTTCCCTGAGATCCAACTCGTTGCGGGTCTCAGGGTCTATATAGAGGACGGACTGCGGAGCTGTTAGCATGCCGCCGTCGCTTCTCTACGCTGGGGTTTCACCTTCATCACCGGCGTGATCACAGCCTTCTGAACAACCTTGCGGGTAGAGGGGAGAACGGCAGGCTGTTCCGGTGAACAACTGTAGACAGCTTCTCCATCGCCGTTCACACTTTCCTTCAGGTCGCCGGTGCCGACTAGATAGCGCAGTGAAACGCGAAACGGTTGTGTGGATTTAAAGCCGGTTCGTTGCATCAATTGCAGCAACGTCATGGGCTCAGGGGAGTTTTGAAGAGCGAGAATCATTAAGCGCTCTCTTGGTGTCAGATCGATATTCATGGTTGTGTAACGAGCTTCTTTCTCAGGTACGTCCAGCGTGCCTATTAAGGAAGTACCGGATTTGCGGGGCAGAAATGCGATACGTAAACCGAATTTGTTCGTATTCGGCCCACGCGAAAAATAATTCTTACGGCATAACGTCAGACCCGGCACAATCCCGGTACTGGTTCATGTGACGTTTCTTGAATGAGCGCTCAACTTTGCCCGGCTGGGTTTCCGCGTGGTGCCAGCAGTGGGCCGCAAGGGAATAGACGGAACCTATGAACGCGCCACCACTGATGAAGCGCAAATCATTGAATGGTGGCAAGGACCGTATGAAGGATTCAACGTCGCTGTCGTTCCCGGCGATAACACTCTGGTGGTCGATCAAGATGCGCGGCACGACGGGCCTAAACATTGGATCGAACTCATCAAAGGTCAGACCGTCCCAGACGGGTTAACGGTGCTGACACCAACGGATGGCGTTCACCTCTACATGTGCATCGATGGTGACGCGGTGATCAGAGGCCGCGACAGTCGATAGCTCCCGGCGTAGACGTGTGGACCGGCAACCGGCTGTTGATCGTTCCGCCGTCCATTCATCCGCTCACAGGCACACCGTACCTGTTCAAGAACGGTGAACCAGATTGGAACCTTGGCCGGGGTCTAATCCCGCCAGCGCCGACGTGGCTGATAGAGAAGATCGTTTCGATTGAGCGGTTACCAGCGTCAGCGCGGCCTGGTGGGCGGCATCAGGATCTTCTGTTCTTCGCCTTGCGAGCGCGGGTTGATAACGGCTTGAACGTTGACGAACTCTTTGAAGCGCTGAAACTGTACGCCGACTACCGGGGGTACGACGACAAGTTGGACAGCGAGCTGTGGCGGATCGCGAAGGACACAGTAAAGAAGTTTGATTTCGACCCCGGCAGACCAAACCTCCGGGCTGAGGAGGAACTGGCGCAAGTGGAAACAATTAACGCCTCGTTCAAAAAATCATGGGCCAGCATTCGATGACATCCCGCTGAAGGAACAAACTTGAGCGGGCTTGGGTGTAGTACCCCGTGAGCGATCACTCACGGGCATTTTGTAAGGAGGCTCATTTGAGCAATTCTAAAGTTGATAAACAACCGACAGCCAGCGACGTAAACGCCGCGCTGTCCAAACTAAGTGGCAAAGCCGAAGAACAACAAACCGCTGAAGCGGGCTGGAAGGAGATCGAGTTCGACATTAACAGCAAGCACGAAATCGCTAAGACGCTGTTAAATGTAGCCCGCGCAATCGAACAGGCACCACCGCTAAAAGACGGCGCAATCGCGCTGAACGATCTGACTGATGAAATGGAATTCACACGGGACGTGGATTTCGGACCGGATCAACAGAAGTTCTCTAAAGGTCAGAAGATCAAAGAGAATGAAATGCTACAGCTTCGCGTCGTGTTAAACAAGGTCCTTTGTGAAGACTTCGGTACCGGCCTGATGTACGACGCGGTCCGAACAGTCGGCTACCACAATCGCTATAACCCAATCGCGAATTACTTGGACTCCTTGACCTGGGACGGCGTCCTTCGCATCGATCAATGGCTCCATACTTATATGCACGCCGAAGACAACCTGTACACTCGGGCGGTTGGTTCGAAATGGCTGATTCAAGCGGCGGCACGCGGTATTGATCCGGGTTGTGCGGCTGATTGGATGATTGTTCTGGAAGGCCCGCAAGAAGTAGGCAAGAATGCCATCATGCTTGCTCTCTGCCCTGTCCCCGAGTGGACCGTGACGATACAGACCACTGACATCGACAAAGACATGACGGTGTCGCTGGAAGGCCGGTGGATTGCGGAATTTGCTGAGATGCTGACAGTGACCAAGGCGGAGACAAACGCCTTGAAGGCGTTCATCACTCAGCGCGTTGATACTTACCGTAAGTCACACCGGCGTGATCACATCGACCATAAGCGGTCAGCCGTGCTCTGGGGTGGAACAAACCAACCAACCTATTTGTCAGATGAAAGCGGCAATAGACGTTTCAACCCAATTACGGTGAACGGTTTCATCAACGTCGCCGGTAAACTGAAACTCGACCGCGACGGTGTATTGCGTGACCGCGACCAACTTTGGGCGGAAGCGGTTGCTAGGTACAGGCTCGGCGAATCCACCCTGCTAAATGCGGAAGAGAGCGCTCTCGCTGCCGAAGAACAACAAGCCCGAATGGTAGTGGACGAGTGGGAAGTGCCAGTGACGGAATTCCTGGAAGCCGGTAAAAGAGTTCACCACGGTTCGCGCAATTCTCAACACGGCACTGGGTTTCACGGACAAAGAAATCGGGACGGCGGAAACACGGCGCGTGGCCAAGATACTCACGAAGTACGGCTGGAAGCTGAAGAAGACCGAGACGGAACGGCGGTGGATGAAGCCGTCGAAGTAACCCGTTAGCGCCGTGCACTTCTTGAGCCTGATTGCTGCTAGCGCCGTAATCAGGCTCTCTTCATTTCACGCGGGTTGGCTGGCGGCTGGCGGAGCCTGGCGCTTATTTAGAGAACTTTGTTGTTGTTGTTGTGTGGCAACTACGGCGTTAGGGGAAGGTAGCGCCATTTCCGCCAGCCACGCCGCCCGTATTACCTCTACGGCCCTGATACGACTGGGGTTAGTGGGCTGGCGGCAACAGGCGATTAATTGTTTCCGTATTGGCTTAGGATCGGTAACTTCATGCTGCGGCGTCATGTTTAAAACTCGCGACGTGAACTCAACTAGGCGGCATTGCGTCACACAATTCAGCGGGCCCACGAAAGTAAATGAACTGAGTTGAGTCACAAATTCAGCGAGCCCGTGATCGTGGGTTCAGGCGGGCCGGAGTCGCGGCAATGGCTAAAGAAGTTCTGAAGGTTCGCCTCGTTTATAGAGCGCTGAGTGAAGGATGTATTGATCAATACGATGCCCAGTCGCAATCTCATTGAGTGCCGAGATGGGCTTGCGACTTCACAATGACCGTTTGCCAGCCGCGATTCAAGGAGTGGCGATCACTAAAGCGATGCGACAACAACCTCAATATGGTTGAGGCTCCACCAGTACCCTCTCACTTTCGACACACACCAGAGTGGTGTCACGGTGAAGGCCAACAACAGTAAGAAGATGGACCAGCCTTGTCACGTTTTTTCAGGTAGCACCGGTCTTCACCATCCTGTTAGCACAACCCACCAATCACGCTGGATTTGATGAGGTTGATCTTCAGCAATATAGACAACCTGGTGAAGAGGACTGAAGCGCCCTTGATGAAGGTTGAACATCGAAGTTCACTTTCAACCTTCATAAAACTCAGTCAGAGCTTCTTTAAATTAACGCCGGGATCGGCTTTACAACTCCATCGACCGAGTGATGTTGCGAATAACACTTTGTGAAGGTTGTGATGGTTGTGAATAGCTGAAGCAAGCAGCCTCGCAGCAAAGGCACTGTCCCGCGCCTCTGAGCTTGAGGCTGTCAGGCCGGAGAAGAGAAGGCATCAGAATAATCCTCATAATCAAACGCGATTTCATGTCGGTATTAGCTTCTCATGAATCACAAAGACACGGCGATCATGAGCGCCGCCGCAACATCGACAGTCACCTTACCGTTAGCCACCACACCCAGGCGTAATAAGACACCGAACGAATGCCATAAGCGCAACAGTCGCCTATACCAGCAGTCACTAGTACTAGAGGACGAGCTTCGCCACCGCCTGCCACCCTGGGCGCTCGATCACCTGACTCCGGCGTTACAGGGCGATGTGGAGGCGGCGGAGTCGCTAGTGTTCGCCGCTCCAAACGAGCTTCGCGGAGATCTTGCTGTGTTTTTCTACCTGCGCCAAGCCTCTTCGGTCACTCAACGGGCCGTGCTCGGCGGAGCCTGGAGCAAAAATGATGAAGAGGTTTTGGCCGCCGCAGGAAGTAGGACGCGGCTAAAAGCAATGTTCAAAGCGACAAAATGCCCACTCCCTGAAGGTTTGCCAGAAACGGTTCAAGTGTGGCGCGGCATACACAGGTGGGGGCTTCCTGGCATCTCCTGGACACTTCGCCGTGATGTTGCGGTGTGGTTTGCGCGAAGGGTCAAGAGTTGGAAAGGGGAGCCGCTGGTCTTGTCGGCGGTTGTACCTCGTGAAGATATTCTTTTCTATGACGACAGCCGAGAGGAAGCCGAATGCGTGATATTCGCCGTCGATTCCGCTTCCATCCATGAGTTGGATTTTTTCAGCCCTGAAAAGGGTGTACGCGAGTCGAATGGTTTTATTGAAGACGATGCGGAAAGACTGGCGTGGTTGAAGAGTTTGCTTGCGGAAAGTGAGCAGGTGATTGTGCAGGGTTTGCAATTGTAGATCCCGTGCGGCGAGTTTGTGTCGCGGCCCTGTCAGTGCACATCAGGGCCGCCCTCCTGCCGTAGCAACTTCGATAGCTGGATTCGTTGCTGCTTGGTATTGGTATGACTCGACTAGACCAACAATTAAAGAGTGGGATGATGCCGATGGGCATCATATCGACAACGACACCATCTACCCCGCACCTATGAAAGATCAGACTGAACAAGAAAGCGTCGTTTTGGAATGCTTTCATCGCGCTATTAGGTGCGGCAACATCAATTGCCTCTCGCTTCATTTAGTGCCTTTGAGCGGGCGATGGATCGCCCGCTTCCAACCCGTTTAAAGTTTAAAATCCATCCGTCTAGGCATGAATGGGATTGGCGGGAATCCGATTTTCGGAATCCGAAGTCTGGCGAGCATGTCCAAGTAGGGTTCACCTAGAAAGTGCCACATACCTGATTTCCGTGTTGAACTGTAGTCATGGCGAAGATATATAGACTCTTGCTCACCAGAGACAAAGTGCATGTGCCCAGCATCAACGAAAGAACATTTAAGAGTCCAGGCGAAGCAGAAAAGGAAAGAGTTGTATTGAATGCCGGTTTGTGTGGCGTGCCCAGTCAGGGACTTGAGTGGATCGTTGTTCCAGAGGGACGCGACAAGAGCCTTGCTATCACTACCGGCTCGATTGGGGGGTTAGTAAACGAACTACGTATCCTCGGCAGACGCGGCCTCAAACCGAGAATCAACAGGACTGGGCTACTTCGCAAACCGGGTCGCTAGAGCATACAGCTTTCGGAAAGGAGTCTTAGTGAAAAGAACATTTGTTGCTTTCGTACTCGTTGCAACCTCGATTTGGGCCAACGATTGCCCAGACCAGACGTTTCAAATGAAAAACGGTCGATTCTGGAGTCATCTAGAGTCCGACGAGTACAAGTTTGTCTACCTCCGGGGGATCTTCGATGGCTGGGACCTTCGGGGAATGACAAAAGATAGCATCAGCGGAGAGGAGATCGGCGCGTGGATCGGCGGCCCCAAATCGACCATTTCCGATCTTTCTGCAAGCGTAACCTCAATCTACCAGGAACCCGAAAATCTGGTGCTGCCTATTGGGTGGGTTGTTATGGGGGTCTTTGCTGTTCAGCGAGGAGACACGACGAGAGACGTGGTCTTCATGGCTTTAAGAAAACAGCTTGCAGAAGTGACAGCCGCTCAAGGTAGCCGTCCGATGCCTCTAAGTGAAATCAGCCCGATCCATGTGATCATGAAGCTCAGTAAGAAGCCCTGATCTTGTGGATCGTATTGATCACGGGCACTGGCCACGCGCCACCACACTGACATTCCCTTGCGCTTTTCACTGAGGGTATGCCAAAGGCTCGATGAGACCAACTGTAAGCCGAAGTATTGGCCAATACATTTTGTTCGCGGAAAATCCGTTGGCTGCGGCTCTATGGAATCCATAGTATTGAATCAATCAGGCTCCCATCTTTTCCAATTGAATATTGACCGCTAGCTTAGCCCCTTCGAGGCTGGAAAAAGTCAAAGGTTCGGATATTTGAGAGCCATTCCTAGAGACGCTCGCCAGATAATTGCCACGCTCGCCGGGTTTCACCAGTCCACTACACGTGCCACTTCCTTCGTTGCAGAGCCAAACTCCAGGCGATACGTATTCCCAAACGAATTTCATCTTGATTGTCTCCTTACTATTTATATTCGGACCAGGTGGCCTCCTCTACTGAATCGGGTTGCGCCGCAAATTGGCGAATCGCTTAGGGTAAGGCGGGCACTTCGTGGCTAAGCCGGGCCCATGAAAGCAGCCTGGACGTTCAGAGTTCTCGGGGTGAGCCAGGTCCACTTAGCGCGGTTTAAACGGCAATTGAAGTTGCCGATTGAACGGGCCCATGGTTGTAGAAGCCTGGCTTCCGAAGCATCTGAGCGCATTTAGACTGTCCAACGGGAGCAGCGACGGCGCGGCAGAGCGGTTCGCAGTTGATTGTCTCTCAGTTCCCGCATGCGTGTGCGGCTGCGTGCGAGGTAATTTGCCAGATGCTCAATTTCTTAAATCAGCATCCCCCGATGAGCCGTCACGCCTAATTCGCCGAATCGAATGACAGTGATGTTTTGCTGGCGCTGACGATGAATTCACCCTCGATAATGAACCCGATGACCGCGCCGAAAATAACGACGGTAGTGACAGTCGTTTGGTGAACTAAACTTAACGAACGGGCGGGACCGCCACCAGCCCTAATCCCGGCATCAAAAGCCCGGCTTCTAACCATGAGAAGTCGGGATTTGTTTTTCTGGCCATCAAGAATGAGCCTTCTTTAATAGATCTTTGGCAAAATAGCTGTACCTCACTTTCGCTTCGGCAATCGAGCTGAAATTGCCTACGTCCAATCTTCGTTTATCGCTAATGTGAAAGCCAATGAGCGCCTCAACTTCCTCCAGAGCACCCCAGTATTCACGTTGCAAGTGAGCGGCTTCGTCCGATGCTTCATTGATCCGGGCAAGGTGTTCGTGTTGACACTTGTCCGCTACGGCTTTGAGCTGGAGATCTGTAAGTGATGCGCAAAGGTCGTGAACGTCTTCCGCCATCTCAACCCGATGGCCAGTGATTTCTGTGATGATTTGGGCGATACCGGGTCCGAAATTATAAGTGAGGCTGTAGGAGGCGATGATCTCTTCCAATTGCTCGCGATCATTCATAGCGGTTTGCCAGTACCAGCCATTATCGGTGGGATCGGGGTGGATCAGTTGCTGTAGCCAACCGTTCCCCGTTTCTGCAATGGAGGTTAAGCACTCTTCGCGGGTGGCAAAGTATTTGTACTGTGCAACACCCTCATTCAGATTAATCCTCACAACGCGAAAGGAATCAGTTTTGTTTTCCATTAGATTTTTTCTCCGTGCGTTCGTGAGTCAACTGCATAGAACACACAATCAGTAATACCGTTCCGCGAGGCGGAATGAGTTATCTCGCTGTAAATATGTTTAGCGAGTCACCTTTTCCTGTAAATGAGTTGAATCTGCAACGGTCAAGCATCAGACGCGCCAAGGAAGTGACTTTGGATGGGTCGTGCAGATCAAAAGATCAACGGGAGAGACCGCGAGTGCTTAACTTGAGATTCATGTTCGGTTACGCGCCGTCTCGGCGGCAGGCGGATAGCGAAGGCCTTCTACGGCCACGGTACACGGCCCTGAAACTTCTTGTGACGACTGCCCAGCCGCCTCGAATGGCAATAGATTCACCGCCGCACTTGCCGAAGAAACGCAAAGGAGCAACACAATGGCCGCTCGCGAACCGATGGCCAGTTCGATTGGAACGATGGCTCCACGCTAGCAACCAACACTACGATTGTGGCGGTAAACGCGCTTACCGGGTGCGCCTCAACAGCGCAAATCGCCAGTGGGGGAAGGACCTACCCAAGGAGGTTGTGGGTTGAACTTGGTAGCTTGCGAGCGTCCGAGCCGGGAAACTGGCGAGGGCGAAGCCTCGCGATAAAGCCCACGAATGGTAGGTGAGTAACTGTGCAGGCCGTAACGCGTCGTTCAAGTTGGCCGGTTTATGATAACAGCACTTCAAGACTGCTGCCATCCCGACGCGAGAGGCTTCAAACTTCAACTGTGCGAAATCGATGCCTCGCCTACGTTCGCTTCTCGCGAAAAAGCAAAAGCAACTTCTCTGCTCGGGAAGGGTCCGTCTTGAAACGCTGCGAAGTCAGCGGCTCATCCATGAACGGGCTATATCCGGGTATTTGTTCAACGTCGATATTCTTAAGATTCCTAAAGCCCATCGACCAATCAGGAAATCGACGTTCCCGAATGACTTCCCATCTTAATTCGGTATAACCCTGATGCCTGCGATCCCTTTCAATCCTTGAAGAGAGTTTTCGCACCGTGTTCTCCTCACCTTCGATGACCTGCATGAAATCAAGATCCTTGTAAAGCAACATACCGGTGATGCCAAGACGCATGTTGTTGTCACGACTTTGCTCTAGTAGAACCAAAAGTTCTTCTTCAGGAAAGCTTTTCACTGCCGAGCTGCTGTAAACGACGGATGTCAATCTCAACTTCTATTATCCAAATGTAAAATCCAAGTCAGTGCCTCACTTGGCGCATCGCTTCATCCAAAACTGTTTGTGCCAGCCTGACATCCTGCACGACCGATACCGCCCCTGGCACACACAAAGTCCGTGACAAAGTGCAAGCCATCAAGTTGATGGACCCACGTTCCCGGCTGTTCAAGCGGCGACCAATGTGGTGTCTTGCGCCTCACTGTAATCCGCTTTAAATTGTGGGAGTAAGCGATAAACCAACTCGGACTTCTTTTGGAACTCCTCGTCGTTGAAACCAGCTTCAAGGAACGCACTGAAACCGCTTTCGGCGCGTTGACTAACGTCGCAAAATGCCATCGACCATTCCGAAAATTCCCTTTTCTCTATCGGTCTTACCGCAAGCCGACTCAGACTGTGATGTCGCAGATCCTTCCCGACTTTAGCCATCAACTCCGTGATGCTTGAATCCGTGCCTTCTATAACCTGCAAAAAATTCCCATTGCTATAGAGCAACATGCCTGTGATGCCGCGTTGGGTATTCCTTTCGCGTGATGTTCGCAGTAGATGATGCAGGGCGTTTGCGCTCAAGGGTCTAGCTGCCCGGCTGAAATAGACCAAAGAAACAAGCCCTGAGGAAGAACTGGTTGGCATACATAAAACTCATCGGCCACGCAGTGCCGTGCTTTATGCTCAATAAACAAAAGCATCCCTGGAAATGTCCAAACTCCAGGGACGGAGAATCCGTCACCAACCTCAAAAGTGGAGCCTCCACTTAAAAATCGACGGTACAGTTGCCGATAAGCAAACAGAGCACACTTGCACCGGATAAGCCTGCCATGTTCGCCACCCTAAAACACTTTCTCACAGGAGCGCAAAAGCAGGAGACTGGGCAACTTGACGGCTTATTAGAGTTAGCATCGGACGGCATCGTAGTTTTCGATAATCGGGGGGACATTATTCGCGTAAATGCTAACGCAGAGAGGATGTTCGACCGCCGCCGACAAGACCTAATCGGCCTACCCTACAGTACGCTTATTCCCGATGGACTAGAACGTTCCCGCTTCGCCCAACTCATGCACGTGTTTCGCTCTACCGGTAAGCACCCGTTGGCGGGCCAGACCAAGGAAATGTCGGTCAGCGAGAACCTGATTGTCGATGTAGCCTTCGTCGAGTACTCCGACAAGGATAAGCCGCTTGTGGCCGCGTACCACCGGGACGTGACTGACCGGAGGCATACGGCAGATCTGCTACACCAGCGGGAACAGCAACTAGAACTGTTGCTTTCTTCCACCGCCGAAGGAATTTACGGCATCGACATGAAAGGCAACTGCACCTTTGCCAACCTGGCCTGCGCACGTCTACTGGGTTACGAAAACCAAAGTGAGCTTCTGGGGCTGAATATGCACGACTGCTGCCACTATGCCCAGGAAGATCTGGTGCCAACTCCTAAGGAGGATTGTGCCATTTACCAAGCCTTCCGCCAGGGTGTGCAGATCCATCGCGATGTTGAAGTTTTCTGGCGGAAAAATGGCACCTGCTTCCCTGTCGAATACTGGTCGTACCCGCTTTATGCCAAATCCGCAGTCATCGGTGCAGTAGTAACCTTCCTGGACATTTCCGAGCGCCGAACTGCTCAGCAAGCCTTGACCCGCTACCACGCGGAA
Source organism: Bryobacterales bacterium (assembly GCA_963749105.1). Lineage (GTDB taxonomy): Bacteria > Acidobacteriota > Terriglobia > Bryobacterales > Bryobacteraceae > Bog-105. The sequence continues at coordinate 505 of CAVVLT010000021.1, read as the reverse complement.
TTGGAGCGCCGTGTAGAGGAACGCACGGTCGAGTTGCTGGCCTCTAAAGAAGCAGCAGAGGCCGCTAATCTCGCCAAGAGCCAGTTCCTGGCGAATATGAGCCACGAAATCCGTACTCCCATGAATGGCGTTATGGGAATGATCGATTTGGCGATGGAAAGCACAGAGCGGGGCGAGAGGCAGGAATTCCTTACCATGGCACACGCTTCCGCCAATTCGCTGCTCAGCACCATCAACGAGATCCTCGACTTCTCAAAAATCGAAGCCGACAAACTGGAGTTAGAGTTTATCGACTTCGACTTGCGCGACAGCTTGGAAGAGACGGTTCGGACATTCGCTTCGCAGGCCGGGGAGAAAGGAGTCGAACTCATCTCTGACCTTAGCTCCGACATCCCAGAGCTGGTTCATGGCGACCCTGGCCGCCTACGACAAGTTGTTACGAATTTGCTTGGAAACGCACTGAAGTTTACCGAACACGGAGAAATCGCAATGTGCGCGAACTGCA